>CASFRS010000005.1 GCA_949297125.1 uncultured Bacteroidales bacterium
TCACCTCTGCCGGATATCTCGACAATGCTATCTGCTTGTCGCTTGCATCCATTGTGAAGTTTGCGGCCGTGAACGTTACCGTCTGCTCATTGCCGTTGTTCTCGTTTACGGCTACCGCAAAACCGGTGTTGGCATCTATCGTGCCGCTCTCTTTTGCCACCCAGCCTGTTCCCGAGAACTGCTCCACACTGGTGCTTGCGCGTTTCGCACCGTCATATACAAGGAACCTGATGTTGCCGTCTATTACTGCCGCAGTCCCGCCTACGGTTACGTTGGCTATATCTATTGCAAAAGGCAACGACATAAAGGCCCATTCACCGGCCTTGACCGCACGGTTTACGCTTATGGTTTCGGCCGTTATCGTTCCGCTGCCGCTAAGGGCTATCTCAGGCGTTGCGGCATCGGCTGCTATCTCTATGTCGAGAGTCTGGGCCGATACGGAGTTCTCCCCTACTGTCCATACCGGCATCCGCGCATCCGCTCCGGCTTTTACGGTTACTGTACGGTATTCCGCATCGCCTGTCTCCCGGGTATCGGAGGTTATCAGCTTATCCTCCGGTTCTGGTCCCGAATTGAAGAAGTCTTTCCAGACATCGGCCGTTTTATATGCCTCTTCCGCCTCTTCAGGAACGTTAAGGGTACACTTGGATATATCGATATCGGTAAAGCATCCTGTCCCGCATACTGGCGGTACCATAGCACGGCTGGTTATCCGGGTAAGTTTTTCGCAATACTCAAAAGCATTATCCCCGATTGTCTCAACACCGCTGCCGAGAATAACGGTTTCGAGTTTGTTGCATAATGAAAAGGCACTTCCGCCTATCGACCTGACCCCGTCGGGAATATCAATGGAGTCAAGGGCGTGGCAAAACATGAAAGCATCATCCTTTATAACTTCAACACCGCTGCCGAGAATGACGGTTTCGAGTCTGTCGCAGGAACGAAAAGTGCTTTCTTCTATCGACTTGACCCCGTCTGGAATACTAATGGATGCAAGGGCACTGCAACCGGCAAAAGCAGAAGGGCCCATCGTTGCAACAGTCTCGGGCAGGGTTATGGAGGTAAGCGATTCGCACGAACTAAAAGCATCAGTTCCTATTGTTACAAGGTCGCTGCCAAGCTCTATCTGTCTAAGGCTGGTGCAACAACTGAAAGCGCTTCTCGCGATTGTTTCAAGGCCGCTGCCGAAAACAATGGTCTCCATAGAGGTTCACCAGGAAAAAGCCCGCTCGCCTACCGACTTTATCCCGTCGGGGATACCATCCAACCAGAATAAGGAACATTCATAAAAAGCATAATCTCCTATCGCCGTAACGGTATACGTTGTTCCGCCGTTATTTACCGTTGCCGGAATAGTATACCCACCCACATACTCGTCTTCGCCCACCGTTACCTCAACGGTTTTATCGGCTTCGGAAGTAATGTTGTAGTAGATACCGCCCGCTACAAAATCGTACGCCCCGGCGCTCACCGTTGCGCAAAGCGAAACAGCCGCCAGCAAACCTTTTACAAAACTCTTTTTCATCTGCAATCAAAAATCCATACCGGAATATACCTCGATATATTCCTGACAACACAAATACGGTGTCCAGACAAAAGGGACGCGTCAACTGCAAAAATAATCAAAGGGGTTAAAAGCTACAAGCCTGATACGGGAACTCCATTTTATGATACTCCGGCATTGCATGACGATATAACGGCATTGCCGGGCACAAGGGGGGGGGGGCGGCGCGCCCTCCCTTGTAAAAAAGGAACGCAGGCGACACACAAAATGTGCAACCTGCGTTCCGCTTTTACACTGCAATAGCCGGCAAAGCTACAACTGCCGTACTCCGGCCTTCACGTTCGGCACTAAGGAACAAGCACTTTAGTCCCTCCTACAATATATATGCCTTTATCCAAGGAAATATCGGTACGGCCCTGAACCGTTTCGCGGAATACCAGACGCCCCATGATATCGTAAACCGATACCGTTTCGGGCTTCTCGCTCTCCACATGGATATACCCCTGCGAAACCGTTATATCGGGTTGCTGCATCTCGGCGGCGGCATTTTCCACCCCGGAGATATGCTCTTTCTTCTGATAAACGCGAACCCAGTCGAAAAGGGTAACATACGTATGGTTTACATCGGCATTGGCCGCCCACGAACCGTTACCTACCGACTGGTTCAGTATTATATAGAACGCCTTGTCGAACGGCCACTGCCCCTTGTTCAGTGCATCCGTACTGGACGATTTGGCATATCGGCCCACCTGACGGCCGTCGACGAACCATGTCAGGGAAGTTTCGTCCCATTCAAGAGTATAGGTATGGTAACGGTCCATCTGTACCGACTCGCTGAACGACGATTGCGGGTTGCCCGTATTGCCGAGGTTGTAGGTCCAGTTGGAGTGTACGGTATGGTAAGCCGTATTCTGGTTGTCTATCTGTTCCCATATGTCTATTTCGCCGTCGTTCGGCCAGCCGAGCGGCTGTGAGGCCGGCATCATCCAGAATGCGGGGAAGTTCCCGGTGTGCGGGTTGGTAAGGAGGCGCGCCTCTATCTTGCCGTAGCATACATCAAACTTGCCTTCCGACTGTATGCCGCCCGTTATCATTGCAACGGGGTCGGATGCCTTGTCGGGGTTGGGTATGGCACGGGCAACCAGTTTCCCGTCCTCGATGTAGATAACCTCTTCGCTGTCGGAGAGCCAGCGGTTCCATGTTGCGTTCTGGCGCGGGCAACGTCCCCAAATCTCTTCATTGGGCTGCGAGCCGTCCTCGCCGTCGAACTCCTCTATCATTACAGGCTGCCATTCCGATTCTGAGGTAGGCTCCCACAATGCCGTAATTTCAATATTTCCGTTTACCCTTTCGGCCGGAAGCGTATAGCTCCCATCAGTGCCGACGGTTATTTCGTCCCACTGGCGGTTACCGTGAACGTATTGCGGGCCGTCGAAATTCAACCCGTGCCTTATGGTCATCCCCTTGAACACGAAATCGTCGCCTGCAGGTGTGGGGACAAGTGTCATATCGGTAAAGTACGGGGTTTTGAGCGGCAGCCCCGTATTGCCTGCACCGTTCACGCTGCCGTGCTCGGTATTGACCGTAACGGTCTCGTCGCCCGTATGGACGTTCAGCAGGAAATCGACTATGTAACCGCCGTTATCGCACAACGACTGGTTGCCTGTCGACCCGGCCGGGTCGATGTTGTTCCAGTCCACCTTAAGGCGTGCGCGGTAAACCCCTACAGGCAATGCGCCGTTTACGGTAAACTCGGGAAGCGAGGTAACCGGCACATCGCCGGGCGCACCCGTAATGGTTTCGCCGAGGCTGTTCTTGCCGTCGTAATAGGTGTATGCAAGAAGTTCGCTGCTCGGCGTGGGCGAACCGTCCTCGTTAAGGCTCGCCCTGAAACGTCCGTCCTGGTCGAGGTCGATATAGAAATAGGCGTGCATTGCGCTACCCGTATAATAAAGGGACAGGCTTATCTCCTCGCCCGGGGAAACCGAAACCTCCTTGTCCGTCATACTGTGGAAAACCTGCCTGTTGTCATCAATCTCCACGGTTGTGGAGCCCTTGCTCTGAGAAAAGAAAGTAAAGGTATTGAGAGCACGGTCGGTACGGGTTATACGGTCGTTCTCGTCATAATTGGAAAAGTAGTCCGTTCCGGTATCGGGCAAATCCCCTTCCTCGGCAAATACGCCCTGGATAAGCACATCACCTATCATTATGTCGGCCGGAATAGAGAAAGAATCGTCCGCATCGAACATGAACGACGGATACGTAACTTCAAAATACTGGGGGTTGCCGTGTACGAGCCGGTCCCCGTCGAGGTTGTAGCCGTACCTTACCGTCAAGCCTTCACAGATATACCCGTCGGCAGGCACGACCTTCACCTTCAGTGCCTCGCCGAAAGCCGCCTCGGTCCCGTCCAGCGCAGAACCGTCGGCACGCTGTATGCTGCCGTTGTCCCCAGCCGCGCATGAAACGTTCACCATATCGCCGTGGATATTCAACAGTACATCCACGACAACTCCGGCATTGTCTACAATGTGGTTGGGATCGGATGTACGTCCTCCGGGATCGACGCTACCCCAGTCCAGTTTATAGCGCATACGGTAGAATCCGTTTTCCAGATCGGAAGGAATCTGAAAAGCCGGGGGGTTTATCAGGTTCTCGGCACCGCTGTCATACACCCATGTACCGTCGCTCTTATACCCGCCCTTGTCGCCGGTAGAAACGGTTTCGAGGTAAGCATACGACATCAGGTCGCTCCCTTCAGGGATTCTCCACACGTCCTCAAGGTCGGCGGTAAAAACACCGTCGTTGCCGCGGTCGATATATACGTACCCGTTCATCCACGTAGCCGCAAACCCGAAGAGCGGGGTTACCGTCTCCCCGGCCCTTGCCGTGAACATTTCGTCAAGCAACGGGCGGTAAATGGTCTGCGGGTCGGATACGCTCACATCTATTGTCTGGTTTCCGTCGGCCGAACCGTTCAGGGAAATGGACGTAACATCACGGTCGGTACGGTCGGTCGTGGCGCCTGCATCGAAATTTATCGGATAATCGCCGCTCTGCGCACGCAAACCGAAGGGTGCAACTGCAAGGAGAAGCACCATAAAGATAAATGTAAATTTTTTCATAGGCTTTATTTATAATTTTTGCAAAAATATTATGTGCCGCATTTAACAACGTAAATATACTAAAACAAATCATAACCGCAATATATCGGCCGCACTAAATTGCTTTTAGGGAAATAATAAGCAAAAAATGCAGGAAACAGACGGGACACTCCCGTTACCGATACCGGGAGGGCGGCAGGATAAAAAACCGCGGCGCACGGGGAGGAATATCCCTGTGCGCCGCCGGGAACCGACAATCCGCCGCACGCCGGAATCAATTACAAACTACCACGACCGCGTTCAGGTATGTGGCGAACAACAGCCACAGCATATACGGCATGAAAAGCCACGCCGCGGTACGGCAGGAACGGAGACCGATATGGATATACCACGCCACGAGAAGGTCGAGGACGACTATATCCGCAAATCCGGCAGCCGGGTTGCGCAACGCGAAAAACAGCACGCTCCACAAAAAATTCGCAAACAGCTGCACCACCCACAAAAACACCATACGCCTGTTTACGCATTCCAGAACACATCCGAGCGAAACTCCCGCAAGGATATACATAACGCTCCAGACAACCGGGAAGAGCGCCGGCGGCGGGGTTAGGACAGACTTCGCCAACCCGGGATACCACACTTTCAGGGCCTCCCCCTGCAACTCTCCCGCAGTAAACCCGACCAGAAGGCAGACAACGGCGGGGATAAAATACAATACGAACCTTTTCATATACAAAAAACAAAATGACAAGTCTTATGTATTAACAACAAACAAAAGACAAAACAGCGGGGTGAAACAGGAAAAATTCCGGCACAAATGATAAATTTGCAGTACAACGTAAAACAATCCGCGCACACCGCTGCCGCAAAAACAGAAATGAAAAACTACGACAATGAAGAACAACCTGCTTACCGAACGCCTCGTCTATAACGGTTCGGACGCCACCGACACCCACATCCATGCAACAGGATACGAATCGGGACGCTTCCGCGAGACGGTATGCGACACTTTCGCGCAACTTTCAGGGTGGATGGACAAAAACGAGAAACTGCTGCTAAGGGTACACGGCTTCAGGAACACCGGCAGCATAAGGGAGATATGCGAATATTTCGGTATCGACTTCCTCACCATACAGGACATTCTCAACATAGAACACCCGGCAAAGATAGAAGAACACGACAGCTATAACCTTGTAGTAACAAACCTGTTCGGCAACAACGGCGCCGCTCCGCTACGGCTCATACAGGGAAGCAACTTCGTGCTGAGTTTCACCGAAGGGGAGTCGCCGTTTTTCAACGATGTTGCAAAAGGGATAAAAGAAAACACCCTGAAAATACGGGAACGCACGTCCGACTACCTCTTTTCGGTAATGATAAACGAGGTAGTCTCAAACTACATGACCTATGCCATGGCAATAGGCGATGCCCTGGACGATTTGCAAGAACAGCTGATAGCCGCCGCCGACAACAGGAGTTCGGGCGCAGAACTGCAAAAACTGCGGATGCGCCACTCGCAACTGAAACGTACCGTCATCCCCCTGAAGGACCAGTACACGCGGCTTCTCCGCTCCGATACCGCGCTGATACGCAAGAACAACCGCCCGTTCTTCAACGACGTGAACGACCACCTGTTCAATGCCGCCCAACTTATAGAAGAGTGCCGCGATACAATATCGTCGCTTACCGACCTTTATATTTCCAACAACAACCTGCGCATGAACGACATAATGAAACGGTTGACGATAGTCTCCACGATTTTCATACCGCTGACTTTCCTCGTGGGGGTATGGGGGATGAACTTCAGCAACATGCCCGAAACGAAATGGGAATACGGCTATTTCGCCGCATGGGGGATAATAGTGGCGGTAGGCGCATTGTCGTACCTCTTCTTCAAAAGCAAGAAATGGAAATAACGGCCGCATAAAAAGAGGCCGCACCGGGAACATGCGTCCCGGTACGGTCCTTAGCGTCGACGCCGGAAGAGATACCCCGACCGGCCTTCCGTGCACAGCACTCCGCGCTATCGGTGCGGAATGTGCCGGCCGGCATCAGTCGATAATATCGAACCTTGTGTACGGCACCAAAGCCGCCGGTATCCTGATACCTTCGGGCGTCTGGTTGTTCTCCAGCAGGGCGGCGACTATACGCGGCAACGCCAGCGCACTTCCGTTAAGGGTATGCACAAGGCGCGTTTTCTTGTCCTCCCCGCGATAACGGCATTTGAGACGGTTGGCCTGATAGCTCTCGAAGTTCGACACGGAACTTACCTCCAACCACCTCTTCTGGGCGGCCGAAAAGACTTCAAAATCATACGTGATGGCCGATGTAAAACTCATATCCCCACCGCAGAGCCTCAAAATATGCCACGGCAACTCCAGCTTGTCCACCAGGGTCTGCACATAGGCAATCATTTCGTCGAGGGCGGCATATGAATTTTCGGGCTTCTCTATACGGACAATCTCCACCTTGTCGAACTGGTGCAGACGGTTCAGCCCGCGCACATCCTTGCCGTAAGAACCCGCCTCGCGGCGGAAGCAGGCCGAATAGGCCGTATTCTTTATCGGGAGCTCGCTCTCCTGCAAAATAACATCGCGGTAAAGGTTGGTTACCGGCACCTCGGCAGTAGGGATAAGGTAAAAGTCATCCTCGTTGCAGTGGTACATCTGCCCCTCTTTGTCGGGCAGCTGGCCGGTTCCGTATCCCGAAGCGGCATTCACCACATACGGGGGCTGGATTTCAAGGTATCCCGCCTCGCGCGCATTATCGAGGAAAAAGTCTATAAGCGCCCGCTGCAACCTTGCCCCCTTGCCTTTATAGACGGGGAAACCGGCACCCGTAATCTTAACGCCGAGTTCAAAATCGATAAGGTCGTACTTCCGGGCCAGTTCCCAGTGCGGCAGGGCATCATCGCACAAATCGGGTATGCGCCCCCCCTCCTTCACCACAAGGTTGTCGGCTGCCGACGTACCGTCCGGGACCAGGTCGCACGGGGTATTGGGAATATTCAGCAGCAGTTCGGTTATCTCTTTCTCCGCCCCTTTCATGGACTCTTCGAGCGAAGCGCACTTCTCTTTCAGCGAAGCCACGGACGACTTCGCCTCTTCCGCCTTGCTCTTCTCCCCGTTACGGATAAGAATTCCAATCTGCGACGAAAGGGTTTTAAGCTGCGAGAGCGACGAATCGAGTTCGGCCTGCGAGGCACGGCGCGTCTTGTCCAACTCTATTATTTTGGCAATCATCTCCTTGCCGTCGAACTGCTTGCGGGCAAGACGGCGTACTATATCTTCGGGATTCTCCTTAATGGCTGCAAGTGTAAGCATACAAAAACCTCCTCTATTTCGACAACAATTCCTTTACTTTGGCCGATATTGCGCGACCGTCTGCACGGCCTGCAAGCTGCTTCGTGGCAGCCCCCATAACCATGCCCATCTGCGCCGGCGACGTAGCGCCGAGACCGGCTATAATCTCTTTCAGAGCCGCCTCAAGTTCGGCCTCATTCATCTGGGCGGGCAAAAACTCTTCAATTACGGCAGCCTCGGCCAGATTCGCCCCGGCCAGGTCGCTACGGTTGTTAGATGTGAAAATCTCCGCACTCTCCTTGCGCTGCTTGACCATCTTGGCCAGAATCTTCATGGCAGCCTCATCGGTCAGTTCGCCCGATGCCCCTTTTGCAGTCTTTGCCTCTATAAACTCTTTCTTGATAGCGCGCAAAGCTTCGAGCCTGACTTTGTCCTTCGACAGCATGGCCTCCTTAATGCCGCTATTCACGGAATCGAATATGCTCATAAAAAACTCCTCTCTTTACAATTAAAAAAATATCTGTTTTACAGAGGCGTCATCGCCCCCCTTATCTTCCTTTTTCCCTTTGCCCGAATCGGACTTCCTGCCGTCGGGCTGCTTGTTCTCCTTGTTCTCGAGGTCTCTCAGCTGCTGCTTGAAATTTGCGGGACGCTTGTATACCGGCGTCTTTATCACCTTGTCGATAAATGCGTCGTCCTCCATCTCCTCGAGCGTGAATACCACATACGATGCCCGGGCGTTGTCCAGGAACATCCTGTCTTCGGCATTGCTCCCGTAAACTTCCGAAATAATATCCTGCTCCTGCTTCCTTGAAGCCTGCACGCGGGAATCCGGCTCCTGACCCATGGGAATCTGCATATCCGAATCGACATTGAAACCGGTAGCCAGCAACGTAACCTTAACCTTGCCGCCCAACGAATTGTCGACGGTACAGCCCCATATTACCTCCACATCGTTGCCGAAACGCTCCATAAACGTGTTTATCTCGCGCGACTCGGCCATTGAAACAGGGTTCTCCCCTTCGGTCGAGAGATAGATGTTGAACAGTATGCGTTTGGCGTTGTTTACATCCCCTTCCTTGAGCAACGGCGACTGGAGGGCATTCTCGAACGCCTTGAGAATCCGCTTCTCCCCTTCGCCGTAACCGGTACTCATGATAGCCACGCCGCCGTTCTTCAACGTATTGCGCACGTCAGCAAAGTCGAGGTTTATCTTCCCCTCCACCGTAATCAGTTCCGCAACGCTGCGGGCGGCATTCGTAAGGGTATCGTCGGCTTTCTCGAAAGCGTTCACGAAATTCAGGTCGGGGTATATCTCGCTCAGACGCTCGTTGTTTATAATCAACAGGGCATCCACGTTCTTGCGCATCTCCTCCACCCCTTTCCACGCCTGCATAATCTTGCTCTTCTTCTCGAACAGGAACGGAATGGTAACGATGCCGATAGTAAGCAGTTTATGTTCGCGCGCCACGCGTGCCACAACGGGGGCCGCCCCCGTACCTGTACCGCCTCCCATACCGGCGGTAATGAACACCATTTCGGTGTCATCGTCAAACATGGCGTTAATCTTCTCTATATTCTCCTCGGCAATACGCTTCCCCTCTTCGGGACGCCCTCCCGCCCCGAGACCCGGACCTATCTGCACCTTGTCGGCTATCTCGGAACGGAGCATAGCCTGACGGTCCGTATTGCAAAGCACAAACGACACGTTGTTTATTCCCGTCTTGAACATATGGGTTACAGCGTTACCTCCGCCGCCTCCCACGCCTATGACTTTTATTATCGGACCTTTCGGCGTATCCTTGTCGAAAAACGGATCCGGCCCATTCAATTCATTGTCGCTCATATGCTGTATCGGTAATTTAAATTCACACTATCACTTCATGGTCTCGTTATCGTCTTCGCCCATGATATCGACAATCTGGTTCCTTAACTTGTCGAAAATGCCGCCCGACGACTTGTCCTGTTTTTTCTTCACCGGCTTCGGCTTTTCGGGCTGAGGCTGCACGGGTTTATGTCTTGCAGGCTCGGAACGCCGGTTCTCATCCCCGCCGAACGGCCAGAAACGCGGAGAACTCTTCACGCTCTCCTTTTCGCGGTTAAGGCAAACCGTATCGCCGAGCATAAGCATCCCTATGCACTGCGAGTAGGAAAAGAGGTTGGCCCCCGGTTCATTCTCGATAAATACCGACGGCGAAACGCTGCCGCACCTTACCTCCATCCCGCTCTCCTTGTGCAGCAGTTCGGGCAGGTCCTTCAACTGCGAGGCGTTGCCGGAAATGACAATCCCCCCGTTCACCGTATCGCGGTAGCCCGATTCCTTTATCTGGTTCACGACATTAGCCACAATCTCTTCAATCCTCACCACGGTGGCCTTGTTCAGGTCTTTCGGCTTTATGGAATTCTTCCCTTTCCCTTCAAGGGTAATCCCCTTCAGCTGGTCGGTGTTGTTCAGCGATGCGCTGCCGAGTGTAATCTTGAACCTCTCTGCCTCGGCATCCACGAACCCGAGCGATATGATATCCATGGTTATGCTCTTCCCGCCCAGCGGCACAGTAACGAAATATTTCAGGAAACCGTTGCTGTAAACCGATACGGCGGTTGTCCCGCCGCCGAAATTCACCAGCACGCACCCGTTCTCCCTGTCCTCTTTCGACAGCAGCGCTTCGGCATCGGCCTTCACCCCGAGGATGAAACCGGCAATGGGGAGTTTGGCCTTGGCGAATGCCGCGCGTATATTCTTGGCTATCGACTGGCGTGCTACGGCAAGCTGCATCTCTATCTGTATCTTCGTAGCGGCCATCCCTACCGGATTGTCTACTATATAGTCGTTTACGATAACCTCGTTAGGGATTATGTCTATAATATCGGCGTTGGCAATGGAAAAGTTGCGGCCTTCGTTATAGAGGGCCGACAGCAGGGCTTCCGTTACCACCGTCCCTTCCGGAAGATGCCTCGAAACCGTATGGCGGATGCTCCTTACCGATTGTCCGGATATGGCTACATAGGCCTTCTCTATCTTTGCCGACAGTTTGTTCTCAAGCAACGTAACGAGCTTTCTCAACCGCGAGGCCGCCTCTTCCACATTAAACACGCAGCCGCGGCGCACAGCTCCTTCCGACGGGACTCTTTCCACAGCCGCTATCTTTATCCTGCCGCCTTCCTTGACACCGGCAACCCCCACTATGTTTGAGGAGCCGAGGTCTATGGCAACTACCATTCTTTCAGTTTCCATGTTTTTCTTTTACTCTTCTGGTACAAATAATCCTACCGTCGTAAGTAAGGTCTATCCGGGAGTATGTATCCCACCCTATTCTGGAAAACGCCTGGGAATACAACTCGTCCAGCAATTCAAATTTCCGCTCAAAGTTACTTATTTTTCCAAAAACTATCAACTGCCGTCCTATTCTGGGAATCAACTCTATATCCTGCGAAGCGGTAACATAAACCTGCGCTATCTGCGCTCCCCACTTGTTCCCCGAAGCAAGGTATTCGGCCAGGCGGAAAAGTTCGCCGCACGCATACTCCTCCGATATGTGCCCGGTAGCTACCGGAATATATGCCGTAACCCACCGTGAGAGCGGCATTATGCGCGCATTGGTATCGACATAATACGAACCGAGTGGAGATATGACCCGCAACAGCGGCACGCGTTGCGTAACATCTATCCTGACACGCCCCGTCGGGGTAACATAACATTCGGCGCTCTCCACGACGGGATTCTCCCTCACCTTGCGTTCTATGGCGTCGGCATCCATCTCCGTCCTCTTCTTCCCGTCCGGGGAGAGGCCCGAAACATCCACTATCTCCATTATATCGTCCGCCGTAAGGAACGATACCGAAGCGCTGTCGAGGACCGACACCTCCGTACCGGTACATACCTCGCCGGCATAGAGGATATCGCAATACACCAGTGCCGCAACCATATAGGCCGGCATCAGCGACAGGAAAAATATGCGGAAAAACCTTTTCATTTATCGAGCAGTATTTCTTTGATGGAAGGCAGGAATCTGTCTACATCGCCTGCGCCCATTGTCATAAGCACGTCGAAATGACCTTCGCGTACCCTGTCCAGCAGCCCTTCCATTGGACATATCTCTTTCTCCCGACAGGTAAGGGCATCAAGTATAATCTCCGATGAAACCCCGTCGATAGGAGCCTCTCTTGCCGGATATATGGGGAGCAGGATAACCCTGTCGGCAAGCGACAGCGCCTCGGCGAACTGCGGGGCGAAATCGCGGGTGCGGGAATAGAGATGAGGGTAGAAGACAACCGTTATGTGCCTGTCGGGATAAAGTTCCCTCACCGACTGCAACGAAGCCTTCACCTCGTCGGGATGGTGCGCATAATCGTCGAGCAGCACAACGCGGTCGCTCTTAATCCAGAAGTCGAACCTCCGTTCCACCCCCCTGAAAGAAGCCACCCCCTCGCGCAGCACGTCGTCATCCGCTCCGTTCAGCATGGCTATGGCCATGGCCGCCACTGCATTATAAACGTTTATCCTGACCGGGACACCCAGGTCCACATCGCGCACGACACGTCCCGGGGCAACAAAATCGAACACAATCCTGCCGTTTCCCACACGCACGTTGTCGGCATGGAAATCGGAACCCGGGTCGCCGAACGAAAAGATTCTAACCCCTTCGGCACAGCGCGGCTTCACTTTCACCCCGCTTCGCACGAGCAATACCCCGCCGGGGCGTATCAGGGAGGTAAAATCGGCAAATCCTTTCAGGTACTCCTCTTCCGTACCGTAAATATCGAGATGGTCGGGATCGGCGGCCGTTATAACCGCCATATAGGGTGAAAGCTGCAAAAACGAGCGGTCGTACTCATCGGCCTCTATAACCGTCAGATCGCTCTTCTCCGACAGCATCAGATTACTGTTGCAGTTTTTCAGGATACCGCCCAGAAAGGCGTTGCAGCCGTCTGGAGCAGTTCCGAGTATATTGGCCAGCATGCACGACGTGGTAGTCTTCCCGTGCGTACCTGCAACGCACAAAGCCTTGCTGCTGCGCGTTATCATGCCGAGCAACCGGGCCCGCTTTACTATTTCAAATCCGTTTTCCCTGAAAAAGACAAACCCGGAATGGCTCTGCGGTACAGCCGGCGTATAGACCACAAGCGTGCTGGCGGGAAGCCTGCAGTAACCCGGTATCAGTTCCGGCGACTCGTCGAAACATATCTCCGCCCCTTCGGCAACCAGCGCATCGGTAATATGCGACGGGGTTCTGTCGTAACCGGCCACCTTATACCCCTTAAACAGGAAATAACGGGCCAATGCGCTCATCCCTATCCCGCCGATACCAAGAAAATATATCGAATCGAAACGCTCCATAACTCAACACTTTTTACTCCCCTTGCGGGCAAGTTCAATAACCATGTCGGCAATAGTCGAAGCCGCATCCCTGAATGCCAGTTCAGAGACCTTTTTCCCTATCGATTCAAGTTCCTGTGCATCGGTAACCAGCGACAGTGCCGTGTCCATAAGGTTTTTTACGGCATCGGCATCCTTCACCAGCAACGCCGCACCGCGCGAAGTAAGAGCCAGGGCGTTTTTCGTCTGGTGGTCTTCGGCAACATTCGGCGACGGGACCAGTATGGAGGGTTTCCCGAGCAGGGCAAGTTCCGAAATAGAGCCGGCGCCCGCCCGCGAAATAACCAGGTCGGCAGCCTTGTAGGCCATATCCATTCTCTGTATGAACGCGCTCTGGTAAACACCTGCACTCCCTTTTTCGGCAATGGCCGCCTTGACTTCGCTGTCATAGAATTTTCCCGACTGCCATATCAGCTGCACGCCTTCGGGCAGATTCCCCAGCACCCCCTTTACGCTGTCGTTTATAGTCCTTGCACCAAGGCTTCCACCTACAACAAGGATTGTCTTCTTGTCCTTGTCGAGACCGAAAAACTCTACCGCCTCCTCCCTCGACACTTCCGTATTCAGCAATTCGCGCCTGACGGGATTGCCCGTAACGGTAATCTTCTCTTCGGGAAAGAACCTCTCCATCCCTTCGTAAGCCACACAGACGGCATCCACACGCGACCCCAGCAACTTGTTGGTTACGCCCGCATACGAGTTCTGTTCCTGTATCAAGGTAGGCACTCCCCGCTTCGCCGCGCTCCACAGGGTAGGCCCGCTGGCATAGCCGCCCACGCCTACGGCAACGTCGGGTTTGAACTCTTTCACTATGCGGGACGCCATCGAGAGGCTCTTCATAAGGCGTGCGACCACCGAAAAGTTCTTGAACAGGTTTTTCCTTACGAACCCGCAAACCGGCAGCCCCACAATCTTGAACCCGGCAGCCGGGACGCGTTCCATTTCCATACGCCCGAGAGCTCCTACAAACAGAATCTCGGTATCGGGCAATTTGCGTTTTATCTCTCCGGCAATCGAAAGGGCCGGGAAAATATGTCCTCCCGTTCCGCCGCCGCTTATAAGCACCTTAAGTTTTCGTTCCATACTGTATATAATTATTAATCTGTCAAATTAGGGTTGGGGGCCGAAATATCTTCCGGAACAGGCTCCTCGGCGACAACAGCCGCCCTCTCCGCATCGGGATTCCCGTTCTCTCCCTCCATTGCCGCATAGCGGCTTATGCTGAGCATCATACCGAAATAGCAGCAGGTTATCACCACCGAAGTCCCCCCGCGGCTTATCAGGGGGAGAGGCTGCCCGGTAACCGGAATAAGGCTTGTGGCAACCGCCATGTTTATTATGGCCTGGAAGACTATGAGCATGGCTATGCCCAGCATCAGAAATGCGGGAAAGGCATGCGTGCATTTTTTTGCATTCCTCAAGGCCCTGAAAAGAATCGAGAGGTAGAGGAACATAACCAGCAAACCGCCCAGAATACCGGATTCCTCAATAATTATCGCATATATGAAGTCGGAATACGCCTGGGGCAGATAATCCCTCTCCCTGCTGTTTCCGGGCCCTACGCCTATACCGTGGCTGTTGGCGATAGCCATACAGGCATGGTGCGTCTGGTAGTTGTCGTCTTCGGTAGCCTTGAAATATTCCGGTATCTCCTCCTTGTCGGAGAAGAATGTAAGGCGTTCGTTCCATGTGTTGGCCCGGTGGACCACTTTGGTAAAGAGGTTGCGCTTCTGTTCGGCGGTATTGTCCGTATCGAGTTTCTTCGCGGCATACAGCACGCCCAGGACGAACGTCAGCGCCAGGACAAGCAGCAGCCCCAGTTTCTTAAGGGAAACACCCGCTACCAGCATCATGCAAAAAGCCATGGTGCCTATAAGCAGCGTAGTGGAAAGATTCTCTGTAAAAATAAGCAGACACGGGACAAGGACCGCCAGCAGCGTCTTTTTAAAGGCCTTGTTGTCCACACCGTTCTCGCACTGTCCTTTGGCAAGGAAATACGAAATTGTGATGACAACTCCCATTTTTGCCAGTTCCGAAGGCTGCAACCTGATGCCGAAAACCGAAATCCACCGGGCGGCTGCATTAATCTTCTCGCCGAAGAACAGGGCATAGATAAGCATTACGCAAGCAACCACCAGCAAGGGGAAACCCGCAATCCTGAGCCACTTGTAATGCACCCTGTGAATAAGATAGACAAGCAGCGTGCCGGCAGCGAGGAACAGGGCATGGCGCAGCACGGGGTCGAACGTATCGCCGCTCCCGTACGAAAGCGTACCGCTGGCGCTGTACATGGAGATAACCGAAACGAAGCAGAGTGCGAAGTACGTACCCCACAGATATTTGTCCCCTTTCAATATGCTCTTTTTGGCCTCCATTGTCGAAACAGAATCATAAATCCTTTACACAAGCCTTGAACTGGCGGCCGCGGTCTTCGTAACTGCTGAATAGGTCGAAACTGGCGCAACAGGGCGAAAGCAACACCACATCGCCCGGCGAAGCCATTGCATACGACTTGTCCACCGCCTCCTTCATGCTCCCGGCATCGGCCATGGGCTTGCCCATGCCGTCGAAGAAAGCATGCAGCTTGGAGTTGTCGACGCCGAGGCAGACAATCCCTTTCACCTTCTCCTTTACCAGTTCCTCTATCTCGGTATAATCGTTTCCCTTGTCCTTCCCGCCGAGAATGAGCACGACCGGGGCTTTCATACTCTCCAGCGCATACCAGCACGAGTTTACGTTGGTAGCCTTGGAATCGTTTATGAATTCCACGCCGCGGACCCTCCCTGCATTCTCGATACGGTGCTCTACCCCCTTGAAGCCGCTCAAGGCCTCGCGGATATCGTCTTTCTTTATATCCAGCACCTTCGCCGATATGGAAGCCGCCATCGAGTTATACAGGTTATGCCTTCCGGGCAGGGCCATATCGCTGTCAAGCAGTTCCATAGAACCGTCATCGCCGCAGTCGATGATAATCCTGTGCCCCTCCTTGTAGGCACTCACCCCGTCTTCCTTCGTCTCGGCAAAAGGGTAAAGCCGCGCTTTCAAGTCGCGGCGCGCCACCTCGCGGGCTATAATGGGGTCGTCATTCCAGTATATGAACGCATCGTCGGCCGTCTGGTTTCGGGTTATGCGGAACTTGGCATTTATATAGTTCTGCATGTCGTAGCCGTAACGGTCGAGGTGATCGGGGGTTATATTCAGCAGCACTGCGATATTGGCCTTGAAGTCGTACATGTTGTCGAGCTGGAAACTGCTCAGCTCTATAACATAATAATCGAAGTCTTCCGTTGCCACCTGCAGTGCGAAGCTCCTGCCCACATTCCCTGCCAGTCCTACCTTCAGGCCCGAACTCTTCAAAATGTGGTATGTAAGCAGCGTAGTGGTGGTCTTTCCGTTGCTGCCGGTAATACATATCATTTTGGCATCGGTATAGCGTCCACCGAACTCGATTTCCGATATTACCGGAATCCCGCGCTCCCTTACAGCCTTTACAACCGGAGCGGTATCGGGGATACCCGGGCTCTTTACAACCTCCGAGGCATTCAGAATCTTCTCGAACGTATGCCCCCCCTCTTCCCATTCTATTCCGTACTTGTCCAGCAACGAAGCGTACTTCTCCTTTACCGGCGAGGCATCCGAGACGAAAACGTCAAACCCTTTTACTTTTGCAAGCACGGCAGCTCCTGCGCCGCTTTCGCCTGCTCCCAATACGACAATCCTTTTCATTATCTGATCTTCAAAGTAACAATTGTCAATACGGCGAGGAAAATACTGATAATCCAAAAACGCACCACTATTTTCGATTCCGGAACGGGCGTTTTCGGGAACTGGAACAAGGCCTTTACCGAACCGTCGCCCGGTTTCTGGAAATGGTGGTGCAGCGGGGCCATTTTGAACACCCTTATCCCCTCCCCGTATCTGAATTTGGTATATTTAAAATAAGATTTCTGCAATATCACCGAAAGGCCTTCCAGCAAAAACAACCCGCACAGCAGCGGCAGCAGCAGTTCCTTGTGCAGCACGATAGCCAGTACGGCAATGATGCCGCCTATCGTAAGGCTTCCGGTATCCCCCATGAAAACCTGGGCCGGGTATGCATTGTACCAAAGGAAACCTATCAGCGCACCTGCAAATGCGCTGACGAAGACAACCAGTTCCTGCGAACCCGGAATATACATTATATCGAGGTACGATGCGTATATGACATGCCCCGAAAGGTAGGCGAATACCCCCAGCGTAATCCCTATTATTGCCGACGTCCCGGTAGCCAGGCCGTCAAGCCCGTCGGTAAGGTTGGCGCAGTTCGACACTGCCGTAACTACGAATATGGTTACGAAAATGAAAATGACCCATGCGGCCGTCTGCGCCTTCTCGCCAGAGAAGGGGACAAGCTGGGCGTAATCGAAGTTGTTGTTCTTGACGAACGGGATTGTGGTCCTCGTCGATTTCAAATCGGGCGAGGCCGTCCTTTCCGCGGCGACCCCGCCGGTTGCAACCGCTTCGGTACGGATATGCGAAGCGTTCTCGCGGATAACCACATCGGGCGAGAAATAGAGGGTAAGCCCCACTATCAGGCCGAGCCCTACCTGCCCTATAATCTTGAAGATTCCTTTCATTCCCTCCTTGTCTTTCTTGAATACCTTTATGTAATCGTCGGCAAACCCCAGGACTCCGAGCCAGACCGTAGTAACCAGCATCAGGATCATGTAGATATTGTGCAGGACGCCCAGCAGCAGGCAAGGAACAAGAATGGAGACAATGATTATTATCCCCCCCATGGTCGGGGTCCCTTTTTTTGAAAGCTGCCCTTCAAGCGACAAATCGCGGATAGTCTCCCCTATCTGCAGCTGCTGCAGTTTGTTTATGATGCGCCGCCCTATTACGGTAGCGAAGAAGAGCGACAACATAAGGGCAAAAGAAGCCCTGAACGAAACGTACTTGAACATGCCGGCCCCCGGGATGTTCATCTCGTCGAGATACTGAAACAGATAATACAACATGACAAACTCAACAGTTTAATTCATTAAAAGCCTCTTCAACAACCTCCCTGTCGTTGAAATGGTGCTTTACCCCCTTGATTTCCTGATAATCCTCGTGCCCTTTTCCCGCAACCAGTACTACATCGCCGGGGCGGGCGAACCTCAGCGCAGTACGGATAGCCTCGCGCCGGTCGGTAACCGAAAGCACGTTTTTCAACATCTGCGGAGCAATCCCCGCCCGCATCTGCGCAATAATATCGTCGGGCTCCTCAAAACGCGGGTTGTCCGAAGTGAGAATAACCATATCCGAAAGACGGGCCGCCTCGGCAGCCATAATGGGGCGTTTGCCCGCATCGCGGTTACCGCCCGCACCCACAACAGTTATAATGCGCCCCTTGTCCCTTACAACCTCGCGTATGGAATTCAGTACGTTGGTAACGGCATCGGGTGTATGCGCATAATCGATTACGGCGGTCAGGCCTGACGGCGAGCGCAGTGTCTGGAAACGGCCCGAAACCGGGACCAGCATGGAGAGACGCACCAGGGCCGTATCGGGGTCCATGCCCAGAAGGACGGCCGCACCGTAGACAGCCAGCAGGTTGCAGGCATTGAAACGCCCCACAAAAAGCGTCTCCACCTCGTGTCCGTTTACCGACATCAACGTACCGTCCAGACGGCTCTCTATTATTTTGCCTTTAAAGTCGGCCATAGAGGAGAGCGAATACGTATGCACCGTCCCCTTGCAGTTCTGCACCATAACGCTGCCGTTCCGGTCATCGGCATTCACAAGGGCGAAAGCTTTGCGGCCGAGAGAATCGAAAAAACTCTTTTTGGCTTTCAGGTACGCCTCCGTGGTCTTGTGGTAATCCATATGGTCGCGGGTAAGGTTGGTAAATATGGCCCCGTCGAAATCGAGCCCCGCAATCCTTTTCTGGTCGGCCGAATGGGAACTCACCTCCATAAATGCGTAACGGCAGCCCGACTTTACCATGTCGGCAAGCAGCGCATTGAGCGATATTGCATCGGGCGTGGTATGCGTAGAGGCAACCGGCCTGTCGTCGACATAATTGCAGACAGTGGACAGAAGCCCCGCCTTTTCGCCCTGCAAACGGAACATTTCGTACAGCAGGGTAGCCACGGTGGTCTTTCCGTTGGTACCGGTAACGCCGACAAGCGTCAGAGTGGAAGAAGGATGCCCGTACCATGCCGAAGCGATATGGCCCAATGCCTCGCGCGTATCGGCCGCAACGACATAAGTAACCCCGTCGTGCAGCACGGCGGGAAGTTCTTCGCATACTATGCAGACAGCGCCCGCCCCTGCCGCAGCATCCATAAAGCGATGCCCGTCTGAAGCAGTACCGCGTACCGCTATGAAAAGCGTACCCGGAACTACCTTGCGCGAATCCTGTTCGATACCCGAGACCTGAACATCGGGCGACCCCACGCACCTCAACGGTTTTATATCTTCAATCAAATCACCAACTCTCATCTCGCTATAATTAATGTAAATTCAGAATAACCTTTTCCCCGGCGGATACGGCAGTCCCGGCAGCGGGTATCTGCTCGTAAACCGTCCCCCGGCCGTTTACGGAAACCTCCAGCCCCTCGCTCTCCAGGATGTAGAGGGCATCTACAAGCCCCATGCCTGTTACCGAAGGAAGAGTTCCCGAACGCAGTCCTACACCTTCAAGCTCGACGCCCGAATCTGTCTGGCGGGCTGTAACCCAACGGGAGGAAGAGCCGGCACCGGAAACGGAGAAGGCAATGCCTAACGAATCGCATGCTGCCGCCACAACCTGCTCCATACCCCCCTTCACAACCGGATAATAACAGTTCAGCGTGTCGCGGTCGGGCAGGGCCGGTTCGCCGAAATAACCGAGTGCGTACATCTGCTCGGCAATCCGCCTCAATACCATTCCCGACATGTCCCCGCCTGAAGGATAACCGATGCGGGGCTTGGTAATAACCACTATGCACGAATATTTCGGGCGTTCGTTATCGGGAAAATATCCGCAGAACGACACCCTGTGCCCCACCACCTGCCCTCTGTGGCGGAGTTGCGCCGTACCGGTTTTACCGGCGATGGAGACGTACGGCGATTGCAGCACCTTTGCCGTCCCGAGCAGAACCACGTCCGAAAGCATCCGACGTATGGCGGCAAGCGTAGAGGGCTTGCAGATAGAATCGCGCACCACCTTCGCCTCGTAATGTTCAACCACCTTGCCGTCGCGAATGGCATCGGTGGCAAAAACCGGGGCTATCATCTTGCCTCCGTTCGCAATGGCATTATAGAACATAAGGGTATAGACGGGCGGTATCAGCACGTTATACCCGAACGACATCCACGGAAGCGTGGTAAGGTTCCACCCCCTGTATGTATCGGGATGCGGTATGAACGGATACCCCTGTCCTTTCAGGTTGAAATCCACCGAATCGGCCAGTCCCATACGGTAAAGGTGGTCGATAAAAAAGCCGGGGCGGTTTTCATATCCTTTAAGGATTGCCTTGGCCGTACCGATGTTTGACGAATACTGTATGGCCTGCGAAAGGGTAATCTCGCCGTAACCGCCGCGGTGATGGTTGTGGTCGCGCATTATGGAGCGCCCCACGTGATAGATGCCGTTGCCGGTATCGAAAATTTCGTCGTGAGCGGCAACACCGTCATCGAGAGCCGCCATTACCGCCACGGTCTTGAACGTGGAACCGGGCTCGACCATATCGGCCACGGCATTGTTCCGCAACTCGGCATATACCCCCTCCCTCACCCGGGTATAGTTCGCTATGGCGCGGACCTTCCCGGTAGCCACCTCCATTACTACGGCGGTGCCTGTTTCGGCATCTATGTCCTTAAGTTTCCTGAGCAGGGCCATTTCGGTTATAGTCTGGATCCTGAGGTCGAGAGTGGTGCGTATATCCATTCCCTGCACCGGCTTGCGGCTGTAACGGTACACCCACGTATCGCGCACCTTCTCCTTGTCGGCAAGGCCGTCAACCCCTTTAAGCTGTGTGTTGTACGCCTGTTCCAGCCCGTAAATGCCGCCCGTATCGGCAAGACTGCCGATAGTCCGCGATGCTACCTTCCCGAACGGTTTGGTCCGCGTAATTACGTGCTCCTCGAAAAAACCGCTCTTGTAGCGGCCCTTGTTCAACAGGGGAAACTCTTCCACTTCGCGGTAATCGATATAGGAGACCCTTTTGCCGTGAAGCCTGTAGCGCGACACTTTTGCAGCATAGGCCCTTCTCAACGACTGCTCATACCCTTTCGCGCTCTTTTCCCCGAATTTCGAGGCGAGGGCTACCGAAAGGGGTTTCACGTATTTTTCAAAAGTATCCTTTTTCAGCCCGTCCACCCGGAAGTCGATAAAAAGCGAATATTCGGGAACGGTACTTGCCAGAATCTCGTCCTTGCACGAGAGGATGTTACCCCTCAACGCCCTCATCCTTACATTCGGGGTTTTCAGCGAATCGGCCTTCATATCCCAGTATTCGCTTTCAACCAGCGATATGCGCACCATGTTCCACACAATAGCGAAACACACCACTATTATCATGGCCGAAATAAGTATATATCGGAACAGTATCAGCGAGCGTCTATTCTGAGCCATAATCCTTGTCCAAAATTATATACGGGGGAATATCGGGATAATGCAGGTTCAGCGTACTGTCCTGAACGGCCCTGAAAACCGACTCCTCTTTCTGAAGCCGCTTCAGGCGCACGAACATGTCGAGCGAACGGTATCCGAGTTCCTCCACCTCCTTGCGCAGCATCCCTATCTGCGAAACCTTCTGCTGGCACGAATAGCGGTTGGATATGTAGAACATCAGCAGGATGAAAACCGTCAGCAGCGTTTTCCAGCGGTGCAGTATAAAATCGATGGATATCATCTTCCCCGAAAAAAGGTTCTTCGGGTTCAGAAGCGACAGGACAAACAGCAAAACACCCTTCACCGTGCGCCAGAACGTGTGCCGTTTCTTCCCGGCTGGAGAGGCTTCGGAAACGTTTTCTCCGCATGTCTCCGCCCCTGCGGCGTCTTCCCCGTCAGCAACCGGAAGGCACGCGTCCATGCCGGAAGGGTTGTCCGAAGCGGCACCTCCCTCATCCGTCGCGGCACGGGAGGGTATCACCGCACCGTCCTCCGCAATGTCCGGGGCAACATCCTTATCCGCCAATTCGTCTCTCTCTGCCATGACACATTACAATTTGCCCGCCACGCGCAGTTTTGCGCTGCGTGCGCGCGGATTCCTCTCTATCTCCTCCCCGTCGGGGACTATTACCTTGTTGTTTACGGGGCGCAGCGGAGCTTCCACCCTGCCGAAAAAATCTTTCTCTGCAACCCCGTCGAAGTTGCCGTATCTGAAAAAATTCTTTACCAGCCTGTCTTCAAGCGAATGGTACGTCAAAACGGCAAATCTCCCGCCCGGGACAAGCAGTTCCGCCCCTTGCTTCAGCATTGCGCGCAGGCTGCCGAGTTCGTCGTTGACCTCTATCCGCAAAGCCTGGAAAAGTTGCGAAAGCTCTTTTTTCTGCTGTTTGGGACTGATAAATGGACTGACCGTCTCCACCAGCGTACCGGCATCGGCAATCCCTCCGGAACGCCTCCTTGCAACCACGGCCGCCGCCATGCGACGGGCATTCTTCAGTTCGCCGTAATTGCGGAAAATACCGGCAAGACGCTCTTCGTCATACGTATTCAGAATATCGGCGGCCGATACCGCGGCCGAACGGTTCATGCGCATATCGAGCCTCCCGCCGAAACGGAACGAAAACCCCCGCTCGGGCATGTCGAAATGGTGGAAAGAGACCCCCAGGTCGGCAATGATGCCGTCTACCTTTTCAACTCCGTGGTAACGCATGAAATTCCGCAGGAAACGGAAATTGCCGTGGACAAAGACAAACCGCGGGTCGTCCACGATATTCGCCATTGCGTCCGCATCCTGGTCAAAGGCAAACAGCCTGCCGCCTGCTCCGAGACGCCGCAATATTTCGCGGGAATGCCCGCCGCCGCCGAAAGTAACGTCGACATACGTTCCGCTGTCGCAGACAGCAAGTGCATCCACACTCTCGGCAAGCAATGCAGATATATGATAAACAGGCGTTTGCATGATAATCCCGGAATCCTCCGCTACAAATTTTTTAGAGTTCAAAGTTAGCGAAAAAAACATTTATACCTCCATAACGGCAACTAATTTTACACACACGCCGGAATAAGCGCAAAACAAACGCCGGAGCGGGGTACATTAAACGAAAAATAAACATTAAAAATAGTTATCTATCAGCAATAATATAGTATATTTGCCAATCTTTTTCCGTGAAAGATGGATAACGGGCCGATACAAATAGATATTGACAAAGTTGTAAAAAGCAGGGTAAGGAACGGCAAAGGGCTTCCGGGCTTTATTGTCCGCTATCTGAAGAGAATCATCCATCAGGACGAGATGAATGAATTCCTCAAGGACAACTACAAGAAACGGGGCATAGACTTTGCCGAAGCCTGCAAGGGGCTGTTCAGCGCCGAATGGGAAATACACGGCGAAGAGAACATCCCGGCGGACGGGAAATTCATCTTTGCAAGCAACCACCCCCTCGGGGGGCTTGACGGCATATTGCTGATGACCTATCTGGGCAGGCGTTACGACAACAGGCTGAAAGTACAGGTAAACGACCTGTTGATGAACGTCGAACCGCTCAGCCCGGTATTCCTGCCGGTAAACAAGTACGGGAAGCAGAGCCGCCAGCTGATACGCGAAACAGAAGAGACCCTCGCCTCGGACAACCAGCTGCTCGTGTTTCCCGCCGGGTTGTGTTCAAGAATGACAAACGGGACGATAAAAGACCTGGAGTGGAAAAAATGGTTCATTACCACGGCCGTAAACACCCGCCGCGATATAATACCCGTATACTTCGACGGGCAAAACTCCCGCTTCTTTTACCGATTCGCCAATCTCCGCAAAAAGGCCGGAATAAAATTCAACGTAGAACTCATATATCTGCCCGACGAAATGTTCAAGGCCAAACACAAGACGTTCGGCATCTACTTCGGGAAACCCATACCGTGGCAGACGTTCAACGACAGCAAAAAGCCCAATGAATGGGCGCAATACGTAAAAGAGATAGTTTACAAACTGAAAACAGAATAACACGCATCCCGTTATGGAAGAAATAATTCCAAAGGTCGCAAGAGAACTGATAAAGGCAGAACTGACCGATGATAAATTTCTAAGGCACACACGTAAATGCAACAATGAAATTTACATAACCGATGCCGCGAGTTCGCCAAACATAATGCAGGAAATAGGGCGGCTGCGCGAAATAGCGTTCCGCTCGGCAGGGGGAGGTACAGGCAAAGCCGTAGACATAGACCAGTACGACACCATGGAGCCCCCGTGCAAACAGCTCTTCGTTTGGGACCCCCAGGCAGAGGAGATACTGGGCGGATACCGTTTCATATTGGGAAAAGACATAAAATTCACCAGTCCGGGCGTACCGCGCATCGCCACGGCGCACATGTTCAACTTTTCCGACAAGTTCATAAAAGAGTACCTCCCCTACACGATAGAACTGGGACGTTCGTTCGTAACGCTCGAATACCAGTCGTCGCGGGCCGGCACAAAAGGGATATTCGCACTTGACAACCTGTGGGACGGATTGGGTGCGCTGGTAGTAAAGCATCCCGACATAAAATACCTTTTCGGCAAAGTTACCATGTACCCGTCGTACTCGATAGAAGGGCGCAACATGATTCTCTACTTCCTGCACAAATACTTCGCAGACAAGGACCGCCTGGTATGGCCCGAGAACCCGCTCAAGACAGACATCGACGAGGCCCGGATGCAGGAGATATTCCACTACGACAATTTCAAGGAAGACTACATGGCGCTCAATGCCGGCGTAAGGAGCATGGGGACCAACATCCCGCCGCTCGTAAACGCCTATATGGGGTTATCCCCCACTATGCGGATGTTCGGCACGGCCATAAACGACGAGTTCGGCGACGTGGAAGAATCGGGCATACTGATTACCATAAACGACATATTCGAAGAAAAGCGCAACCGGCATATCTGCACCTACTCCGAGAACGACACAAAATAACAGAGCCATGCCGAAAACCACGTCTTACCTCATGCGGGCAACTGCAACGGCTGCACTCCTTGCCGCGCTCCTGCTGCAAACGGCCGGATGCAGCGTAAACGAAGGCCGCATAACCAAAACGGGCGACATTCCGGTAGAGTATGCCGACACCACATACTACATAAACGGCAGCGACGAACCCCAACTGACGACAACCTGCCGCGGCGCATCCCTGATACGCGACGGGTACGCCGTTGTAAACAACAACGGCAACTTCGGCTACATGGACGATGACGGGGAAATGGCCCTTCCCGACATATACAAAAGCGCAACCATATTCCGCGACGGCAAGGCCTGGGCGGTACGCAACGGCAGTGCACCGGGAGTAATAAACCGCAAGGGAGAAATCCGGTTCACGCTGGGTCAGGCGATAGAAGCAGAGATATTCTATGAAGGGTATGCACGCTTTACAGCCAGGGAGAGCGGCGGTATACGTTACGGATTCGTATCGGACGAAGGGGAAATAACCGTTCCCGCCATATACTATAACGCCACGCGTTTCAGCAACGGCAGGGCATCGGTTGAAGACATGAACGGCAAATGGGGATACATAAACACCGCCGGCGAAGCCGTAATACCGGCCATATTCGATGCGGCAGGCGCATTCGACGATGAAGGGACGGCCATAGTGCGCAGCAACAACAAATACGGCACAATAGATACGGACGGGAACTATATCCTCCAGCCAGCATTCGAGTGGCTCGAAAAAGACGGAAAACTCTACATTGCCACACGCGAAGGTAAATACGGGTGGTGCAACCGGGAAGGAGAATGGGTGATAGAACCGCATTTCGGGAACGCCATGCGGTTTTTCGGCTCAGGGCTTGCGCCCGTCCAGTTCCCCTCCGGCCGTTGGGGTTACATAAACAAAAAAGGGAAAATAAAGGTAAAGGAGCAGTTCGATGAAGCCTATCCGTTTGTAGGCGACATGGCCCTTGTAAAAGTAGGTCCGTACTACGGATTTATCGACGATGAAGGGAGATACGTAATAAACCCCCGATACACATGGATAAGTCCCGACTACATCAGCAACGCCGTCAGCGGGGAACCCTGCTACAAGAGCGTCAGGAGCGACCTCTGACAAAGGAGCCGCACCTTATGGCCGGCGCATGCGCAACACGCCCGCATACTGCGCACCCCGGAAGAAAGGGTAAAGGAAAAAGCATAAACTGCCGCCCGGAAATGCGCCTTTATCACTTGGGGCGGGGAAACTCCCTGCCCTCATAGGCGGCTATAGCCGCTGCACACTCAGGCAGGACAGGCTTGCTCACGCCAGTCGTGGCATCGAACCCCACCATTACAGTACGCCCCGTACCTTTTACCTGACCGGTATCGGTATTGACAATCCGCTGTGCCAGCACAAGGCTCTTATGGCCAATCTCGACCGTAGCCGTCTCAACAGCCACAGGCTCGTCCATAACGATAGGGGCGAAAAAGTCGGCCTCGGCGTGAGCCACTACAAGCCCCATGCTGCGCCAGTCCATAAACCCTCCCCAGACACGCTCGAAATAGGCGACCTTGCCTATATCGAAAAACGAAAAGAATAGAGTGTTGTTTACATGCCCCATAATGTCATAATCGTTAAAACGGGGCTGGACAGAAACCCTGTGCCTGAAAACCGAAAAATCCATAAACCCGATTTATCTGAAAACAATATCCTTGATAACCGCATTCCCAGCAGCGGCATTCAAACGTTCGAGGAGCACATGCCTGTTCATGGCGAGCTCGCCCCGGACAACCGACGACGACACATGCACGAAGAGCACGCCGCCACGCACATACACCTTCCCCACGTACTGCATCATGGGGTTGCCTATGACATCGCCCAATGCGGCGACAGCCGAACACTCGTCGAGTTTCCCCTCCAAACCGTACCTCTGCACAAAAGAGTGGAGCGCCTCGCTTATATGCACCGTATCTTTCCTTCTCATACCATATCCGAAACAACGCCGTTTTCAACACCGAACAGCCGGTACTCGCCCGAAGCCGAACGGACAATGCCGTCGAGATATTTCCTGTTCGTATCCGTAACGAAAATCTGCCCGAAACCGCTCCCCGAGACGAGAGCCATAATCCGTTCCACGCGCGAAGCGTCCAGTTTGTCGAAAATATCATCCAGCAAAAGGAGCGGGGTCTTGCCAGAACGCTCCTTCAGGAACTCGAACTGGGCCAGACGCAACGCTATGACGAAACTCTTGGTCTGTCCCTGCGAACCGAACTTCTTAAGCGGGAAACCGCCGATTTCCATTACAAGGTCGTCCTTATGCACTCCGCGCGTAGAAAACCCTATGGCCATATCCCGCTCGCGCGAAGCCGCAAGCTGTGCCGGCAAACCGCCGTCGGCGACATGCGAGCGGTACGACAGCGAAACACGCTCGTTGCCTGCGCAAATATCGGCATAAAACCTCTCGAACACCGGGGCGAACCCTTCGACGAAAGCGACTCTGCGCCGATAGACGATATCGGCCGCAAGCCCCATCTGTTCCTCCAGAAGTTCAAACAGGTCGGCCGGACCAGTACCTTTCCTCAACAGGGCATTCCTCGAAGCCAAAGCCCTGTTGTAGGATATAAGCGCCGACAGATAACGGCTGTCGAACTGCGACAGGGTCTGATCCATAAAACGGCGGCGAACCTCGCTTCCGTCGCGCACCAGTTCAGAATCTTCGGGCCAGACAATCACCAAAGGGACAGAACCTATGTGGTCCGACAAACGGCCGTACTCCTTGCCGTCCCTCTTAAAAGTCTTCTTCTGGTGCAGTTTAAACCCGCAGTGGACTTCGGTATCCCCTTCCGGCGCGACACCTGCGTACACACCTTTCAGCATGAACATCTGCTCGCCGTTGCGGACATTCTGCGAATCGGGCAGTCCCGAACAGCTCTTGCAGAACGACAGATAATAAACGGCATCCAGCAGATTTGACTTTCCCATTCCGTTGTTTCCCAGAAAACAGTTAATGCCGGGCGAAAACCGAAGTTCGGCCTCGCCGATATTCTTGTAGTTCAGTATGGATAAAGACTTGAGAAACATATCGCGGAAATAGCGACACAAAGGTATACTATTTTAGCTTAACGGAGGCCTTCCCTGAAAACATAAAGACATTTTATTGAAATTAATTTGCCGGAAAAACAAAAACATATTATATTTGCACCGCTGTTCGGTACTCTGTGCTGCATTTACAACTCAGAGTAACAGGGACAGACAAAGGCGGTAGTAGCTCAGTTGGTAGAGCATCAGCTTCCCAAGCTGAGGGTCACGAGTTCGAGTCTCGCTTACCGCTCCAAAGCAGAAAGCATTGACAATCGGAAACAGGAATTGTCAATGCTTTTCTGTTTCAAGATATTTCTTCCGGACAGAAATGGGCACACGGCAAGGCCGATGCAAAAGAGAGGAAGATAATATGCGGACGGAGCCGAAAACCGAAAAAACCGCACCGCAGATTGCCCTCTATTTCATCCCTTTCGCATATCTTTGCCGTAAAACGGCAAAAAAAACAGACTATGGATACCGTCGAAAAGATAACCGAAGAGATAAAGTCCCTTGAAGAAGAGATAAAGGCAAACCCGACGGACGACACGCTGCATTACAGGCTCGGGAATCTCCACCGCAAGACCGGCAACTGGAAAGAGGCCGTAAAATGCTACCTTGCGGCCACAGGACTGAACCCGGCATCGCCCGCGGCGGAAGCCTACAAGAGCATAATGGAAATACTCGAGTTCTACAACCGCGACCTCTACAACCCGTAAACGGGTATTTGACGGAAAAAAGATTAGAGTTATCTTCGCAGAAACAAACTCCCGGAACGATGAAACGACGGACAACATACCTTGCTCTTGCCGCCGCGCTCACACTGGCGGCAATATCGTGCAAGCACGGCATAATGCAGGGAGGCATAACGGTAAAGGGCGACATAACCGGCTACGGAGGGACAACCGTATATGCTGCGTATGAAAACCCCGAGAAGGGAATCGTAACAGACACGGCAAGGGTAAAATCGGGCAAATTCACGATAAAGGCTGAATCGGCACAGGAAACCCCTCTGTACATCACCGACGAAAACGGCCGCCTTATCACCGCTCTGTTTGTAAAGGACAACGACAACATAACCGTAAGCGGCGAATTTTCGCCGTACAGGTCAAAAATAAGCGGGAATCCCGCCAACACGCTGCTCGGCGGGTTCTACAACGGGAATGCACCCATATTGTCCGCCCTCGACTCGCTGCGCAACCTGTACGTTGCCAACCACGGCGATTCGGCCTATTGCGCCCGCCTTGCGGCGACAACCGACAGCGTAAGCAGGCTTGCCGGGGCATTTGTAAAGGCAAACCCCTCATCCCCCGCGTCCATATTCCTGATATACCGGTATGTCAGCCGTTACGACAATCGCAACGAAACACGCCAGCTGACCGAATCCACAACTTCCGAAGCCCGCCCAGAACGTTTTACGGCAAAAATAGAGCGGTACGTCTCGGCACAGCGCTACGACAAAGAAAAGGTAATGCCGTATACCCAGCTGCACACCCCCAACGACAGCGCCATATACAGCTTCTCCCGCAAGAACCTCCCCACAGTAGTCTGTTTCTGGTCGGTAAAAGACACGGCAAGCATGCGCATTATCGACACGCTGCGCACGCTGTACAGGAACATACCCGAAAAAAAGGTACAGATACACTCCGTATCGCTGGACATAGACAAAAACGCATGGAAAAGGGTAATACGCAGCCAAACGCTGCCATGGAGCCACAGCATCCTTCCCGAAGGGTGGAACTCGCAGACGGCTTACCTGCTGAACCTGAGCAAACTCCCCACACTGTTTTTCATTGAAAGCAACGGTACCATAATAGGGCGCGATTTGAAGACAGACTCGCTCCGCACGCTAATAGAACAGAAACTGAAATAACAGCCCGACACACCATGCTTAAGAAACTCTATTCGGCAGCCGTACAGGGCATCGACGCCCAGACAGTAACCATAGAAGTAAACTGTACTCAAGGCATCCAGTTTTTCATGGTGGGGCTGCCCGATGCCGCCGTAAAGGAGAGCCACCACCGGATAATATCGGCGATAAACCAGGCCGGATACAAATACCCGCGCCGCAAGACAACGGTAAACCTCGCCCCGGCCGACATAAAAAAGGAAGGGACGGCATACGACCTGCCCATAGCCATGGGCATACTGGCGGCGGCCGACTGCATAAAAAGCGACGGGATAGAAAACTTCATAATAATGGGGGAACTCTCGCTCGACGGCACGATACGCCCCATAAAAGGGGCGCTTCCCATAACCATAAAAGCCAAAGAAGAGGGGTTTACCGGAATAATCCTGCCACGGGACAACTCCCCCGAAGCAGCCATTGTACAGGGGATAACCGTTTACGGAGCCGACAACCTGAAAGAGGTGGCCGGGTTCTTCAACAACGGGTGCAGCGGTTTGGAGCGTATAGAAGCCGACCTGGAAGAAGAGTTCAACAAGAGCGACGGCACATACCCGTTCGACTTCTCCGAAGTAAAAGGGCAGGAAAACGTAAAACGCGCGGTAGAAGTAGCCGCAGCAGGCGGACACAACATAATAATGATAGGGTCGCCGGGATCGGGAAAATCCATGATAGCCAAACGCATTCCCTCCATACTCCCTCCCATGACCACGGAAGAAGCGCTTGAAACAACAAAAGTCCATTCGGTAGCCGGCATATTGGGACAAAACATTTCGCTTATAAGGCAACGCCCGTTCCGTTCGCCGCATCACACCATATCGAGCGCTGCGCTGGTAGGGGGCGGCACATATCCGCAACCGGGAGAAATATCCCTGGCGCACAACGGAGTACTCTTCCTCGACGAACTGCCCGAATTTTCGCGGCACGTACTCGAAGTGATGCGGCAGCCGCTCGAAGACCGAACAATAACAATCTCGCGCAGTAAAAGCAGCATAACATACCCGGCCGGGATAATGCTCGTCGCATCCATGAACCCGTGCCCGTGCGGCTATTACAACCACCCCGAAAAAGAATGCATATGCAGCGAAGGGGCGGTGGCTAAATATCTCGGGCGCATATCCGGTCCCCTGCTCGACCGCATAGACATACAGATAGAAGTGGTCCCCGTCCCGTTCGACAGGCTGGCCGACAAGAAACCCGGCGAGACCAGCGCCGTAATACGCAACCGCGTAATATCGGCACGGCAAAGACAGACCCTCAGGTTTGCCGGCGAACCCGGCATACACTGCAACGCGCAGATGACCCCCGGGCTTATAGCCCGCTACGCTACACCCGATGCCGAAGGTATGGCCCTGCTGAAAAACGCCATGGAGCGTTTCAGCCTCTCCACCCGAGCCTACGACCGCATACTGAAAGTAGCGCGCACCATTGCCGACCTTGCCGGCCACGAAGAGATACTCCCGGGAGACCTGCGCGAAGCCATAACCTACCGCAACCTCGACCGCTCCACATGGGGCAGCCGGTAGCCGCCCGTACCCTGCACCCACCCCCGGCGCACAACAAAACGCTGCGCGGCAGCGGCAACTCTCGACAATATTTAGTATCTTCGCAGCGGATTTAAAACACCCCGATATGCGCAAACAAGAGCATGCAAAAACGATAACCGACACGGTCAACACGCTCTCCGACTTCAACAGCGTGAAAGTACTCTGCAACCGCAGGCACGAAGGAGAGCCCAAACCGTCGTGGCACATCCTGCGCGAGATAACGGAACTCTGCCGCGCACTGATATTCCCCGGATACTTCGGCAACTCAAGAATAGATTCCGACACGCTCAAATACCACCTCGGCGTAACCGCCGAGCAACTCTACCAGATGCTCACCGAGCAGATACTGGCAGGGATATGCAGCGCATGCACACAATCCGAGGCCGACATAACAAAAGAACACGAAAACGCCGCAGGCAAGGCTGCCGAATTCATAGCCGCGCTGCCCGAAATGCGCCGCATACTGGCCACCGACGTCATAGCCGCATACAACGGCGACCCAGCGGCCGAAAGCTACGAAGAAGTGATTTTCTGCTACCCCGCCATACGCGCCATAAGCAACTACCGCATGGCGCACAAGCTGATAGAGTTGGGCGTACCGCTGATACCCCGCATCATATCCGAGCTGGCACACTCCGAAACGGGAATCGACATACACCCGGCCGCGCAAATCGGCGAATACTTCACGATAGACCACGGCACCGGCGTAGTAATAGGGGCGACGGCCATAATAGGCAACAACGTAAAACTCTACCAGGGAGTAACGCTCGGGGCCAAGAGCTTCCCGCTCGACGAGAACGGCAACCCCATAAAGGGGATACCCCGCCACCCGATAATAAAGGACAACGTCATAATCTACTCCAACGCCACCATACTCGGGCGCATAACCATAGGCGAAGGAGCGACCATAGGGGGCAACATATGGGTAACCGAAGACGTAGCCCCGGGCGAACAGATAACACAGATAAAAGCAAAACAGAAGACAAGTGGAAACCGGTAAATTTGAAATAATAGCAAAGACCCTCAGGGGAGTAGAACACATACTGGCGCAGGAGATAGCCGAGATAGGAGGAGAGGAGATAACCGAAGGGCGGCGCATGGTGTCGTTCATGGGGGACAAGGAGCTGCTTTACAAGGCAAACTTCCGCTGCCGCACCGCCCTGAAGATACTGAAACCCATATACAGGTTCGAGGCCGGGGACACCGACGAACTTTACGAAAAGGCCGCACGGTACGAATGGGAAAACATACTCACCCCGAAAAGCACGTTCGCAATCGACTCGGTAGTCTATTCCGACGACTTCCGCCACTCCAAGTTCGCCGCCTATCGCGTAAAGGACGCCATAGCCGACCGCTTCATGGAAAAATACGGGGCCCGTCCGTCGGTAAGCCTCACCAATGCCGACATCCTCATAAACCTGCACATCTCGGGGCACGAATGCACAATATCGCTCGACAGTTCGGGCGAATCGCTGCACAAGCGCGGCTACCGCACGGTACAGACCGAAGCCCCGATAAACGAGGTACTTGCCGCCGCCATGCTGAAAATGGCGGGGTGGGACGGCAACAGCAACCTGCTCGATCCCATGTGCGGTTCGGGCACCATACTGATTGAGGCCGCACTGATAGCCACCAATACGCCTCCCGGAATATACCGGAGCGGGTATGCCTTTGAACGCTGGAACGATTTCGATGCCGACCTGCTCAACAGCATATACAACGATGAACAGGGGGAAAAAGAATTCGACTACAAGATATACGGCTGCGACATATCGCCGCGGGCCATAGAAACGGCGCGGGCCAACATAAAAAACGCACGGCTCGAAAAATACATCGAAACCGAAGTACGCTCCATACAGGAACAGAACGAGCCCCACACCCCGTGCCTGATAGTAACCAACCCGCCGTACGGCGAGAGGCTTGCCCCGCGCGACCTGGCCGACATATACCGCGAACTCGGCAGCAAACTCAAGCACCTCTATACCGGAGGCGAAGCATGGGTAATCAGTTCCAGCCGGGAAGGGTTCAACAACATAGGGCTTAAACCCTCCGAGAAACACCAGCTGCTGAACGGACAGTTGGAATGCGAGTACCGCAAATACGAACTCTTCGGCGGCAAATACAAGGAAGCGGCAACAAAGAGAGCTGCCGAAAAACGGGACGGCAGAAGTTCCGCACAAAAACAGGAAAGCGGCAAAAAGCCGGAGGGCAAAGCCGCCGTTCCCCGCAAAGAAGAGAAAGCCGGGCGGAGGCCGCGTCCCGAGCAGCAGATAAAAAAAGAAGAAAAGCCGTACATGCACGAAAAAACGCCCTTACCCGCAGGAGCGGATGAAACGGCGGCCGAAAAAAGGGAACTGCACGGCGAAGAATTCATGACACGTTTCATAAAGTTCCGCAAGCCCACGCTGCTAAACGAAGGGGAAACACAAAGCAGGCAGTTCCGTAAAAGGAAGAAAAAAGAAGAAGAATGAACACCACAAGGGTAAAACGGCACGTCGCCACGCTGCTGGCAATAACCACAATAGCATTAACCGCAACGGTTATGGCACAAAAAGAAGGAAACAGTTCACTGGAACAACTCATACCCGGAGGGAAAAAATATCTTCCCCTGGAAGGGAAACCCCTTTCGCAGCTGCAATTTGCCGGCGACAGATACGTGTATGTAAAAAACCGTGCCGTAGTAGCCGGGACGCCGCTTGAAAAGGGCGAAGAGACGGTAATCACCCTTGAAGGGCTCAACACGCTGCTCGGCGATACCCTGAAAAAAATACCCCTGTACACGGCCGCATCCCAGGACGGGGAGATAATACTGCAAATAAAAAACAAGGGAAAGATATACCATGTGGCAACCGCCCGGAAAACGGTTATCGGGACATACACCCTTGAAAGCGGCGACGGCACCCCCGTATACAACCCCGCCACACGCCGCTATGCCGTAAGCCGCGGCAACGCCATAGTCCTGCTCACCCCCGACGGCAAAAGGGAGACAGCCGTCAGCACCGACACTCCCGGCATAAAAATCGGCAGCGACGATGTACACCGCAACGAGTTCGGCATAAAGCAGGGGATATTCTGGAGCGAAAGCGGGCGTTACTTGGCCTACTACCGTATGGACGAACGCCGGGTAAAAGACTACCCGCTGGTAGACATAGACGCGCGCGAGGCAACCCTCCGCGCCATAAAATACCCGATGGCCGGCATGGAGAGCCACAAGGTAAAGGTAGGAGTCTACGACACGCGCAACGGCAGGACGCGCCTGATGCAGACAGGGCTGCCCGCCGACAAATACCTCACCAACATAACGTGGTCGCCCGACGGGACGCGGCTCTACATATTGGAGATAAACCGCAGCCAGGACACATGCAGCATGGTAGCCTACACCGTAAAAAACGGCAAACGCGAGAAGGTGGTATTTACAGAAACATCTGAAAAATACACCGAACCCGAACATGCCCCGCTGTTCGTAAACAACGATACGTTCATATACTTGACTCGTGCCGACGGATACCGACACGCATACCTGTACGACACCGACGGCAGGCAGCTGCGGCGTCTCACGGGCGGAGACCATGAAATACTTGGAGCCGAACTGTCGCCCGACCGCCGGACACTATACGTAACGGCCGCCGCGCCGGCACCGACGGAAGAGAATGTCTACCGCATAAACATAGCCGACGGTACGCAGGAACGGATAACCTCCGCCCCCGGGGTACACTCGGTACAAATATCGCAGGGCGGGAAATACTACATGGACAAGTACAGCAACCACAACACCCCGCTTACGGTAAAGACCGGCAACCTGCAGACCGGGGCTGCCGAAACCCTCCATACTGCAAAGCCGGGCTATACGCCCGACGGCCTGGTACAGGTACGCTGCGGAACGATAAAGAGCGCCGATGGCGAATACGACCTCTACTACCGTCTCACCGCGCCGGCCGACACATCGGGCGGCAAACGCTATCCGGCGATAATATACGTTTACGGAGGACCGCACGTCCAGCAGGTAAAGGACAGCTACCTGTGGGGAGTACGCGGGTGGGACCTCTACATGGCCGAACGTGGCTATGCAGTCTTCACTGTGGACAACCGCGGTTCGGACAACCGGGGGCTGGAATTTGAAAGCGTAACCCGTCTCCGCCTGGGACAGGAAGAACTGGCCGACCAGATGCAGGGGGTTGCCTACCTCAAGACCCTGCCGTACATCGACCCCGACCGGATAGGGGTGCACGGGTGGAGTTTCGGAGGATTCATGACACTGAACATGATGCTCAACCGCCCTGACACATTCAAGGCGGCTGTTGCCGGCGGGGCCGTAACAGACTGGAAATATTACGAAATAATGTACGGCGAACGCTATATGAGCACGCCGCAGAAAAACCCCGAAGGGTACAGGAAGAGCAACATGAACCTGCTGAGCGGGCGGCTGAAAGGGAAACTGCTGCTGATACACTGCGACACCGATCCGGTAGTAGTATGGCAACACACGCTGCAGTTCCTGAAAAGCAGCATAAAAAACGGGGCGTACCCCGACTATTTCGTCTATCCCGGGCATCTGCACAACGTTACAGGGCACGACCGCGTCCACCTGTACCGCAAGATAACCGATTACTTTATAGAAAACCTGTAACCGGCACCGGGACGGCAAGGAAGGGCGCGTCCGGCACCGGCCCTGAAAAAATGGCTGGGCAGTCTATTCCCACATGTAACGGCGGCGGAACTCGCGCGGCGACATCCCTTCATGCCGCTTAAAATAACGCCCCAGATAAGACTGGTCGGGGAAGCCCAGTCGGTCGGCGATATCCTGCACCGACACGCCAGTGCGCAACAGCTGCGACTTGATTTCCAACACCACGAAGTTATCTATTACCTGCTTTGCCGACACCCCCACCTCGCCGCGGGTGATATCGGAAAGGTACTTGGCTGAAATGCACAGCTTCCCGGCATAAAACTCAACCTGCCTGTGCGACGTACAGAAGCGCCGCACCAAAACCATAAAACGGTGGAACATGTCGTACTTCCTGCCGGTCTGCAGCTGCAAGGCGGTCTCCCCCAGGCGGTGCCGCCCCTTGTCGTAGACGTCGAGCAGGAAACTCTGCAAACCGTTACGGGCAATCTGCAAACGGTACTTGTTCTCCCTATCGGCGAAAATCATCGATGACGAATCCATGAAGAGGTGCATCGACGCGAGTTCCCTTATATCCAGCAGCCGGCAGGGCTCATCCTTGAGCAACTGGAAAAACGACGGGTCCATACGCATGAAAATATCGCGGCAGAACGCAGAAGAGGCCCCGAAACAGAATACCTCGTTGTCGTCGCTGCACATGTTCACGGTAAAGACAGTGCCGGGAAAAAGGAAAAAACGGGTATTGGACGAAACCCGGTAATTCTTCAGGTCGATAACCACATCCATCCAGCCGTTCTTGCAGAAAAACACCAGCACATGCTCTACCTTCAGCAACGGCTTCCTCCTGAAAAAGGCAATATCGGACGAAACGAAAAACTGGTTATCGGAAAAAAGGTGTTCATTATTTTCCATAAGCCGGAACAAGGATAAAAAAATGACAAATCCGCAGCCAACGGGAAACAAATATATAAAACCGATGCAATCGCCCAAAACAAAAGAGGGTACAAAATAGGTATTTTTAGCAAATATTCAAAGCGTGTGTTCCTAAAATGAACAGTTTTAACAAAATTACGAAAACTATTCTGCAATAAAAACCCTTTATCTTCGCAACGAATTTAATAATAGGCTTTTATAAACAAGATGAAAAGAAGTATTTACACAGCGGCACAGGCGCTGCTGCTTATCTGTTGCATAACAACAGGATGCAATAAAGCCCCGCAGGCAACAGGCGGCAACCAATACGAAACATACACGGTATCGCCGGCCGACAGGACTTTGGAGAGCGACTATTCGGCGACAATCCGCGGAAAACAGGACATAGAAATCTACCCGCAGGTAAGCGGAACGCTCACGCAGCTCTGCGTACAGGAGGGCGAACAGGTAAAGAAGGGTCAGACCCTTTTCATTATAGACCAGGTTCCGTATATTGCGGCGCTGCAGACGGCCGACGCCAACGTAGAGGCTGCCGAGGCGGGCTATGCAACCGCGGAGCTTACCTACAAAAGCCGTCAGGAACTGTACAAGGAGAACGTAATATCGGAATTTGACCTTACCACGGCCAAAAACAACATGCTCACGGCCAAGGCCCAGTTGTCGCAGGCCAAGGCCCAGCAGCTCAGCGCAAAGAACAACCTTTCGTATACCGTAGTCAAAAGCCCGTCGGACGGAGTAGCCGGAACGCTTCCCTACCGCGTGGGCGCACTCGTAAGCTCGGCCATACCGCAGCCGTTGACGACCATATCGGACAACAGCGACATGTACGTCTATTTCTCGATGACCGAAAACCAGCTGCTGTCGCTTATCCGCCAGTACGGCACGAAAGAAGCCGCAATAAAGCAGATGCCCGAAATAAGGCTGCAGCTCAACGACGGCTCGATATACGGCGAACCGGGCAAGATAGAGACCATAAGCGGCGTAATAGACCAGAACACCGGTACGGTAAGCCTCAGGGCGGTATTCCCCAACAAGCAGGGGCTGCTTCACAGCGGTGGCGTAGGCAACGTCATAATACCTGTTACCCGCAAAGGGTGTCTTGTAATACCGCAGACCGCAACATTTGAAATACAGGACAAGGTATTCGCCTACAAGGTAGTAGACGGCAAAGCCGTGTCGGTAACGATAGAAGTAACGCGAGTAAACGGAGGTAAAGAATACATAGTCGAAAACGGGCTTCAGGCAGGCGACGTGATAGTGGCCGAAGGCGTTGGAATAATGCGCGAAGGCACCGAAATAATCCCTAAAAACACAACACAGGCCGGGGCGGGGAATGCCACGGCAAACCAGTCGAAGGAGGATAAACAATGAATCTGAGGACATTTATAGAACGCCCGGTACTCTCGGCCGTAATCTCCATAACCATAATGATAATGGGGTTGATTGGGCTTGCCAACCTCCCCATAGAGCGCTACCCCGACATTGCGCCTCCAACCATACAGGTCTCCACCACATACTACGGGGCAAATGCCGAGACGCTTCTCAACAGTGTCATAGCGCCGTTGGAAGAAGCAATCAACGGAGTTGAAGACATGACCTACATGACCTCTACGGCCAGCAACTCCGGCAGTGCTTCCATAACAATCTACTTCAAACAGGGGACCGACCCCGACATGGCGGCCGTAAACGTACAGAACCGCGTATCGAAAGCCACCAGCCGACTCCCGGCCGAAGTGAACCAGGTGGGTGTAACCACATCGAAGCGGCAGACCAGTATGCTCCAGATTTTTTCGCTGTACAGCCCCGACGACCGTTACGACGAGAACTTCCTGGCCAACTACATAAGCATCAACCTCAAGCCCGAAATACTCCGTATCTCGGGCGTAGGAGACCTCAGCATAATGGGGGGCGACTACAGTATGCGCCTCTGGCTCAAGCCCGATGTAATGGCGCAGTACAAACTGGTACCGTCCGACGTAACGGCAGCCCTGTCCGAACAGAACATAGAAGCGGCAACGGGGTCGTTCGGTGAAAACTCCGAAGAGGCGTTCCAGTACACGATGAAATACCGCGGAAGGCTTATGACCCCCGAAGAGTTCGGCGACATAGTAATCCGCTCGACCGAAGACGGCGAAGTCCTCAAGCTCAAGGAAGTGGCCGACATAGAACTGGGCAAGGAGAGCTATGCCTACGTAGGTACTCTCGACGGGCACCCGGGCGTATCCTGTATGGTATTCCAGACGGCGGGGTCGAACGCAACACAGGTAAACAAGGATATCGACAAGTTCCTTGAAGAAGCCAGCAAGGACTTCCCCGAAGGGGTGGAACTCACGCAGGTGATGAGTACCAACGACTTCCTTTTCGCATCCATACACGAAGTGGTAAAAACGCTTCTCGAAGCAATCTTCCTGGTAATCCTCGTCGTATACGTGTTCCTTCAGGATATACGCTCCACGCTGATACCCTTGGTGGGAATCATAGTGTCGCTGGTAGGTACGTTCGCCTTCATGTACATAGCAGGGTTCAGCCTCAACCTCATAACGCTGTTCGCCCTTGTACTCGTGATAGGGACGGTCGTCGACGATGCCATAATTGTGGTCGAGGCGGTGCAGGCGCGCTTCGACGTCGGATACCGTTCGCCCTACATGGCCAGTATCGACGCCATGAAGGGTATAAGCAACGCAGTCGTAACATCGTCGCTGGTATTCATGGCGGTGTTCATCCCCGTCTCCTTCATGGGGGGTACATCCGGAACATTCTATACCCAGTTCGGTATAACCATGGCCGTAGCCGTAGGTATCTCGGCAGTAAACGCGCTTACCCTCAGCCCTGCGCTCTGCGCCCTCCTGCTGCGCCCCTACCTCAATGAAGACGGCTCGACGAAAAACAACTTCGCCGCCCGCTTCCGCAAAGCTTTCAACGCGGCCTTCGGGAAACTCTCCGAAAAATACAAGAACGGCGTGGTAGCCTTCATCAAGCACAAATGGCTGCCGTGGGCAATCCTCGCATGTTCGGTGGTTCTCCTGCTCATACTTATGAACAACACCAAAACCAGTCTCGTACCCAACGAAGACCAGGGCGTGGTATTCGTAAACGTGAGCGCAGCGCCGGGAAGTTCAATAAGCACCACCAACAAAATAATGAACAGGGTTGAAGAGCGGATAGCCTCGATACCCGAAATAGAACATACGCAGAAGGTAACCGGATACGGCCTCCTCTCGGGGCAGGGCAACTCGTTCGGTATGTTGATGCTCAGGCTCAAACCGTGGGACGAACGTACCGGCAAGGGACAGGACATAGAATCCGTAATAGGGAAAGTCTACGCCTACACATCCGACATAAAGGATGCCACAATCTTCGCCATATCCCCGGGTATGATACCCGGATACGGTATGGGTAACGCCCTTGAGCTGCACCTTCAGGACCGTTCCGGAGGAGACATCAGCACCTTCTTCATGAACTCCCAGAAGTACCTTGCCGCGCTCAACGCCCGCCCCGAAATAGCGGCGGCATACTCCACGTTCGACATCCGCTACCCGCAGTGGCGCATAGACATCGATGCGGCAAAATGCAAACGCGCAGGCGTATCGCCCAACAGCGTCCTCAGTACCCTGTCGGGTTACTACGGCGGACAGTACATATCGGACTTCAACCGGTTCTCCAAGGTTTACCGCGTAATGATGCAGGCCGACCCGCAGTACCGTCTCGACGAAAGTTCGCTCAACAACATATTCGTCCGTACCGACAAGGGGGAGATGGCGCCCCTCAGCCACTTCGTAACGATGACGAGAACATACGGCGCGGAAACCATAAACCGTTTCAACATGTACACATCGATAGCCGTCAATGCCATGCCGGCCGACGGGTACAGTACCGGTGAAGCCATACAGGCCGTAAAAGAGACGGCCGACGAGGCAATGCCGAGGGGTTACGGATACGGATTCGGCGGCATTACACGCGAAGAGGAGCAGCAGACCAACACCACAACGGTGATATTCATAATCTGTATCGCGATGATTTACCTCATCCTGTGCGCACTGTACGAAAGCTTCCTCATACCTTTCGCCGTAATCCTCTCGGTACCAATCGGGCTTATGGGCAGCTTCCTGTTCGCCAAGATGTTCGGTTCGGAAAACAACATATACCTGCAAACGGGTCTTATAATGCTTATAGGGCTCATATCCAAGACGGCAATCCTTCTGACGGAATACGCCGTTGACAGGCGCAAGGCAGGAATGGGCCTTACGGCCTCGGCTGTAAGCGCGGCCAAAGCCCGTCTGAGACCTATACTTATGACCGCCCTGACCATGGTATTCGGACTTCTGCCCCTTATGGTATCGACCGGTGTGGGAGCAAACGGAAACCGCGCACTCGGGTCGGGAACGGTAGGAGGGTTGCTGATCGGAACGCTCGCCATGCTGTTCATCGTACCGGCATTCTACATATTCTTCCAATGGCTGCAGGAGAAACTCAGCCCCGCACAGGCAGTCCCCACCGACGACTGGCAGATACAGGAAGAAATGAAACAGAACGATATAAAATAATTCCGACGCAGGAACAACAGGAAAAAACAGAAACACGACAATGAAAAAACTGATAATACTGACCGCCGTAGCGCTTATGACCGGAGGCTGCGGAATATACGGCAAATACAAGCCTGCCGAAGAAGCCCCCGAAGAGCTTTACGGCAACGTGGCCGCAGAGGGCGACACCGCCAGTTTCGGCGATCTCTCGTGGCGCGAAGTCTTTACCGACCCGTACCTCTGCGAACTGATCGATACGGCGCTTGTACGCAACAGCGACATCCGCACGGCGCGCCTCAAGGTGGAAGAAGCCAAGGCATCGCTCATGACGGCAAGGCTCAGCTACCTCCCGTCGCTGGCGCTCACCCCCGAAGGAGGGATAACCACCTTCGACGGCAATGTAACGAAAACCTACACCGCACAAGTAAGCGCATCGTGGGAAATAGACATATTCGGGCGCATCACCAACGCCAGGCGCCAGGCCAAAGCCATGCTCGAACAGAGCAAGGAGTACGAGCAGGCCGTAAAGACCCAGCTCATAGCCGCCGTAGCCAACAACTACTACATGCTGCTGATGCTCGATGCCCAGCTGGAAATAGCCGAAAGCACGGAAAAAGCGTGGGAAGAGAGCGTCCGCACGTCGCGCGCCATGAAAAAGGCCGGAATGCTTACCGAAGCCGGGCTGGCACAGACCGAAGCCACCTACTACAATATCTGCACCAACATACTCGATTTGAAAGAGCAGATAAACCAGGCCGAAAACTCCATGTGCCTGCTGCTGGCCGATACCCCGCACAAGATAGAGCGGGGTACGCTGCAAAGCCAGCAGTTCCCCGAAGAGTTCTCGGTTGGCGTACCGCTGCTGATGCTCTCCAACAGACCCGATGTAAGACAGGCCGAAAGGGCATTGGAACAGGCATTCTACGCAACCAACTCGGCACGCTCGGCCTTCTATCCGCAAATAACCCTTGGGGGGGCGGCCGGTTGGAGCAACAACGCCGGGTCGATGATAATCAATCCCGGCAAGTTCCTTGCGTCGGCAATAGCCTCGCTCACCCAGCCGCTGTTCAACCGCGGGGCCAACATAGCCGGGCTGAAAATAGCCAAGGCGCAGCAGGAAGAAGCCCGCATAGCATTTGAAATGGCGCTGCTCTCGGCCGGAAGCGAGGTAAACGACGCCCTTACGCAATACCAGACGGCAAAAGGGAAATCGGAGTATTACGAAAAACAGGTAGCCTCGCTCGAAACGGCAGCCAAGAGCACCGCGCTGCTGATGAAGCACGGCAATACCACGTACCTCGAGGTCCTCACCGCACAACAGACCCTCCTCAACGCACGGCTGAACAACATAGCCAACCGTTTCAGCGAGATACAGAGCATAATAACCCTTTACAGGGCATTGGGCGGAGGCAGGATATAAACACGCTACAAAACATTTCCTTTCAACGAATACACAATCGGAAGCAGAGGGGCGGAGCGGCGAAAGCGGCATCCGCCCCTCGATTTTCACTATTCGCATAAAAAACGTACATTTGCAGGACAAACAGAAAACTTTAAGAAATATGAACATACTCCTTCTCGGTTCAGGCGGCCGCGAAAGCGCCATAGCATGGAAAATAAAACAGAGCGGCAAGTGCGACACACTCTACATAGCCCCCGGCAATGCAGGTACCGACACGATAGGACAGAATGTAAACATAAAGGCCGACGATTTCGGCCAGATAGCCCGTTTCGTAAAGGAGAACGGTATAGGAATGGTAGTAGTAGGCCCAGAAGACCCCCTGGTAAAAGGGATATACGACTATTTCAAGAACGATGCGCAACTGAAGGATATACCGGTAATAGGACCGTCGAAAGAGGGCGCCCGCCTTGAAGGGAGCAAATCGTACGCCAAGGCCTTCATGCAGAAATACGGCATACCCACGGCGGCATACCGCAAATTCACAGCGGCCGAATACGATGAAGGGGTGAAGTTCCTCGACACGCTTACCCCGCCCTACGTACTCAAGGCCGACGGGCTTGCAGCAGGCAAAGGCGTACTGATAATAAACGACCGCGACGAAGCCGCGGCAGAACTCAAAGAGATGCTCGGCGGCATGTTCGGCCAGGCCAGCAGCACGGTTGTGATAGAAGAGTTCATGAGCGGCATAGAGTGCTCGGTTTTCGTCCTCACCGATGGCAAGGACTACAAGATACTCCCCGAGGCAAAAGACTACAAGCGGATAGGCGAAGGGGACACCGGGCCCAATACCGGCGGAATGGGGGCCGTATCGCCCGTATCGTTTGCCGATTCCGCCTTCATGCGGAAAGTTGAAGAAAAGATAGTAAAACCCACCATTGCCGGGCTGCAGGCCGAAAAGATAGAATACAAAGGATTCATCTTCCTCGGGCTGATAAACGTAGGCGGCGAACCCAAGGTAATAGAGTACAACGTACGCATGGGCGACCCCGAAACCGAAGCCGTAATGCTGCGCATAAAATCCGACCTTGTGGAACTGCTGCAGGCTACGGCCGAAGGGCGTCTGGGCGAATGCACCCTTGAAACGGACCCGCGCTACGCCGTAACCGTAATGCTCGTATCGGGAGGATATCCCGGAGCATACGAAAAGGGGAAGGCCATAACCGTAACCGGTACAACCGGAGAAAGCATACTGTTCCATGCCGGAACGGCAAAAACCCCCGACGGGGAAACCGTAACGTCGGGAGGGCGCGTCATAGCGGTAAGTTCCTACGGCAACAGCAAACAGGAAGCTCTCGACAAATCGTACAAGGCAGCCGAAGCCATAAACTTCGACAACAAATACTGCCGCCGCGACATCGGGTTCGACTTAAAATAAAACGGCAAGGTCCGGTGTCGGAAACAAAACTCCCGGCCCTTTCCCCGTCAAACAGCAGACAGCCATGTACGAACAAAACATCAGGCGGCTGCCCACCGATGCGGCCGCCCACATAACCTGCATAGCGGCAGGCATACTGCTAATCGCCATATCGGCATTCACGACAGACCCCGTAAGGACAAGCAGTTTCGCCCCGATAAGCATCCCGTTGCCGGAAACATGGTACTCCGGCATATGGGGCATAACGCTGAACGCTGCGGTAATCATAATCACAACCCTTACGGTAGCAGGTATCTCCAACCGGTACGCAATAACAAGCAGCTACTCCATACTCCCCACACTGTTCTACATGACGCTGCAGTGCTGCAACCCCATGACAGGGCGCGTACTGCAACAGGGCAACATAGGCGCCCTGGCGATAATAACAGGCATCAGCATACTGTTCGGCAACTACCAGAAGCGGAACAGCAACGGGAGCATCTACGGCATAACGCTGCTGCTCGCCCTCGTATCGCTGCTGTGGGGAAGGGCGCTGCTGTTCATCCCGCTGCTGTGGATAGGAATGGTGCAGATGCACATATTCAACCTGCGCTCATTCGGCGCATCGTTGCTTGCCATACTTACCGTACTGTGGATATACGCATTCCTTCTGTTTGCCGGGATAATTCCAGCGCCGGAGGGGACACCCGACGAACTTCTCTCCTTCATCCTTCCGGGCGGATACCTCTCGCTCGACATTTCCGCGCAATACGGACTAATATACCTTCTGCCCGCCGTAATAATCCTGATTGCCGTTGCAATAGGCAACCTCTACCGCGAAACGCACGACAAGATATCGGTTCGCTGCTACAACCGCCATATCAATACGGTTGCAATCTTCACGCTGCTATGCATTGCCGCCGACCCCGACGGAATATTCAACTACATGCCCCTGTTCAACTGCGCCGCCGCAATACAGGCAGCCCGGTACTTCGATACGATAAGGAGCCGTCGGAAACTCCGCATGCTGCAGGCCACCATAACAATCTACCTGACCATGTACGCGATATGGATCTTATAGCCGAATTTTCAGGGTGGGGATACACCGGGATGTTCGTATCGGCCTTCATAGCCGGGTCGATATTCCCGTTCTGCTCCGAGGCCGTGCTGGCAATACTCGTGGCGGCAGGATACAACGTACCCCTTACGCTGGCCGTAGCCACGGCAGGCAACTTTCTCGGCGGGGTAACCTGCTACTGCATAGGGCGTCTGGGGAAGATCGAATGGATAGAGAAATACCTCGGCGTCAAACCCGAAAAACTGGAAAAGACAAGAAAATTCCTGCAAAAAGGACCTGGAGGGATAATGGCCTTCTTCACATTCCTGCCGGCAGGCGACGTAATAATAATAGCCCTCGGATACATGAGGGCCAACATGTGGGTGTGCAACATCTCGATGCTCCTCGGGAAATTCCTGCGCTACTACCTTATATACATGGGTGTGGACATATTTGTCTGAAAACCGCAAAAAAACGCCGCATCGCGTTCCGGAACAGCACAAAAAAGCTAAATTTGCAGAAAGCGGCGACAACATGCGGATAAACCTGTCAATATCCACGCGCCTTAGCGCAATGATAATCATATTCACCGGCATACTCTTCGTATCGAGTCTGCTGGCCATATTCAACTTCTCCAAGAAGCTGATCCGCCGCGAAGCGTTCACGAACGCAGCCATACTGCTCGACAACATCAACAACGAAGCCAACGCCTTTTTCATTCTCGTCTCCCTGTCGGTCGACAACGCATCGCTGACGGTAACCGAAAACAGCAATCTCCCTCCCGACTCGCTCTATTCCATAACAAGGAAGATTCTGCAGAACAGTCCCAACATAAAAGGGTCGGCCATAGCATTCCAGCCGGGGGCGACAAACGCGTACACCGGGCCGTACGCCCCCTACACCTACCGCAAGGGAAACGGCATAATAGACACGCAACTCGACAACGGTACAGAACCGTACACACAAAGCCAGTGGTTCCGCAAGGCAAAAGAAGAGAACAGGAGCATCTGGAGCGACCCGTATTTCGATGCCTCGGGGTCGCAGGAGATGGTATTCACATACTCCCGCCCCTTTTACAACGACAAGAACCAGTTCATGGGCGTTGTAACGGCCGACATCTCCATAAACTGGCTCTGCCGCAACCTCGAGAGGATAAAGCCGTACCGGGAAGCAATGATGCACATAATAGACCGCAACGGAAACCTGATAGTAAAACACGGCGAACTGACAGCCGGGGAAAACATCTCCGCACGCCGGAGCGACGAACCCCTCGCCTCCCCGGACATGGCCGGGATTCGCAACGACATGGTTGCCGGAAAAGAAGGGTGGGCGGTTTACAGGCAGGAAGGAAGGCCGATGTTCATCTTCTACCAGCCGATAGAGGAACTTGGGTGGTCCATGTACATGACCTGCCCGGCAAGCGCGATATTCCGCGAAGTGCACATGCTTGCAATATGGATAAGCATAGTAATGGCCGCAGCCCTGATAATAATGTTCATCAGCAGCTACCGGATAATACACAAGGTACTCTCTCCGCTGACAACGCTAACGGAGGCGGCCAACATGATATCCGGCGGAAACCTGCACGCCCCGCTGCCGGCAATAAGGACCAACGATGAAATAACCCAGCTCAGCAATGCGTTCTCCAAAATGCAGGATTCCCTCAACCGTTACATAAAGAGCCTCAAGCGCGAAACCGGCAACCGCGAACGCATGGAGAGCGAACTCCGCATAGCCGGCACAATCCAGAACGAGATGCTTCCCGACAACATGCCAGACTACGGGGAGGGTACGCCAGTCGACCTCTACTCCGTCCTTATACCTGCAAAAGCCGTGGGGGGCGACCTGTACGACTATATAAAAAAGGGGGATACCCTCCGTTTCATAATCGGCGACGTATCGGGCAAAGGCATACCGGCCTCCATACTCATGGCCACCGCCATATCGCTGTTCCGCTCGGCCGCCTCCATATACGACACACCCGAAGAGATAATAGGAAGCATAAACAAGGAAATATCGCAAAGGAACAGATTGCAGATGTTCGTTACACTGCAGGCGGGCAAGATAGACCTGGTCCGCAACGAACTCCAAATCTGCAACGCCGGGCACACCCGTCCCATAATGGTAAGGCACGGCGGGGAGGCCCGCTACCTGGAAGTAACCCCCAACCTTCCGGCCGGCATAATAAAAGATTTCAGCTACCGCAGCGACAGTTATTCCATGACACCGGGCGACACGCTGCTGCTCTATACCGACGGGCTTACCGAAGCGGAAAACGACAAGGGGGAACAGATAGGGGAAAAAGGGGTTCTCGACATGCTCGGCCGGGCTTCGGCATATCCGCCACAGGCCATAGTGATGCACCTGCTCGATAAGGTAAAAGAACATGCCGGCAATGCCGAACGCAATGACGACACGGCAATAATAGCCATACGCACCGGCAACGACCGCCCTTTCAAGCTGGAAATAAAAAACAGTTTAGAAGAGCTGGAAAAACTCCCGCCGTATATCCGGATGATTCTGCAGGGGCACGAAACCGATGCCGGAATCCCCGACAAGCTCAACCTTGCCCTGGAAGAACTGCTCACCAACACAATCAGCTACGGGTACAAGACAAAGAAACCGGAAACCATAACCGTAACAAGCTACGTGCACGACGGGAAAATAACGATACATGTAAGCGATACGGGCGAAAAGTTCGACATCACCTCGCAAGCCCCGGACGTAGAGCTGGATGCCACGGCAGAAGAGCGGAAGATAGGAGGATTAGGAATATTTTTGATAAACAAGATAATGGATAGCGTCGAATACAGCTATCTTTGCGGAAAGAATACCGTAACGCTTACAAAACAGCTAAAAACCCCAACCGACAGATGAACATCACAGCAAACACAACCGAAGGCAAAACATCGATAAGCGTAGAGGGGAGGATAGATACTCTCACTTCGGCCGAATTCCTGCAAACGGCCGAACCCTTTACCACCGTAGAGAACCCCGACGTAACAATCGACTGCAAAAACCTGCAGTACATCAGCAGCGCGGGACTGCGCGCCCTCCTGATACTGCAGAAGAACGTAAACGCCAACAGCGGGACGCTGGTGCTTGCCAACGTCATACCCGCAATAAGGGAGATATTCAAGATAACAGGGTTTGAATCCATTTTCACCATAAGATAGTCGGAGTCAATCCGGTAAGGAGATATGAAAATAGGGAAAACCGATTTCGGCGAAAAACCGCTCTTCCTGGCACCCATGGAAGGCGTAACAGACGCATCGTTCCGGCTTATGTGCAAGGAGTTCGGGGCAGACATGGTCTATACCGAATTCGTATCGGCCGACGCGCTCATACGCCATATAAAAAAGACGCAGGCCAAACTTGAAATATCAGACGAGGAACGTCCCGTGGCCATACAGATATACGGACGCGATGCGGAATCCATGGCCGAAGCCGCCCGCATCTGCGAAGAAGCTGCGCCCGATATCATAGACATCAACTTCGGATGCCCCGTCAAGCGCGTTGCAGGCAAAGGGGCGGGGGCCGGTCTGTTGCGCGATATTCCCAAAATGCTGCAGATAACCCGTGCCGTAGTGGAAAGCGTTGCACTTCCCGTTACCGTCAAGACACGGCTGGGGTGGGACCACGACAACCGCATAATAGAGACGCTTGCCGAAGAACTGCAATCGTGCGGCATAGCCGCCCTGACCATACACGGGCGTACGCGCAGCCAGATGTATACCGGACAAGCCGACTGGGAACCGATAAAACGCGTAAAGGAGAATCCCCGCATGAACATTCCCGTAATAGGGAACGGCGACATAACCTCCCCGCAAAAGGCCGCAGAGTACTTTGAACGGTACGGTACCGATGCCATAATGATAGGGCGCGGAGCAATAGGCAACCCGTGGATATTCCGCGACATCAAGGGGTATATCTTCTCGCCCGACAGGTACGTCCCGCTCACACCGGCCGAGAAGATGGAAGTATTCAGGCGTCAGATGCGCGAAAGCATAGCCCGGCTGGACGAACGCCGCGGCATACTGCACATACGCCGCCATCTGGCCGCCACATCGCTGTTCAAGGGAATCCCCGACTTCCGCGAAACCCGCATAGCCATGCTGCGCGCCGAAACAGCCTGCGAACTGGAAAAGATATTCGACAAGATAGAAACGACATTCCTGAAACAATAAACGTAGAAAAAGATGAAAAAAAGAGCAATAACGCTGATAATAGCCGCCATTGCGGCAACAGGCTCGATAATGGCCGCCACGGCTGAAGAGAGCGTAAAGGAGAAATACGTCTATGCCGACAAGGAAATACACGAATTCGACAGAATAGCGGTAACCTCGCCCATAAACGTAGTATATACCCAGTCGGCCGACTCGGCAAAGCAGCTCCGCATATACGCCCCCGAACAGATGCTGGCGAAAGTGAAGGCCGAAGTAAAGGACGGCAAACTCACCATAAGCTGCAACCGCGGGTTCAGAAAGGATTTCAACGTAATAATCGTCTACGCCCGCTCCAAGGCGCTCACAGGGGTGGAGTGCAGCGGGGGTGCGGTATTTACCGCTACTGAACCCGTCAACGGGGCCTACATATCGCTCAAGGTAACAGGGCAGAGCCAGATTCGCTGCACCGGGCTCAACTACGACGAAGTTAAAGGACGCCGCGGCATAGGGCAGGGCGACCTGATAATAGGAGGCAGGACCTCGAAAGCCAACCTCTCCATACTCGGGCGAGGTGAAATCAACGCCGAGAACCTGATATCGGAAACGGTAAGCTGCCGCATATTCGGGAAAGGCGACATAGGGTGCCACGTAAACGAAACCATAGAAGTAAGGAGCATAGGACGCGGATGCGCCTATTGCAAAGGAAACCTGCCGATAAGCGGCAAGCACGACAAGATAAGGAAAATGGTAAAATAGCAGCCTGCTTCGCCTCGCCGACCCATTATCCGTATACCAGCAGCGGCATGCACTCTCCTTAAAGGTTGGGGTGCATGCCGCTGTAACGACAACCTCCGCATAATAAAAAACCACCTGAAACCGTTATCAAGATATGACACTGAAGAATCTGGTATTCGCAACCAACAACAGGCACAAGTTGCGTGAAGCAAGGGAGATGCTCGAAGGGAAAATACACATCCTCTCGCTCGCCGACATAGGGTGCCACGACACCATACCCGAAACAGCCGACACCCTGCAGGGCAACGCACTGGAGAAGGCGCGCTACATAAAGGCGCACTACGGTTACGACTGCTTTGCCGACGATACCGGCCTTCAGGTAGTACAACTGGGCGGACGCCCCGGCGTCTATTCGGCACGCTACGCAGGCGAAGAGTGCGACCCCGAAAAAAACATGCAGAAACTACTTGGCGAACTTGACGGGGAGAATGACCGCAGAGCATCGTTCATAACAGTAGTAGCCCTTATAGAAGGCAATGACGAAAAGATATTTGAAGGAGAAGTAAAAGGGCGCATACTGACAGAAAGGCAAGGCGGTGAAGGGTTCGGTTACGATCCCCTCTTCGTACCTGACGGATACGAAGAGAGTTTTGCGCAAATGGGCAACGAAACCAAAAACCGCATAAGCCACCGCGCCCGTGCCATGCAAAAGATGAAAGAATACCTTTTGGGCAGATAAAAACAGAGAAGAAAATTCCATGACAAAAAAGATAACCTCCTTCATAACGGCAGCAATAATGCTCCTGTGTACGGAAATGACCGCGCAGACGGAAATGTTCCAATGGAAGACATACACACCGTACGGAACACCCGGTCAGATTTCGGAAACACGTACCGGCGTCTACTTCACATCGGACGGCTATCTATACCTCTACGGAAAAAGCGACAACTCCCTGTCAGGGCTGACACGCGACAACTCCCTGTCCGACTCCGACATAAAACTTATAGAATACAACTACGAAAAAGACCTGCTGGTAATAGCCTACCGGAACAGCAACATAGACCTCCTCACGGGCGGGCGCATATACAACATACCGTACATAAAGGAAGCCGTAATGACAGGGTCTAAAACCATAAACAATATCAACATCATACCCGAAAGGGATGAAATATACATTTCAACCGATTTCGGCGTGGTAATAATAAACAGCAAAAAATACGAAATAAAGAACAGTTTCATTCTCGGGCGCAAGATATACGATGCCGCATGCCATAACGACATCTACTACATAAGCGATGCGGAAAAAGGGGTAATGGAGTGCAGCGACGAAGAGATACCTTACAAGTACGAGAACTGGAGACAGTCGGCCGACCTCACCCACATAGCGAAAAAAATAGTAATCAACGACGGGGCGATATGGACGGTCAGCACGGCCGCAATAACCAGGTATATCCCGGGCGTAACAAATGAAAAGGTGGAGTTCGGCACTTTCGACTTCATAAAAAGAACCCCCGGAAACGAAATATACGCATACCACGGCGGAAAAATATCGGTATACAACTCCGACGGGACCAAAAAGGGAGAAACTGAACTGGACCGGTACACCGACGATATTCCGGCAGACATAAGCAACGGCAACCGTACAGGAACATACTGGGGAATAAGCGGCAAAGGGATAAAATCGTACAGGATATCCGACGGTACGGTAACCCTTACGGCCGACGTACCGGTAAAAGACAGGCCATCGGTAACCGTTCCCTACACACTCGCCGTGCAGGGAAAATCGCTCTACTGCATCCCCACGGGAATAAACACTGACTATGAAGACGAGAGCCTCACGGCCAACATAGCGAGAATGAACAATTACAGGTGGGAAAACATCCTGTGCGACGACATACCGTCCATAAACAACAAAAACACCGGAAAATTCGGCCTTACCTCCGACATAGTCATATCCCCGCACGATGAAAACACCATATACGTAGGGACATGGTTCGACGGCCTTTACCGTTTCAGGAACAACCGTTACGATGCTGTATGGAACTATACCAACAGCCCCATAACCGGCATGTTCGACAACTATGTAAATATGATAGGCGCACTTGCTTTCGATTCCGGCAACAACCTGTGGATGACAAGTTACAGTCCCGACTGCGGGCTGCTTGCCATGAAACCCGACGGTACATTCGTAACATTCGCAAACAGCGACCTGAAAGACCGAAAATACTTTACGCAGATACTGATACCGGAACAGAGCGGGACAAAATGGATAATCCACGGGGGGGCATCGGGTTTCATATATGCGCACAACCATAACGGCACGCTCGAAAACCAGGGCGATGATACATACCGCATGTTCACCACCTTCACCGACCAGGACAACCGCAGCATAGACGGTTCAAGGTTTTACTGCGCGGCAGAAGACCGCAGCGGCAGGATATGGATAGGAACGGACCGCGGGCCCATACTCCTCAACCGGCCCGACAATTTCCGCAACAGCAACTTCAGCTGTTACGTTATAAAGATACCGCGCAACGACGGGACCAATACGGCCGACCTTCTGCTCAATGCCGAAGTGATACGCGCCATAGAACCGGACGATGCAGGCAACATATGGCTGGGGACCGAAACTTCAGGGGCATACCTTGTAAGCGAAGACGGACAAACCACCATATACCACTTCACTACTGAAAACTCGGTACTCCCGTCGGACAAGATATACGACGTAAAAGTAAAGCACGATACGGGCGAAGTCTTCTTCGCAACCGAAAAAGGGCTTGTATCGTTCAGGGCGGAAGCAGCCGAAGCACAGGAGAATTACGACAACGTCTACGCCTTCCCCAACCCTGTACGCCCGGAATACACCGGGGTGATAACGGTAACGGGGCTCGAATTCAACTCGCTTGTAAAGATAACCGACACGGCCGGAAACCTCATCTATCAGAACTATTCGCAAGGAGGGCAGATAGTATGGGACGGCAACGGACCCGACGGCCGTCGGGTAAAGAGCGGAATCTACTACGTATGGATGTCCAACAGCGAAAACAAGGACGGCAAGGTAGCCAAGATTGCCGTAATAAACTGATACGGCACACGGAAATATCTGATATATAAAAAAGTCCCTCCGACAGGTCGAGGCCTGTCGCGGGTATTTCAGTACACCGAAACGGGAACTCCCGTCTCGCGCAGAATTGCGGCAATCCTTTCCAGTTCGGGACGCTCCACCTTTGTCAGTGCGCTCTCCGGAGTGTCCCGGGCAATGGAATAGACCATCACGCCTGCAGGTTTCAGAAAAGCTACCGCCTCCTTGAGCGCGGCGACTTCCGCACCGGTGGTATTGTCCACCGCTCCGGAATTGTGCATTCCCCTTACGAACATGGTCTGCAAAATGAACTTTCCTTCAAAACGCGACAGTGCCTCAATCTGACGGGCAACGGTAAGTCCCGACATGCACGGTGCATTCAGAATCCTGAAAGTAGAATCCACGGCCGTGTCCAATTTCAATATATTGTTGTCCACACTGCAAAGGGCTTTGAATACCGAATCGTCCCATACCCTTGTGGCGTTCGACAAAACCGAAACCTTCACATCGGGAAAATAAGTATCCCTCAACATAAGCGTATCTTCTATTACGCCGCCGAAATCGGGATTCAGCGTAGGCTCGCCGTTTCCGGCAAAAGTTATGACATCGAGCCTCTGCCCGGCCTCTTTCATTGAAAACAGCCTCTGTTCCAGGGCGTTCTTTACATCGGCTCTTGCAGGCATATGCCTGTCTCCGGCATGTTCGGCGTTATACCCGCACTCGCAGTATATGCAGTCGAAAGAACAGAGCTTCCCTTCCGATGGAAGCAGGTTGACCCCGAGCGAAATTCCCAGACGCCTGCTCTTGACAGGACCGAAAACAATACCTTCAAACAATTTCGTGGACATTCTCGTACAATAAAATAAATAATCCTTATTCGGCAGGCTTCTTAGAAAAACAGTACTGAAACCTTTTTACGGCTGCAAATTTAGCAATAAAACCGACTGTCCATACAATACGTGCCGCACAATATAAACAGGAAAAACAGATGCGGCATTAAACTGAAAAACCGATAAATAGTCATAACATAAGCTATACAATCGGGGCATATCCATAAAAATAGTATCTTTACGCACAAACAGGAACTTCAAATACAGAAGCGGGCCGTTCCCGCCGCAGAGAAACACTTCATAAACACCATACACGTCCTATACGGCAAATACACGTCATACACAACCTACAGACTGGAAACAGATGAAAAAGTGGATAACCGGCATACTACTCACCTTATCTGCGCTCGGCACGGCAAAAGGGGCCGACGGAAATGCCAATCCATACCTCGACAGGCACTCTATATTCAGCCGCCCGTATCTGTCGGTAATAGAAACCGGCGATACCGTAATAACCATAAACATGCAACAGATAGTCTGCATGCCGGAGTACAAGTTCAAGAACAGAAGAGACGAAAAGTTTTACTGGAAAACGGTAAGGGACGTAAAAAAGACCCTGCCGTACGCTAAAATGGTACGTGCTGCAATAATAGAGACATACGAGTATATACAGACCATCCCCGAGGACCAGCGCGAAGCTCACCTTAAACAGATGGAAAAGGATATATTCAAGGAGTACCGTCCGGTATTGAAAGAGTTCACATATTCGCAGGCAAAGATGCTAATACTGCTTATTGACCGCGAATGCAACCAGACCTCCTTCAATATACTGAAATCTTTTCTCGGAGGGTTCAGGGCCAGGTTCTGGCAAATGTTCGGAGGAATGTTCGGACTGAGCCTCAAAAAAGACTACGAACCCGAAAAAAGAGAACGCGACAGGATAATAGAACGCGTGTGCATACTTGTAGAATCGGGTATGCTATGAATGCAGACCGCAGAAAAAGTGCCATATCAGGATTCCGGCAGCAACCGAAACATTGAGCGAATGCTTTGTGCCGAACTGCGGTATTTCAACAGAACCGTCGCACAAGTCAACAACCTCCTGCCCCACCCCCTTCACTTCATTGCCGAGTACAATGGCATAACGGGTATTCCTGTCCACATTAAAACCGTCCAGCATTATGCTTCCCTCGGTCTGTTCGGCAGCGTAAACCGAAAACCCTTCGCCTTTCAGAAGTTCGACAGCCCGGCCGGTCTCTTCCATATAAACCCAGTCCACGCTGTTCTCTGCCCCGAGCGCAGTTTTGTGTATTTCAGCATCAGGAGGTGTGGCGGTAATACCGCAAAGGTATATTTTCTCTACCCTGAAAGCGTCGGAACTGCGGAATACCGAACCTATATTGTTCAGGCTCCTTACATTATCCAGCACTATAACCAGCGGAATTTTCTCTGCAGCCTTGAATTCGCTGCACGACAGGCGGTTCATTTCAAGAACAGAAAGTTTTCTTCCCATTTGTCCAATAACTTTGGTGCAAATATAAACTATCTCCCGCAGCTAATATAAACTCCCCTCCTTTAAAAAAGGATAACTCCTGTACGGCTTTTTCAAAGCTATCAACATAACCCGGAAACAACATGTTGATATCGTTTGATAACTTATTGGAAAAAAACAATAGAAAAACAGACATAAAGACAGAAAAAAATATATAGGGCGAAATTTTCAAAAGGCAGCCGTATAATTACACTTTTGTTTTTTAATACTTATCCACATCTTAAAACAGGGTTATTATCGGGCCAACAAAAAAATTTAATTAACTTTGCGCTTTATCAAACATCTGTTGATAACTGTATGAATCAATTATAAATCAAAAATTTAATATGTTGATAATATAACAAGAACAAACGTTATGATATTGATAACGGTAAAATAAAGGAAAAGGCAAAAAAGTTATCAATGCTATCAACAGCATATTATCATCATCATTTATTTACATTAAAAAATATATTATTCTTATTTGGTTGTTGATTGTCGATAAAGCACGTACAAATGAACTTGACTGAAAAAATACTCGAACTTAAAAAAGAGAAGAATGCCGTAATACTTGCCCACTATTACCAGCGCGATGAAATACAGCAGGTGGCCGACCATATAGGCGACAGCCTTGCACTTGCCCAGATAGCGGCCAAGTGCGACTGCGACATACTTGTCATGTGCGGGGTGAATTTTATGGGAGAGACTGCCAAAATTCTGTCTCCCCGTAAAAAGGTACTGTTGCCCGACAATACGGCAGGGTGCTCCCTGGCAGACAGCTGCAACGCCGTGGATTTGCAGAAATTCAAGGAGAAATACCCCGGATATACCGTAATATCTTATGTAAACACAACGGCCGAAGTAAAGGCTCTGACCGATATAGTGGTAACCTCTTCCAATGCCCGGCAGATAGTCGAATCCATGCCTGCCGGCGAAAAGATAATATTCGGTCCGGACAGGAATCTCGGAAACTATATAAAAGGCGTTACAGGGCGCGACATGGTCATATGGGACGGCGCATGCCACGTGCATGAACAGTTTTCCGCTGCCGGAATAAAGGAACTTAAAGAAAAGAATCCCGATGCGGAAGTGCTGGCTCATCCCGAATGTAACAGGAGTGTACTCGATGTAGCCGATGTTGTAGGTTCCACCGCGGCTTTGCTCAAACATTCGGTTTCCTCACCGTCCGTAAAATTCATAGTTGCAACCGAACCCGGAATTCTTTTTGAAATGAAGAACAGGTGTCCGGGAAAAGAGTTTATACCGGCTCCGTCGGAAGAAGGAGGGTGCGCGTGCAACATATGTTCTTATATGAAGCAGAATACTCTTGAGAAACTGTATGAAGCTCTCGAATATGAAAGGTATGAAGTAACGTTGCCGGAAGAACTGAGAGCGAAAGCGGAAGTACCCATACGCCGCATGTTGGAAATATCGGAAAAGTTGAAACTGTAAAAGAAAAATAAATTGAAAAATATAGTTGTATTCGCCTCAGGTAACGGTTCAAATTTTGAATCGATAGCAGCTGCATGTAAAAGCGGTGAAATAGATGCCGAAGTAAAACTCCTCGTATGCGATAAAAAAGGTGCGTTTGCAATAGAGAGGGCAAAAAAATACGGAATAGAAACACTCGTATTATCGCCGAAAGAATTTCTTTCAAAAGCAGACTATGAATCGGAAATATTGAGAAAACTCTCCCAAATAGATATAGATTTGATATGTCTTGCAGGGTATATGCGTGTAATAGGCGATACGCTTCTTGATCCGTATATTGGAAAAATAATAAATACGCACCCTGCGCTTCTACCATCTTTCAAAGGTATGCATGCCATAGAACAGGCTATGGAGTATGGTGTAAAAATTTACGGAATAACAATACACTATGTCGACAGTACACTCGACGGCGGAAAAATAATAGACCAGGCATCATTGTATTACGACGGTGATGATATAGATTACCTGAAAGAAGAACTGCTTAAAATAGAGCATCCTTTATACATATCTGTGATAAAGAAGTTGCTCGGTAAATAGTATTGCGCTTTATATATAAAGTTCCGATATAAAGGTTTTTATTATATGTGTACTTCCTGTAAAAATAAGCAGGTTATGTAAACATAATTTGCGGCAATACGGGCATAAATAATTTGTTTAAAATATAACATACTGTATATAAAGTATATATGGTATGTTATTTTTTTGAATAGTATTTTGAATATATAGCGTAACCGAAAAAAAAGGAGATATTCCAGTTTCCTAAAATATCTCCATAAAAACATCCCGAATATCAAATAAAAAACTTACAGTTACAATGTGAAAAAACTTCACAGCTCATTTTCGGTTTCCAATTTGAATATTTCAGACTGCATGTTTGAAAAATTGAAAAATCAAAAATCACATGAAAACAAATAATACAGTATCATTTGTAAATGACAATATCGATTTTCAGTGAACTGACAGTGTAACAATGTTACAGTCTTTTCAGATTTTCCTAAATTCAATTTTTACTGGACGATGCACTCATCAGGATGTTTTTTTGAAAATCATGTTTTATCATAGTAATGATTTTCAGTTTTAAAAATACGTAAATACTGTTTGTCCAGTATACTGCCCTATAAATACAATATCAATTCATAACACATATAAAAAAACAAGGTTCAAGGTTTATTACACAGCAGTATACATAAAAAGCAAACTATTATATATAGAGGAATAACATACCATATTTCCAACACCTGTTATTGTTTTTATATTAAAAATTTTCAGTATTCAAATATTATACTCTTAGTAAGTCATCCTTTATGTTATAATAGAGGGAAAAACTCAGGTAATTATAACACTGTGCCTGTAAAATTCCGGTATGGTCTGTTTTCTTTAGACGTGTAGTATATAAAAAGGGTGCGTCAAAAATATATTGCGCACCCTTTTTTATTGTTTTCTTTTTCTTTACCGTTCCATACCTTTTTACATGATCAGGTATGCAAGCCTGTTTGCCTTGTTTATTTATAAGGCACCAGTCCGGTTTTTTTCTATTTTACTCTTCCAGTACTTTTTTAAGTTTGAGTTTTGCGTAGTGTATCCTGCTTTTTACGGTACCTATTGGCAGATTCATGAATTTCGCTATTTCAAAGTATTTGTATCCCGATATGAACATCAGCAGCGGAACTTTGTGGGCTTCCGGAAAATTTTGAAGGGCAAGGGATATATCGTCCAGAGTGTATATATAGGAACTGTCTTCAATAATATAGTCGGGCAGGTAAAAAGGAATATCGGAATCCTTGTACTCCGGCAGGATTATGTTTCTCGCGGCCTGCCTGTATCTGTTTATGAAGATATTCCGCATTATTGTAAATACCCATCCCGTGAAGTTCGATTTGTCGGTATATTTTTTCCTGCTGTCCAGAACTTTCAGAACCGTATCCTGGAAAAGTTCCATGGCCTCCTCTTTACTGTTTGTAAGAGAAAAGGCGAAACCGAACATGTTATCCTTTATGTCCAGCAGTTTACTATCCAGAACGTTGTCCTTTTCATTCATGGCAACTCCCGAACTATATGTTTTCCGTCAATGGTTTATGCAGTTGAAAGGAAGGGGTTTTATGCGGTATCCGTTTTCAATGAGCCACTCTATAGCCTTTGGCAGGGCATACCTTAGATTTTTTTGTGCTTTCAGAGAGTCGTGGAATACAATTACCGAACCGTTGCGCGTATATTTCTTTACGTTTTCCAGTACCTGTTCGGGTTTCATTTTTTTGCTGTAATCTCGTGTAACCACATCCCACATTATAATGTGGTAACCCTGTTTTCTGAGCGCAAGGGTCTGTTTGAAGAGCATATGCCCGTGAGGCGGCCTGAAGAGCGTACTGTTTATAAGGGTATCTGCCCCTTCTACGTTCTTCAGATAATTTTCGGTAGTATTGTGTATACCCTGAATATGGTTCATGGTATGGTTTCCGGTAAGGTGTCCCCTCGAAATGATTTCGTTGTAAAGATCCTTGTAACGGGCTACATTGTCTCCTACGCAAAAGAAAGCGGCCTTTACCCTGTATTGGTCCAGAACGTTAAGGACCCACGGGGTAACCTCCGGAATAGGCCCGTCGTCGAAAGTCAGATAAACGGTCTTCTCCCTGCGCGGAATCCTCCAGATAGTTTCCGGATACAACATTCTGTAAATATATGGAGGCTGCTCTATAATCATCGCCAATGTGAACTTTCAACATATAGACGCAAAAAAATATCCGCATGCTGCATACATGCGGATATTTTTTCCGGTATTTTTACGGGGTAGCCTTAAATTACCCTTCATTCGTGCTATTTTCCTCAAAAATATCGTACCCCATATTGCTGAGGGTTCTGATATATTTTTCGGCCGTTTCGGTTTCACCCTCCTGAACCATGAAGTAAACTGCGGTTTTCAGGGTATATTCGTGCTTCAACAGGTCGCTGCTTACAGAATTCAGCTGGCTTGGGGTAAGCGTAGAGTACCATACTACGTATTCCAGAGAATTGTCGGCAATCTCCTTCATAAGTTCCAATCCTTTCTCCTTTTCGCCGAGACTGTAATACATGTAGGCCACCTGTGTGGAGAGGTAATCGTGCCTTACGGCCGTCGACGGAATCTTCTCCATCATGTAGTCTATTACTTTCAGTGCCCTTTCGCTGTCGTTTTCGTTTATAAGGGCATCGGCAAGGTCGATGAACATCATTCTCAACGTATAGCTCATGCGCCGTATGTTCTCGTCGAGGTAAATATCGGGATTATCAATACCTCCGAAGCGGAACTTGTTCATCATGTTATCGTACATCTTGTCTATGTCCACCATTATTTCTTCCTTGTTGTTTGCCTTTACCGGAAGAATCCTGTTGGCCATTCCCACCGAAACGAAATAGTCGTCGAGGTTCACGTACATGTCCGGCGAAACTGTGGCGGCATAATATACCGGACGTTTCCATCCGTCTTTGGCTATGGAGTTGAGTATGCTCAAGACGGCTATTTCATTGAGCATAAGCCCGTTCTTGTCCGAAAGGTCTATAACCATCTGCTTTACGGCCCTGTCCTTCAGGTTTCGAGGAATGCAGCCGGCAGCTGCGGCCGAATCCACATCGATATGCAGCTTGTGCGAGGGGATGATATCTATCCGTCCATCGTAATTGCTCAGCCTCTTGGTCCAGTCCTCTTCCGACATGAGGAATTGCAGGGCGGCATCGAGCGAAAGCGACGAATCGCCCCCGAGCAGGTCTATTATATATGCAAAAACGAGTCTGTTGTTTCCGTAGCGGCTCTCTTCCATATTTATCGGTAGCGGGGACGATTCATAAGCCTGGCTCATCATCTGTCCCACATACCAGTCGGTTTGCAGGTAACTCAGGTTGCACACCCTTACGTCCGTCCTGAACCCTTCCGTCTCCTGTGCGTACCACAGCGGGAAAGTCTCGTTGTCGCCGTTGGTGAAGATAATGCCGTCTTCCTCGACGCACGAAAGGTAGTTCATGCCGAAGTCGCGGGCGGCATAACGCCCCGACCTGTCGTGGTCGTCCCAAGTCTGGCTTACCATCTGCGCAGGTACGCACAGGCATATAACGGCGGCAAGCGCCGCACCTGCGGCAGGTCTCTTTTCAAACACCTTTTTCTGCAGCAGTTTCGATATGGCGGCCACGCCCAGACCTATCCAAATGGCAAAGGCGTAGAAAGAGCCTGCATAGGCGTAATCCCTCTCTCTCGGCTGGTACGGGGTCTGGTTAAGGTATATGACAATGGCAAGACCCGTCATGAAGAACAGGAAAAACGTTATCCAGAATCCCTCTATCCCTTTTTGCCCAGAATAAGCCTGGTAGAAAAGGCCTATAAGTCCGAGAATAAGAGGCATCATGTAAAACACGTTATGCCCCTTGTTGTCTTTAAGGTCGGAGGGAAGCAGGGTCTGGTCGCCGGCAATATGCTTGTCTATGAAATTGAAACCGCTTATCCAGTTTCCTTTCGATACTTCGCCGTGTCCCTGAATATCGTTCTGTCGCCCGGCAAAGTTCCACATGAAATACCTCCAGTACATGTAATTGACCTGATAGTTCAGGAAGAATTTAAGATTCTCCATAAACGTAGGCTTGACAACGGTCTTATACCCCGCAGGGGTTTTGACCTGCACAGGCTTCCCCTTGAAACCGCTCCACTCCTTGTATGCCGCCACGTGTTGCGGGTTGTTGCTGTACATCCTGGTAAAGAGCATGTTCAGTTCGGGGTTGTATACATAGTCGCGCTTGTGGTCCTTTACCACATACCTGTCCGGTTGGGACGGGTCGGTTTTGATAACCCTGCCCCACAGGGGACGCCCCTCTTTAGACAAGGCATTCCCATCATCGTCGCGGGCCACGTCCGACACGAACGTATAGCCGTAGAAGAGCGGCCTTTCGCCGTACTGTTCGCGGTTAAGATAGCCAGAAAGCGCAAATACGTCTTCAGGCGAGTTCTGGTCCATGGGGGTATTGGCCGTAGAGCGGATAATGATGAGCGCGTACGACGAATAACCTATAAACACAACCAGGATGCACGTCAGTACGGTATTGACGAGCGTAATGTTCAGATTCTTCCTGTAGAATATGTAAAGGGCGAACACCGCGGCGACGAGGGCCGATATGTAGGGGTTGTCGCTTACGAACGGAATACCCACCATGATTATGCTTACGAGAAACGAGAGTCTTATGCGCAGAATATCCTTCTGTACGAATGTTTCGTAGATTCCCCACCCGATGCAGAGAATGACGAGGAAGAAGTAGACAATCGCCCCGGTGTTGTACGGCGCCCCGAATACGTTTACGAACAGCAGTTCGGCCCAACCGGCAACCTTTACGAAACCCGGAACAAGTCCGTAAAGGATGAAAGCGATAATCAAAAACGATACGAGCACGGCCAGAAGCGACCCTTTGGCCGTGGGATTCTTGAACTTCCTGTAATAATATACAAGCACTATTGCCGGGATGCAGAGCAGGTTCAGCAGGTGTACCGCAACCGACACGCCTATTATGTACGCTATCAGGACTATATACTTATAGGCATGGGGCTCGTCGGCGCGTTTCTCCCATTTAAGTATCAGCCAGAAAACAAGGGCTGTACAGAACGAAGAGTATGCGTAAACCTCACCCTCTACGGCGGAGAACCAGAAAGTGTCGCTGAAAGCGTAGGCCAGCGAACCTACAAGGCCGCACCCGAGGACCGTAATCATTGTCGCCGTCGACATCTCCCCCTCCTTGTCGCCGTTGCCGGCAATCTTTCTTGCAAGGCAGGTGATAGTCCAGAACAGCAGCATTATGGTGGCCGCACTCAGCAGCCCCGACATGAAGTTGACGCACCATGCCACCTGCGTCGGGTCCGAGGCGAAGTTGGCGAAGAAGCGCGCCGTAATCATGAAGATAGGGTTTCCGGGGGGGTGTCCCACTTCCAGTTTATAAGCCGAAGATATGAACTCGCCGCAGTCCCAGAAACTTGCGGTAGGTTCGAGGGTAAGGGTGTAGACGACGGCCGAAACAAGGAATACCGTCCACCCGAGGATGTTGTTTAGTTTTTCGTAACGTATCATATATTATGTGAGTAGCATATGGCAAACATGCAAAAAACGCTCTGTCAGGGTGCGAAGATAATAAAAACGCTTCAAACCCCGTTATTCGGCCGGGACCCCTATAAGCGTAGCCGAAGTAACATCCGTAATCCTCACCCTTGCCAGGTCGCCTATTTTATATCCGTTCCTGTCGAAAACCGCGGTTTTGTTCTGTTCCGTCCGTCCGCAAAGTTTGTCGGTGGAACGTTTTGAAACCCCTTCCACAAGCACCTCCACAACCTTGCCGATGTCGCGGCGGTTGCTTTCAAGCGAAAGTTCGTTCTGCAGTTCAATCATCCGCTGGAGCCTGTCGATCTTCACCTCTTCCGGAATATCGTCCGGAAGGTGCTTCGATGCGTAAGTTCCCGGCCGCTCAGAGTATTTGAACATGAAAGACGAATCGAAACCGACGCTCCGCATCAGCGACAGCGTTTCACTGAAATCCTCTTCGCTTTCCGAATGGAAGCCGCAGAACAAATCGGTTGAGATGCCGCACCCGGGGATAATCCTCCTTATGGCCTCTATTCTCTCCAGATACCAGCTGCGGGTGTACTTGCGGTTCATGAGGGCCAGTATCCTGTCCGAACCCGACTGGACCGGCAGATGAATGTGGTTGCAGATATTCTTCCTGCCGGCAATGACCCTCAGCGTGCGGTCGCTCATATCCTTCGGGTGCGAGGTGGTAAAGCGGATACGCATCCCTTCCCCTGCCCTGTCCGATACCATTTCCAGCAGTTCGGGAAAATTCGTTACCGTACCGTCCTCACCGTAAAAGCGGTAAGAATTGACGTTCTGTCCAAGCAGCGTAACCTCCCTGTACCCCTTTGAGGCAAGGTCGTCCAGTTCGGCCAGTATGCTTTGCGGCGAGCGGCTTCTTTCACGCCCTCTCGTATACGGTACAATGCAGTACGAGCAGAAATTGTTGCACCCCCTCATTATGGAGATGAACCCCGATATGCTTTTCCCTATGCGGCGCGGGATAATATCCTTGTATGTTTCGGTTGAGGAGAGTTCTATGTTCACTCCTTTCTCCCCGCATTCGGCAGCCCCTACCAGATTCGGCAGGTCGCAGTACGAATCGGGCCCTGCCACGATATCCACGCCGTATTCGGTAACGAGTTTCTCTTTTACCCTCTCGGCCATGCACCCGAGAACCCCCACAATCAGTTTCGGGTTCTTTTTTTTCAGCGTATTGAAAAATTGCAGTCTTGAAACGACCCTCTTCTCGGCATTATCCCTGATGGAGCAGGTATTGATAAAAACGGCGTCGGCCAGGTCGGGCGAATCGCACGGCGCATAACCGCAGTTGTCCAGGACGGCAGCGACTACTTCGCTGTCGGCCACGTTCATCTGGCATCCGTACGTCTCCATGAAAAACCTTTTGGCTGGAGTTGCAGTATCGTTATTACCTTCAAAACTCATTTTGTAGATTTATAAATGGGAACAATTCACCGATAATTTGTAATTTTGCGCACAAAATTAAAAAAAGCGGTGGATTATTTGTGGATTTACATACTTATAATTCTGATATTTGTTACCCGGGGTGTCATAAAATCGGCTGAAAGGCAGAGAAAAACAGATACGGGACACTCCAGGCGGGACACCGTCGGCGGGCCGCAGGCCGATACGGAATACATTTTCCCCTACAACATACCCGAAGAGAATAAGGCAGAGCGTGAAACCGTTGTCCTTCAGGCGGAATCGAACGCCAAAGGCAGCAAGGCGGAGACCAGTACGGCTGAAAGGAAAAGACGCCTTGTTTCCCGCATGGCCGATACCGCTCCCGAACAGGGCGGGGATGCCGGTGCCGGGTATTTTGCCGATGCCGGGGAGGTGCGAAAGGGGATAATAGCTGCCGAAATATTGAACAGGAAATACTGATTACGATATAAAAACACAACGGAAATGGCATTTAGAATCATCACACCCGAAGAAGCCGCTTCGTATATAAACGACGGCGCGAAGATAGGTTTCGGCGGATTTACCGCATCGGGTACTCCCAAGGTGGTATCTTCGGCATTGGCCCAAAAGGCGGAAGCCGAACATGCTGCCGGCCGTCCTTTCAAAGTCTCCATATTCACGGGCGCATCATCGAGCGACATGCTCGACGGAGTGCTGGCACGGGCGAAAGCCGTGAAGTTCCGTACCCCTTACCAGTCCAACAAATCGTTGCGCGAAGCTATCAATGCCAAGGAAATATCGTATGTCGACATGCACCTTTCGCAGCTGGCGCAGAGCCTGAGGTACGGTTTCTTCGGCAAACTCGATTTTGCTATAGTAGAGGCCTCGAAAGTGTATGACGACGGGCGTGTAGTTCCGTGTATGGGTGTAGGCATCGCTCCTACCGTATGCGACTTGGCCGACAAGGTGATAATAGAGCTGAACCACCATATACCGGAAGCCGTTGAAGGGTTTCACGACATATATCAGCCGGCCGATCCGCCGTACCGTCGCGAAATACCCGTCTATACGCCCAAGGACCGCATCGGTACTCCGTACATAAAAGTCGACCCCTCCAAGATAATAGGGATAGTTGAGAGCAATCTCCACGACGGCGTGGCGCACTTTACCGAGCCGGACGAAACAACGACCAGGATAGGGGCGAACGTGTGCGACTTCCTTGTGTCGCAGCTCAAGAAAGGATTGATACCCGAATCGTTCCTTCCCATACAGTCGGGCGTGGGCAACATAGCCAACGCCGTACTCGGGGGGCTGGGCAGCAACCCCGACATTCCCCCGTTCATGATGTACACCGAGGTCGTACAGGATTCGGTGGTTTCCCTTATGAAGAGCGGCAAGTGCGTATTTGCCAGCGGGTCGTCCCTTACGGTCAGCGACGAAGTAATGGACCAGATAATATCCGACGTGGATTTCTTCCGCGACAAAATAGTATTGCGCCCGCAGGAAATATCGAACAATCCCGAAGTTGTACGCCGTCTCGGGCTGATAACGATAAACACCGCAATCGAGGCCGACATATTCGGCAACGTAAACAGTACCCACATAACCGGTACGAAGATGATGAACGGTATCGGGGGGTCGGGCGACTTTACGCGCAACGCATACCTCTCCATATTCACCTGTCCGTCCGAGGCCAAGGGAGGCAAGATAAGCGCAATAGTCCCCATGGTATCGCACGTGGACCACAGCGAGCATTCGGTGTCGGTTATAATAACCGAACAGGGAATAGCCGACCTGAGGGGAAAATCGCCGCGCGAAAAGGCCGAGGCCATAATAGAGAATTGCGCACACCCCTCTTACCGTCCCATGTTGAGGGAGTATCTGAAACTGGAGCGCGGCGGGCAGACCCCGCATTCGCTCGATGCATGTTTCGAGTTCCACAAGGCCCTGCTTGAAACAGGGGACATGCACAACTGCGATTTCTCCAAATACGCAAGATAGCGGCGGTGCAACGGCCGCATGCACGGAAACGAGACCGGTATCGGGACGAAACGCTTCTCCCGATACCGGTCTTGAATATGAAAAAAACAACTTGTTTTAAAACTATAAAAACAGAAACCGTATGGTACAACAGTGCGCAGTCATATTCGGTTGCCTTGCATTGGGCGAACTTGTGGTATATCTGACAGGGACGGACCTTCCCTCCAGCATAATAGGGATGCTGGTGCTGACATGCCTTCTGAAATTCAAGATTGTCAAACTGGAGAAAATACAGAAAATTTCCGATTTTCTCGTCAGCAACATAGGGTTCTTTTTCGTTCCCCCCGGCATAGCCCTCATGCTCTATCTCGATATGATAAAAGAAGAATTCTGGCCCATACTCGTATCGGCGTTCGTCAGTACGGTACTCGTGCTGGCCGTAACAGGATGGGTATACCAAATTGCCAATAAAAAGAAATGAAATATACCGAAAACGCCTTTTTCCTCCTGGCTCTGACATTCATAGTCTATTACCTGTCGCTCAGGCTCTATAAAAAAAGCGGGTGGGCATTGCTCAACCCCATACTCGTAACAGTGGCCGTAATGATAACATTCCTGAAGCTGACGGGGATAACGTTCGAGACCTACGGGCACTCCGGACAGTACATAGAGTTCTGGCTGAAGCCGGCCATCGTTGCGCTGGGCGTACCGCTTTACATGCAGCTGGAGGCGATAAAGAAACACTTCATCCCCATATTCCTGTCGCAACTGGCGGGGTGCGTGGTTGGAATAGTTTCGGTTGTAGGCATAGCAAAAGCAATGGGAGCATCGAAAGAGGTAATCCTCTCGCTCGCCCCCAAGTCGGTAACGACCCCCATAGCCATAGAGGTTACCCGTTCGGTGGGGGGTATCCCCTCGCTTACGGCGGCAGTGGTGATATTCGTCGGAATACTCGGGGCGATACTCGGCTATAAGACAATGAACATGGTACACGTAAAGGGTGCGGGAGCCCAAGGGCTTTCCATGGGGACGGCCGCCCATGCCGTAGGAACGTCCGCTTCCATGGCGGTCAGCAGCGAGCACGGGGCTTACGCAACGCTCGGCCTTATAGTCAATGGCGTGCTGACATCGTTCTTCACCCCCGGCATACTGAAACTTATGGGAATAATCTGAAATACGCGGGAGTACGGGAGGAAAACGCCTCCCGGCCCGATACCGCAAGTACCGCAAATCGGGATGCGGCATCCTGCAAAAAGCAGGTAACGGAAAATTGTTGCAATAATACCGTTACCTGCTTTATATATGGTCTGCTGCCATATGCCATGCGCCCGGGAAATGATGCCGCAAGGGGAGTATGGTTATTTCTTTCTCCTTACGCTTTTCCTGGCGGGTTTTTCACCCTGTTCCCTTACAATCTCCATGCACTCCTCTGCGGTAAGTTCCTTCGGGTTGCAGTTCCTGGGCAGTTTATAGTTGCTTTTCCTGTACGATATGTAGGCCCCGTAGCGGCCGTTCATGACGAGGAGTTCCGGCTCGTTGTCGAAACTCTTTATAATGCGGTTGCTCTCTTCCGTGCGCTTTGCCTTTATAAGCTCTTCGGCTTCCTCAAGCGACACTTCAAGCGGCTGGTACTCTTTGGGAAGCGAAACGAACTTGTTGTCATGGCGGATATACGGGCCGAAACGCCCTACCCCTACAACAACCTCTTTCCCCTCGAACTCGCCGAGGGTGCGCGGCAGTTCAAACAGTTTCAGTGCCTCCTCAAGGGTAATGCTGCCGAGCGTCTGCCCTTTCATCAGCGATGCGAATACGGGTTTCTCCTCATCATCCGCACTCCCTATCTGGACGACAGGGCCGAAACGCCCTATCTTTACGGAGACGGGCTTGCCGCTTTTGGGGTCGTTGCCGAGAATCCTCTCCCCTACCTTGTGGCCCGAATGTTGCGCTGAGGCTGTCTCCACTTCGGGGTGGAACGCCTTATAGAAGGTATCTATCGATTTTACCCATGCCTCTTCGCCGGCCGCTATGCGGTCGAACTTCTCTTCCACCTCGGCCGTAAAGTTGTAGTTCAGTATGTCGGGGAAGTTTTCAGTAAGGTAGTCGTTTACCACAATACCTATGTCGGTAGGTATCAGTTTACCCTTTTCGCTGCCTGTCGTCTCGCTCTTTTCCGAAGCGGTTACCTTGCCCTCCTTGAGGGTAAGGAGGCGGTATTTGCGCTTTTCACCCGTTTTGTTTCCCTTCGCAACGTATTCCCTCTGCTGTATGGTTGAGATTGTGGGGGCGTATGTGGAGGGACGCCCTATGCCGAGCTCCTCCAGCTTGTGTACGAGCGATGCTTCGGAGTATCTCGGCGGTGCCATCGAGAACCTTTCCACAGCCTCGGCCGTGGAAAGGGAAAGCCGCTCACCCTGTTGCATGGCGGGAAGCGTATTGCCGTCGTTCTCCTGCTCGGCCTCGTCTTCGGTCGATTCCCTGTAAAGGCGCAGGAACCCGTCGAACTTTATCACTTCGCCCGTTACCGTAAACTTGTCGCCGTTCTCGTCGCCCGTTACGGTAACAGTCGTCTTTTCGGTTATGGCATTGCTCATCTGCGATGCCGCGGTACGTTTCCATATCAGTTCGTAAAGGCGTTGCATCTGGGCCGTACCGCTGATTTCCCTGTTTGAAATGTATGTGGGGCGGATAGCCTCATGCGCCTCCTGCGCCCCTTTTGAACTTGTATGGAAATTGTGCGGGGAGGAGTATTCCGCACCGAAGTTTTCAGAAATGACCTCCTTTGCCGTGTTTATGGCCAGTGATGAAAGGTTTACCGAGTCGGTACGCATGTATGTGATAAGTCCCGCTTCGTAAAGCTGCTGGGCAACCCTCATGGTCTGCGACACGGAGAAGCTCAGTTTCCGGGCGGCCTCCTGTTGCAGCGTGGAGGTGGTAAACGGCGGGGCGGGGTATTTCTGCAGCGGTTTTACCGTTATGTCGGTTATCCTGAACGATTCTCCCGCAATCCTTTCCAGGAGTGCCCGTGCATCGTCGAACGAAGTCGGGCGGCGCGACATCTCCCCCTTTATCAGGTTTCCGTCGGGCAGGGCGAATTGCGCCGTAACGCGGTACGACGACTCCGCGCGGAAGTTTTCTATCTCGCGTTCCCTCTCCACTATAAGGCGTACGGCGACAGACTGCACCCTCCCGGCCGACAGCGACGGTTTGATTTTTTTCCACAGTACGGGGGAGAGTTCAAACCCCACAATCCTGTCAAGGATGCGGCGTGCCTGCTGGGCATTGACAAGGTTGTAATCTATTTCGCGGGGATTTTCTATTGCCTTGAGAATGGCGTTTTTGGTAATTTCGTGAAAAACTATGCGGCGGGTCTTTTCGGGGGTGAGGCCGAGGACCACATACAGATGCCATGCTATTGCTTCCCCTTCGCGGTCTTCATCGGAAGCCAGCCAAACCGTCTCGGCCTCCTTGGCAGCCTCTTTCAGTTCCGAAACAAGTTTCTTCTTGTCGGCCGGGATTTCATATACTGGCGAATAGTCTTTTGCTATGTCTATGCTGAAATCCTTCTTTTTCAAATCTCGTATGTGGCCGTAACTCGACAGTACCCTGAAGTCTTTTCCGAGAAACTTTTCTATTGTTTTAGCTTTGGCCGGGGATTCTACAATAACTAAATTAGGCTGCATTTTTCAGTCGAAATTTGTGCCTGACGGCAAATTCGGGTGCAAAATTATAAAAAACTGCGTGTATGACAGCTATTTCACATAAAATAATTGCCCCGGCGGGTTTCGCGCCGCAACCTCTTCGCCCTCCATCCGCGCGGTATGCCCGCGGCGGAAACCGGTGTAGCCGCCCGGTCGGATTAGAGGTTCGGAACAATGGCCGGTTCCGGTCTGTTTTTGAAGAAAACGGCCATTGTATTATCTTCGCGTAATGGAGGGAAAAAACCAATGCGGCTTCAAATCCCGCGTATCGGACAGTCTTAAAAACCTGTCGTTCCGGACAGGGGCGATTATCCTTGCCTGTTGCATCCCGTTCTATATCCTGTCGTTCGTGCAGATGCTCTTCCCGATATCGGCAACGGCCAAAGGTGTGTTGTGGGCGGCTCTTTTCGGCACGGCCAAGGGGGTGCAGTATCTCGGACTCTTTATTCTGGGAGCAGAGGGCGTAAGGCGCGTAAAATGGTATTTCAAGCGCAACAAAAAATGCGGTGGATGACAATGGGTGGGCGTCCTCTCCTCTGCCCTGCCGACAAAAAAACTCCGGCCCGTATTGCTTGCGGGCCGGAGTTCCGTTTATCAAACCTTGCGGGTATTGTCAGTCTTTCAGTTTGGCCGAAATGAATTCCCTGTTGAGACGTGCAATGTTGGTTATCGACACGTTTTTGGGGCATTCGGCTTCGCATGCACCGGTATTGGTACAGTTTCCGAAACCGAGTTCGTCCATTTTTGCAAGCATGGCCTTTGCCCTTCTTGCAGCCTCTACCTTACCCTGCGGCAGGAGAGCCAGCTGGCTTACCTTGGCCGAAACGAACAGCATGGCCGAACCGTTCTTGCAGGCTGCAACGCATGCGCCGCACCCGATGCACGAAGCGGCATCCATTGCAAGGTCGGCATCCTTTTTGGGAATGGGAATCGCGTTGGCATCCTGTGCGCCTCCGGTGTTGACCGATACGTATCCGCCGGCCTGCATGATCTTGTCGTATGCGCTGCGGTCTACGATAAGGTCTCTTATTATCGGGAATCCGGCCGAACGCCACGGCTCAACTACAATCGTATCGCCGTCTTTGAAGCGGCGCATGTGGAGCTGGCAGGTAGTAACCCCCTCGTCGGGCCCGTGCGGGTGTCCGTTTATGTAGAGCGAGCACATGCCGCAGATACCCTCGCGGCAGTCGTTGTCGAAAACTACCGGCTCTTCGCCTTTGTTTATCAGCTGTTCGTTGAGGACATCGAGCATCTCAAGGAACGAACTGTCGGTGGAAATGTTTTCCAGTTTGTACGTCTCGAAGCGGCCAGCTTCCTTCGGGCCTCTCTGACGCCATATTTTAAGTGTTACATTTATCGTCTTGTCCATGTCCGTTATTGTTTATAGTTACGTTGTTGTACTTTGATAGCTTCGTAATTGAGCGGTTCCTTGTACATTTCCGGCTCTTTGTCTTCCCCGTTGTACTTCCAGCAGCTTACATACATGTACTTGTCGTCCTGACGGAGAGCTTCGCCGTCGGGCGTCTGGAATTCTTCACGGAAGTGCCCGCCGCACGATTCGTTGCGGTTGAGGGCGTCCAAAGCCATCAGCTGGCCTATTTCTATGAAATCGGCAACGCGGAGGGCTTTCTCCAGTTCGGTATTCATGGAATTTATTTCACCCGGGATACGGACATTGGTCCAGAACTCTTTCTTTATCTCTTTCAGTTTCTGCAATGCGGTTTCCAGCCCCTCTTTTGTCCTGCCCATACCTACATACTCCCACATGATAAGACCGAGTTCCTTGTGTATGGAATCGACCGAACGCTTGCCTTTTATGGACATCAGTTTTTCTATCCTTGCCCTTACTCCCTGCTCGGCTTCGTCGAACTCCTTGCTCTTCGTGTCGATATGCGGCACGGTAATCTGGTCGGACAGGTAGTTCTGTATCGTATAGGGAAGGACAAAGTACCCGTCGGCAAGGCCCTGCATCAGGGCCGATGCCCCGAGGCGGTTTGCGCCGTGGTCGGAGAAGTTTGCCTCGCCTATGGCGAAGAGTCCCGGAATTGATGTGCTCAGTTCGTAGTCCACCCAGATACCGCCCATCGTATAGTGGATAGCGGGGTAAATCATCATCGGGGTTTCGTACGGGTTGTCGTCAACTATCTTTTCGTACATCTGGAAGAGGTTGCCGTAACGGGCGGCAACGACGTCTTTCCCGAGACGCTCGATAGCCGAAGAGAAGTCGAGGTAAACGGCAAGGCCAGTCGAGCCTACACCGTAACCGGCGTCGCAACGCTCTTTTGCGGCACGCGAAGCAACGTCGCGCGGAACAAGGTTGCCGAATGCCGGGTAGCGGCGTTCAAGATAGTAGTCCCTGTCTTCCTCCTTGATTTGGGTGGGTTTCAGCTTGCCGGCTCGGATAGCCTCTGCATCCTCTTTCTTTTTCGGCGTCCATATGCGGCCGTCGTTACGGAGCGACTCCGACATAAGCGTCAGTTTCGACTGGAACTCTCCGTGAACAGGTATACAGGTGGGGTGTATCTGTGCGAAGGCAGGGTTTGCGAAATATGCCCCCTTGCGGTAGCACTGCATTGCCGCCGAACCGTTGCTGTTCATTGCGTTGGTAGAGAGGAAGTAGGTGTTTCCGTAACCGCCGGTTGCAATGACAACGGCGTGTGCGCCGAAGCGTTCAATTTCGCCGGTAACCAGGTTGCGGGCTATTATTCCGCGTGCGCGCCCGTCGATTACGACAAGGTCGAGCATTTCGTAACGCGTATAGAGTTTTACCGTGCCTTTCTTTACCTGGCGGCTGAGAGCCGAGTAGGCGCCGAGCAGCAACTGCTGTCCCGTCTGCCCTTTGGCGTAGAACGTACGTGAAACCTGCGCGCCGCCGAACGAACGGTTGTCGAGGAGGCCTCCGTATTCGCGGGCAAACGGAACACCCTGGGCAACGCACTGGTCTATTATGTTGTTGGAGACTTCGGCCAGACGGTAAACGTTGGCTTCGCGTGCGCGGTAGTCCCCGCCCTTAATCGTATCGTAGAAGAGACGGTAAACGCTGTCGCCGTCGTTCTGATAGTTCTTGGCAGCGTTGATACCGCCCTGTGCGGCAATCGAGTGAGCACGGCGGGGCGAATCCTGAATACAGAAATTCAGCACGTTGAACCCCATTTCACCGAGCGATGCGGCAGCCGAACCGCCGGCAAGGCCTGTTCCTACGACGATAATGTCGAGGCGGCGTTTGTTGGCCGGATTGACAAGTTTCTGATGAGCCTTGTAGTTTGTCCATTTTTCGGCTAACGGCCCTTCGGGAATCTTAGAATCTATTTTAATATTTGCCATAATTTGTTGTGTTGTTTGTTTACGTTTATGCTACCACAAAATAAAACCAAAGGGCTACGAAAGCGAAACCTAAGCAGATTATCGTAGTAAATACGTTCGATATTATTTTCCAGCGTTTGAGCCATACGAGGTTGTTCCAGCCTATCGTCTGGATTGCGCTCCAGAAACCGTGGGTAAGGTGGAACCACAATGCAACGAACCATATAAGGTAGAGAACAACGTACAGTCCGTTGGAGAAAGTCTCCTTTATGAGTGCATATCCGTCGTGCGGGTCGATGCCGGGCAGACCGAGTTCGGCAATCTCGTTCAACTGCATTTTATACCAGAACTGCGCCCCGTGAAGTATCAGGCCGAGAACCACTATTATACCGAGAACCAGCATGTTCTGCGAAGCCCATTCCACGCCTTTGGGGCGTACCGTAACCTTATAACGGTTGTTTCCTCTTGCCTTGAGATTCTGCAATGTAAGCACAAAGGCGTAAATGATGTGTATTACAAAGCCCGCAGCCAGGACAAGCGTGCCTGCAATAGCGTACCAGTTTGCTCCAAGGAACTTGCATACCGCGTTGTATCCTTCTTCAGAAAATACGGCGGCAAAGTTCATCGACAGGTGGAATGTCAGGAACAAAACAAGAAAAAGCCCCGTTATACTCATTACGAGCTTTCTCCCGATAGACGAATCTGTTAACCACATAAAAACTTTAATTTAATGAATATAAATGATAAAAAATTTCCGAGTATGCAAATTTAATGTAATCTGCATTAGTTGGCAAGCGTATGAAGATTTTTTTCTCCGATATGGCGCTATTATGTGAAAATGACTTATTTTTGTGCCTCGAACACGATTAATTCAAACAGAAAACAGCGGAAAAGAAAGGGCCGTCCCTTGTCCCCGACCCCTGCTGCAGGCAGCGCGGAACGCCGCAATGCCGTACGGAAGGCGGAACGGGCCGTGTCGGAGACGGCGGGTTATCAAGCCGTACAAGAGTTACGGCGGCAGCCACGTGCCCGCGTAAAAACAAAAAAACGATACGATATGAAAGTAGCAATTGTCGGTGCCAGCGGTGCAGTAGGACAGGAGTTCCTCCGCGTATTGGCCGAGAGAGATTTTCCGATAGACGAACTCCTCCTTTTCGGGTCGTCCCGCAGTGCGGGGACCGTCTACACGTTCAAGGGGAAAGAGTGCACGGTAAAGGAATTGCAGGACAACGACGATTTTAAAGGGGTCGACATAGCCTTTACCTCGGCCGGGGCCGGGACATCCAAAAAGTTCGAGAAGACCATAACCCGTTACGGGGCGGTAATGATTGACAATTCCAGTGCGTTCCGCATGGACGACGATGTTCCCCTGGTAGTGCCCGAAGTAAACGGGAAAGATGCCGAAGTGCGTCCCCGCAACGTAATAGCCAACCCCAACTGTACCACGATACAGATGGTTGTAGCCCTCAACGCGATAGAAAAGATTTCGCACATAAAGAGGGTCCATGTTTCCACCTATCAGGCTGCAAGCGGCGCGGGAGCCGCCGCAATGGACGAGCTTGTGGAGCAGTACGCCCAGTTGCAGCGCGGCGAAGACCCCACGGTAAGCAAGTTCTACTATCAGCTGGCATATAACCTGATACCCCAGGTAGACGTAGCCACCGACAACCTCTATACCAAAGAGGAGATGAAGATGTTCAACGAAACCCGCAAGATAATGCACTCCGATATAAAGACATCGGCCACCTGTGTGCGTGTACCCGTAATGCGCGCGCATTCCGAGACGACATGGGTAGAGACCGAACGTCCCGTATCGGTAGAAGAAGCACGTGCCGCATTCGCTTCGGCCGAAGGCGTTGTGCTTATGGACGATCTTGAAAACAGGGTCTATCCCATGCCGCTCGACGTAGCCGGAAAGGACCCCGTATATGTAGGCCGCATCCGCAAGGATCTGGCATGCGACAACGGGCTGGTCTTCTGGACGGTCAGCGACCAGATACGCAAAGGTGCGGCCTTGAACGCCGTCCAGATAGCGGAATACCTGATAAAGCACAACGCACTGTAGTATCCGTGCGGGTGGTCCGGGTGTCGGGACACTATCCCGTTCACGTGCCGGGCAGCCTGTTGCGGCAAGTGCGCAACGGAACATAAAATCAGAGAGGGGCGGTTTTGCGGATACGCCCCTTTCGCATATAGAGACGAACAGGATGACAGACAACACTCCGGCGGGAATAAGCAGGATATTCGAGGAAACGGAACAGGGAACGCTCCTTTCATACAGGCGCAGTACCCCGGTAATAGGGATAACTTCCAACCAGAAAGAAGATACCTCTCGGGTGGCCAACCATTACGTAAGGTCGGTAATAGCCGCAGGCGGCATACCGCTGGTGATACCGCAGTGCAGCGACCTTTCCCTGCTTGGCGGGATACTCGGGCGTATCGACGCCCTGCTCCTTACCGGCGGCGGCGACATATCGCCCCGGCTTCTCGGACAGGAGAGCATTCCGCAGATAGACTGTGTGGACGAAGGGCGCGACCGCGAAGAGATAGCTCTCGTGCGGATGGCCATGCAGCGGCAGATGCCTTTGCTCGGAATCTGTCGCGGACATCAGGTGTTGAATGCGGCGTGCGGCGGAACGAACTACCGCGACATTCCTTCCGAACACCCATTTCCCGTACTTGAACATTCCCAGAAAGAAGCCCGCAACATACCCACCCATACCGTAAGGATAGCGGAAGGGTCGCTTCTCGGGCGTATACTCGGAGTAAGGGAGATTGCCGTAAATTCGTTCCATCATCAAGGGGTGTCGGGCGTAGCGCCGGGGTTCATACAGACGGCAGCAGCCGACGACGGCATAAACGAAGCTATCGAGTTGCCTCACTACCCGGTGCTCGGCGTGCAGTGGCATCCTGAGCCCATGGCGGCCGAAGGGGACGAGAAGATGCTCGCCCTGTTCCGCTGGCTTACCGATGAGGCTGCAATCTATTCGCATGCGCGCGAGTTCCACCGCCGCGAACTGTCGCTCGACTCGCATTGCGATACGCCGATGCTGTTCGGTTCCAGAATAGACATCGGGGTGCGTGATGCGCGCTGCAAGGTAGACATTCCCAAACTGCGCGACGGCGGGATAGACGCCGAATGCATGGTAGCCTACATCCCGCAGCGCGGCCGCGATGCGGAAGGGACGGCAGCAGCCGTAAACCTCTGTGCGTCGATACTGGACGAACTCTCCGCCCAGATAGGGCGCAACGCCGACAAGGCGGTACAGGTGCGCAACCGGGCCGAAGCGGAAGCGGCTAAAGCCTCAGGCAGGAAAGGGATTTTCTTCGGCATAGAGAACGGCTACGGCATTGGCGGCGATATTTCCCTGCTTGAAAAATACCGCGACAAGGGGGTGGTGTACATGACCCTCTGCCACAACGGCGACAACGACATATGCGATTCGGCGAAAGGAAACGGCGAGCATGGAGGGTTGAGCGCCTTCGGACGGGAAGTGGTGCACCGCATGAATGACCTCGGAATAATGATAGACGTATCGCACGCATCCGATGCGACGTTCGCCGACGTGATGAAAGAGAGCCGTGCGCCCTTCATCGCATCCCATTCGTCGTGCAGGGCCTTGTGCGGCCACAGGCGGAATCTTACCGATACGCAGATAAGGGCGCTGGCGGCAAAGGGCGGGGTAGTGCAGATATGCATATACGACGATTTCCTCTCCGACGACGGCAAGGCCGATGTGCGTACCGTGGCCGACCACATAGACCATGTGGTGGAGATTGCCGGAGTGGATTACGCAGGCATCGGTTCCGATCTGGACGGGGGTGGGGGAGTACCCGGGTGCAATGCAGCCAACGAACTTGTAAACATCACCTGCGAGCTGTTGCGGCGCGGATACTGCGACGGCGACCTCAAAAAAATATGGGGAGCGAATTTCCTGCGTGTAATGGAGCAGGTACAGTCATTGCGTAAACAATAACGGAAATGAAAAGGATAAAATTCTGCATATCGCTGCTGCTGCTTGTCGGAACAATAGCCTCGTGCGGCGGAGGGAAGGCGACAGCATCATCGTCCGGCAGCGGACAGGCGGCCGTGCCGGCATTCAATGCCGACAGCGCGTACGAATACACCCGCCGGCAACTTGAATTCGGGTACAGGATACCCAATACCCCGGCCCATAAGGCGACTGCCGCATACCTCCAGGGCGAACTGGCCCGGCACGGGGCGGAAGTAACGCCGCAGGCGGCCCGGGTTACGGCATACGACGGCACCGGGTTGGACATAGTGAACATAATAGGGAGTTTCGCCCCCGAAAAGAAGAAGAGGGTTCTGCTTATGGCGCACTGGGACAGCCGTCCCTACGCCGACAACGACCCCGACCCGGCAAACCACCGCAAACCGATACCCGGTGCGGACGACGGGGCGGCTTCGGTTGCCGTTCTGCTTGAAATAGCCCGCCAGATAGGGAACGATTCCCCATCGGTGGGAGTAGACATAATCTTTTTCGATGCCGAAGATTACGGTGCGCCGTACTTTGCCGCCTCCGCAACCGACCCCGACCTTTCGTGGTGTCTCGGCTCGCAGTACTGGAGCAGGAATCCGCACAATCCGGGTTACAGGGCCGATTTCGGCATACTTCTCGATATGGTCTCGGGGCGGGGCAGCGTTTTTTACAAGGAGCAGTTCTCCCGTATGTATGCTCCGGCCGTTGTGGACAAAATATGGAATGAGGCGGCAAACATCGGGTATGCCTCCTACTTCGTTTCACAGACGGGGTGCGCCGTAACGGACGACCACTATTTCGTGAACGAGTATGCCGGCATACCGTGTGTGGACATAATCGCCTATACCGACGAAAGCTGTTTCCCGCCTTACTGGCATACGCTCGGCGACGATATGGACAATATTGACAGGAATACGATGAAGGCTGTGGGAGAGACGGTCTTGTCGGTAATATATAAGGAATGATGGATATGAAGAGTATTGACGAGCTGCAGGATGAGCTGATCGACGAATTTTCGGGTTTCGATGACTGGATGGACAAATATTCGCTTATCATGGATATGGCCGGCACACTGCCGCCGTTGCCCGATGAGTGCAGGACGGACGACAACCTGATAGATGGGTGTCAGAGCCGCGTATGGCTGCAGGCCGACTATGACGGCCGTGTGCTGACGTTCCGGGCCGACAGCGACGCCCTTATAGTAAAAGGGATTGTGGCAATGCTGGTAAACGTGCTGTCGGGGCATACGCCCGACGAGATAGCCGCCAGCGACCTCTATTTCATAGAAAGGATAGGGTTGCGCGAGAACCTCTCGCCTACGCGTTCAAACGGCCTTCTCTCAATGGTAAAGCAGATGAAGTTGTACGCTGTGGCATATGCAGCAAAATAAGATAAGGGAACTATGAGCATTTTGGGAAATCACCCTAAAGGGTTGTACGCGCTGGCATTGGCAAATACCGGCGAGAGGTTCGGGTACTATACGATGATTGCAATCTTCGTACTCTACCTTCAGGCAAAATACGGATTCTCCGAAGGGTATGCCTCTACGGTTTACGGCGCATTTCTCGCCGCCGTCTATTTCATGCCGCTGATAGGAGGCATTATGGCCGACCGGTTCGGTTACGGGAAAATGATAAACTACGGGTTCGCGATAATGTTTGCAGGCTACCTGTGCCTTTCGCTCCCGATGCACGGCGGGGCGTTCTCGCTGGCGGTAATGTTCGCCGCGCTCGTACTCATTGCAATGGGAACAGGGCTTTTCAAGGGAAACCTGCAGGTACTTATGGGGAACCTCTACGACGAACCCCGCTATTCGTCCATGCGCGATACCGCCTTCTCGATTTTTTACATGGCCATAAATCTCGGTGCGTTCTTCGCCCCGTCGGCAGCAAATGCGGTAACAGAATATTTCCTTTCCAGGAAAGGGTTCGTCTATGACGCCTCCATCCCCGCACTGGCACACGGTTACCTCGACGGGAGCATAACTGAAAGCAGCATGGAGGTCCTCGAAGGGTTGAGACAGGCGCAGCACTATTCCGGCGACATGGCTTCGTTCTGCAACTCTTATATAACGGCTGTTTCCGACTCGTACAGCTACAGTTTCGGCGTAGCATGCCTGTCGCTGATACTGTCGGTATTGATTTACCGCGTATTCCGCAAGACATACATACACGCCGATTGCCGCTCTTCGCAGCGTACGGACAAAGGGGAGGAAACCATAGCCGCAGTTGCCGGCGAACTGACTCCCGGGCAGACGCGCAAACGCATCGTGGCCCTGCTTCTGGTATTCGCCATAGTGATATTCTTCTGGATGGCTTTCCACCAGAACGGGCTGACGCTTACGTTCTTCGCCCGCGACTATACGGCGCACCTGATAACTGGCGACGGGCGCATGTGGTTCGATACCGTTACCCTTACCTGCGCCATAGTCTTTATCTATTCGCTGGTATTCCTTTTCCGTTCGGCCACCATGCGCGGCCGGATCTTCTCGGTATCGGCAGCCATGGTTGCGGCAGCCACGGCCATATACCGGTATAACACCGCGGAAGAAGTGGTTTCAATAAACCCGTCCATATTCCAGCAGTTCAATCCGTTCTTCGTAATAGTCCTCACTCCTCTGTCGGTATGGATTTTCTCCATGCTGGCAAAACGGGGCAAAGAACCGTCCGCCCCGCGCAAGATAGGGTACGGAATGATTGTTGCCGCCGCCGCGTTCATGATACTCGCGGCCGGTTCGGCGGGGCTTATGACCCCCGACCAGGTTAAGGCGGCCGGCGTAAGCAGCCGCCTTGTCTCGCCCGATTGGCTCATATACACTTATCTGAGCCTTACGTTCGCCGAACTGCTGCTCTCCCCTATGGGAATATCGTTCGTGTCGAAAGTGGCTCCCCCGCGCTATAAAGGGGCAATGATGGGGTGCTGGTTCGCGGCCACTGCAATCGGCAACTATCTTGTATCGGTAGTAGGGTATTTGTGGGGCGGCCTGCCCCTGTGGTGCGTATGGGGCGTGCTTATGGCATGTTGTCTGCTGTCGGCCGTAATAATATTCTCTCTGATGAAGAGAATAGAGGCCGCAACCCGATAATCCCCGGAGCGGCCCGCATATGAAAATTCCCGTTAAAAGTGTTGTTTTAAAACTCTTTTAACGGGAATTTCTGTCGCCTTGTTTTATTCTCCTCTCCTTACTCATTTTTCAGCAACATACCGCCGCAATTTGTACAGGGCGGTGCTGAGAAGGGGATGACAGGGCAGAACTATTTTACTTTGTCTGCCAATTCGGCTCCGGCTTTGAACTTAACCACTTTCTTTGCAGGTATGGTTATTTTTTCCTTGGTTGCGGGGTTGATTCCGGTTCTTTCGCCTTTTTCATTAACGGAGAATGTCCCGAAACCTACTAATGCAACTTTGTCTCCTTTGGCCATTGCGTCGGAAACTGCGCAAATAAAAGCTTCGAGGGCTTTTTTTGCATCCACTTTCGAGAGTCCTGCCTGTTCAGCAATAGCGTTGATTAATTCTGATTTGTTCATAAAGCTATATTTTTATAATTAGTTATTGGAGAGGTGAAAATATCATCCTCGAAGTCTTTGCAAATATAACGATATAAAATTAATACCCAATATGTTAATCCGATATTTTTTGAAAAAAAGTCAAAAAATATAGAGTAGCTGCATATTTTGTCGGCGCAACCCGGAAATTTCCCTAATTTTGCATGCACGGAGTTTTTCCGTACCCGTATATACGTAAAACAATTCCTTACGCTGCCAGGTTTATATGGCAAGCGGCAAATTGCAGATAACTTATGTCTTTCGGACGCTCGTTTTTCTCAAGCATACCCCCGGTTACCAAAAATCTGGTAATAATAAATTTCCTGATATGGCTGGCGTCGGTGGTGATGCTGAAACGTTACGGATTCTCGCTTGCCGATTATCTGGGACTGCACTATGTAACGGCCGACAACTTCAATGCCGCCCAGTTCATCACCTACATGTTCATGCACGACACCTCTTCGATAGGGCATGTCTTCTTCAACATGTTTTCGGTCTTTATCTTCGGCCGTACGCTCGAGGCGGTATGGGGGTCGAGGCGTTTCCTGATATATTACGTAACCACTGGTATCGGTGCCGGCATAATACAGGAACTCGTCTGGTTCATACCCCTTATAGGGGTATCCGGCGTATCCGTCCCCACCGTTTTCGGCACTTCCGTAACCATTCCGGTAGAGGAGTATGTTACGCTGCTCAATACGATAGGGGCATCGGGGGCCGTATTCGGCATACTTCTGGCGTTCGGGATGCTCTTCCCCAATGCAGAACTCTATATAATGTTCATCCCCATACCCGTAAAGGCCAAGTACTTCGTAGCCTTTTACGGCCTTATAGAACTCTTTTACGGCGTGGCGAATGTCATGGGCGACAACGTGGCCCATTTTGCCCATTTGGGCGGCATGCTGTTCGGGTTCTTCCTTATCAGGTACTGGCGGAAAAAAGGGATAGGGGGGAGCGGTCCGTATTTTTAAAAGGTCTCGGAAATGGGAATATTGCGGCGTACTTATAATTCGGTAGGTGCGATAGCAGGCATCTTTGCCGGGGTATTGCTGGTGGTGTCGTCATACGCCCATCTGGTTTCGCCCGAGAAATTCCACTATATGGCATATGCGGCCATAATCTTTCCCGGAGTGCTGCTTCTCAACCTGCTGCTGTTGCTCTTTTGGACGGTTCAGTGGAACAAGGTGGCGCTGATAACGCTCTTCTCCATGCTGCTGTGTGCGGGGCAGATTTTCCTGTATTCTCCCGTGCACGTGATACCTCAGCAGCAGAAGGGGGGGGACACACTGTCGCTCCTTACGTACAACGTTTGCGCCTTTTCGCAATACGCCAGACATAATTCAAAGAAAAGCAACCCCATAATTGAGTATGTAAAAAAATCGGGAGCGGACATAGTCTGCCTGCAAGAGTACGGTTACAGCACGACAGGCAGGGACTTGGGCCGGGTAAATATCGATACCGCCCTTACAAAAATTTATCCATACAGAGCCGTTTTTGTACACGGGGGCGACTGGATAACGCAGCTGGGCATAGCCTGCTATTCCAGGTATCCCATTACCGATACCGTGCATATCCTGTCGCCTGGGCAGAACAGTTCCATTCTTTGCACCCTCGACGTAAACGGCCGGGAGTTGTCATTGGTGGTAAACCATTTGGCATCCAACAAACTATCGCTTAAGGACCGCGGTTTTTTCAAATACCTGTCCAATCACCCGGACAAGATAGACGAATATCAGGAAGGCATAAAAAAACACCTCGTACGCAAATTCGGGCTGGCATCGATGCTCAGGGCATCGCAGGCCGATACAATATCGGCCGCCATAGCCGGATTGGGCGACAATATCATAGTCTGCGGCGATTTCAACGACACCCCGCAATCCTATACCTATAACCGCATAAGGGGCACATTGGGCGATGCCTATGAAAAGACTGGGAACGGCCCCGGCATAACCTACAACCGCGACCGTTTCTATTTCCGTATAGACCATGTGCTGTACGGAAAAGCGTTGCGTCCGATAAAAACGGAGATAGAGCATGTATGCTATTCCGACCACTACCCGGTAAAGGTCCTTTTCGAGTGGGACGGACGCTGACCGCCTGCGTCGGCTCACGTCTCCTTCCCACGCCTCCTCTGCGGGTATGTTATTTACCCTTCTCTTTCACCCCCAGCAGGGAGTTGTATTCCGCATCGTCGTTTATAATTTCCAGGGCGCGCAGCAGGGCGTCGTTAGCGGCGTTGGTAATTTTGAAATATGTGGAGGAATCGAAAATCTCGCGTCCTATAAGGGCTTTCAACTGCAGTTTTATAAGCGGCAGGGAATGCTCCAGTTCTTCTGTCCCGACAGTTATGCCCTCCTCCCCGGAGGCTTTGCAGAGCGAAGCGATAAGGGCGTCGTCCGCATCGAACGATTCCATGAAATCGTTCTCTTTCCTGTACGTATCGGACAAGGCCTTCCGGTTGGCCTCCACATAATCGGCGGCAACGCGCGGCAGCACCCCTTTTGCAATTATGTCGCGGTGGAAATCGGAATATCTTGTCGTGTCCAGCGGGATAAAGCAGTCGGGCATTATGCCGCCCCCTCCATATACCGTGCGGCGGTTCTTGAACGTGTAGAACTTGAGCGAGTCGGCGAGATGGATGCTGTCGGCGCAGACAAGCTCGCCGTGGTTGTACCGTTCTATCAAATCCATTCCGTAAGCCTTGTTGCCCTTGTCGTAGGGGCGTTGTATGGAGCGCCCGGTAGGGGTGAAGTAGCGGGCAGTCGTAAGTTTTATCATTGAGCCGTCAGGGAGCTGTACCGGCCTTTGGACAAGCCCTTTCCCGAAACTCCTTCGGCCCACTATCACGCCTCTGTCCCAGTCCTGTACCGCACCGGCCAGAATCTCGGAGGCGGAAGCCGAATTCTCATCGATAAGTATAATCAGTTTCCCGTCCCTGAACAACCCTCTGTCGGCGGCCCGCTCCTCGTTTCTCGGCGACCGTCGCCCTTCGGTATAGACAATCAGCTCCCCCTTGTCGAGCAACATGTTGGCAATGCGTGTCGCAGCCGACATGTATCCGCCCCCGTTGCCCTGAAGGTCTATTATAAGCGACTTCATCCGTTTCAGCCGTATCATCTTCACCACCTCCTCCACGAACTCCTCGAAGGTGGTTGCGGCAAAACGGCTCAGTTTTACGTAACCGGTACGTTTGTCCACCATATAGGCCGCATCTATGCTGTAAAGGGGAATCTGGTCGCGGGTAATCTTGAACGGGAGCAGCCCCTTTTCCCCGCTGCGCTTAACCAGTAAGTTCACCGTAGTGCCCCGTTTGCCGCGCAGCATCCCCTTTATCTCGGACGCCGTCTTGTCGATTCCGGCCACCAGCGTGTCGTTTATGAAGACAATCTTGTCGCCTGCGGCCATACCGCATTTTTCCGACGGGCCACCGGCTATCGTCTGCAATACGTAGGCCGTATCGCGCTGCATCATGAACTGGATTCCTATCCCGTCAAAATTCCCCTCCAGATTCTCGCTCATCTCCCTGACCTCATCGCGGGTCATGTACGACGAGTGGGGGTCCAGTTCCTCCAGCATGGCCCTTATGCCGGCTTCCACCAGGCTGCTTTCATCTACCGAGTCGACGTACAGTGAGGTAATGGCATAATCGGCCAGCATAAGTTTGCGTGCCTCGTCCGACATTTTTATCTGGGCATGTGCGCCCAACGCGGCCATGACCGCCGTAACAAGCAAAAACCGTTTCATAATGCAGGTGTGTTGAATAAGATATCAGATGGTTTAGGGGAACAGTCTTTTATCCGCCGTGCTTTATTGCAAGCGGCATCCCTTCGGGAATAAAGGGCGAAATATCATATCCGAACCTTATAAGCTCCCGTATGCCCGACGAACTTATGTGGGCAAGTTCGGGCTCGGAAAAAAGCAGGACGGTTTCCGTACCGGCCAGCGCCCTGTTCATATCGGCCATGTTCCGTTCATACTCGAAGTCGGCAACGCTCCTTACTCCGCGGAGGATAAAGTCGGCCTTATGCTCCTTTACGGCGTCCACCGTAAGGCCGTTGTATGTAACCACTTCAACCCGGTTGTCCCCGGCGAAAAGGCTCTTTATCGAAGCTACCCTTTCCTGGGCCGGGAACATGCAGCGTTTGGCCTCGTTTATCCCTACGGCAATGATAACGCGGTCCGCAATTTCAAGCCCTCTCTTTACGACCGACAGGTGTCCCCGCGTAAACGGGTCGAAACTCCCCGGGAAAAGGAGCGTACGTTCATGACAGGTCTTCATCCATTATAAGGTTTTGTATTATGAAATTCTGCCGTTCCATGGTGTTCTTGCCCATGTAGAACTCCAGCATGTCCGCAACCGAGTCCTGCTTGTGCAGGGTAACCTGGTCGAGCCTCATGTCCGGCCCTATGAAGTGGGCGAACTCGTTGGCCGAAATCTCCCCCAACCCCTTGAAGCGGGTTATTTCGGGGTGTGCCCCGGTCTTTTCAATTGCGGCCAGCCGTTCTTCCTCGGTGTAGCAGTAGTATGTATCGCGCTTGTTCCTGACCCTGAACAGCGGCGTCTGAAGTATGTACACGTGCCCTTTCTTTATAAGGTCGGGGAAGAATTGCAGGAAAAACGTAATCAGCAGCAGGCGGATATGCATTCCGTCCACGTCGGCGTCGGTTGCAATGACAATCTTGTTGTAGCGGAGGCCGTCCATGCCGTCCTCCACGTTCAAGGCCGCCTGCAACAGGTTGAACTCCTCGTTCTCGTAAACCGTGCGGCGTGTCTTGCCGTACGAATTGAGGGGTTTTCCGCGCAGGCTGAAAACGGCCTGCGTCTCCACGTCGCGGCTCAGCGTTATCGAACCGGTAGCCGAGTCTCCTTCGGTTATGAATATCGTCGATTTATCCTGGTTCTCCCCTTTGGCGTCGTTGTAGTGTATGCGGCAGTCGCGCAGTTTCTTGTTGTGGAGGCTTGTCTTTTTGGCCCTTTCCCGCGCCAGTTTGGTAACGCCGGCAATAGCCTTGCGCTCTTTTTCCGATTCCTGGATTTTTTTCTGCATTGCCTCGGCCGTTGCCGGTTCCTTGTGCAGGAAATTGTCCAGCTCCTTTTTCAGGAAATCGTTTATGAACTTGTTTATTGTAGGTCCGTCCGGGCCCATATCCTTCGAGCCCAGCCGGGTTTTGGTCTGCGATTCAAAAACCGGTTCTTCCACCTTTATGCTTACGGCCGCAACCATGCCGTTGCGGATATCCGAAAACTCGAAGTTTTTGTTGAAGAACTCCTTTATGGTCCTTGCCGAGGCCTCCTTAAAGGCCGTAAGGTGAGTTCCCCCCTGGGTGGTATGCTGCCCGTTTACGAATGAGTAGTATTCCTCGCCGTACTGGTTGCAGTGGGTCAGGGCCACTTCTATATCGTCCCCTTTCAGGTGGATTATCGGGTAAAGCTGCTCCGATGTCATCTTTTCGGCCAGCAGGTCGGTAAGCCCTCCCCTGGAATTGTATTTCCGGCCGTTATACACAATGGTGAGGCCGCTGTTCAGGTAAACGTAGTTTTTTATGAGGTTCTCTATGAACTCCTCCTGGTAGGCGTATTCCCCGAATATCGACTTGTCCCTGTCGGGCGTGAACCGTACCAGCGTACCGTTCTGCTGGCCGGTAGGGGTTACGGGGTTGTCCTCTGTCAGGGCACCGCGGTTGTAGACGATCTCCTTCATCTCCCCGCTGCGGAACGAGCAGATCTGGAATCTTTCCGAGAGGGCATTGACTGCCTTGATGCCCACACCGTTCAACCCTACCGATTTTTTGAACGCCTTGGAGTCGTATTTCGCCCCGGTGTTCATTTTCGATGAAACGTCGCGAACCTTGTCGAGCGGAATGCCGCGCCCGAAATCGCGCACTTCCACATCGTTTCCGGAGATATTGATTGTAATCTGCCGTCCGAATCCCATCATGTATTCGTCTATGGCATTATCGAGAACCTCTTTCAGCAGCACGTAAATTCCGTCCTCGGGGTGTGAGCCGTCGCCCAGCTTCCCTATGTACATTCCGGGGCGGCGTCGGATATGTTCTTTCCAGTCGAGCGTAACAATGGCATCCGAGCCGTATTGCAGTTCATTTTCAGTATTGAGGTTCTCTTCCATGCAGATAAAAGACGAAAAATACAATCAAAAAATACGGTAAAATACCGGGTAAGGCGCGAGCGGCAGGACAAACCGTCCCGGATATTCCGGTAAAGCCGCAGAAAACCGCACCCGCGTGCCCGTGTGTGTGAAGATAGTGAAAGGTGAGAGCAGAGACAAATTCATTTGGCTATGCCGAACCGCATCTTGTCTTCGACTGAAAGTCAAAGATACGAAAAAATGGGATAAAAAGCACCAGTACGCCGTATGGAGGCAGAATTTGTGCGTTGAAAACCCAAAAAAAAACCGACAGACAGGTAAGGTCGGGCAATTTGCACCGGTAATTACGGCCTGTAAAAGCACACCCGGCATTCCGTCCGGAAGGTGCCGTTACAGTGGGTTCTCGCACCATGCCCCGCCCCTCAGCATCATGACGTGGCCGTATCCTGCAGCCTTGAGCAGTTCCTTGGCTTCGGCCAGTCCGCTTTGCATCAGGACAGGCACATGCGCATCGCTGTTTACAGTAAGTTCGATACCGAGGCGTTTCAGTTCGGCAAACCATTTTATGTTCGGGAAAAGGAAACCCTTGCCCTTGAAAGCCTTTGTATTTACCTCCAGCATCGTCCCCTTGGCCGCAATCCTCTCATAGTAGGCATGCACAAGATCTTCATACCACTTTTCTCCGGTTATTCCGGGCGAGTATGCCGACGCGTTCATCGAAATCTTGTCCGGGTGTGCCGCAAAATCGAACCCGCCCCGTTCAATCATGCTGAGCATCGCGGAGAAGTACTTCTCCACCAGGCGTCTTATATCCCCGCCGAAACGGTTGTCGGCAATCCGTTTGAAACTCTCCGCCGAGCAGTCTATTTCGGCATATCCGCCGTCGTCGCACCGCAGGAAATGCACCGCCCCTATCCGGTAATCCAGCGGCAGGGAGGCGAAGTAGGCGTCCGACGGGCCCCATTCATCGCCGATATAGTCAATTTCCATACCCGTATAAAGCTCCAGCCGTCCTTCGTAAACTCTCTTCAACCGCTCCATTTCCGCGATGAAATCGGCAACCCTTTCCCGTTTCATGTTGCACCCCGACGGCAGCGGCAGCGGCGAGTGGGGGGTAACACCGTACGAGGCGAAGCCGAGCCATTCGGCCGTGGCCGCAAATTCGCCGATGTCGCACCTTCCGTCGCAGTAGGGGGTGTGCGAGTGGTAGTTTGTAAGCAGGTGTGCGGCAGATGCTCCCATGACGGTTTGCGTATTACTTTTTCCCTATCAGGGCAAAGTCCACCTGGCGCTTTTCCATGTTCACGCTTGCTATGCGTATTCGCAGCGGGTCTCCAAGGCGGTATATCTTGTGTGTGGAACGGCCGCGGGCGCAGTAGTTCTTCTCGTCGAACTCGTAAAAGTCGTCATCGAAGTCTCTGAACGGGACCATCCCCTCGCACTTGTTTTCATCAATTTCCACGTAAATTCCGAATTTGTTGATGCCCGAGATAGTTCCGTCGTATTCCATACCGAGGCGGTCGCCGAGGAATTCGGCCTGTTTGTATTTTATCGAAGCCCTTTCGGCGTTGGCGGCTGTCATTTCCATATCCGACGAGTGTCGGCACATCTCCTCCAGTTTTTTCTGGTTCACGCTCCGGCCTCCGGCGAGGTAGCGTTCCAGCAGCCGGTGTACCATGACATCGGGGTATCGGCGGATAGGCGATGTAAAATGCGTATAATAGCTGAATGCCAGACCGTAGTGTCCAATGTTCTTGGTCGTGTAAACGGCCTTTGCCATGGCACGGATCGTTATTGTCGAAATAAGGTTCTCCTCGGGTTTGTCTTTGGCCTTGTGCAACATGGAGTTGATGGAATCGGTGAGTTGTCCGCGCGTCCCGTCTGTTTTCAGCGAGTACCCGAGGCGGCGTACAAACTTCGACACGTCGTTCATCTTTTCCGAATCGGGCAGGTCGTGCACCCTGTACACGAAAGCCTTTTTCGCTTTCCCTTTGGGCACTTTGCCTATGGCCTCCGCAACGGTGCGGTTGGCCAGCAGCATGAACTCCTCAATGAGTTTGTTGGCATCTTTCGACTCCTTGAAGTATACGCTTACGGGTTTGCCGTTTTCGTCAATGTCGAAACGCACCTCGCACCTGTCGAAATCTATCGACCCGCGCGAAAAGCGGCGTTTGCGCAACTTGTGGGCCAGATCGTTCAGTCTGGAGAGTTCCGTTACGTATTCCCCTTCGCCCTTTTCCAGGATCTCCTGCACCTCTTCGTATGTAAAGCGGCGGTCGGAGCGGATAACGCACCTCCTTATCCTTGAAGAGACAATATCCGCCTCTCCGTTCATTTCAAATACGGCCGAGAAACAGAACTTGTCTTCGTCCGGCCGGAGCGAGCAGAGTTCGTTGCAGAGCCTTTCGGGCAGCATCGGTATGGTCCTGTCCACAAGATATACCGACGTGGCCCTTTCGTAAGCCTCCTTGTCTATAATGCTGCCGGGCTTGACGTAATACGTAACGTCTGCAATATGTACGCCCACTTCCGTATTCCCGTTTTCCAGAGTCCTTATCGAAAGGGCGTCGTCGAAATCCTTCGCATCCTTGGGGTCTATCGTAAAGGTGGTAACCTTCCTGAAATCCTCACGGCGGGCAATCTCTTCCTCCGGCAGTTCGCTGCCTATCTTGTCGGCTGCTTCCTCCACCTTCTGCGGATACCTGTACGGAAGGCCGAATTCGGCGAGGATTGCGTGCATTTCGGTGTTGTTCTCCCCGGGTGTGCCGAGGCGGTCCACAATCTCTCCCACGGGGTTGTTCTCCCACGGTTCCCAACTCGTAATGCGGGCGAGGACCTTGTCTCCGTCGCGGGCTCCGTGCAGTTTGTCGAGAGGGATATATATGTCGCTGTCCAGTACGCGGTTGTTGGTTACTAAAAAGGCATAGTGTTTCTTTACTTCCAGAACCCCCACGAACGTATGTTCGGCCCGCTCCTTGATGCCCGAAACGCGCCCTTCAAGGTCGTGGCGGCGGCGTTTGGTAAGCAGTACGTACTCCACCCTGTCGCCGGTGAGGGCATGCAGCGAATCTTCGTCCTTTACGGCAATCGGTTCGCCCCCCCCCTCGGGGATTATGTAATGCCCCCCGTGTCCCTTTCTCTGGAAAATACCTTCGTGCAGGTCCTTCTTGGGGTTGCGGCGGTAACGTCCGGGGTCGGCCTCGCACAGGAACTTCTCCTTGCACATCTGTTGCAGGATTGAGGCGACTTCGCATTTTTCAGGTTCCGTTTTTGCGTCTATCCCCCTTGAAACCTGCTTGTAGTTGTATATGTTTGACGGGCGTTCGTTGAAGAATTTTTCAATCCTTTTTATAATCTCGCTTTTTGTAAGCCTTTTTCTCTCCTTGCCCTTGCTCTTTTTTTTCATGCTCATCGTACCTGTAAGTTTTATTGTGGATACCTGTTCCGCCGGTGCAGAAGCCGGCCGGGGAGGCGGGAAAGGCAAAGTAAGCAATAATTTCCGTAATATCCCCTTTCCCGGCGTTAAAAATTACCCGTTGAAGCAGACGGTCCGGATATTCTCCCCGGCGACCCTCCTGACAATGTGCGCCCCTATCCTGCATTCAAGGCAACGGCGTCGGGCGCAATAGCTGTTCTGCAGTTCTATCATGGCCTGCGAGGCCAGTGCATTGTCGCACGGCAGGCCGCAGGCCGAAAAACGTCTGGTTATATGGTTTTTCTCGGGCCTGCACCCTTCGACAAGGATTATTGCCCGTTCGGCAAAGGTATCGCGTCCCGACCGGCAGGAGTAGGCATACAGCAGCGGGGCAACGCTGTTGATAAGTATGATGTCGCATCCTCCTCTGCCGAGGCTCTTTTTCACCGGCGGCGTTTCATGCCCGAAAGTGTAGTGCGTATCCCAGTAGTCGTCCAGGTAAAGTGTGAAAATCTTGCGTATCTCTTCGGCATTGCGTGCGTCCGTAATTCTGGCGAAGATACCGTCGTAAGATGTAATAAGTTTGGCCAGGAATGCAATTCTCTGGTGCGGGAAATTCGACGGGCGCATCCCCCCGAAACGCCATTTGTCCTTTCCTCCGATAGGGGCGAGCGAAAATTTCCTGCTCAAGAAATCGAATTCGTTGCAGAGGCGTGCGGTATAGCCGTCGCAGGCCCCGTCCGCCCTTCCCAGCAGGCCGGCGCACCCGAACAGCATGGCCTCCGTCTGAAAAGGCGAATCGGCGTGTTTGCGCAGAAAAGCCAGCGGCAGGCTTCTTGCCGTCTCTTCAAACGGGTCGCCGTTTATCCCGAACCCGAGGCTTCTGGCAACCGATACGTAACAGGTCTCTTCCCAGTCGCCGTTATACGCATCCAGCCATTTCAACACCCTCAGGCTCTTGTTCTGGAGCCGTTCCAGCGCCAGCGACGTAAACAGGTCGGCGGTAAACAGCGGCGACAGGCCCGGCATCGCCTCCGCGCATGGCGGCTCTTCCGTCCTTGAGCGCAACCCCCTTGCAACATCCCTTGTTTCCTGACCGAGGTCCAGAAGCAGCGTGGGGACGGGCGAACTCCATTTGCGCATGTCTCCGCCGGCTTCCGCCACCCTCAGGATAATGCCGTTCCCCCCTCCGTTCCGGCAGGACGGCATAACTTCCACGCACCCTTTTACCGCAACACCGTCAAGCTCTATCGCGGCGTCCGCAAACAGCCCGCTGCCGCAGGGCGTTTCCGTGCCGGGCGAGATTACCCGTACCACCATGCCGTTGCAGCATTGCAGCCGGTCTCTTTTCAACAAGCCGTTTTTCCAAATGAAAGCGAGAATATCCTCCATTTCTCCGTTTTATGTTTTTACCTGAGAAAGCTAATGCGAATATAGCGAAATATTCCCGTACATGAAAAATAAGGGAGCGCACCGCAATATCGGCGCACTCCCCGGTTTCCCCGTAAGGGGAGGTGAGGTATATGGTATCAGAATTAATAAACCGTGTTCTGCGGGTCGAAGTTGGTCCAGCCGCTCATCCAGTTGTTCGATGCGCTCTCTTCAGGAGCGAAAGCCCCGCGGTAGCTTACCTGAGTGAAGAAGGGGTCCTGAACATTTGCATGGCTCCAGTCGGCACCGCTTGCAAGAGGCGAATTTGCGGCGGGGCAGAAGTCGGGATTGTTTATATCCAGCGGGTTACCCTGCAACATGAGGTCGGCGAGCGAAGCAAGAGGTTGCGAGTTCTTTCTTGCAGCGTCGTTCCAGTAGGTGGTAACAAACGTGCCGGCATCGGCGGTATTGACCACATCCTCGCGGTTTTTCGGGTTCAATGCCGCATCCTGGAAATTCTTGCGGGTCCCGGCCATGACGTTGCCCATAACGTTGCAGTATCCTGCAAGGGCGTCTTCCTGGGTTGTGGAACCGCTCTTGTCGTTTTCTATTATCAGGCCTACGGGCCATGCGGCAATAACCGAGTTGAAGAGGTTCAACTCCGACGAGCGGCGGATCTGTACGCCGGTCTGGAATACTCCCATGTCGCTGCCGTGGGTGTTCCCTTCGTCAACATATGTTGCGGGGTTGTCGACAGGACCGAACAGCGATACGTTCGCAAATACGGGACGTGTGCGGGGGTCGATAGGCTGGCCTCCCGATTCGTTGTCGCTTTCAAACCCGTTTGAAGAAGACTTGTCGGCATATTTCGGGTCGCGCAACCCTACAACGAACTGAAGTTTTCCGCGGTAGCCGTTATCGGTATCGAAGTCGTCGTCCCACGTACCCAGAGCCACAAGGTGCTTGCAGTTTACAGTACCGCCGAACCATTCGTAGCTGTCGTCGCCCGAATACGAAACCTGGACATAGTCCACTTCTGTGCCGCTTCCTACAGAACCGAAGGTTATCGAGTTTATTTCATTGTCGGTAGAGTACTCTATTCCGGCATACTCGACCCTCACGTATTTCAGCACACCCGAGTTGTCGTTGTCGTTCGTCCCTCCGTGCTGCGAGCGCACGCCGCCTTCAATCGTCATCTCGCCCTTGTTGTTGACGGCGTTGCCAAGCAGGATTATGCCGCCCCAGTCGCCCGGTTTGCGCATTCCCGGAGCCTGTGCCGAGGTAAACACGATGGGGTTGTTTTTCTCCCCTTCGGCAATCAATTTCGCACCGCGCTCAACAATAAGCGTACCCTTGCTGTCTTTGTCCCCCTTTATTACCGTACCCGGTTCAATAGTCAGGGTGTGTCCGTTTGTAACATACACCCAGCCGAGCAGGTTGTAGTTCTTGTCGGCGGTAAGGGTCATGTCTTCGTTGATTTCAAAGGCGTTGGAACCGTCGCCGAGGTTTACGGTCTCTTTTGTGTTGCCCCCGTTTCCTCCGCCCTGGAGGTTGTCGTTGTCATCGTCGCTGCAGGAGGCCATACCCATTGCCGTCGTTATCGCTGCGATAAGTACGGCGCTTTTGAAAAATGTTTTCATAATTTTCTTGTTTAAATCAGTGTGATACAGTTTCAGTTTTAGTTTCAATTCTCTGGTAAATATTGTCGGTTAAATTAAAGTTTCACGCTTATGCCGAAGGAGAACGAGGTCCCCGGGCGGTATTTGTATGTTGTCTGTTCGCGCGTCTGCTGCTCGCCGTTTATAGTTACCGTAGGGAACTGCTTCATGGTTATGGGCTGCGAAAGGATGTCCTTTACGGTCAGTTTTATCTCCACATGCTTCCCTATTGTCTTGGCAATACTGAAGTCGAGCAGGTTGCGCGGCATTTCGTAGGCATCTGGCAGGTCGAAGTCGGTGTTCCCGCTCAGCGACGTGGTCTTTCCCACGCCTATGATTCTTTTGCCTATTATGTTGTACATCAGCGAAGCAGATAACCCTACCTTCGGGTTGGACGACGTGTAGAACAGGCCGGCGTTTATTATGTAGGGCGACTGTCCCTGCAAGGGCCTGTCCTTTTCGTTTATCAGCTCCCCTTCGTAAAATTCCAGTCGGCTCAGTACCGCCGAAGCGTTGAATACCAGCGAGAGGTCGGGTACTCCTATGAAGTCGAGCGATTTCCTTACATCCACCTCGATGCCTGCAACGTACGCGCTTTTGGCGTTCTCGTAGCTGTACCGGTACGAGCCTCCCATGTCCACGAAGTTCCACTCTATCGGGTTCTTGAAGTGTTTGTAGAAAGCCCCTATGCTTACCGTTTCGCCGGGGGAGGGGTAAAACTCGTAGCGGAGGTCTATGTTGTCAATCTCGGCAATCTTCAGTTCGGTGTTACCCTGAATTTCCGCGAACAGGTCGAAGTCGTAGTATACCGACGGGGAGACCTCCCTGAACTCCGGACGGTTTACGGTGCGTCCGTAAGAGAGCCGCATCAGGTGCTTCTCATTGAAGTTGTATGTCAGGTTCAGGGCTGGCAGGACGGACACCTTGTCGTATTTGTTCTCCGTCATCAGTATGTTTGCCGCCGTCATGGAGCGGTCGTATTTGATGCTCATGTTCCACCATTCTACCCTTACTCCCGCATCTATGCTGAATTTGCCGATTGGAAGGGTGGTGGTAACATACGCTGCGGCAATCGACGACTTGCCGTCGTAGGCGTTGTATTTGTCGGTTATTTCGTCGGCGTACACCTTGTCGTATCCCAGCCATTCGTCGCTCATCATCTGCTCGAACGGAAGAGAGCGGTAGTAGAGGCGGTCGCTTACCGACAGGTTGTCGGTGCGGTATGTGAACTCCCTCGGCGTATAGCACCTGATACGGTATTCGCCGTACAGCCCGCTCTTGAGCGTAGCCTTTACGTCCTTGTCGGTGAACTTCTTCGTATAGTCTACAGAGCCCGAAACCACGTTATCGTCCAAATCCTGGAAATATCTCTTTATATTGTCGTTGTAAGTCGCTATGTCGGGCGAAATGCTGCCGTCGGCAGGGAGGCTCCCCAGGTTGCTGACAATGCGCCGGTCGGGTTCGTTCTTGTTCGCATACGAGTAGCCGGCCGTCCAGTTTATCGTGTTGCTGCCGTCATAGTCGAGCAGGTGGGTCCCCGACAGCTGGCCGGTGTAGGTCATCCTTGACGAATAGTAAAGCTCCGTCTGTTTTTCGTAATAGTCTCCGCTCACCCTGCTTGCACCGTATCTTTCGGTAAGGCGGTTCTTGCCCAGTATGCTGAACATGTTGCGGAACTCTATGCGGTTTGCCGCGTTTATCTCGAAAAACCAGTTGTTCATGGCCGACAACATCACGTTGTTCGAGTACTGGTTGTCTATGTATTCCTTCTCTATTACCGGGGCATCGGCCGATGCGCTGTAAACCCCGTACCTGTTGTTCAGTACGTCCTGCAGCGTCCTGTTCTCGTTCTTGTAGTTGGCGGCGAGTGTAAACCCTACGCGCTGCGCGAGGCGTCTGCTGAGGTCGAAATTGAATTTCAGGTCGGGGTACGGCCTGAAGCTCTTTATGCCCCAGTCGTTGTTGAATCCGTTTTTGGTGTAGTAAGTGATTCCGTCAGGCGTCTTTACCTGGTCGAGCGAAGATGGAAAATCCGATGAAAGCGTCCTCTGCCGGTTGTCCACCCCTAACCAGTCCGTGCACGATGGGTTGCCTATGCGCATCTCCCTGAAGTGTGATTTCGTGTTGAACCCTGCGCCCACGCCGATGTTGAACGAATTCCTTTCGGGCATCCCTTTTGTCCCTATCTTTATGAATCCACCGCAAAAATCGCCCGGTAGGTCGGCCGAATACGACTTGGCCACAATTATGTTGTCGATGCTCCCGCTCGGGATAATGTCGAACGAGAAGGCCCTGCCGTCGGCCTCGCTGCTCGGCGCCACGCCGCCGTTTATCCACACGTTGTTGTAGCGTTGCGAAAGCCCCCTTACAATAATGTACTTGCCGTCTATGAGCGATACGCCGGGGATGCGTTTTACCGCCTCGCCGGCATCGCTGTCGGCCGTTTTCGCTATCTGTCCTCCCGATATTCCCGATGTTACCGATGTGGAAAGGCGGGTAGAGGTAAGTATGCCGGCCTCGCTGTTGGTTTTGCGACGTGCCGTAACCATAACCTCGTCCATGGTAATATCTTCGCTCTTAAGCTCTATTGAAAGAGGGGTCTCCTGTTTTCCGTCAACCGTCATTTTCATCTCCTTGTAACCGATGTAGTTGACCGTAATCGCAACCGGGAATTCCCTCCCGTCGGGAATGCTCAGCGTGAAGTTCCCGTCTATGTCGGTAATCGCGCCGTAATCGGGCGTGTCGCTCAACACGACCGAAGCCCCTATTATGGCCTCGCCGTTTGCCGCATCGGTAACACCACCCTTTATGACGTTGGCGGCGTGCCCGGTAAGGCAGCAGAGCAAAATGCAACATGTAATAAATAATCTCTTCATAACAATTCTCTATCCTCTTTTTGAATTTCCGCTGCAAAGCTACGCCGCCGCAATTACGAAGCCGTTACGTTCCTGTTACGTTCAAGTTAAGCTACTGTTACGAAAAAGTTAAGGCGCATCCCCCTTTTCCCTGCGCAGGCCAGTTGCATCTGACCGCTATAATGCCTAACTTTGTCTGCATGGAACAGGTCCGGGGTGCTACCGGCCGAAACAAAAAGAAGAGAAATGGCGATAAACTATTGTTCCGATGGGGTGCGCATACCCCCTTTCAGGCGCAGGGAACTGACTGCATGGATAAGGCGTGTGGCCGCTGCCTACGGAAAGGAGTGCGGCGATATTTCCTATATATTCTGCAATGACGAAAAGATACTGGAAGTAAACAGGGAGTACCTCCGGCACGACTATTATACCGATATAATAACGTTCGACTACACCGACGGCAACACCCTTTCGGGCGATATCTTCATCAGCCTCGATACGGTTGAAAGCAACGCCTCGTCCCTGTCGCAACCTTACCGCAGCGAGCTCCTACGCGTGGTTATACACGGCATATTGCACCTGTGCGGCATAAATGACAAGGGGGCAGGCGAGCGGGCCGTAATGGAACGCGCCGAAAACGACGCCCTTGCGCTTGTAAATACCGAACAACTTTATAAAAACAGCAAGAAATGAGAACGAAGTTGATTTATCCGGCCATTGCAGTGTTGCTGGCGTTTGCCGTTGCCGGGTGTCAGAAGAGAGAAGCCTCGCGCAAGCCGATAGCGGGACATGTGATACTCGTCGGGTTCGACGGGTGGGGCGCATATTCCGTACCTGGGGCGGACATGCCGAATTTGAAAAAACTGATGCAGGAAGGAAGCTACACCCTTTCAAAGCGCAGCGTGCTTCCTTCCTCGAGCGCGGTCAACTGGGCTTCGATGTTCATGGGGGCCGGGCCGGAACTGCACGGGTACACCGAGTGGGATTCGAGTACTCCCGATTTGCCGTCGCGCGTAGTCTCCGAATCCGGAACTTTCCCTACGGTATTCCGCCTTCTCCGCGATGCAGAACCGGATGCCGAAATAGGGTGCTTTTACGAGTGGGACGGTATAAAATATCTGGTGGATACTCTCGCTCTGAGCGAATATTGGCATGCCCCCGACTATATAAACAACCCCGATACCCTCTGCAGCGAGGCGTGCCGTTATATAAAGGAGAAGAAGCCGCGCCTGTTTGCCGTCTGCTTCGATAACCCCGACCACGTAGGCCACACTGCGGGGCATGATACCCCGGAGTATTATGCCGAACTGTCGAGGCTCGATTCCATATTGGGCAAGATAACCGGTGCAGCAGTCGATGCCGACATTTACGACGACTGCATAGTGATAGTAACGTCCGACCATGGCGGTATCGGGACCGGACACGGAGGAAAGACGATGGCCGAAATGGAGACGCCTTTCGTAATTGCAGGGAAAGGAGTCAGACAAGGCGGCGAATTCGGCGAGAGCATGATGCAGTACGATTGCGCCTCGACGATAGCATGGATATTCGGGCTCGAACAGCCGCAAGTCTGGGTGGGCCGCCCCATGAAGCAACTCTTCTCGTGCCAGCCGCAATAGCCGGCGGCACCGTTCAATACGACAGCGGGCATGTACCCCTGGCCCCGACAACCGGAGCAGGCAAGGTACATGCCCGCGTTGCGTCCGCACGGCATGTTGGAGGTACGGCCGGTTTACCTCACCGCAATTCCGTGCCGTTGCAGGGCTTTCGTGCATGTGCAGGCACATCGATACTTTTTACTACTTTTGCAGAGTACAATCATTGCAGCTTATGAGATACGATTACGATATAATAGTTGTCGGGGCGGGACATGCCGGGTGCGAGGCGGCAGCCGCCGCAGCCAATCTCGGTTCGCAGACCCTGCTTATTACCATGGATTTCAACAAGATAGCGCAGATGAGCTGCAATCCGGCTATCGGCGGAATAGCCAAAGGTCAGATAGTCAGGGAGATAGATGCGCTCGGAGGGTATACTGGAATTGTTACCGATGCAACCGCCATCCAGTTCCGCATGCTCAACCGTTCAAAAGGGCCGGCAATGTGGAGTCCGAGGGCGCAGTGCGACCGTCGCCGTTTCATCGACAGGTGGCGTTCAGTACTCGAAGGCATTCCCAACCTTTACATGTGGCAGGATACGGTAGCCTCGCTCCTCCTCTCCGGTAAGAGCGTCTGCGGGGTAAAGACCGTACTCGGCGTGGAATTCCGAGCGCGGTGCGTAGTGATAACCTCCGGCACGTTCCTCAACGGGTTGCTCCACATAGGGCGTACACAACTGGCCGGGGGGCGTATTTCCGAACCGGCGTCGTACGGCCTTACCGCGCAGCTCGTCGAACTCGGCATCCCTGCTGGTAGAATGAAGACCGGCACACCGGTCAGGATAGACGGGCGCAGCATCGACTTTTCATTGGCTGAAGAACAGTCGGGCGAAACCGATTTCCACAAGTTTTCGTTCCTCGACACCCCTTCGCGAGTGCTCCGACAGCGGCGATGCTGGGGTGTCTACACCAATGAAAAGGTGCACGCCATACTGCGCGAAGGTTTCCCCGACTCCCCCCTCTACAACGGTCAGATAAAGAGCATAGGACCGCGCTATTGCCCGAGCATCGAGACGAAGCTCCATACTTTTCCAGACAAGGACAAGCACCAGCTATTTCTCGAGCCGGAAGGAGAAGATTGCAACGAATATTACCTGAACGGGTACTCGTCGTCCCTTCCCGTCGATGTCCAGATTCGCGCCCTGCAACAGATTCCGGCCTTGCGCAACGTGCAGGTATACCGTCCCGGTTATGCGATAGAGTACGATTATTTCAATCCCGAATATCTTAAACATACCCTCGAAAGCAAGGTGGTCGATTACCTCTTCCTTGCAGGGCAGGTAAACGGTACCACGGGGTATGAAGAAGCGGCGGGGCAGGGTATGGTCGCCGGAATCAATGCGCACCTGAAATGCCACGGGGGAGGCGAATTTGTCCTTTCGCGAGACGAAGCTTATATAGGGGTCCTTGTCGACGACCTTGTAACCAAAGGCGTGGATGAGCCGTACCGCATGTTTACTTCCCGTGCAGAATACCGCATACTGTTGCGGCAGGACGATGCCGACATGCGCCTTACACCCCGTTCGCACGCCATCTCGCTTGCTTCGGCAAGACGTTTCGGGATGTTGGAGGCAAAGCGTGAAAACCGCGACAGGCTTGTGGAGTTCTGCCGCAACTACTCCGTCAGGGCCGACTATGTAAACAGCGGCCTGGAACGGCTCGGCACGACACCGCTCAGGCAAGGCGTGAAACTGATAGACCTTATACTCCGTCCCCAACTCGGCATCTACGATGTTGCCGAACTTGTGCCGCGTCTGAAACGAGAGATTGAACGGATAACCGACCGCAGGGAGGAGACCGTCGAAGCGGCCGAAGTTCTGATGAAGTACGAGGGGTATATAGCTCGCGAGCGGCTTATTGCCGACAAGATTTCCCGCCTTGAAAATATCCGCATAAAAGGAAAATTCAATTATTCCGAGATTGCCCAGCTTACCATCGAGGCGCGCCAGAAACTCGAAAGGATAGACCCCGAGACTATTGCGCAGGCGGGGAGGATACCCGGCATTTCGCCCAGCGACATAAATATTCTGTTGCTTCTTTTGGGCAGATGATTTGCGGGGCGGGGTGCAATGTTCCACGTGAAACAATTTAAATTCTGAACCGTAATGCAACAGGCGTTCGACAGTATTAAAAGCATAATTTCCACGTTGCCCGACTCTCCCGGAGTATACCAGTATTTCGACAAGGAGGGGCGAATCATATACGTGGGCAAGGCCAAGAACCTGAAACGCCGCGTTTCGTCCTATTTCAACAAAACGGCGCAGAGTGTGAAGACTGCCGTAATGCTGAGACATGTGGCCGACCTTAAATATATAGTCGTGGGGAGCGAGGAGGATGCACTGCATCTGGAGAACTCCATGATAAAGGAGTATCAGCCCCGCTACAATATCCTGCTTAAGGACGACAAGACCTATCCGTGGATTGTGGTGAAGAAAGAGCCTTTTCCGCGCATATTCCTTACCCGTAACGTAGTCAGGGACGGGTCAAGGTATTATGGCCCGTATGCAAACGTCAATCTGGCAAAGGTGATAATTGCGCTTATCAGAAGGCTGTATCCGGTACGCTCGTGCAACCTGATGCTCACCGCCGAGAATATAAGCAAGGGAAAGTTCAGGAAATGCCTGGAATACCACATAAAGAACTGTACCGCGCCATGCGTGGGGGAGGAGAGCGCCGAAAACTACGATGAATATATCCGTCAGGCGAAACAGATTCTAAACGGCGAGACAGCCCGCCTGTCGGCATATCTGAAAGATGAGATGTACCGCCTTGCAGGAGAAATGCGTTTCGAGGAGGCCCAGAAGATGAAAGAAAAACTCGAACTGCTCGAAAATTACCGTTCAAAATCGGTAATAGTCAATTCAAGCGTGCATAATGTCGATGTATTCGGGTACGACGAGGATGATGATGCGGCCTATATAAACTACCTGCATATAAAAGAGGGGGCAATAGTCCAAAGCATGACCATATCGTACAGGAAGAGAATTGACGAAACGCGCGAAGATATCCTGATGATAGGGGTAACCGAACTGCGCGGGCGGTTCGGCAGTACGGCAAAAGAGATAATAGTGCCGTTCGATACGGGAGTTGAAAGCAGCAACTATACGGCTGTCGTTCCGCAGCGCGGCGACAAGAAGAGGCTTCTGGAAATTTCCGAACGCAATGCCCGACAGTACAGGATTGACAAACTGAAGCAATCGGAAAAACTGAACCCCGAGCAGCGGACAACGCGCCTGTTGAAGCAGGTGGCCTCCGATTTCCGCCTTTCAGAACTGCCGCGGCATATGGAGTGTTTCGACAATTCCAACATACAGGGCACCAATCCGGTGTCGTCATGCGTGGTTTTCAAGGACGGGAAACCGGCAAAAAAGGAGTATCGCCATTTCAATGTAAAGACGGTGGAGGGGGCAAACGACTTTGCTACCATGTATGAAGCCGTATATCGCCGGTACAAGCGGTTAAGCGACGAAATGCAGCCGCTTCCGCAACTGATAATAATAGACGGAGGCAAAGGGCAGCTCCATTTTGCGGTCAATGCGTTGAAAGACCTCGGTCTGTACGGGAAGGTTGCGATAGCAGGGATAGCGAAAAGGCTTGAAGAGATTTATTTTCCCGATGATTCCGTGCCGCTTTATATCGACAAGAATTCCGAGTCGCTGAAAGTGGTGCAGCGGATGCGCGATGAAGCCCACCGTTTCGGGATAACGCATCACCGCAACCGGCGCAGCAAGGGGCAGGTCGTTTCCGAACTCGATTCCATACCCGGGATAGGGGAGAAGACCCGCGAAACGCTGTTGAAGCAGTTCAAGAGTTTCAAACGGATAAAAGAGGCCTCTTTCGATGAACTCGTCAGTGCAGTGGGGGCGGCAAAAGCGCAAAAACTGGCATCGTATTTTAATTCCGGATCGGTGCGCAATGACGAATGATTTTAGTAAATTTGTACCGTAACGGACAATACACGGCAACAAACGGCAGCAAGAAACCATGCGCACAGTAATACAACGCGTAACGCACGCTTCGGTAACGGTAAACGGAGAAACCGTCGGGGCTATAGGGAACGGCCTTCTCGTACTGCTCGGTGTAGAACCGGGCGATACGGCCGACGACTTGAAATGGCTTTGCAACAAAACCGCCAACCTGCGAATCTTCGATGACGATGCAGGAGTAATGAATCTGTCGGTCATCGATACCGGCGGCGACCTTCTTGTCGTGAGCCAGTTCACGCTGCTTGCATCCACACGCAAGGGGAACCGTCCGTCCTATATCCGGGCTGCAGCTCCTGCCATATCCGAGCCGCTGTATGAAGAGTTCTGTTCCGAAATGGAGCGTCTTCTCGGAAAACCTGTAAAGCGCGGCGTATTCGGGGCGGATATGAAGGTAGAGTTGCTCAATTCCGGGCCGGTAACGATAATAATTGACTCAAAAATAAGGGAGTAATGACTATAAAGGATGCGCAAATAATTGTGAATCAATGGATAACGCAATACGGTAAACGCTATTTCAACGAACTTACCAATATGGCGGTGCTTACCGAGGAGGTCGGAGAGGTGGCGCGGATAATATCGCGACGCTATGGCGAGCAGTCGTTCAAACCCGGAGAGGAGGGGGCCGACCTTGCCGACGAGCTGGCCGATGTGCTGTGGGTGATAATCTGTCTGGCCAACCAGACGGGGGTGGACCTGACCGAAGCGTTTGAAAGGAATGTGGCAAAGAAGACGCGGCGCGACGGCGAGCGTCATTTGAATAATCCGAAACTCTGAAAAAAATATGGATAAGTACAACGAAGCAATCGCAAAATTCGACACTGCCATTGAAGACGGGCAGGTAAGGTACAATGTGGAAAAAATCCTCGGCGAGCATTACGCTGAAAACTGTACGGGCGAGGTATACCGGTTTATCCTGTCGTGCCTCGATTTGACGTCGCTCGAAACAACCGACAACGATGCAACGATAACGGCGTTCATCTCCAAAGTAAACGAGTTTGAGAATACATACCCCGAAATAAACCCGGTTGCCGCCGTATGCGTTTACCCGAATTTCGTTACGACCGTGCGCGGCATGCTGGATGTTTCATCGGTAAAAATAGCATCTGTGGCAGGCGGGTTCCCGTCGGCGCAGACCTATTCCGAACTGAAAACCGTGGAGGCCGGCCTGGCGTTGCACGACGGAGCGGACGAAATAGACATGGTAATGAACGTCGGGAATTTCCTCGGCGGCAACTATCAGGAGATGTGCGACGAAATATCGGAAATGAAAGAGACCTGCCACGATGCAAAGTTGAAGGTCATACTCGAAACAGGCCTTCTCCCCTCTACGTCGGAGGTAATGAAGGCCTCTGTCCTTGCGCTCTATTCCGGTGCCGATTTCATAAAGACCTCCACCGGCAAGACGGGGACAGGGGCTACGCCCGAGGCCGTGTACGCAATGGCCCTTGCCGTAAGGGAATACTCAAGGCTCAACGGAGTACGCGTCGGAATAAAAGTTGCCGGAGGGGTAAGGACGGCATCCGAGGCAGTGAAGTATTATACCATAATAAAAGAGGTTCTGGGACAGGAGTGGCTTACCCCCGACCTTTTCCGCATAGGCGCATCCTCTCTTGCCGATTCGCTCCTTTCCGAAATAACCGGTAAGGAGACGCGTTTCTTCGGTTGACCGTTTTCGTCGGGGAAGGATATGCCCCGTCCCGGTATGCCGCTACTGCCCTGCAGTACCGTCCGCTACCCGGCAGTCGTATTATTCCGCGATGCGTGCATAGATACATTACGCCCGCATGTCTTTATACATGCGGGCGTAATGCGTTTTTACCGTCCGGAAATAGAGCAGGGAAGATGTTACCCCGGCACGGTACGGCCAGCCCCTGACGGAACTGTTGTCCGAATGCGGTTTTCCGGACGTGCACGGAACAGCGGTTGTTCCGCATAACCCCTTCCGACGGAACAACCGTCGTTTTCCTAATAATTCCTTATTGTGATATAATGCAGTATGGAGATAAGGGAATCGGTAATTTCACTCTTCCCGAACGGAGCCAGGTCGGCAACCGCTGCAGCTTCAAGTTCCCTCATTTTCTTTTCGGCATACTCTATTCCGCCCGTTTTCTTTGCGTATTCAATCAGCACGGCAATATCCTCCTGTGTCAGACGCTCTTTGGCAAGCAGTGCACGCATGTCGGAGTTTTCCTTGCCGCTTCCGGTTTTTATGGCGTGGATAAGGGGCAGCGACACTTTCCCTTCGGCAAGGTCCGAACCGGTCGGTTTCCCAACCTTTTCATTGGTGAAATAATCGAAAATATCGTCCTTTATCTGAAAGCAAAGCCCCAGTTTTTCACCGAACCGCGACAGTATTTCCACCTCTTCGGGCGAAGCCCCGTTTGAAATAGCCCCCATTTTCATGCACGACGAAAAAAGCGAGGCCGTCTTCTGGTCTATCACCCTGAAATACCTTTCTTCATCTACCGTATGGCTGTCGGCCGTTTCAATCTGGTCAATCTCTCCGCGGGCGAGTTCCTTGCCGAGGTCGGCTATAATCTTTACTATGGCAAGGTTCTCGGTAGCTATTGCCCCTTTCAGCGCGCACGACACGAAGTAGTCTCCCACCAGAATGGAAACGCGGTTGTCCCATATCGAGTTTACCGAGCGGCGTCCCCTGCGGGCCGGCGATTCGTCCACCACGTCATCGTGAATAAGGCTTGCATTGTGCAGCAGTTCCACTGCCACGGCGGCGTTAAGCGTGGTTCTGCCTATCTCCCCGAAGAGTTTTGCGCTGAGGATTACCAGCATGGGGCGTATCTGTTTCCCTTTTGCCGCAAGAAAGTAATCCGTTACGCTTTTAAGCAGCGCATTGTCCGATTTGAGCGATTCGGCAAGAGCGTCGTTCAGACGCATCATCTCATCCTCTATCGATTTCCTTATTTCAGCTTCGCTTCTCATCCGGTCGCAGCCTCTGTTCCCAGTTCGTTTAACAAGCCACAAAATTAGCAATAAATAAACAGATATTTATCACTTTATTGTAAATTTACCCGAAAATTAATCCAAAATCACCCGTATGCCCAAGCGACTCTTCCTGATAGATGCGTATGCTCTTATATACCGTTCGTATTATGCATTCATAAAGAATCCGAGAATAAACTCAAAAGGGGTCAACACGTCGGCGATATTCGGTTTTGTCAATACGCTCGAAGAGTTGTTCCGCACCGAACACCCCACGCACGTCGCCGTGGCGTTCGACCCTCCCGGGCCTACGTTCCGCCATGAACTTTTCAGCGAGTACAAGGCGCAGCGCGAGGCGACCCCCGAGGACATACGCCTTGCCGTACCGGTGATAAAGGATATAATACGGGCGTACAATATCCCGTTGCTTGAAGTGCCCGGTTACGAAGCCGACGATGTTATAGGCAGCATGGCCGTGCAGGCCGAGGCGGCCGGGTTTGAAACATATATGATGACCCCCGACAAGGATTTCGGGCAGCTTGTTACCGACAGGATATTCATATACAAGCCCAAGTTCGGCGGTAACGGGTTTGAAGTCCGCGGGGCGAAAGAAGTCGTCGAGCGGTACGGGCTTCAGTCGCCCGGGCAGGTAAAAGACCTTTTGGGGTTGATGGGCGACGCATCCGACAATATCCCCGGTTGTCCCGGAGTCGGGGAGAAGACCGCAGCAAAACTGCTTAAGGAGTACGGCAGCGTAGAGAACCTGCTCCTCTCTGCCGATACGCTAAAAGGGGCATTGAAGACAAAGATAACCGACAATGCCGACAAGATACGTTTTTCCAAACTGTTGGCGACGATAAGGACCGATGCCCCGGTAAAGTTCGATGAAGATACGTTGCTTGTTTCAACGCCCGACACCGGACGTCTGGCGGCGATATTCTCCGAACTGGAGTTCCGCAACCTTTCCGACAGGATAACGCAGCGGGTGGAGAAACCCGACAAGGCAGCTTCGCGACCCAAAACTCAACCCTCTCTCTTCGATGTATTCGGGGGCGAGGACGGGAACGGCGGAGAATATTCAACTCTCGACAAGTCTGGCAATCGCCCTCACACATATTATCTTGTTGATAATGAGGATAAAATTCAAGAATTGACAGAAAAATTGAATGCAGCGGAATATTTTGCAATAGACACCGAAACCACCTCTACCGAGCCTATGCGCAGCGAACTGGTGGGAATGTCGTTCTCCCTTTGCGAGGACACGGCGTATTACGTCCCGGTTCCGGCCGACAGGCACGGCGCGGTTGCACTGCTTGAAAAATTCCGTCCGTCGCTCGAAAATCCGCAGATTCTCAAAATAGGCCAGAACATCAAGTACGACTATGTGGTGCTGAAAAAATACGGGGTTGAGATGCAGGGACGCTTTTTCGATACCATGGTTGCACACTATCTGTTGCAGCCCGAGCAGCGGCACAATATGGACTACCTTGCCGAAGTCTACCTCTCGCACAGGACTACAACGATAGAAGAACTTATCGGGAAAAGGGGCAAGGGGCAGCTCTCCATGCGCGACGTTCCGGTAGAAGAGGTGTGCGGGTATGCGGCCGAAGATGCCGACATAACGCTTAGGCTTAAAAACGTGTTCGAGCCGATGATAAGGGAACAGGGCCTGGAAACGCTCTTCTATTCTATCGAGATGCCTCTGGTAAAGGTGCTGGCCGATATGGAGTACGAAGGGGTACGTGTCGATACGCGCGTGTTGGCCGATATTTCCGCCGGACTGACGCAGAGCGTGCAGGTTGTGGAAGAAAAAATATACGGGATGGCCGGCGAGAAGTTCAACATAAACTCGTCGCGCAAGGTGGGGGAGATACTGTTCGACAAGTTGCAGATCGACCCAAAGGCGCGCAAAACCAGACAGGGGCAATATTCAACCACCGAAGAGATACTCTCCAAACTCGCGTCGCGCCACCCCATAGTAGGGTTGATACTCGACTACCGCGGGTTGCGCAAGCTGCTTACCACGTACGTCAATGCGCTGCCCGAACTGATAAACCCCGAAACCGGGAAGATACATACGTCGTACAACCAGACGGTAACGGCCACAGGGCGGTTGAGTTCCAGCAACCCCAACCTGCAGAATATCCCGGTGCGCGAAGCTGCCGGGCGTGAAATACGCAGGGCGTTCGTCCCCGACGGTGGTTGCCTCTTTTTCTCGGCCGACTATTCGCAGATAGAACTGCGCATCATGGCACACCTTAGCGGCGACAAGCATATGATTGAGGCTTTCGCCAACGGCGAGGACATACACGCCGCCACAGCATCTAAAATATATAAGGTGCCGGTAAGCGAAGTAACCCCCGAGATGCGGCGACGCGCCAAGACAGCCAATTTCGGTATTATATACGGCATTTCGGCGTTCGGCCTTGCCGAGCGTCTCAATATCACCCGAACCGAAGCCCGGGAGCTGATAGAGGGCTATTTCGCCACTTTCCCCGCAGTAAAGGAGTACATGGACAAGAGTATTGAAATTGCGCGCGAAAAAGGGTACGTCGAAACCGTAACCGGACGGAAGCGGATGCTCCCCGACATAAACTCGCGCAACAGCGTAGTACGCGGCTATGCCGAGCGGAATGCCATAAACGCCCCCATACAGGGGAGTGCGGCCGATATAATAAAGATTGCCATGGTGCGGATAGCCTCCCGCTTCAAAGCCGAAAACCTGCAGGCCAAGATGCTTATACAGGTGCACGACGAACTCGACTTTTCAGTTCCGGAGGCCGAGATAGGGAGAGTAAGGCGGATTGTTGAAGAAGAAATGGCGGGAGCATACCGCATGGATGTTCCGTTGGTGGCCGATACCGGACAAGGGGCCAACTGGCTGGAGGCGCATTGAAAATCCCCGCGTACCCTGTTCCGTTTCCATTATTGGCCGGATGCAGGCCGCATAATGGAAACGGCCGAAAAATACGGAAGGGCGGCACGCAACAAATGCGCCGCCCTTTTCCCTTTACCGCAAGGCCCGGTTTGTTATGGAAGCCTATTTCCCGTTTTTCGCGTTTTCGGCTTTGGCGTTCTTCTTCATCTCCTTGCCGATTATAAACGATGCGTAAAGCTGGAGAATTGCCGCAGAGAGCAGCAGGGCAACCCATTCGCGCATCTCAATGTACATGAAAACGGCGGCAGCCGTTATCAGCAGCGCCGAGAAGAGCTCAAGCCTCAACGCCCTTTTGAGCCTCAACGGCATTTCATCGAGGCGGCGGGTCATCCGTGCTATCATCAGCAGAATCCCTCCCCCGCCGAGCATCCACGGCGAGACCTCCTTGTAAAACATAAACAAAACCGTTGCCGCAAGAATCACTATTGCGGCAATAAAAGTCAGTAAACCTCTGCTATTCTCCGTCATCGTTCCTTATAATAATGTATATATCCTCGTCGGGCGATTTCATCCCGTACATTTCGCGTGCAATCTTTTCAATCTCCCGCGAGTCGTGTTTCATTTTCTCAATCTCCGTGCTGTCCGCGCTTATCCGCTCGGTATAAGCCCGTTTCTGTTCCTCCAGGAAATCTATCTCCCTGCTGTATCGCATCCGCGCCATAAAGTTGTTTTCATCGAAAAACGCCATATAGACAATAAAGAGCAGCGAGGCATATGCCAGCCACCATTTCCTTATGTTGCGGAATATCGGTTTTTCTGAAAATCCAGGCATTTGAGGATGTATTGTAATTCTGTGCCACAAAGATAGTGCAAACGAGTGCAGAAGCAAACCCAAAGGTTTGATTATGCCGAGTGCAGCCTATCTTCGCCGTTGTGTTTCTTACGGCAAAGTAGTGCAAACGAGTGCAGAAGCAAACCCAAAGGTTTGATTATGCCGGGTGCAGCCTGTCTTCGCCGTTGTTTTTACGGCAAAGTAGTGCAAACGAGTGCAGAAGCAAACCCAAAGGTTTGATTATGCCGGGTGCAGCCTGTCTTCGCCGTTGTGTTTCTTAACGGCAAAGATAGTGAAAGGGGCGGAATAAAGGGCAATCTGCATCGCGGATTTAGGGTTAGGGTTTCAGTTCCGGCCATCTACCCGGCTGGGGCTCTTCTGTCCAGTCCTGTTCGCAATCCTGTCGGGCTGGTATCGGGAATTTCAATCCGGAAACACCAGTATTGCCGCCCCGCAACCTTTAGCCCCCCCCCCCCCCGAACCGGGGTGTGGGCTGTTAAGGTTTGCGCAGTGTGGATTTCGGCCCTGCAATATATGGCGGCAGCCTATCCCCCTTTTCTGTCGGCTTATTTGAAACATTCCGTCATTCACGTATAAAACACTTTGAATATCAGTGAAGAATCCCGAGTAAATGTATACGGAGAATGAATTGCCGGGATAAAACCGTATAAAATAAGTTAATATCATATAAAAATTGCATAGAACCAAATCCCTCCGCATCGGTGTATATCATGGTATAATCAGCTTTCCGGCATAAAAAATTGCCCGTCAGGCAGAAAAAAACCTGTAACGCGACAGAATGCGAAGTCTGTTTCTTCCGTAAATTTAAGTGTTAAAAAGGTTGCATAAATCGTTTTTTTTTTTTTGTTTTGTCGTAATATATCTCCAAAAATATAACCATATGAAAAAAGTATTATCTCTTTTAGCCGTATTTGCTCTGCTAAGCGGAGCAGATGCATTTGCTCAGACGGCGCCGACGCACGAGAATTACGTGCCGATGGGCTCCAAGTCAAGAGCATGGTACCAGGCATACCAGAACTGGAACGAAGGAGTTCCGCTATACAGCGGATACGACGAGGCTGAGAACGAGAACTTCTTTATCTCCCGCGTAAAGCCCCGCGAAAGGTTCGAGTATACCGCAACCCAGGTAAAGGAAGACCTCAACCCGGCGCGCAAGCTGCTGTGGTGGTGTCCTCTCGGGGTATCCGACTGGAACGGCGTACCGTCGTATTTCTTCAACAGTGAGGTATTCTCGATGTGGAGCTACGTAGATATTTACGGCAACTGGACCGCACCCATGATCCAGGCTCCCGGGGCATTCCTCGACATCTGCCACAAGAACGGCGTTGCAGCCAGCACGGTTGCAGCAATAGCATGGGCAGCCAGGCCTGCTATCGGCGACGGCGGCAGCGGTTCCATGATTCAGGCATTGGTAGACGGCGGTTCGGACAAACTGCTCAAATACCTCCGCTACTACGGGATAGACGGAATAGGGTGGAACTCGGAGTTCTACTGGACAGGTATGGGCAGCTACATGAACAACTTCAAGAACCTTATGGGCGATTGCTATGCAAATGCCGAAGCCGGCGGCGTGCCCCTCTTCCACAACGCATGGTATTCGTTTACCGAGAACAACGGCGGAATAGGCGACTACAGCTACCTTACCAGCGGCTGTCTCGACTGGTTCCACTACAACGGGAAGACCGTATCGTCGGCATACTTCCTCAACTACAACTGGCACGCATCGCTCCTTTCAAGCTCGCAGAGCCTTGCCAACGCGCAGCCCGGACGTACATCGTTCGACGTATATGCAGGTATGAACTACCAGGCAGGCGGAACGGTTCCCTGGACAGACTTGAACAACTACGACATATCGGTAGGCCTTTGGGGCGCGCACAACATGAACATGATATACGAGAACCGCGGCGAGAACGGGTCGTCTCCCCTGCAGCAGCAGAAGACCTACCAGTTGATAAGCGAGAACTCGTTCACCGGTTCGTCCTATAACCCGGTCAATGCACCGGCCATAAACAACTCCCTCGTACACTCGTCGAAGGCGACCAATTTCCACGGCTTCTCCAGCTTCATCGTGGCGCGCAGTTCCCTGACGTGCGACGACCTTGCCGGCGACCCGTTCGTAACGTACTTCAACCTCGGAAACGGACAGTTCTTCAATGTAGAGGGCGAGACCACGTTCAACAACGAGTGGTACAACATCGGAATCCAGGACTACCTTCCCACATGGCGCTGGTGGTGGACAAAGAACTTCATGGGCAAGGACGCCGCCGACGTATCTGACGAGCTTACAGCCGAGTTCACATGGGATGACGCATGGTTCGGGGGCTCTTGCCTCCAGATATCGGGCGAGACCGACCAGGCATACCTTCAGCTCTTCAAGACCAAATACGCGACCAAGTCGGGCGACCGTCTTCTGATACGCTACAAGGTAGTATCCGGAAGCGGGACGATGGCCTGGGCCTGTGCGACCGAAGAGAGCCTCTCCGGCACAGGAGCAGCGGAAATATCGCGCAACATAGCCAGCAACGCCGGCACAAGCGACGGCTGGGAAGTAGCCGACATAGCCGTAGGCGGCCGTCAGGGAATAGCCCTTATCGACCAGACCCTTGCGCTGATAGGGTTGAAATTCACCAATACGACGTCGGACTTCAAGGTTCTCATAGGAGAAATATCCCTTACGCGCGGGGAAACGGCAACGCCGCAGCAGCCCCAGATAGAGACAGCCAAGACCCTTGCCCGCAACTATAAGGGAGTAGACGCCAAAGTCATATTCGACATGCCGTCCAACCAGCAGGCTCCGGTATACAACATCGACGTAGACACATGGTACTTCAAGGTATACACCCAGCAGGAAGGAGCAGAGCCGGTAATGTGTACGGCCACCACCTCGTGGGCAGCCTATGTAGTAGGCGCACCGTACGATGCCGACCTTTCGGGCAAGCGGATAAAGATAGGCGTATCGGCCGTAAGCCTCGACGGCAAGAGCGAGTCGGCCATAACGTGGAGCGATTGGATGGACGTACCGGCAGCCGACATAGTAGAAGGGTTCTCGATAGACAAACCGGTAATCAAGGCCGGGGAAGAATTCACGATAGGGTTCGACGACCCGAACCACTCGGCAGCCGACTGGGTAATAAAGAAAGCCAGCGACGACTCGCAGCAGTACTCCACGACGGCGAGCAGCTTCACCACATCGTTGGAAGACGAAGGGTTGTATGACCTTCACGTAACCATAGACGGACAGACCGACATATACAGGGGATACATACAGATATCTCCCGCAGCGGTAGGCGCAATGCCGTTGATCAACTCGTTTACGGCCAACGGCAGCGAAGACCCGATAGACGTTGAAACCGA
>CASFRS010000006.1 GCA_949297125.1 uncultured Bacteroidales bacterium
CCATACACTCGCAAAATTATCCTTAAAAAATGCTTCCGAACTTCTAAAATACCTGAGTCCTGTCAAAGGTCCATGAAGAATCCATTAGCTACAATAAAACAAAAAGAAACCGACCTCAAAATTACTTTTGGGTCGGCTTCATGTTGCTTTGTTAGTGAGTGTGTTATTCCCGCTTGCCTTACTCAAGCTGCGACATTGCATCCTTAATGCTGTCTTCGGGATTTATGGCGAGTATCTTGTTCCACCACTTCTTTGTTTCGGGATACCCTTGCACATTCTCGGCATACTCTTTAAGGTAATGGTAATACCCCATATAGCGATATGCCTCTATTATGGAACTTCCGGTGCTGCCCTCGGCCTCGAGCATGGTTATCACTTTCTCGTAATACGGTTTTGCCAGACCGGTCTCGGTCTCGGGGTCCATACCCGTATTTGCACGTGCACGCCAGAAATAACCGAGATAATTTTCGGGAGCCCTTTCGGTTACTATCGCAAAGAGGCTGTCGGCTTTCTGGAAGAGGGATATCTTCTCTTCGGGAGCTTCTGCTGCGTGTGCTGCCTGATAATATATTTTACCCAGTGAATAGAAGTCGGCCGTCAACACCTCGTCTTCTATCATCTCCATATATTTCGACATCGCATCGGCGCTCTTCAACATCTGGCCTGCCGTTCCGTAAGCATCGCTGAGTTCCTTGTAAATCTCGGGCTTGGACGGGTCGGCCTTGACTGCTGCCTCAAGTGCTGCAACATACTCTTCGGGACGGTCGAGTTCCTTCAGGGCACCGCCATATACCATATAGTCCTGGCTGGTGAGGAACTTGGCATTGGCCGGGTTGTTCATGAACGCCTTTCCGAAATCGGCAGCCTGCTCGAAGTTCTCGAGTGCGAAGTTGTCGTACATTGCAAAACGGTTGAGTATAAGGTTGTCCGGTTCTTCGGGAAGGGCCTGTTCGATAAGCGTAAGGGACTCTTCATATTTCTTGTCGAAATAGAGGAGGGCCGCATAACGCGAGCGGTCGCTTGCAAAGTGGTTGGGGTTTGCCATATACCTTGCATATGCCGAAACCGCATCGTTGAAGCGTCCGGCGTTGAAGTAGGCTTCTGCCAATTCCCTCTGGGCTATGGCCGAGGAGGGATGCCCGCTCAGGAGTTCTTCGAGTTTCGATGTTGCGAAACGGGGGTTGATAGGATAGTGGAGAAGCGCATATTTTACGTATGCCTCGATACACCCCGAGTCGAAACTGTGCGCCATTTCGTACATGCCGGCAGCCTCGCCCGAATTGTTCTCCTTTGCAAATATATCGCCCTGAAGCACGTATGCGGGAGCATAGCGGTCATCGAACTTGAGGGCATCGTTCAGATATTTTTTGTAGTCGGGCATTCCGGCCTCGAAATAAGCGCGTGCTATATCGGTATTCACGCCGGCAACGCTGTTGGCTTTCTTGGCCAGTTTTACCGCCTGTTTGAATTTGGACGAAGCCTCCTTGTGCGTCTCGGTATTCTGCAACAGGAGCTTGCCGAGCCCTATGTAGTTGAAAGGATAGTTTGCATCCGATGCAATACCCTGGTCGTAGTACCCTTTGGCTGCTTCCTTGTTCCCGAGTGCGAATTCCGACTCGCCGAGATAGTAGTACGCCTCGGCCTTGTAAGTGGTGGGGTCGTTCAGCGTCTTGTTCAGTATTATTTTCGCCCTTTCCGGCTGACCCGACTTGTAATAGTCTATACCGTCGGTATAACTCTCTGCAAGTGCTGCGGTTGAAAAACCTGCGGCAAACAACAATGCAGCAAATAAAACAATTCTTCTGCGCATAATGGTAATTTTTATATTATAAACGTTTTATTCATCCTTTATCGATACGATACGGACATATTGCGTTGCCGGCATCATACCGCTCTTGAGTATTATCTGTTGCCCCTTGTGCGACGCCGTAAAGGCCGAGAACGCCCTTATCAGCCCCATTCGGGGCGAAGTGTTTATCATGTATATGTTCCGCGTCAGGGGATACAGCCTCTGCGCTATATACGCCTGGTACGGCTTGTAGCTGTTTGCGGGGTTCGCAAACGATTCGCGGCTCAACCCTACTACGCGAACCCTTTCGGAAAACGACAGATTGGTCGAGTCGCTTTTATTGCCCACCCAGCTTGCGCCGATAATCCCTATTGCACCGGGCGTCTCGGCAACATAGTCTATTACCTTTTCGTTGCCTCCCTGCGCATAGAGCCTTTCAGTGGCAAGGGGCTGACCGCCGCATATGGAATCGATCGCAAAACGGACGGTGCTCGAGTTCTTGTCATCGAAAACGACAGAAAAATCCTGAATGCGCGATTTGGGGTTAATCTGTTTCCACGATGTTATCTTTCCGGTAAAAATGTCTTTCAACTGCTGCACTGTAAGCAGCGAATCGGTGTTTTGCCTGTTTATTATCAATGCAACCCCGTCGGTGGCTATATGCACGCTGCGCGGTATAAGCTGCTTCTGACGCAACGCGCTTTTCTCGGCATCGGTAAGGTCGCGGGTAGCTACCGCCATCCTTACGCTGTCCGTTACAAGCAGGTTCATTGCTTCAACCTCGCTCGTGTATATGGGAATAATGCTTGCTTCGGGATACTGGTATTCAAAGATGTTTATCTCCTGGTCGAGAACGGGGGCGAAAGTTTCGTCGCAACTTATCGTTACTACCCCTGAAGTGGGGGTGTCGGAATAGGTCTTGCCCTGTCTGTTGCAGGAAAGGGTAAATGCTGCCGCTATCAGTATAAGGGGATATATTTTTTTCATACTCTTACATTTATCTGTAACCTTTGTATTTTATAAAGCGGTACGCCCTGAATACCCCGTAAATCATGAAAAGGAAACCGAATGCATATCTCAAAACCGGATTGAACACCTCTTTGAACAAATCCGTAAGGAGCAGCAGATAGGCCATCCCGAAATAGACTACCAGCATTATCGCCCCGAAAAGGTAGCCTATGTTTATTACGACAGGGGTTCTGCCCGATTCGTTCCCTTCACCGTTTTCTTTTGCGGTACGCATCATAATTACATTCTTTTTTGAAAATATCCGCACGTTTGCGCCATCATATATATAACGGAACAAACGTGCGATATTTTACAGTGTCCTTGTATTTTAACAATAAATAGGACTTACATCAGCCTGAAGCTAACCGGTAATATGTAGTAAACGTTTACGGCGTGCCCGTTCTGTTTACCCGGGATAAAGTTCGGGAGCGATTTTACCACCCTTATGGCTTCCTTGTCGAGCGAAGGGTCGACACCGCGCATTACGGTTACGTCGCGGACCGAACCGTCCTTCGATACGACGAAGCGAACTACCACCCTACCCTGGATACCGTTCTCCTGCGCAATTGTAGGATACTGCATGTTGTCGCGGATATACTGCATGAGCGCAGCCTCGCCACCGGGGAACTGGGGTTTCTGTTCAACTATTTCCCATACCTTGTTATCTTCTTCAACAACGGGTTTTATAGCTTCCCTGAAGTCCGCTATATCCTGCCCGTGCTCTTCGTCATTACCTTTCACGTCGGCGATGGAGATGGTTACCTTGCTTTCGGTAAGTTCTTCCTGCGATTTTATTTCGTCCTCATCGCTTACCTCTTCGTCCTTCTTGATCACCGGTGCGGTAAATTTGATAGAACTTTTCAGTGGGGGCGGGGGAGGTGTCTGGGTAAGGGGTTTCAACTCCTCGTTCTTTTTCACCTCGGCTTCCTTCAAGTCCGCGAGAGTGGTAACCTCGGTCATTGCTATGTCCTCGGTCTTCTCGGGTATCATGTTACGTACCAGTTTGGGTAACGTAAAAGCCAGTAATGCCACTACCACCACTATCAGTGTAGCCAGATTATGACGTTTCGGCGATGACTGGCGCATATCATACGCGCCGTACGCCTTGTTTCTCCCTTCAAAAATCAGGTCACACCATTCTTGTGAACTTAAATCCATGTTTGCCATTGTTCTTTCTCTTTTTAGGTGTTACTGTTTTTATAATTGAGACTTGTCTATCTGGTCGGTCAAACCGCCTTTGGTTTCGAGATTCTCCATAAGGAACAAATCCCCCTCGGCGATGTCGACTATCGCATATTTGCTTATGCTGCAAATCTGCATTTCGTCCAAAGCGTCTATCAGGTTCTCGTACGTACTCTCGTCCGAAGCCTTTATCATCACAACGGGGGCCGTCTTCACGTTCTTGATTTCGGATGCCCGCTTGTTGAAGTCCTCGTCCGACATGTTCGTCTCCAGCTTCTCGCGCTTCAGGTCGTTTATCTTCTGTATTACGTCGTAGTTCCTCTCGGTAAGGACCGCTCTCAGGCCGTCGGCATTGAAAGAGACTTCCTTGAGGGAGTTGTAATCTTCGTAATTGGGCTCGCCCGCATAGTAGAATACGCGGTCGTCGCCGCCAAGAAGGACTGTTATTGCACGCGAAGCGGCTACTTTGGTCTGGTCTTCCTCCGTTATGTTCTTGTCGTTCGACGGCATGCTTATCTCCATTGTCTGGGGTTTGCTGAGCGTCGTACAAAGCATAAAGAAGGTAATCAGAAGCATGTTCATGTCCACCATAGGGGTGAAGTCCACACGGATGGTGAATTTTTTCTGCTTGCTGGTGCCGTCTTTTTGTTCTATATCTGCCATATTGTTATATCCTCCATGATGTTAAAAACTACTCATCCTCTTTGATATTCTTGAGGGTAGTTATAAGGTTGTAACGGTTCTCGCGAATATCCTGCAACGAGGACATCAACTGGTGGATTATGGGATAGGGAGTTTCGGCCGCCGCCTTGATGGCTATCCTCAAATCGGGATTCACCCCGCGGGCCTGTTTTACCCACACCTTCAGCTCATTGTTCACGGAATCGCACGGGATTCCGGCTGTAATACCTTTGACTTTACCCTTTAACGCCTGATCCTGCACATCCGACTTCAAGCCCAGGAATGCTTTCATATCCTTTACCGGAACGCCGAAGCAGGGGAGCAGCTTGAAAGAGAGAATCTCTTCCTGAGTAAACTCAACTCCGTACTGTGCGCCTACATTTTGTAGAACGTTCATTCTGTCGCCCTGATTATCGAGGCTCATAAACATTTTACCGTTAGGCTCTACCAATATTTGCAGAATGTTGGTTTCGGGAATCTTGATTTCCGATACCGATTTAGGCGTAGTTACCTGAACCGGCTCCTTCTGCACGAAAGTAGAGGTCAACATAAAGAATGTAAGCAAAAGCACAGTTACGTCACTCATCGCCGTCATGTCGATGAATGTACTTTTACGTTTTACTTTTACTCTTGGCATAATCTTATATGTATGTGGTTAAAATGTTTATTCGTGCGTAGAAGCGTAAGTCTGAACTATTGAGAAACCTATTTCGTCTATTGCGTAGGTTATTTTGTCTATTTTGCTTGTAAAGAAGTTATAGGAGATAACTGCCAAAGCACCGGTCAATATACCGAAAGCGGTGTTTACAAGAGCCTCGGATATACCGGCCGAGAGGGCAACGGAGTCGGCAGCGCCTTCACTTGCAAGAGCGGAGAACGACTTGATCATACCCAACACTGTTCCGAGAAGACCTACAAGAGTACCGAGAGTGGTAAGGGTTGCAACAACCACGAGGTTCTGGTTCAACGAGGGGAGCTCGAGAGCGGTAGCCTCTTCAACTTCCTGCTGTATGGTAGCGAGTTTCTGTTCTTTGGTGAGTTTGGGAGAGTTTTCCATTTCCTCATATTTCAGAAGAACCGAGGTGATAACGCTTGCTACGCAACCTTTCTGCTTGTCGCAAAGTTCGTGAGCCTTCTTGATGTCGCCTGCTATCAAAGCGTCCTTGATATTGGAAACGAATTTGGTCGTTTTGCCTGCGCCGTTTGCCTTGACAAGAGCTATAGCCCTTTCTATACTCAAAACGATAACGGTAAGGAACAGGGTCTGAAGGATAGGCACTATAACACCGCCCCTATAAACAGTACCGAGCATATTCAGAGGGTGTCCCGACTCTACATCGCCGTCAGCGAAGTTTGCGGGATCGCCAAGAACGAACATAAATACGCATAATGCAACAATGAAGCAGCAAACTATAACGAGAAATGCTGATTCAATACCACGGAATCTTTTTGCCTTTTTAGGCGCAGAATTGATAGTTCCCATAATAGAAATAAATTAAGTTTGTTTTTGATGATTAAAAGTTTAGATTATATGTTTCCTAATTAAACGCATACTATAAACGCACGAGGCCGTACTTTATTGTGCTGCCGCCCGTCCTACACGGAGTTGCATGGGAGCAGCCCTCCTGCACACAATATACGGCAAAATTAATTTATTATTTTGAAATAAAAAAATTTACAACTTTATTTTTCCGTTAAAAACGGCAGACGATAAAACATGCATGAAAACGCCCGCACAGGCAGGCGCGCCCGGAATTGCAGGAATGCGGCGGGAATATGCCGCTTCGCGGGCCGCAGCCGCCTCGGGAGACAAAAAAACGACGGAAGCCATACCGCCCCTTTACGGTATGCTCCCGCCTGTTTTTTCTGCCCGCAGCGATATGTCAGCGCCTGTCGCCCAGTATCCTGAGCAAGTAAAGGAACAGGTTTATGAAATCGAGATAGAGCGTAAGCGCACCGAGCAGCGCAAGTTTCTGCGACGTTTCGTTTATCTCCATTCCGTAGAGCATCCGCTTTATCTTCTGCGTATCGTATATGGTCAACCCGACGAATATCAGTACGCCGGCGTAGGTTATCACCCAATAGAGGGTGTCGCTGGCAAAGAAGATATTTACCACCGTTGCTATTATAAGGCCTATCAGCGCCATGAACAGGATGTTGCCAATAGACGAAAGGTCGCGTTTGGTAAAATACCCGTACAGGCTCATCGCCCCGAATGTACCTGCCGTTACGAAGAACGCCGATGCAACGGACGCCTTCGTATACATGGCAAAAAGAGCGGACAACACAACGCCGTTTATAACGGAATAGAGCATGAACAGCGTTGTAGCCGTAGCAAAGGATATTTTCATTATTCTCGCCGATATGTAGAATACCAGCCCTATTTCAGCTATAAGCAGCACCCAGAATATGGCGCTGTTGCTGAACAATGACAGCATCAGCTGCTCGGACCCCGCAACGGCGAGGGCAACCACGCCGGTTACCCCGAGGGCGAGCGTCATCCACATGTAAACATTCTTGACAAGTTGCGCCACGCCGGTATTGGACACGGTTGTGGCGGAAGACAAATTTTCCAGATTCATAGATTTATTCTTTTCGGTTTAAAATCATATCGTACGGCGTCCTCCGGTTTGTCATGATACCTGCCGGGTTTCCGTGTTACTGCATCCCCTGCGGAAAACTGGAGGCCCTGCACTGCCTGTAAACACCCGGGCGATGCCGGATGTTCCCGTGCGCCCCGTCTCCGCCGCTCCGCAGCGAAGTAATGCAAACTAAAGCAGAAACAAACCGTAAGGTTCGGTTATGCCGAGTGCAGCAAAGATAATGCATTAATCTTACATATTCAAAAACCATGCCGCCCCGCCCTGCCCAGCGCATACCGGAAAGCCCGCACGACAACCCCGCCCTTCCGGTATCAGAAATAGGATACCGGACGGCGGATGCGCTCTTTCCTGCGGCAGAGCGACACCCTTATCATGGACATCAGCACCTCGAACTGCGACATAAGGTACGCCGCCTTTTCGGGAATACGCTCGGAAAACCACACCGAGAGCACATAACTTACAAAGGCCTCCTTTACATGCCGCGTTATGTGCGAGGGAACATCGCCGCCACCCGACGACTCTATCGCAATCCGGAACAGATAGTCTTCGCCGGTATCGACAAAAGCCCCTTCACACCCGTTGGCCGCATACGCGAACAGCACGTCCCGGATTTTTGAAAACGCCTCGTCCATTGCCGGCCGGCACATCCCGTAATCGTCGCTGCCGACAATTATCTTGTCCGACCACCCGGGCGCGGCCTCCTTGTCCGGCATCGCCGCCATGGCCGTACAGGACGTACGGCGCGTCAGTTCCTTCAATATGTCGCTCTTCCTTACCCTTATTGTTGCATATATCTTTTTCATAAACAGAATCCTCCTCTTTTTCAATACAAAAAACCTTTATTTTTCCCATGCCCGCAGTTCAGGCCACGGCCACATTGCGCTTGCGGTTACGGTTGCGGTCAAGTATAAGGCGCGCCGTCTGGACGCCGAAAAAGAACCTCGAGGCCCTGTCTTCGGCCAAAAGGGTATAGAGAGCCTCACGGTACGTGGAATTGGGCTTCCGCTTCAAATAGTCCATAACCTTGCGCGAAAGCTCCTCGTACATCGACGCCTTGCACAGGTTCTTGCAACTGATAGGGTGGCGGTTGATAATCTTGCGCACATTGCGCGCGGCCTCGTCGAACGATATGTAATAACGCCCCTTCCCGCTATGCAACGCCCTGTTTATAATCGCCTCGCGCGACAGATACGGGGCTATCTCTCCCAATGATTTCAACTCCTCTTCATAGGCCCTTATAAAATCCTCCTCTTTTTCTTTTTTAAAACAACTCCGTTTCATAACACCGATAATTTAAAACAATAAAATATTGAAATCAAAAAGAGGCTTCAGGTTATCGGATTCCGGGGTACGGCATCCGATTGTTTGGACAGAACAAAGATAAATGTTGTGTTGTAATTATACAACAGTATATGGTAAAATTACCGCATATTTATATTTTTACCATTACCGCAATCCGCCCTATACGGAAAGGTCGGCCATGCCGGCTCCGCGCACCGCGCAAGCAATACCGGGCGATACAGGAAAAGCCGCCGGCATAATTCCTGCCGGCGGCATACACAAAAGCAAAATTGTAGAAATAATATTGATTGATAAACTGAAGGTATCAGATGTAACTTCCGTAACGCAGCGCCGGTACGGTGCCGGCGTACCGGCGTCGGTACGCGACCTCTTCCAGAACCGCCATTACGGCATTCCCGCACCCGTCTACCCAACGGCGGAAACCGGTATTCGGGACATAACGGCCGGCAAACTCCGACAAACGGGAGAGGTCGAATTCTTCGGCGACAATCCCCGCTCCGTGCCTTACGGCATCGTACGCATTGCAATCCTGTTCTATATGCACCGGCACCATCAGCACCGGTTTGCCCAGATACATGGCCTCGCACACCGATTCAAACCCGGCCGTCGTGGCATACCCCTTGCACCCGGCAAGCATGGAGAGGAACTTGGAGTCGTTTATTTTGTGGAAGGTCAGGCGGTCGTCCACCCTGTATTCATCGCCGGCATCTGCCTTGTCCCAGAAGAAATGCAACGGAGTATCGGGATTCTGCCGATGCCACGACATGACATCCTTGCTGAAACCGGCGTTGAGCATATACCCGTGAATATAATCGCCGCTTTCGGCCTTGCACGAGAGAACTTCGGGGCGCAGCAACGGCGGCACTACGCGTATCTTCTGCGACGCCACGTCGCGCATCGGAGCGAAAGAGAGGGCAAGGCGTTCGGTTGCGCCCAGGCTTGTAAGGCGCGTGAAGAGACGGAGGAAAAACAGGCCCGTCTCCCCTTTGCCCTCCGGAAAAACGAAATCGGGATGCAGGAACAGGTACTGATGTGCCACGCACACCTGGGGTACGGACTGCCGATAAAAGAGATATGCCATACCGGTAAGCAGTTCATAAAAGTTCACCACCAGGTCGGCTCCGCTCTCCTTGATACGCCGGTTTATAAACCGGATACTCTCCATATATTCGGGCAGGGAAAAGAGATTGTGCCACACGCTACGCAGGAGGGCAACCCGCCTGTTTGACGGGGAGGGAAGGAAATTGGGGCTGAGAAAGCGTTTTACGGGAGCCTTTATCCCGTCGCTGAAAAACGCGGGAAGAGTACGGAAATTGCTCTTGCCCACAAGCACCTCGGCTATTTCGTGCCCGTTGCGCCTGAGCATCCCGGCCATTGCCAGCGCCTGGGTCAGATGTCCGCGGCCTTCCCCCTGAATAACAAACAGAACTTTCATTGAAACCGTTTTTTTGAATATGCCTTCTCCAATCCCTTTACCGCACGGCGGACTCTCCGCCGACGGCTACCGCCTTGCGGGAAATCACGAATATTCCTCCACCATGCAAAAGTCGCTCATGTAATCGGCCACTACCTGTTCAAGCCTTTCACAAGCATCTTCCGAAGTTTCGCCGTATGCGCAACAGAGCAGGTTGCCGGCGCAATAAGCGAAATACCCGCCGTCTGCAACGGCCTCTACACGGTAGTCGAAACTGTTCATCTCCATAATACGGCATGTATTTGTCCTTGACGGCTCAAAGTTGCAAAGATGTTGTTGCAATAATATTTCGGTTGTGTTACGTTTCTGCTAAGATTCAACGGCACATGCCGACAACAGAGAGAGAGAGGAGCGGCAAATGTCGGATCGACGGCATGGTGCGGCGGGGAGAGAGGGCGTTTTTCACCGGATGACTCCGGACCGGAGACAAAAAAAACCGCGCCGAAATTGCTTTCGACACGGTTTCCGTTATCTGTCGGGGTGAGAAGACTCGAACTTCCGACCTCCACGTCCCGAACGTGGCGCGCTGCCAACTGTGCTACACCCCGATTGGCTTTTGCGCTGCAAAATTAATCGTTTATTGCAAAACAACAAAATTTATTTTCAATTGTATTCAAAAATTTCGTCGGGATACCCCACTTCCGTCAAAAAAAGGGCGTTTGCCGGCATGGACGTGCCCGCACTGCAACGGTTCTTGCTTTCTATCACGCGGACGAACTGCTGCATCGTCATCTTCCCCCGCCCCACCTCGAGCAGCGTTCCCACAACGGCGCGCACCATGTTGCGCAAAAAGCGGTCGGCGGTAATGACAAAGCGCATCTGTCCGTCGCACGCCTCCCAGCGGGCTTCCGTTACCTTGCAGATGTTTGTGCGGGTATCGGTATGCAGCTTGCTGAAACTGGTAAAGTCGGAAACTGTTTTCAGGTATTCGGCCGCTGCGTTCATGGCATCGAAATCGAGCGAACCGGAATAGCGGTACGAATAACGCGCCCGGAACGGGTCTTTACACCCCGACAAATAGTAATGGTACGTGCGGTACAGGGCATCGAACCGGGCATGGGCGTCGGGACTGACAGGTACTATCCGCTGCACGGCAATATCGCGGGGGAGCAGGGAGTTCAAACGGTTCAGGAATACGCCGTATCCGCCTATGGGCGTTTCCGTATCGAAATGGGCGGGCATGGAAACGGCATGCACCCCGGCATCGGTACGTCCCGCACCGGTAATCGAGACCGGGAAACGGAGTATCAGCGAAAGGGACTCTTCAACCACCTGCTGCACGGAAAGGGCATTGGGCTGCGTCTGCCAGCCATGGTATGCACTTCCGTCGTACGACAAAAACAGGAAATAACGCATTGCGGCAGAATCAATCGCGTTCAAGGTATGTATAACCGTATAGTCCGGAACGGTAATTGGAAAGGAATTCGCGCCCTTCTTCCGGAGTAATCACCCCCGACTTCATCGATGCCGTAACCCACGTTTCAAGGCTGCGCACCATTTTCTTTGGGTTATACTGCACATAATCCAGTACCTCGGCAACCGTCTCGCCGTCGATTATCTGCTCAACCTCGTACCCTTCGCTGTCTACGCTGACGTGCACGGCATTGGTGTCGCCGAACAGGTTGTGCATGTCGCCCAGTATCTCCTGATAGGCTCCAACAAGGAAAACCCCTATGTAATACGGGCCTTTGCGGTTCTTCAGGTTATGCACCGCCAAATGGCTTATTATGCTCTGCTGCGACACGAAATTGGCTATCTTCCCGTCAGAATCGCACGTGATATCCTGCAACGTGGCATTGCACGACGGCTTTTCGTCAAGGTATGCGATAGGCATTATGGGGAATATCTGGTCTATCGCCCACGTATCGGGAAGCGACTGGAAAAGCGAGAAGTTGCAGAAATACTTGTCGGGCAACATCTTGGCTATTTTCCTGAGCTCCTCGGGCGGATGCTTCAAATCCATGGCCATGCTGTAAACGTCGCGGGCTATGCTCCAGAAAAGACGCTCTACCAACGCCCTGTTGCGCAGGTCGAACAGGCCGAGGCCGAAAAGGTCGAGAGCCTCCTCGCGGATCTGCAGGGCATCGTGCCATGTCTCTATAAGCTGCGGCGACGTTACGGCGTTCCGCAACTGGTACATGTCCTTCACCAGTTCGTGGGCGTCTTCGGGCAAATCGTCTTCGTCATCCCACTCAGGCAGGTGCGCGGTTTCCAACACCTCGAATATCAGCACCGAATGGTGCGCCGTAAGCGAACGTCCCGATTCGGTTATTATGTTGGGATGCGGAATGTTGTTCTTGTTCGATGCATCGACCAAAGCCCATATCGAGTCATTCACGTACTCCTGTATGGAGTAGTTCATGCTGCTCTCGCTCATGGACGAACGGGTGCCGTCGTAATCCACCCCGAGGCCGCCGCCTATATCCACGAACTCTATGTTGTACCCCAGATTGCGCATCTGCACGTAAAACTGCGACGCTTCGCGAAGCGCGTTCTTTATCCTGCGGATTTTGGTAACCTGGCTTCCTATATGGAAATGTATCAGCTTTACGCACTCCTTGAGCTTGTTCTTTTCAAGGAAATCGAGGGCATCGAGCAGTTCGCTGGAATTGAGCCCGAACTTGCTTACATCGCCCCCCGACTCTTCCCATTTGCCGCTCCCGCTGCTTGCGAGTTTTATGCGGATGCCTATGTTGGGGGATATTTTAAGGCGTTTGGCTATGCTGGCTATAAGGGGCAGTTCGCTGACCTTCTCGACAACGAGGAATATGCGCCGGCCCATTTTCTGCGCCAGCAGGGCCAGTTCGATGAAATTCTCGTCCTTGTAGCCGTTGCATATTATAAGGGAGTTCTTGTCGACGTTGGTTGCAAGAACCGCATGCAACTCCGGCTTGGAACCCGCTTCCAGGCCAATGTTGAATTTCTTGCCGTGGCTCACTATCTCCTCCACCACCGGGCGCATCTGGTTTACCTTGATAGGGTATATTATGAAGTTCTCCCCTTTATAGCCGTACTCTTCGGCCGCCCGTTTAAAACAGTTGGAGATTTTTTCTATGCGGTTGTCGAGTATGTCGGGGAAACGCACAAGCAACGGAGCCGTAACATCGCGCAACTGCAACTCGTCCATAAGCTCCTTCAAATCGACCGATGCACAGTTCTCCTTGGGAGTTACCACGACATGCCCCTTTTCGTTTATGGAAAAATACTTGAGGCCCCACCCGTTGATATTGTACAACTCGGCAGAATCTTCAATACGCCATTTCCTCATTACGGATTACAATTTATCTGTTATACATGCCCGTTGCCACTCTCTGCATGCCGCGACACGCATTGCAACCGGAAAGCAAATGTAATTATAAAAAACATATTCGCATAACCTTGCCTACTTCACGGCAGAAGCAATTATGGAATCGACCGCCGTAGGCAGTTTTTCGGCATTCTTGCCTCCGGCCTGCGCAAAATGCGCCTGGCCGCCTCCGCCGCCGCTTATAAGTTTCGCGCCTTCACGGACCAGGGCCGCGGCATTCAGCCCCGACTTCACCATGTCGTCGCTCAACATTACCGTAAGAAGCGGCTTCCCTTCGGGCGATATTGTCCCAGCCACGAATATGAAGTGTTCTCCAACCTCGCCTCTCAGCTGGAATGCCACATCCTTTATTACTTCGGGCATTATGGTACCGCAGAATTTTGCGACCTTGACACCCGACGACTTGTCGATATTCTTGATTATAATCTCTTTAAGGCGTTTTATCCGCTCTTTTGTAAACTCTTCCGCCTGACGGCGCAAATCGGCGTTCTCCTCTATGGTCTTGCGTATCGAGGCCATCAAGTCGGGGGCGTTGTTGAAGAGCAGCTTCATTGCCCTCATCATATCCTGCTGCTCGTCTACGGCCTTTTCGGTCGTTTCGCCGGTAATTGCCTCTATACGCCGTATGCCGGCAGCTATGGAACTCTCGGTAACAATCTTTATCATACCTATCATCCCGGTATTGGCTACATGCGTCCCTCCGCAAAGTTCTACCGACGTGCCGTAGCGGATAACGCGCACCTTGTCGCCGTACTTCTCTCCGAACAGCGCCATGGCCCCCATGGCCCTAGCATCGGCAATGGGCACATCGCGATGCTCGTCGAGGGGGATGCACGTCCTTACCCTGCCGTTTGCCAGATGCTCCACGCGGCGTATCTCCTCGGGCGTAAGTTTCTGGTAATGCGAAAAGTCGAAGCGGAGGAACTTGGGCGACACATACGAACCTTTCTGTTCGACATGCGTCCCGAGCACTTCGCGCAAGGCCTCGTGCAACAAGTGCGTTGCAGTGTGGTTGCAAGCCGTGGCTGTACGCTTCGCGGTATCGATGCGCGCCACAAACGGAGCCGATACGTCCGACGGCAGTTTTTGGGCTATTTGCATGCCGAGGTTGTTCTCAGAAACGGTATTTATTATCTCTGTAGTCTCCCCGTTTTCCGACACGAGAACCCCCGTATCGCCTACCTGACCGCCCATTTCGGCGTAGAACGGCGTTCGGCTCAAAACTATCTGGTAAAGGGTCTTGTTCTTCTGAACCACCTTGCGGTAACGCAATATCTCGGTATCGCATTCGGTAAGGTCGTACCCCACAAACTGCTGCACCCCGTCGCGGACGTTTACCCAATCGCCCGTTTCTACGGCCGCGGCATTGCGTGCACGCTCTTTCTGCTCCTGCATGAAGCGCGTAAAGGCCTCCACGTCTACCGAGAGGGAATTTTCCTTAAGTATAAGCTGGGTAAGGTCAAGAGGGAACCCGTAAGTATCGTACAGAGTGAATGCATCCTTGCCGGATATTTCGGTTGCCCCTGCACTCCTGGCCTCTGCCACTACCTTGTCCAGCAGTTTCATCCCCGTTGCAAGAGTACGCAGGAACGCCTCTTCCTCTTCCCTTATCACCTTGCGGATAAGCTCTTCCTGCGCCTTCAGTTCGGGATAGGCATCGCCCATGGTGTCGACAAGCACCGGAATAAGCGAACAGATAAACGGCGTCTGACGTCCGAGGAAAGTATATCCGTAACGCACCGCGCGGCGCAAAATGCGGCGTATTACATAGCCCGCCTTGGCATTTGACGGCAACTGGCCGTCGGTTATGGCGAAAGCGACCGTACGCAAGTGGTCGGCCACCACGCGCATGGCAATGTCGCTCTGCCTGTCGTCGCCGTACTTTATGGAGCACATCTGCCCTATGGCCTGGATTATAGGCTGGAACACGTCGGTATCGTAATTCGACGTTTTCCCCTGTATCGCCATGCAGAGGCGTTCAAAACCCATGCCTGTATCTATAACCTTGGCCGGAAGGGGTTCCAATGAGCCGTCGGCCTTACGGTTGTATTGCATGAACACGAGATTCCATATCTCTATCACCTGAGGGTTGTTGGCGTTCACCAACGTACGGCCGTCGACCGCAGCCCTCTCTTCATCGGGCCGCAGGTCGATGTGTATCTCGGAGCACGGGCCGCAGGGTCCGGTATCGCCCATTTCCCAGAAGTTGTCATGCTTGTTCCCGTTGAGGATGTGCGATTCGGGAAGATGCTCCGCCCAGTAACCGGCGGCCTCGTCGTCGCGCGACAACCCTTCGGGCTCATACCCCTCGAAAACCGTGGCATACAACCTGTCGGGGTCGAGCCGCAGGACATCCACCAGGTATTCCCATGCCCAACTTATCGCCTCTTTCTTGAAATAGTCGCCGAACGACCAGTTGCCGAGCATCTCGAACATGGTATGGTGGTATGTGTCAAGCCCCACCTCTTCAAGGTCGTTATGCTTTCCGCTTACCCTCAAGCATTTCTGCGAGTCGGCAACACGCGGGAACTTTCTCGGGGCATTTCCCAGTATGACATCCTTGAACTGGTTCATTCCCGCATTTGTGAACATCAGTGTCGGGTCGCCCTTCACGACCATCGGCGCCGACGGAACTATCTCATGCCCTTTCGAGCGGAAAAAATTTTTGAACGATTCTCGTATCTCCTTGGAGGATAACACTTCAGACATATTCCTGTATAAATAAAATTATAGTTAGCGCCATACGGCAGCGAATTGCGGTACGGCTTAATTCCAAAACCGATTTGCAAAATTAATCCAAAATATTATTTTTGCGACACAGGTAAGACAAAAAAGTACAGTAACTGCAAAACGGGCCATGCCGCAAATCAATTCAGACAAAGAGCGCAAACAGTTCTACTCCATAAGCGAAGTAGCCAGAATTGTAGGCGTAAACGAAACCGCCCTCCGTTTCTGGGAGAAGGAATTCAAGGAAATAAACCCTCGCAGGTCGGGACGCGGGATACGGTTCTACAGCAACGACGACCTGGATACAATAAAACTAATACACTACCTTGTGAAAGACAAGGGACTGACGCTTGAGGGTGCACGCAAACGGCTGAAGGAGAACCGCGGAAAAGAGGCCTCTGCAATGGACGTGCTGCAAAGGTTGCAGGATATCCGCCGCGAACTCCTTGCAATACGCAACAACATAGAACTTATCGAAGCCCGGGAAGAGGTTCCGGCAAAAGCCGGAAAGAGGAGAGACCCCGAAAAAGAGGCAATACTTCCGTCCGATACAAAAAAAGAGGACGATGCCTCGCACCCCACATTGACATTATTTTAACCGACACAAAGCAATGGAAGAGACTATCTGCACGATAAAAGAAACTGTAAGCCACTCGAACACAGCCGATACGGTAGGCTCGGGCGACCTTCCTGTATACGCCACGCCCGCAATGGCGGCATTAATGGAAAAGGCGGCCAGGACGGCAGCGGCAGGGCTGCTCGGCGAAGGGGAGACCACAGTCGGGTCGGAACTCGACATCAGGCATCTGCGTCCCTCCGTAATCGGGGCCACGGTTTCCGCTACCGCCACGCTGACAGCACGGGAAGGACGGAAACTGACGTTCCGCGTGGAAGCGAGCGACGACAACGGGGAGATAGGGTGCGGGACCCATATCCGTTACATCGTGAACGCAGAAAAGTTTATGGCTAAAGCCGGCGGCTGAAACAATCACCGCGACTGCCCTGCTCAAACCATTCCCGCTCTTCGGGGATAAGGATGCCCTGCCCGGAGAACGCGTACCGGACATGGAGTTTGTCCGCCCCGCCCGGTTTCGCGGCAACGACAAGATACAACAGAGGAACTCCGGAGAACAACTGTTCTCCGGAGTTCCTCTGTTGTATTGCATATCCTGCATCACTCTCCCGCAAAACGGGGAAACGGCAGGAGTTTAAACCCCGGTATATGTATGCGGGGTAATCTTGAGCAGTTCCTCCTTTACGGCGTCCGACACGTCGAGCGTAGCTATGAAATCATGTATCGCCTTTTCGTCCACCACGCTGTTGGTCCGGGTAAGAGCCTTCAACGCCTCGTATGGCTTGGGATACCCTTCGCGGCGCAGAACTGTCTGGATTGCCTCGGCAACCACGCTCCACATGTTGTCGAGGTCGGCCGATATGGCGGCCTCGTTAAGGAGCAGTTTGCCAAGGCCTTTCATCGTCGAGGCTATGGCTATCATCATGTGCCCGAGGGGTACGCCCACGTTGCGCAAAACGGTGGAGTCGGTAAGGTCGCGCTGCAAACGCGAAACGGGAAGTTTCGACGAAAGGTGTCCCAACACGGCATTGGCTATGCCGAGGTTTCCTTCGGAGTTCTCGAAGTCGATAGGGTTGACCTTGTGCGGCATGGCCGACGAGCCTACCTCTCCCGGTTTTATCTTCTGCTTGAAGTACTCCATTGAAATATATTGCCAGAAGTCGCGGTCGAGGTCCACGATTATGGTATTTATACGGTGCATGGCATCGAAAAGGGCCGCCAGGTTGTCATAGTTTGAAATCTGCGTGGTCCACTCCTCGCGCTCTATGCCGAGCTTCTGCGAAAGGAAGGAATTTGCAAACCCGCGCCAGTCATACCCCGGATAGGCTATATTGTGCGCATTGAAGTTTCCGGTCGCCCCGCCGAATTTGCCGCTTATGGGGACGCTCTTCATTATGGAAAGCTGTTTTTCCAGACGGTAAACGAACACCATTATCTCTTTGCCGAGGCGTGTGGGGGACGCAGGCTGGCCGTGTGTCTTGGCAAGCATGGGGATGCGCATCCACTCTTCGGCGTACGAACGGCATTTTTCAACAAGTTCCTCTACGGCCGGATAATAGACGTTGACAAGAGCCTCCTTGATGGATACCGGTATGGCTGTATTGTTTATATCCTGCGACGTAAGGCCGAAATGGATAAACTCCTTGTAAGGGTCGAGCCCACCGATAGAATCAAATTTTTCCTTTATGAAATACTCCACGGCCTTGACATCGTGATTGGTAACCGACTCTATCTCCTTGATATGCTTCGCATCATCGAGCGAGAAGCATTTGTATATGCTGCGCAAAGCAGGATAGATATCGGGCGTTACCCCCTTGAGCTGAGGCAATCCCAAATCGCAAAGGGCTATGAAATACTCTATTTCTATATAAACGCGGTAACGGATAAGCGCATACTCCGAAAAATAGTCTGCCAGTACCGCCGTTTTGGAATGGTAACGTCCGTCTATCGGCGAAACCGCTGTCAATGGTGAAAATTCCATAATCGAAAGTTCTGTTGTTACGGCCGCGAAGATAACAGTTTAACTCCGATTACACAATAAAAACGCCCACCCCGGCAAACCATGCGGCGGCGCCGTTACCGGAAGCCATACGCAAAAGAACGGCGATATCAGCACGAAGATATTGACGCACAATAACATACACACATCAGCAGTAACACTGCCGGCAAAAAGGTTTATTTTTTTACAAAAAAACTCTCTCTTTTTTTTGCAGATTAAAAAAACAGCCTTATCTTTGCATCGCTTTTGGGAAACAAAGCAACGCAAAAAGGGCGTTTAGCTCAGCTGGTTTAGAGCATCTGCCTTACAAGCAGAGGGTCTGCGGTTCGAATCCGTAAACGCCCACAGAGACAGAAAAGTATCGGAACATGATTCCGATACTTTTTTTTGTTTTACCCGCACAAGCCAACAACCGACAAAAAGGACGAAGTATTCCAGGGATATACTGCACACCCTTTAACCGGTCTGAACATAAAGGTCCCGATACACCTGTTAATTCCCGGAACCGGAAGCGGGAAACCCTTGCTTTACGGAATAAAAAAATGCGGAGGCGCCCGAAAGAGGATAAAAACGGACACCCCCGCACATCCGGCAAACAACGCTACCGCTACCTGCCGTTATTGACAATTACGCGTTTGTAATTTCCGTCTGCACCGACTATATATATGCCTGCCGGGAGACCGTCGAGAGCCTGTCGGGTTTCAATGCCGGAACGGAGAAGGACGCCACCTGCCGTATACACGTCAACCTTGTCCGGGAGACTGTCCTCTTCAACAACCGCATCCTCTACCCCGCTGCTCGCAGCCGGAGCGAACGCAATGCTCATATCGTATCCGGACGGATTTTCAACCACCGGCACCCCGCTTATGTCCAACCAGGCCATATTGGCGTCAAGCGCACAGTTTTCGGGGGTTGCGGCGTACCACATGAACCCGGTATCGCCGTCCCGGATATCGAGCAGATAGTTGCCCGCATCCGCAGCGACCTCCAAGGCATCGTACGTACCGACAAGTCCCGATACCGGAACCGCCTCGGCCGGTTCGTCCGATGCCCTGTAAGAGAACACGGCATCCCCGTCGTTCACAACCCTGAACAAGTACGGCTGGCCGGCTTCAAGAACCCCGTCGCTGTCTGCATCGAGATAAAGGAAACCGGGCATCTCCCTGTCGTCCACACCTGCTACGCTGTACACCTGAGCGTTGAAGGGGTAAGCCTCGCGGGGCAGGCAAACAGTTCCCCAGTCTTCGGCATAGCAGTCTTCTATCATGTATTTCTCTATATCGTACGTTACATTGTCGAGACCTATCGATATGTAATGGTCGTTACTGATACTTGCATACGCCGTATTGTAAGAGGTTATGTTGCCCGTTATGCTGCCGAGAATCTCTTCCACCATGGGGAGCAGCTGCTCTTTTATCAAGTCGGAAGCCGTTCCTTGCGCAAGGCCCGATACAACTTCCCCTACTATCCCGTCTATCCCGGCCTCTATCCCGGGCATTACGCCGTCGGTAAGCTTAAGATGCTCGTTCCCTTCAGAGAACGTAATATACACATCGCCCGCAACATCGCCGAGATGCCTTACGAGAAGCGCCGACATCTCTTCCGGGGTTTCCGGCAAGGTTATAAGGCTGCCTATAAGGGGATTGTTGCCTATATATTCGTCAACGACCGACTGTACTACGCTCCAGTAATCGACCAGTATGCCTTCCACCATGGAGGGGATACCGTTAATCACCTTGTCGCGGGCGTAAACCCCGAAACTCCCGCTGCCGGCAGAGACAAGAGGCACGTCGCGCAATATGGACGAAACTATATCCATTGTCGTATAATCGTAATTGAGAGCTATTTTACGGAACGGGCAGGGGTATGTTACCGTCGAACCGGTAGCGACATCGTAAATGTATTCCGAGCCGTCGCTGCTGACCCCTTTGGCAACATCCGATATATGGAAATGCCCGGTAAACACCACCCTGATGCCAAGTTTCATAAACTCTTCACGCACCGTTTCCGCATCGGCCACGACATAAGGGGCTGCAAGGGTTGCCTGCATGTTGAAATGCTCCACAAGGTTATGGTGCATCATGGCTATAACCTGGCGTCCGCGCTGCTTCTCCCTTTCGGCGGCATACTTTATCCACTCCAGGGTTTCGGGTTTGATCCGCCCGTCGGTAACGCATACGTCGGCCGAGTCGCCTCTGTTCAGGAACAGGTTGTCTTCATAGCGGCAGGCATCGATGCATATTACGGCAAGGTCTTCCGTAGGCTCGCTGACATAACTCAGCGAAGCCTCGTCGCGCAATACCGCATCGCCATAACCGCAACCCGCATATATTTCCGCAAATTCTTCCGGAGTTACGGTTTCGGCATACTCGGTGTTCGCCCCATTGTATATCAACGCATGCGGATTGTCTACATCGTGGTTGCCGGGAACAACCAGCACCTTTATCCCCTCGTCCGTTATCTTCTCAAGGTACGAGGCAACGAGTTCATGGCTCATCTTCTCGCCGTCCTTGGTCAGGTCGCCGCTTATCAGCAGCAGGTCGGGACGAAATTCCAGGACACTGTCAACCATCGCGGCCAGAATAGACTCGCTCTCCTGCAACAGTTTCCTGTCCGATTCGAGATACTCTTCAAAAGCAGAACCTTCATTCACCAGCAGGCTCGGATGCATTACATGGATGTCGCTCATCACGAATATATTCATATCGCCACGTTCAAAAGGGACGTCATCTACCGTAAAGGAGACATCCGCGCCGCTCTGCACGCCGTCGGCCTTCAAGCACCTTACCGTATAACGTCCCGGCTCCAGTGCGCTCCCCGCGTTGAATTCCCCTTCGTTTATATGCAGGTCGCCGTTTATCTCCATATACGTATTCATGGGCAGAAGGCTTTCGTCCTTATACAGGTATATGGCGGAACCGGACGGGACATCGGAATAGGCGAGCGACACGTTCTCGCCATAGGAGAAACAAGCTTTTGTCGGGGTTATTACGGCCGCAACGCTTTTAAGGCTCAAAAAAAGGCTGACGTCATCCACATAACCGTCCACGTCATACCCCATGTTCTGCTCGTAAATCTGCACTTCCACCTTTACCTTTACGCAACCGGCAGGGAGAATAGCCTCGGCGCTCTTCGGCAGCATTGAAGTCGCCCCGCCCCTGTCGGCCGACTTTACCGGACCGAGCGTTATGGACGAAAGTTCAGTTTCCTTGGCATTGTAAAACTTGTATACAACCTGGGCATAGTCGTTCTGCGACTCGTAACCGCCGAGCAGAGCCGACATGTTTGCAACTACCGAGCCGCTGTTTATCAGGTCGTAAATATCGGCCGGAATATCGATATACTGGTATGAGGCGGCCTTGTCGCCGCTACCTCCGGAAAGCCAGTCGCCGCGGCCGCCGTAAAACAGTGCATCCGACAATGCCTTCCCTTGAGGAAGGGCGCTGTCGTCGAACCCTCTTGCCTCGTACGTAGTAGAGACAATACCTCTGTAAAACTCTCCTCCGCTGGAAGTCCAGCCGTTTCCGGCATCTGCGGCACTGCCGTTAACCACCAGCTCGCGCCCGAAATGGCTGTCTGCGGCAGCAAAAGGCATAACAACATCGGTGCGGACATCGGCCATCGCCGCAACAACAGACAGCAGTAAAAATCCTGCAAGTAAATTTCTAACCATAATCCTATAATTAAAATTATCGGCGGCAAAGCTACCCCACCCGTGCTACGATACCGTTACGATAGGATTAAGATTATGTTTAGATTATTAAAGGACAAAAGGGACGGAAACTCGATGCTTGCGAGAAAAACGAGAATCTCGTACGGCAACGGGCAAAAAGGCACGGGGCATACGGCGATGCCGTATGCCCCGTGCCTTTTGTGCGGATGACGGGACTCGAACCCACACGACTTACGTCACCAGATCCTAAGTCTGGCGCGGCTACCAATTACGCCACATCCGCAATAAACAAGAATCTATCTGCATAACGTACAGCCGCGCTGCCGGAATGCAGGGCGAAAACAGCGCAGACAAGTGCAGCTTATTTTCGCGGCTTCGCCGCAAAGATAGCACAAAATATCGAAACGCTGAAAAAGTTGCCTTACCCCCCCGGAAATCCCCGATGCCCCGTAATGCACTCGGAACGGCGGCTACTTTACTGCGCCGGAATTTATCCAGGCTACAGCCGCATCTATAATATTGTCTTTTGACAAACCGCTTTCGATAGGGTCCATATCCACTTTGAACGTAGGGTCTATTCCCCCCTCTATATCCTTGTAATCGGCATCTGACATCGGCGATGCGGAGAAACGCACATTCCACCCGTTCGGGAGTTGCGAGAAAAACGGCAACCCGCTCCCCCCGCCCGTTTTGTCGCCGAATACGGCGACTCGGGGCAACTGTTTCATCGCAGCCACAAAACTGTTTGTCGCACTGTAACAACTGCGGTTGGTCAATACCGCAACAGGCCCCCTGTATTTCACATACCCGTCGGGAGCGGCCTTTATGGTCATAGGGTAATAATCGGAAAAGTCGTCATGCGCGGGCGACAGCTTGTGCCGTATATAAGCATAAACCATATCCTCGTCCAGAAAGCGCGACACTATTTTGTCTACATTGGTAAGCATCCCGCCGCCGTTGTTGCGGACATCTATTATAATTCCGTCGCACCCGGCAAAACAGAGCAGTATTTCATTCAGGTTCCCGTCGCCGACAGCAGACGAAAAATTACCGAAATACATATATCCTACATTGGTCCCTTCCAGTATGCGGTATTCAAAACCTCCCGCAATCCTGTAATGGGGCTGCTTCAGGTAATAGCGTTTCACAATCTCCTCCGAGAAGTTCTGCGGGTAATCCTCGAACCACTCCCAGTAACGCGACTGGTTGAATGCCGAAACCAGATTCACGTGTCCGTCTTTCAGTTCGCGCAGCATTTCGGACATTATATCGAAAAGTTCGTACTCGTCCGTATTATCGTCTACCATGGGGCGATATCGCGAATAGACCGCGTTCCAGTCCACATCCTTGTAGGAAAAGAAACAATAACGCCCGTCCATGATGCTCCACAGCGCGTCGAAATTGCCCACGGGAGAATCGTCGAACCCGTCATCGTCGATACACCCCGACAGAAGCGCGAGTGCGGCGGCAACAGCCATATAACATATACCCTTCTTGAACCTTACCATTATAGTCAATAATTACCGTAACCGTCGGCAACGGCACGCGCAACCGCCTGCTTTCTTTTGGCTCTCGGCGATGCCGCAGCAAGCGACGAATCCCATGTAATGCCCACGACAAACGAATTGCTGTAATACTTGTACACAAGATGATTTTCGTGCATGGAACGGAACTTCCCTTCATACCCCACCCGCAGCGAACGCCTGTTCACGGGCAGATCCAGCGTAAGGCGGTTTATTACCGTCATATAGTTGGCGAACGACCCGAAATGAATCCAGTCCTGTCTGTTGCCGAGCGAGAACATTTCATAGTACGATGCTCCGTACTGGGGGCAGAAAAACATCCCGACAGCCGGAAGGGAAAGGGAATATGTTATGTTTACCGGATACCGCCCCATATGCAGGCGGTACGAGGCCATGCCCGACAGACCGATGTTCAGGGCTGCCTTGGCCGAGGCAGGATTATTGCTGTTGCGCGGGTTATAAACTGCACCGGCATCCAGCATCATCATCCCTCCGGCAAAAAGGTTCAGTCCGCACCTCAGTTCATAACGCCGGTAAAACAGGAACTCGTACGAAAGCATGTAACTCATTACCGATGTGTTCCGTCTGTTGCTCGAGGCATAAGCCATTTCCCCTTCAAGCAAGTGGCGCGTATTCCAGCGATGCCATCCGAAACGCGAAACGGTAAAACGCTCCAGGCCCACACCCCAGTCGACCCCCTTGTACGGGATTACGGAGAGATACGTATCCTTTATCTGAGCCCTTCCTGCCGTAAGGTATAACGACGTGGTGCGCCCCTCCTCCGCTCTTGCATCGGCAACCGAAGCTGCAAACACAAAAAGCGAAACTACAAGGAAACAGAAACCGCCGTACATCCTGTCCATAAAATATCAAAAGAGTTTCATCTGTCCGTTTTCATCGGGCGGCAGGGGCGATGAAGCATCACCGGAGGATTCGTCATCCCCGGTATCCTCCTTCCATGAAGAAAGACCGCCGGGCAAACTCCCCGCCGTTTCGCCCGCATCACCCTGTACGGAAGCATTCCCGTCCACTGCAGGCTCCGTCTCTTCCGGCGAAGGGTAACGCAGCGGTTCAAGCTCACGTATCTCCCCTACCGAATAGGTGGTAAGGCGTTTCCCTTTAGCCTTGGCCGATTTCACGCCTATAAAATCGGCCGCTTCCACTACAAGAGGTTCGCGGAACGCATCGCCGCCGGAGAATACAACCTCTATGCGCGGGAAATGTTCACAAGTAAGCAATATAACGGACGAATCGGGATTCTCGCCGATAAAGCCCGTTTTTCTGGAAACGGCCTCCATTTTGAAACGTTTCACGTACGGGTAACCCTGGTCCGCATCATTCAACACCAGCGTCCACACCTTATCGGGTGAATACTTCTCTATTATCCGTATATCCGGGTCGTAGTGGTTTGTAAGGTCGAACGACGTGGTATAATACTCTCCCGTATTCAATATCACGAGAATCCTGTCGTGCCCCGAAAACTCGCCCAAATATTCGCCGCGTCCATCGTAATTGAGACGCAGCACGTCGCGGTCGAACCACACCTTCAACCCGCCGAGCGTAGATTCGCCCTTTTCCTTCAGGCTTATGCGGCTTATCTCGTTGCGGGTAACTATATTTCCCATAGACTGGCGTCCCTTTATCGCTATATCGCCGAAATTTGTCTCCTGCGACGTATACTTCATGCGCGGCTTTGGCTTGAACGTTATTTTAAGCACCTCCGCCTCGCCGTTGGGGTTGGCCGAAAACCATGCAATGCGCGAACCTGGCGTACCTTGCGTAACATCGTATTCCTTGTCGCGCGTAACACCCGTAACGGCGAACCGCTTCATGTAATGCAGGCCGTTTTTGCCGTCGCGGTATATAACGTTGTAGATAGTACGCATGTCGTTGCGCTTGAACACGTTTATATACAGGACATTCTTGCCTACGAACATCTTTTCGCTTACGCGCACCACCTTATATTTGCCGTCGCGGTAAAAAATTATTATGTCGTCGATATCGGAACAGTTGCACACAAACTCGTCCTTTTTCAACGATGTACCGATAAACCCTTCTTCGCGGTTTATATAAAGTTTCTCGTTCGCCTCGGCAACTTTCGTAGCCACAATAGTATCGAACCCGCGCAACTCCGTACGGCGCGGATAAGCATCTCCGTACCTCTCCTTAAGGTGCGTGTACCACTTTATGGTATACTCGCGGATGTTGGCAAGATTATCGTCAATCTCGGCTATTGAGGAAATATAGGAAGCGATGAGTTCGTCGGCCTTGTCGGAGTTGAATTTCAGGATACGGCCCATTTTTATCTCCATAAGGCGCAGTATGTCGTCGCGGGTAACCTCCCGCACGAACCTCTCCCTGAACGGCCCGATACGCCTGTCTATGTGCGCCACGGCTTCATCCATATCGGAACTCTGCTCAAACTCGCGGTCCTTATATATACGCTCCTCGATAAATATCTTTTCAAGCGATGCAAAATGCAGCTTCCCGGCAATCTCCCCGCGCTTTATTTCAAGTTCGGCCTTCAGCAGTTCAAGAGTGGCGTCGGCGCTGCGACGCAACAGTTCGCTTACCGACAGGAATTGCGGATGGCGGTCGCAAACCACGCAGCAGTTGGGATAGATGCTCACTTCACAGTCGGTAAAGGCATAAAGGGCGTCGATAGCTTTGTCGGACGAAGTTCCCGGCTGCAGAGAAACCAGTATCTCCGCCGTTTTTGAAGTATTGTCGTCGACCTTGCGGATTTTTATCTTGCCCCTCTCCTGCGCTTTCAGAATGGACTCTATCAAAGACGACGTAGTCTGCCCGTACGGTATTTCCGTTATGGCCAAAGTCTTGTTGTCGACCTTCTCCACTTTCGCGCGCACACGCACCATACCGCCCCTCTCACCGTCATTGTACTTTGAGACATCGACGTAACCGCCGGTCTGGAAATCGGGGTAAAGTTCAAAACTCTCACCCCTCAGATATGCAATACAGGCATCGAGCAGTTCATTGAAGTTATGCGGCAGGATTTTTACCGACAACCCCACGGCTATCCCCTCCACACCTTGCGCCAGCAACAGCGGGAATTTCACGGGCAGAGTTACAGGTTCGCGGTTGCGGCCGTCGTACGAGGGTTTCCACTCGGTTATCTTAGGGCTGAAAACCACCTCCAGCGCAAACGGCGAAAGACGGGCCTCGATATAACGCGGGGCAGCAGCCCCGTCGCCCGTAAGGATATTCCCCCAGTTTCCCTGACAGTCGATAAGCAGGTTTTTCTGACCCAGCTGCACAAGGGCGTCGCCAATCGACGCATCGCCGTGCGGGTGATACTTCATGGTATTGCCAACGACATTTGCCACCTTGTTGTACCGCCCGTCCTCGAGTTCGTTCATCGAGTGCAGAATCCTCCGCTGAACAGGCTTCAACCCGTCCTCGATATGCGGTACTGCGCGTTCGAGTATGACATACGAGGCATAATCGAGAAACCAGTTGCGGTACATCCCTGTAAGGTGATGCCGTTTCTCGGCAAGAGCGGCAAAAGAACGGCCCTCGCCCGATGCAACGGCAACGCCGTCCGCATCATTTCCGTTCACATCGTCCGCACCGGAAGCCGCTCCCCCTCCTGCGGTTACCTCTTCATCCTGTATCTGATTCACTTCGTCTATCATATCCCTGAAAAATATCGGATTAATCTCACAGCCGCAAACAATCCTGCGGCTGCCGCACATTCATGCGACATTGCGCACGGCATACCTCTCCGCTGCAACTTGCCTTCGCATCTACGGCAGCAAAGATAATGAAAGGCGAGTGCTAAGGCAAATTCATTTGTCTATGCCAGGCAGTCTCCTATCTTCGACAGCAAGTCAAAGATAGAAAAAAAATCATCATAAGAGGCATCTTATACAAACCAATAGATTTCACATACTTTCAGAAGTTAAAGAACTCGAAAGCCACTAAGTATCAATGCAAAATTATTCAATTCCTACATTATGTATTTTTCACCGTACAACATCATTTGCAAAATTTAAGTTCGGAATAAATTACTACTTTTGCATAAACATATTGCAAAAACCATCATGGATTGGAAAGAAGAAGCCATCAAATATTTGCAACAAAGCCTACATCCTGTCAAGGCAGAACTCAACGAACTCGATTGGAAAAGCGGTCTGTCCGAAAAGACTGAACGCCTTGCCCAGCACATCTCCGCATTCGCCAACCAGACAGGAGGCGGCACTTTCGCTTTCGGTGTAAACAATAATGCCACCCTCTTCACACCGTCCCACGAACAAGCAGAGGAGATCCTTAAGAAAATAGGCAATATAGCCAGAAACAGTCTCTGCATCCCAATTAAGATAGAACACACATCTGTAGAGGTCGAAGGTTTCGGCATCCTGCTTGTCCATGTGCCTGAGCAAAAAGACAAACCTGTCTACCTTCGCGGTATGACAATATATGATAGCTACTATCGGTCGGCCGGCCAAACACACAAGATGTCCAAATCCATAGTCCACGCAATGCTTGCTGCAGTAGATGGATTGACTTTTGAGGACAGAATTGCCATATCCGGAATAACGACAGATAAGGTACTGACATTGCTGGACTTTGCCCAATTCTATAATTTAATCAAAAAACCTGTCCCTTCCGGCATCGACAATATCGTTAATAGTATGGAACCATACGGCTTCTGCAGGAAAGAAGACGGGGCCTGGTCCATAACCAATCTCGGCGCCGTTCTTTTAGCAAGAGATTTCAGAGACTTCCCCTCCCTCACATTTAAAAATGCTGTTGTGAGACAGTACAAAGGCAACAACAATCTCCATCTATCGTCAGAAACATTTTTTCATGAAGGATTTGCACTATCCTTGGACAAGATTGTGGCCCATATTATGAGCCTACTGAATAAGACGGAACTAATTCTTACCCCTTACCGGGAAAACAAATATCCTTATCCCGAAGTCGCCATTCGCGAATTAGTGGCCAATGCCTTGATTCACCAGGATTTCGACATACAAGGAATGACTTTATCCGTGGAGATTTTTGCAAACAGACTGGTCATTGCCAACCCAGGAGCACCACTCATAGATACAAACCGATTCATAGATATGCCACCAAAATCCCGCAATGAGAAGATAGCCCAGTCCATGTTCATTTTCAATCTATGCGAAAAACGTGGCAGCGGTATAGATAGAGCAGTTGCCGGAGTGGAAGAGATGAGGTTGCCCGCAATCAAGATTGAAAAAGGAGAATATTTCACACGCGTTACTATATATGAAGAACGCAACTATCTTGACATGTCCAAAACGGAAAAGATACAGGCTTGCTACCAACATACCTGCCTCCTTTTCGAGAACGGAATAAAAATGACAAACCAATCACTCAGAGAACGGTTGTCTATTGGACGGAACAATTCAGCTGTCGCGTCAAGAATTATTAACGACACAATTGCTACAGGACTGATTAAATTAGCAGATGAAAGTTCGGGATCTAGAAGATACTCTGCATACATACCATTTTATGCATAGAACTTTTATTTGCACTGGAAATCCCACTATAGCGCAATCTACCTAATTATCAACGACTTCTTATTTGCACAAGAAATCCCTCATTGCTACATTGTGTATTGTCAGTGTCGGCTGAGCCTTCCGTATTCAGACCCCTTGGCAGAGGTCCAATAGGCTCTTATCTTTTCGGGGACATGATTCTATCCAAAAGGAAATACCATCTTTATATTTAGCTAAAGCGTTATTTGAAAGCATGAAAAATATGACTTTTCCAAACGGTTCCGTATTTTCCTTATCCGTTATCCATTCGCGTGCAGTTTTTTTTTTATAAAATATTGATTGCCTAAAATAAGTTTTAGCCCCAACTACAACGAATATAGCGAAAGGCGAGTGTAGAGACAAACAAAAACAAAAGTTTTCAAAAGGCCATATATGCCCCGCCTTCAATCCACGCACCCGCACGGGGTGCGATGCGTAACGCGCTAAACGGCAATACAAATGCGGGAGTGCCGGCAAACGGCAAAGAATACGCACGGTCTCCTTCCGGGCTGCAAACCAGTCAGGATGAACGACGTTTAAGATTTTAGGATTGCCTATACCTGTTAAATCGATTTTTTTCGTTTACTTTGCGGTTTGTTACGCAGTTGGGCAACTGCAATGCAAACCTAACATTTACAGGAAAGTTTCAAAGAGATGACACAAGAAGACGTTTTCAAAAAACTGATTTCGCACTGCAAGGAGTACGGATTCGTATTCCCGTCGAGTGAAATATACGACGGACTGGCCGCAGTATACGACTATGGCCAAATGGGGGTAGAACTCAAAAACAACATAAAGAAATACTGGTGGGACAGCATGATTCTTCTGCACGAAAACATCGTGGGGATAGACTCGGCGATATTCATGCACCCTACAATCTGGAAAGCCTCGGGGCACGTGGACGCTTTCAACGACCCCCTTATCGACAACAAGGACTCCAAAAAACGCTATCGTGCCGATGTGCTTATAGAAGACGCAATAGCTAAAATCGACGAGAAGATAGAGAAAGAAGTTGAAAAGGCGGCAAAGAGATTCGGAGCGTCGTTCGATGAAGCGCTCTTCCGGCAAACCAACCCGCGCGTTTTGGAACACACGGCCAAACGCGAAGAGTTGCATTCGCGCTTTGCCAAGGCCATGAACGACAACGACCTCAAGGAATTGCGGCAGATTATAGTAGACTACGAAATATGCTGTCCCATAAGCGGGACCAGGAACTGGACCGATGTAAGGCAGTTCAATCTGATGTTCTCCACCGAAATGGGTTCGACAGCCGACGGGGCCATGAAAATATACCTCCGTCCCGAAACGGCGCAGGGTATTTTCGTAAACTACCTCAATGTCCAGAAGACAGGGCGCATGCGCATTCCTTTCGGTATTGCCCAGATAGGGAAAGCTTTCCGCAACGAAATTGTGGCAAGGCAGTTTATTTTCCGCATGCGCGAGTTCGAGCAAATGGAGATGCAGTTCTTCGTCCGTCCGGGTGAGGAATTGAAATGGTTTGAAAAATGGAAACAGATACGTTTGAAATGGCACAAGGCCCTCGGCCTCGGCGATGACAAATACCGCTTCCACGACCACGAAAAACTGGCTCACTACGCAAATGCCGCAACCGATATAGAGTTTGAAATGCCGTTCGGGTTCAAGGAGGTGGAGGGCATCCATTCAAGGACCAACTTCGACCTCGGCAACCACGAGAAATACTCCGGGAAGAAACTCCAGTACTTCGACCCCGAACTGAACGAATCGTACACGCCGTACGTAATAGAAACATCCATAGGCGTAGACCGCATGTTCCTCAGCATAATGTCGGCGGCATACTGCGAGGAGACCCTCGAAAACGGAGAGACCCGCACCGTATTGCGTCTCCCCGCTCCGCTTGCGCCGGTAAAACTGGCCGTACTTCCGCTTGTAAAGAAAGACGGCCTGCCGGAGATTGCCCGCAACATAATGAACGAGATGAAATACGACTTCAAATGCCAGTATGACGAGAAAGACTCCATAGGCAAACGTTACCGCCGACAGGATGCAATAGGCACGCCCTTCTGCATAACGGTCGACCACGACACCCCCAACGACGGGAAAGTAACGCTCCGCCACCGCGACACCATGCAGCAGGAGAGAATAGAAATAGAAAAAATATCTTCCATAATTAACGAAAAAGTAAGTCTGAAGCCGTTATTGAAAAAGATTGCCAACGACTGAACCCGACAAACGGATAAGATAAATGAAAAGACTGCCCGTAATATTGGCTATTGCTATTGCCGTGTTTGCTGCCGTCTCGTGCGACAACGAACAGAGCACGTGGGAGAAGTATAAGGACTGGCGGCAGGCAAATACCGCGTTCTTCACCGAAAAAGACAATTCGGTAAATGCCTACGGCGAGCGCGAATACATGCGCATAACCCCCATATGGGACGCGGGAAGCTATATACTGATGAAGAAACTGAAGAGCGGAAGCGGGACCCGGTACCCGCTTTTTACAAGTACCGTAGACGTTACATATAAAGGGTTTCTGTACGACGGTACCGCTTTCGACTCGACATACACCAGCATCGACAGTATAGCCACCTTCAAATGTTCCTCTACCGTAACAGGATTTGCAATGGCCCTTACAAACATGGTGGTAGGCGACAGTTGCGAAATAATAATCCCGGCATACCTCGGGTACGGCGAACAGGAGAATTCGGTAATAAGCCCCTACTCCACGCTGATATTCGGGCTGAAACTGAGAGGAATTCCGGGATACGAGATACAGGTAAAGCCCTGATACCGGACTGAGGCCGGACGGAAAACAGTAAACGGGGGTGCATCAAGATTTTGGTACACCCCCGTTTTCTTTCCTTACCGTGCCTATGCACCGAACAGCGAAACGGCATTTTCCCATGTAACATCGGCCACTTTTTGTGGCGATACCCCGAGAATATCCGCTATTCTATTAACCGTATTCACTATATATGAAGGCTCGTTGCGTTTTCCCCTGTGCGGGACGGGGGTAAGGTACGGGGCATCCGTCTCCACGAGCATGCGCGACAGGCCGATCTCCCTGACGGTATTTTCCAGGCGTGCGTTCTTGAACGTAACAACTCCGTTTATGCCGAAGTACGGGTCGCAGACCTCCCCCGCCCTGCGCACCTCTTCGGGCGTACCGCCGAAACTGTGCAATATTATGTTTTTCCAGCCGACCCTTGCGATAGAAGCCATGGTAACATCGAATGCCGAACGGTTATGAACAATAACCGGCAGGTTCTTTTCCGCGCCCCATTTCAACTGCTCCTCAAAGGCCTCCTTCTGCCACCCGGCACAGGTGTCATCCCAATACAGGTCAATCCCCACCTCGCCTACCGCACGGCATCCAGCCGAGGACAATTCGGGATAGAGCATCTCCAACGCCTCGCGGTACGATGCATCTACCGATGTAGGGTGCAGCCCCACAGCTGACGTAAAACGTCCTTCCTTTTCATCGGAAAGCATCTTTTTCAACCGGGGCAGGGTCCCGACATCCACGTTGGGCAACATCATGCGGGAAACGCCGGCCCCAACGGCCCGCGCTACCACATCGCCCCTGTCAGCATCGAAATCGTCCAGATAAATATGCGTATGCGTATCGTATATATTCATGACTCGCGCTGCATAAGTTCCGATGCGAACAGCCGCAACGGTTCGCACCCTGGTATCCCTTCTATCTCCGCAAGGGCATTACGATAATAAAAATCAATCTTGTCCATGGCCAGCCTGTCGATACCGAGAGACGTATAGAGCGACGTTACCCCTTTTATCTTGTCCTCGGGCGACACCGAGACGGAGTTCAGCAACCGTGCCAACTCCTCCCGCTCTTCCCCTTCGGCCATACGCATGGCCGAAATAAGCATATAGGTCTTTTTATTGTTCAATATGTCCCCCCCTATCTTCTTGCCGAACTTGGAAGGTTCGCCGTAAACATCCAGATAATCGTCCTGCAACTGAAAGGCCAGCCCGAGATTCTCCCCGAAACGGTACAGGGCATCGGCAGTCTCTTGCGGGGCATGGGCCACGTACGCGCCGGTTTTAAGGGCACACCCCAGCAGGACGGCTGTTTTCAGACGTATCATGCCTATATATTCATCTTCCGTAACATCCTCGCGCCCTTCAAAATCCATGTCGTACTGCTGTCCTTCGCAAATTTGCAGAGCCGTGGCGGAAAAGAGGTCGAATACGGGCTTCAACACATCAGCCGGCGTCCGGCCTATCATCTGATACGATATAATCTGCATTGCATCGCCCGACAAGATAGCTACATTCTCGCTCCACGCCTTATGCACCGTAGGACGTCCCCTGCGGATATCGGCCTTATCCATGACATCGTCGTGCAGCAGGGTAAAATTATGGAAAATCTCTATGCCTGTTGCAGCCGGCAGCACATCATCCACACACCCGCCGCACATATCGCAGGCTATAAGCGCCAACAACGGACGGACACGCTTGCCGCCCATATCCAGCTGGTATTTGACAGGGTCGTACAAATCAGCCGGCTCAACCGGATAAGAGACCGCAAGCAGCGCATCGTTTATAATATCGAGATACTCTTGTGTCGTTTTCATATCGTTCCCGTTATAAAGCTATTCCATTTCCACAATCTCCCTGAAGTCCTGCCACACCGGAATACGCATATAGGCCTTTTTCATACCGGGGTATACCACAAGGGTCTTTTCGATAGGGACCACATCGCCGAAAGCCCGTTCCTCGCAATACGGCAGATAAACCTGGCTTTTGCAGCGTACCTTCTTCAAACTGTAACAGTTGCCGAAAGCATACAGGCCTATGCGTTTAATAGTAGTACCGATAGTCGTCTCTTCTCCCCAGGAGTAACAGTTGAAGAATGCACTTCGCCCTATGATTTCAATATATTCGGGAATATTGAGAGTTTTAAGGGCATGACAATCCATAAAGGCGTAATCGCCTATAAATTTCAGAGAATCGGGCAATGAAACGTATTTCAGGTTCTTGTTTCCCATAAACGCCATGGGTTCTACCATTCTCACGGCAGGGGGAAGGACCAAAGAATCGAGGCCTGCGCCGCCGAAAGCGTTGTAGCCGACCGATTCGAGACTGTCGGGGAAGACAACCTTGTGCAAGGCTGTACACCCGCGGAAAGCGTCATCGCCTATGAAAACCATCCCGTCCGGCAAATCGACGGAAGTCAAAGCCGCACACCCGCGAAAGGCATTGTCGCCCACGCCGCCGACTTTGTATACCTTACCGTCATGGCAAACCGAATCCGGCACGGACACCTTCCCGGAATAAGAAGCATAAGAAGCATCCTTGAATGTAACAAAAACAGTATCCTTCTTACTCTTTTCTATCCCGTAATAAACCCCTCCGGCCGAAAAATCGAAACAATATCCGGCAGAGAAAGGGAGCAAAGCCGCCAAAAGCGACATAAAAAACAATCCTGGTTTCATAACAATCATATATAATATTCCATTTTTCCGTTTTTCAGCTTCGCACACCATGCACAAAAACAGACAAGACATTCTGCAACCGCGCGGAAAGGCAATATGCCGCACCCGTTTCAACGCTATTGCCGCCTTACCGTTTTAACGCCTCAAAACAGGAAACGCAGCCAGGCATAGCGTTTTTTGCCGGACACGACTTATCTTTGCCGTTCTATGGCAAAGATAGAGAATCCGCACGACAAACGGAAACGAAATAAATATTTTGCCGCTGCCCGTATACTGTAAAGGGATTTTTTCCGTTATTAATCTGTATCGGGCCCAAGCGGCATACTGCAAGGCCGGGACAGGCGGCAGGCAAAGCAAAGAAACGCCCGGACACCCGCAACCCTCTCCCGACAGGACACGTACAGGAGTGGGCAAACGGATAACACGATGAAGAAAAGACGCCTCAGCATAATAGCGGCAATACTGATGACCGCCGCCACGTACGCACAGGACGGGAGCTCGTCATTCGGGTTTCTCGACCTGCCGGTGTCGTCGCACGTCAACTCGCTGGGCGGCAACAATATTTCCATAATAGAAGAGGATGTATCGGTAGTACACTACAACCCCGCGCTGTTAGGTCCGGAAATGGACAAGATAATAGACGTCAACTACATGTACTACATGGGCAATACCAATTCGGCGGGAGCCACGTTCGCCATGGCGGCCGGAGGGCGTGCCGCATGGTCGGCAGGCATCCAGTACGTAGGATACGGCAACATGACAGAAGCCGATGCCAACGGTGTCATAACCGGCAGTTTCAATGCAAAGGACATGGTTATAAGCGGCGGATACACGCACGACATGGGTAGCCGCTGGAGGGGAGGAGTGCAGGCAAAATTCATCTATTCGTCGTATGCCGAGTATTCGTCGCTGGCTATGGCCGTAGACATAGGGCTGAACTACTACAACCCCGACAAGGAGTTCTCGGCATCGCTCGTACTGCGCAATCTTGGAGGCCAGTTGAAACGCTTCAGCGAAAGATACGACAAACTCCCGTGGGACATCCAGTTGGGCCTTTCCAAAACAATGCGCAGCGTTCCCATACGCTGGTCAGTAACGTTCCAGCACCTCAACAAATGGAGCCTGCCGTACAGCAAGCCCGTAACCGACGAATTTTCCGGAGGAGAGGTCCTGGAAGTTAAAGACAACTTTTTCTCAAACTTTTTCAGGCATGCCGTTTTCGGGGTAGAGTATATCCCGAATAAGAATTTTTATGTAGCTTTGGGGTACAATTACAAAACCCATACCGACATGCTGCGTTACGGGCGCAATTTCTTTTCCGGCTTTACGTTCGGGACTGGAATTCAGGTAAAAATGGTAGGCATAGGAGTATCGGTAGCCAACAGGCACGTACACGGAACGATGTTCATGTTCAACCTCGCCATGCGCCTAAACGAGTTCGGCAGACGATAACGGGCGACAACAGACCCTCGAAGATGAAAAAAATAACGATAGCCGTCGACGGATACTCCTCGTGCGGCAAAAGCACCATGGCAAAAGCGCTGGCCCGCAAGTTGGGATACATCTATATCGACACCGGAGCCATGTACCGCGCCGTAACCCTCTTCTGCATGGACAACGGGATTCTGCAAGGAGACAAGGCCGACACGGAAAGACTCGAAAAGGAACTCGACAAAATACAGATAGAATTCAAGACCCTCCCCGGCGAAAGCACCCCGCTTGTGTATCTGAACGGGAAATGCGTGGAAAAAGAGATCCGCAGCATGCAGGTATCAGAAAAGGTAAGCATAATCAGCGCCATACCGTCGGTACGCGAAGCTATGGTAAAGCTGCAACGCCGAATGGGAGACCGGAAAGGTGTCATAATGGACGGTCGAGACATCGGCACTACGGTTTTCCCCGACGCGGAACTGAAAATATTCGTAACCGCATCGCCCGAAATAAGGGCCAGGCGGAGACTGGACGAACTTTCGGCAAAGGGGAGTTCCGTAACATATGAAGAAGTCCTCAGGAACGTGCAGGAGCGCGACTACATGGATTGCCACCGTGCCGTCAGCCCGCTACGGAAGGCCGACGATGCCATAACGCTCGACAACTCCGAAATGACGATAGGGCAGCAGGACGAATGGCTTATGGCGCAATACCGGAAAGCAACGGCAAAAAACCGCTGAAAAGGACAATACAATGCCGCACGTTGAAATAGACGACAAATCGGGATTCTGCTTCGGTGTGGTAACAGCCATAAAAAAAGCCGAAGAAGAACTGGGCAAGGGCGAAACACTCTACTGCCTGGGAGACATAGTGCACAACAACAACGAAGTGGAGCGCCTGCGCAAAAAAGGGCTTGTCTGCATAGGGCATGAAGAGTTTGCCCGTCTCCGCAACGTAAAGGTGCTTTTAAGGGCGCACGGCGAACCGCCGCAGACATACCGCACGGCAGAGAAAAACAACATAGAGATAATAGACGCCACCTGCCCCGTGGTCCTGCAGCTGCAACGGCAGATAAAGGAGACGTACAACAATATCGACCCGGAAACGGAAGCCATAGTCATATACGGGAAACTGGGACACGCCGAAGTAAACGGGCTTGTAGGCCAGACCGAGGGGAACGCCGCGGTTGTAGAACGGGAAGAGGACTTCTGCAAGATAGACCGCAACAAGGACATACACCTCTACTCGCAAACCACAAAATCGGTAAGCGGGCTGAATGAAATAGCCGCGAAACTGCGTGCCTACCTGAACCCCGGAAAAACGGTAAGATGCCACGACACGATATGCCGTCAGGTGGCCAACAGGATACCCAACATAAAGGAATTTGCAAGAAAACACGACACGATACTCTTCGTATGCGGCGAAAAAAGCTCGAACGGCAAGGTGCTGTTCGAAGAGTGCCGCAGCATAAACGGTTCCACGCTGCAGGTATCCGGCCTGTCGGCCATCCCCGTACAGGAACTCAAAGGGAAAAAGAGTATCGGGATATGCGGAGCCACGTCGACTCCCAAATGGCTGATGGAAGAGGTAGCGGCATTCGTAAAACGGGAACTGGAATAACCCCCGTCGGAAAAACAGGATACAAAAGCCCCAGTCGGGGTATTTATTATTTGAATATAAATCATTATCTTCGCAATAACATTACAAACAAATCACTATTCATTATGGCAAAAAGAAAAAAATGTATCGGCATCCTCACATCTGGGGGCGATGCACCTGGTATGAACGCAGCCATACGCGCCGTAACCCGTACGGCAATCTATCACGACTTTGACGTAAAAGCGATATATCGCGGCTACAAAGGGTTGTTCAATGAAGAAATAGTGCAGTTCAAGACCCAGAATGTCAGCAACATCATCCAACAGGGAGGGACAATACTGAAAACGGCAAGATGTCAGGAATTCACCACCAAAGAGGGGAGACAGCTGGCATTCGACACGATAACCAAGCACGGCATCGACGCCCTCGTAACGATTGGCGGCGACGGCACCCTTACCGGAGCGCGCATATTCGCCACAGAATACAACTTCCCGATAGTGGGGATACCCGGTACGATAGACAACGACCTTTACGGGACAGACCGCACAATAGGCTACGATACCGCACTCAACACCATAATGCAGGCTGTAGACAAGATTCGCGATACGGCTACCTCGCACGAACGCCTCTTCTTCATCGAGGTAATGGGGCGCGACGCCGGATTCCTCGCCCTCAACGGAGCGATAGCCAGCGGGGCCGAAGCGGCAATAATCCCGGAGATAGCCACCCAGGAAGACCAGCTGGAGGAACTGATCAAGAACGGGTTCCGCAAATCGAAAAACAGCAGTATAGTAATAGTGGCGGAAAGCCCGCAGACGGGAGGGGCAATGCACGTAGCGGAACTGGTAAAGAAAGAGCACCCGCAGTACGATGTCCGGGTATCGATACTCGGACACATGCAGCGCGGAGGCTCGCCTACGGCTAACGACAGGATACTGGCCAGCCGTATGGGCGAAGCGGCCATATACGCCCTGCTCGACGACCAGCGCAACGTAATGATAGGAATCCGCAACGACCAGATAGAGTATGTTCCGTTTATAAAGGCGATAAAGAACGACAAGCCCATAAACAGGGATCTGCTCAACACGATAAGGATTCTCTCCACGTAAAACCACGGACGCCGGAAATGGAGGAAACAAGAAAGTCGGAAGACGAAATAATAGAACACGAGTTTCAGGCGCTACTGTCGGAATACCTCGCCTCCAACCACCGCAAGAAGGTGGGAATCATAGAGCGTGCCTATAAATTCGCAAAACAAGCGCATCAGGGCATACTGCGCCAGTCCGGCGAACCCTACATACTTCATCCAATAGCCGTAGCCCGAATCGCCTGCAAGGAGATAGGGCTCGGCTCTACCTCAATCTGCGCGGCACTGCTGCACGACGTAGCAGAGGACACCGAGTACACCATAGACGATATAGAACGGCTGTTCGGCAAAAAAATAGCCCAGCTCGTGGACGGGCTCACAAAGATTGCCGGAGGGATATTCGGCGACAAAGCCTCGGAACAGGCGGAGAACTTCAGGAAACTGCTGCTGACCATGTCGGAAGACATAAGGGTTATCCTGATAAAAATGGCAGACAGACTGCACAACATGCGTACTCTCAGTTCCCTGCCGCAAAAGAAGCAGTACAAGATAGCAGGCGAGACCCTTTACATATACGCGCCTTTGGCGCATCGCCTGGGCCTCTTCTCGATAAAGAGCGAACTTGAAGACCTCAGCTTCAAGTACGAACACCCCGACACGTACCGCGAAATAAGCAGGAAAATAGCCGAGAGCGAAGAGATCCGGCAGAAAGCGTTCAAGACCTTCTCCCTCCCGATAGTGAAACGGATGGATGAACGGGGAATAAAATACGAAATAAAGGCCCGCATAAAAAGCGTCTATTCCATATGGAAAAAAATGGACGCAAAGAACATCCCCTTTGAAGAAGTCTACGACCTGTACGCCGTACGCATAATCTTCGACCCCAAACGGGATGAAGACGAAAAGCGCGAATGCTGGGAGATATATTCCATAATAACCGACATATACCGCCTCCACCCCGACAGGATACGCGACTGGGTAAGCCGCCCGAAGGCAAACGGTTACCAGGCGCTGCACGTAACCGTAATGGGTAGCGACGGCAACTGGGTGGAAGTACAGATACGCTCGCGCAAAATGGACGAAATAGCCGAGCGCGGGTTCGCGGCGCACTGGAAATACAAGACCGGCGACAGCAACGACAACGACAACTACGAAGAGAACGAGTTGGATATCTGGCTGAAAACCATAAAGGAGATACTGGAAAGCCCCGAGCCCAACGCGCTGGATTTCCTCGACACGATAAAGCTCAACCTGTACGCTTCGGAAATATTCGTTTTCACGCCTAAAGGCGAAATAAAGACATTGCCCAAGGACGCCACCGCACTGGACTTCGCGTTCACCCTGCACTCCGATGTCGGGTACCACTGCATAGCAGCCAAGGTAAACCACAAACTCGTGCCGCTAAGCCAGAAACTGCAAAGCGGCGACCAGGTGGAAATACTCACATCCAAATCGCAGCGGCCCAAACAGGAGTGGATAAATTTCGTAACCACAGCAAAGTCGAAGACCCGGCTTATAAACGCCCTGCGGAAAGAGCGCAGGATAGTCGCCTCGGCAGGAGAAGAGACATACAGGAAATTCGCGGCAGAACACAACATCAACACCGACGACCTGTCGATGCTCGACAAGATAATGAACCACTTCGGTATAGGACGCAAGGAAGAACTCTTCTATCTGCTGGGAAACAACGATATAACGCTCGACGGCGGGACACTGAAGGCTATCTCCGAGAAACGGCAGAACCTGATTCTAAAATACCTGAAGAAACCCTTCACATCCCTCACCCCGTCAAAAGGCAACGGGAACAAGGGGAAAGAGGAGGAAGAGAGCGAAAAGGAGTTTATCGACCGCACATCCACGTTCATCATACGTCCCGAAGAAGAGAACAAACGCTACAACATAGCTATCTGCTGCAATCCCGTACCCGGAGACGATGTACTTGGATATGTAAACGACAACGAAACAGTAACCATACACAAGATAGACTGTCCGGTTGCGCTGAGGCTTAAAAGCAGTTTCGGGGAAAGGCTCGTGGCGGCACGCTGGAAAGAGGCTAAAGCCGCAAAGCCGTCGCTCGTATCGATAGAGATAAGCGGAATAGACACCCGGGGAATCCTGAACCAGATAACCACCCTGATAAACAATACCGGTACGGTGGACATACGGAGCATAAACATGGAAGCCAAAGACGGGCTTTTCTACGGGAGAATAGGGCTTGCCGTCCACTCCGCACAAAGCATAACGGAAATATGCGGCAACCTCAAAAAGATAAAAGAGGTAAAATCAGCCACCCGCATCAATCAGACAAAAACCGATAAAGAGCAGTAAACATGCCGATATTCAGAAAATTCAAAATAGATGCCGCCAACATATGGCAGGCCGTACTGTTCATAGCGGCCGTAACGCTGACCATAATGTTCATCCCGCGCGAAAGGCAGTTCCGCTACTATTTCGAGGAGGGGAAACCGTGGCGGTACGGCCTGCTCACAGCCCCGTTCGACTTTGCCGTATATAAGGACGACACGACAATAAAACACGAACAGGACAGCGTTCTGGCAAGTTTCAACCCGTATTTCACGTTCGACAAGACTTTGGCCAAGGCCGAAGCCGACAGGTTCCGCAACGAAGCGGAAGGGAATACCGGACAAAGTATCCCGATATTTTACCGCAACCTCATAACCACGGCCATACTCGACGTATACGACAAGGGGATAATCGATGCCGAATCGTATTCCAACCTGAGGCTGTCAGGCAAGAAGAGCATCCGGCTGCTTGAGGACGGCATAGCGCGCGAATACGATACAGACATGCTGCTGACTCCGAAAATGGCATACGAGAAGATAATGTACATGGTCTACGACGACAGCGTGCGCAACACACTCTACACCAAGGACCTGAACACCTATCTTGTCCCGAACATAAAATACGACACGCTCACCAACGAAAAGGCCCGCAACCAGTTGCTCGACAAACTCTCCATTTCGTCCGGCATGATACAGTCGGGCGAAAGAATCATAGACCGCGGGGTAATAGTTACCCCCGACATATACCGGATACTTAAATCGTACGAGAAAGCTGCACTCAAAAGGGACGGCAACAGCGGACGCAGCAACGGCGCGCTGACGGGCCAGGCAATAATAGTAGTCATACTCTATTCGTTCTTCTACCTGTTCCTCGCACTGTTCCGCAGGAGGATGTTCCACAACCCCCGTACGCTCGGCTTCCTGATGATGATGATTACAGCCGTAACCCTTGCCTCGTACATACTGTCGCAAAGGTTCCTGCTGGGCATATACATGGTGCCGTTCGCAGTACTCCCCATAATGGTGGTAACATTCCTCGATGCAAGGATTGCGCTTTACTGCAGCCTGGTAACAATACTCCTGTGCGCCCCGGCATCGCCGTTCCCAATGGAATATGTACTGCTTCAGGTAATAGTAAGCATGACGGCGATAGACTCCCTCAAGGAACTGGTAAAACGTTCGCAAATGCTCAAAAGCGTACTGCTGATATTCATGGCATACTGCGTAACATACATAGGGTACACGCTGCTGAGCGAGGGGAGCTGGAACAAGCTGAACCCCGACATGTTCCTGTACCTGTTCATAAACTGTTTCATGCTGCTCTTCTCCTACCTGTTCGTATTCGTGATAGAAAAGCTGTTCGGCTTCACATCCAACGTAATGCTCGTGGAATTGTCCGACATAAACTCGCCGTTGCTGCGGGAACTCTCCGAGAAGTGCCCCGGCACGTTCCAGCATGCCATGCAGGTTGCCAATCTCGGGGCAGAAGCGGCAAACCGCATAGGGGCGAAAGGGTTGCTCGTCCGGACAGGAGCGTTATACCACGACATAGGGAAAATATCCAACCCCATGTTCTTTACGGAGAACCAGCACGGGTTCAACCCTCACACCAACCTCAGCTACACCGACAGCGCCAGCATAATAATAAGCCACGTACAGGAGGGGCTGAAACTGGCAAAGAAATACAACCTGCCCGAATCGGTAAAAGCATTCATCAGCACACACCACGGGAAGACAAAGGCCAAATATTTCTACAACTCGTACAAGAACGAGCATCCCGACGAGAGGATAAACGAAGAACTCTTCACATATCCCGGTCCCAAGCCTCACACAAAGGAAGAGGGGATAATGATGATGGCTGATGTAATAGAAGCCAAATCGCGCAGCATGAAGGACTATTCGCACGAAGCCATCAGTAAAATGGTCAACAGCACGATAGATGAAATCGTAGCCGAAGGGCAGTTGAACGATACCTCGCTGAGTTTCCGCGACGTATCGGAAATACGCGAAGTATTCATAACGCGGCTTGAAAGCATATACCACCCGAGGATAAGCTACCCCGAGGACAAAAGCAAGAAGGAAGAACCGGAACCGGCCGAAGAAGAGACAAGTCTGGAGGCGGAGAGTTAGCCTTGTAAAATGCACGACAAATGGAAAAGGAATACACCTACACACTGGAGATAAAAGTGCGCGACTACGAATGCGACGCACAAGGGATAGTAAACAATGCCAACTACCAGCACTACTTCGAGTACGCCAGGCACGAATTCCTCGAATACGCAGGATGCCCGTTTGCAGAGATACGCAAAATGGGAATAGAGCCCGTGGTGGCCCGCATAGAAATAGACTACAAAAGCCCGCTGCACGGAGGGGAGAAGTGCCTTTGCAGGCTCAATGCAAAAAGGGAGGGGATAAAATTCGTCTTTTACGAGGACATATACCGCATGGGCGACGGCAGACTCTGCACGTCGGCAAAAGTAACTACCGTATGCCTCAGGGACGGACGTCCGGTAAAGGGAGACGAGCTTGCCGGAAAACTCGGGCAATACCTAACCGAATAACACCGCCAGCATGATAACCGACCGATACCGTACGGCAATAGCGCTCGCACACATACTGAAAAAACCGTGGGCAGGAATATTCGAGGCGATAACCGAAAAATACGGCTCACTGGAAGAAGCCTTCGCCTCCGACACCGTTACGGCAGAAACCCCCGACGGCAAAACCATGGTTACGGCCATCCCGCCCGAAAAGCGCAAAGAGGCATTACAGTTCGCCCTGGAGGAAGAGAAGTTCATGGAGAGGGAAAACATCGTCCCGCTGATGTATAACGATGACGGATATCCCAAACAGCTGAGGGAGTGCAACGACGCCCCCGCTGTAATATACCTCCGCGGCAACCGCCGGCCCTGCTCGCCGCACATGATAAGCATTGTGGGGACACGCCATGCCACACCGTACGGGAAAGAGTTCTGCGAGCACCTTGTTGCAGACCTTGCAAAAGCAGTTCCCGACATAATAATCTGCAGCGGGCTGGCCTACGGCATAGACATCTGCGCACACCGCGCCGCCCTCGACAACGGAGTAGCCACGGTTGCCGTCCTCGGGCACCCGTTGAATACCGTATACCCGTCTATACATGCCGCCACGGCAAGGAAAATAGAGGAATGCGGAGCGCTTGTTACCGAATACACCTCCGAACGTCCCATACTGAAAATAAACTTCGTGGCACGCAACCGGATAATAGCCGGGATGAGCCATGCAACGGTGGTAATAGAATCGGCCGAAAAGGGGGGTGCACTGATAACTGCCGACCTGGCGACAGGCTACAGCCGGGATGTATTCGCCCTGCCGGGCGACATATCCGAAGAACGCTCGAAAGGGTGCAACGACCTGATAAAAAACAACAAGGCCGCCCTTATAACATCGGCCGGCGACATAATAGAAGCGCTGCGCTGGGAAACCCGGAAGGGCACACAAAACCGCACACTCTTTACAGAGACGGAACTGGACGAAAACGAAACCAGGATAATGGAACTCTTCAATGTACGGAGGGAATATCAGGTCGATGAAATTGCGGAACTGGGCGGACTTGCAGTATCCACTACCCTGTCCACACTTATGGAACTGGAGTTCAAGGGATTTGTAAAATCATACCCGGGAAACAGATACCGGAAATTCTAAAGCGGCACTTCGTTTACCGTCCCGTGTACAGAAACCATACGCGAGGCAATGCCCCTTGCCTTCTCCACGGCATGCGAAACCATAACCACGGTACATTTTCCCGACAAGCCTTTCAGTATACCGAAAACCTTCTCCTCGAAATACGTATCCATATACGACGTAGGTTCGTCCAGCACCAGCAGTTCCGGTCCGGCGACAAGCGCACGCGCCATGAGCGCCCGCTGGAACTGTCCTCCCGAAACCTCGCCTATCTGACGGTTCAAGAAAGAAGAGAGTTCCAGAAGTTCCACAACCTCCTCCATACGCGTCCTGCGTACCGGGGTCTCCTTTATCCTGCATCTGGCAAACCCCGACTCCACCATTTCCATTACCGTAATCGGGAAGCGCATATCCATGCTGTTTTTCTGGGGCAGATAACCTATACCGGCGGGCATACCCTCCCCGCTGCCGGGATACCTCACGCATCCCGATGTAGGAGCGATAAGCCCCAGCATTATTTTTATAAGGGAAGTTTTTCCCCCGCCGTTAGCCCCCGTTACAGCAAGGAAATCGCCGCGGCGGAGCTGCAAATCCACCCCTTTCAGGATGACCCGGCTTCCATACGAAAGCGAAACCCCCTCCAATTCCAGCAAATTATCATTCAACAGCATCGGCAATCTTCATTATCTCGGTTTTCCACTCGTAGGAGAGAGGATTTATGACAACCACCTCAGCTCCTATCTCCGAAGCGAACTCCTTTACCAGATCGGGGTTGAACTCCGACTGCACGAAAACGCACTTCACGCCATTGGCCCGTGCCGTATCCACGGCATTTTTCATTGTAAGAGGGGTAAGTTCCTTTCCCTCGTGTTCGAGCGACAGCTGTACCAGCCCGTAATCGCGGGCAAAATACGACAGCGACGGGTGATAAATGGCAAACATCCGTCCGCCGACACGCTTCAAACGCTCCCGCACGACGGAATCGACAGAATCCATTTCCGCCTCAAGGAGTTTGAAGTTCGACCTGTAGGTAGCGGCATTATCGGGATCTATCTCCGCCAGGCCATTACAGATGTTGCGCGCCATGATTTTTGCCGAAGCCGGCGATGACCAGAAATGCGGGTCATACCCTGCTCCGTGTCCTGCACCGTGTCCGGTGCAGACAGCCTCTATCGGCGCAATTCCTTCCGAAGTATCGAAGACCTTCATATCCGGATTGTTGCTCTCTATAGCAGGGAGATAGTTCACCTCGACCCCCAACGTCCCCACTTTGAAATACGCCGAACTTGCCGATATCGCAACCATGGAGGCAGGAGAAATATCGTAGCTCTCCGGACTCATGCCCGGCGGTACGGCGCAATTCACCGCTACAAGACCGCCGGCAATCCTCTCGGCAAAATATTTTTGGGGCATTATCGTTACGGCAACCTGCTTTACACCGCTGCCGCCGGACGAACACCCTGCAAGCGCCAGAAACGCCCCCATTGCAATAGCCAAGAACGCAACACTCCTTTTCATAATCCTATATCCTCACCCTATATCAACCGACATTTTCCGTAACGCTTTCATTTTCCTTCCTTCCCCTGCTGCGATAAACGGCAAATAACGAGAGGACGAATATCGCCCCGATAGATGCATATGCCACGGCAGTGGTAACGTGAAGCGAATCGGGGTCGAACCTGAATACCACGGTATGCTCTCCGGCAGGAATCTGCAAACCGCGCAGCACGTAATTTACACGGACGTGCCGGACCTCTTCGCCGTCTACGGACACGTGCCATCCCCACGGGAAATAAATTTCCGAGAAGACCGCAAACCCTCCGTTTGCAGAAGAACTCCTGTAAACGAGGTTGTTCGGCTTGTACGACTCGAGATATATCGTATCGCCCGCAGCCGGTACGACCGCACCTTTCACAAACTCCTTGAAGTGGGTATCGATAACGGCGGTACGTTTTTCATCGAAATCGTCCAAAGCCGACATCTCCGCGTTTGCATCATCCACCCACAGGATATCCGATACGAACCATGCATTTCCGGCAGCATCGGGATTGTCCACGGCCTTCGGTACGCCGTTTGCATCCGGCACAATCAGGTACTTGGTATTGAGCATGTTTATGACATGCTCGTTTTCCTTCAGCAACTGATACTTTATAAGGTCGTCGTAACGGCGCAGTTTGGCCGCACTGTAACCTCCCACCGACTTGTGATAATACGATGTTACAGGGTCTTCATAAGTACTTACAGTCTTGTTCAGCACCCTGAAATTCGGGTCTTTATCCTGCAATATGGCAAGGTCGGCCGCAGAAGGCGGGAACGGGTTCTCGACGCGCCGCTTCTCCACGAAATTCCCGCTGTTCAGATAGCGTTTGTTCACCCCGTACATATCTATCAGCACCAGTACACCAAGCAACACCACTGCCGACACGCCTTTCATTTTCCCGTAAACGAACAGCGCCATAACGGCAAAGGCTGCGGCAACGAACCAGAAAGTACGCCACGCATCGGACGAGAATATCCCTTCCCTTACACGTGCAAGTTCATCGAAAATAAAGGAATAATCGGGATTGGCGGCTACGAACGCAGCCTCCTCCCTTGACAGGAACCCGAAAAACCACGACGGGAAAAGCGCGAACAGCAGGGCCACCCCGGCTGTCAGGGCAAGAGGTATATACAGGCGGTATCTGTTTTTTGCAAGCAGGGACGGGGAGGCAAGAACCTCCTTAAGCCCCAGAACGGCAATAAGAGGGATACAGAACTCCGCCACCACAAGGATACTGGAAACCGTACGGAACTTATTGTATAACGGCACGTTATTCACGAACCATTCGGTAAAAGGCAGGAAATTATGCCCCCACGACAACAGCAGAGTAATCACTATTGCCGCCAGTGAGGCCCATTTTATCGCCCCTTTTACGACAAAACACCCTATAAAAAAGAGGAACATTACCACCGCTCCCGCATAAACCGGCCCTGCCGTAAAGGGCTGGTCTCCCCAGTAATGGTTCATCTGTCCCACATAAGGGCGCAACTGCGGGTCGGTATCGGCAACCGCCTTGCTGTCCTGGGCAATATATCCGGTCGCCCCCCCCTTGACATTGGGGACAAGCAGAGTCCAGCTCTCGCCTATTCCATAGCTCCACTGCGTAATATAATCAACGCTCAGCCCTCCGCTGTCCGTCCCTTCCGACTTGTCGCCGGGCGAGACCAGTTCGGATTTGCCGCGCATCGTCTCCTTTGCATACTCGTACGTATTGTAAATATTGGGCATATTGGCTGCAATAGCCAGTACGGCCGCAACTGCAAGGGCGCCTGTGGCTTTCCCGAAATTGCCCCACCTGGAGTTGCGCCATGCCTCTATTGCATAAGAAACCACAAGAGCCAATATGAAAAAGCCGAAATAATAACTCATCTGTATGTGGTTGGAACAGATTTGCAACATACCGAAAAATGCAGCAAGGGCCGCACCGGAAAGATACTTCCCGCGGTAAGCCAGAATAACCCCGGCAAGCGTCGGCGGGATATATGCAAGCGTGATGAACTTCCATATATGCCCGGCAGCTATTATAATAAAGAAATACGACGAGAAGGCATACGCCACACTGCCCAGAAGGGCAAGCTGCCACTTTACCTTCAGCACCGAAAGGAGGATGAAGAACCCGAGCATCATTATAAAGATATACGACACCGGGGTAGGAAGCCACAACGAATAGACCCGTTCTATAACACGGATAATGTCGTTATTCCCGTACGAAGGGGAAATCTGGAAGTTCGGCATCCCCCCGAAAAGGGAATTTGTCCACCGCGTAGTCTCGCCCGTAGCCTCCTTGAAGGCTCTCCCCTCTTCGCCTATGGCAATACCCTGCTGCGTATCGCCCTGAAAAAGCACACGCCCTTCAAATATGTCGGGAGAAAAATAGATTACCGACAAAAAGAGCATAAACAATACGGAGATTATATAAGGGCTCCATGTTTTAAAAACAGAATTCATATATCTATTTATTAATGGTTATTCAAACTCCATTCCTTAAGTTTCCTGCGCGAGAGGTAATGCACCGGATACCATGCGGCGGCAAACCCTATTGCAAGCGTGGCAGCCGCAACGGCCGCAACATCGCCCCACATCACCTTTACCGGATAGGCTTCCACGATAAAGGAATCGCCCATCGACAGGAGGCCGAAATGCTCCTGCACGGACGAAAGTATCAGACCGGCCGCTACGCCCGTAACCGTTCCGGCCGCGGCAACCAGGAAACCTTCCGCGAGGAACACCCGTGATATAAGCGTACCGTCGGCGCCGAGGCTGTAAAACGTGCGGACATTCGGACGCTTGTCAATAATAAGCATGGAAACCGATGCGGCGATATTGAATGCCGCAATCATCATCACGAAAACGAGGATTGCAAACGTAATCCACTTCTCTATCTTCATCATGGAAAATGCCTCGGCCTGCTGTTCAAAAAGGTCTTTCACGGCAAACCCGCCGCCGAGCAGAGCCGCGGCCTCGCTTTTGACCCGTTCCATATCGGCCGTATCATCCAGCCGCAATTCCACCGATGTCGCTTCCGTAGTATAGTCGAACAGCGTCCGTGCCACGGAAATGGGGACATATACGAACTTATCGTCGTACTCCGGCTGGCTCACGGAGAAAACCCCCGTACAATACAGTTCTGCCCTGTTGAACGACGATGATGGGTTCAGCATGTTCACCCTTGCCATCCTGCGGGGGGCATAAAGCTCTACAGGTACGGAAAAGCCGCTTCCTACCTTGATGACATTCGCCACACCTACACCCAGCACCGTATACAGGGCCGAAGAGTCATTGAAAGCAAGGTATCCGTCGAGCAGGGTATTGCCTATACCGCTTACCGAAGCGTAATAATCCGGTACGCCCTTTACCGTTACCGGGGTCTGCCCCCCCTGTCCGACTGCAAGCGCGTTGTCCGAAACGACGGGGACGACAGCCGTTACCCCGTCGATAAAACGGAGGGAATCGACCGCAGGCGATGATGTATCCAGAGTTTTCCCTGAAAGCGGAGTAATCTCAACCTGGGGGTCTATATCGGAATAAAGGGAAGTTATCAACTGGTTGAAACCGTTGTAAACGGACAATACGCAAACCATGGCCATTGCCGAAACAGCCGCCCCGCATACGGCCACCCACGAAATTGCGTTGACCGCCGTATGCGACTTTTTGGAAAACAGATACCGGACTGCTATTTTAAGCGGAAGCCACATCCTCCCTGCAACCTATTTGTTCAAAAGAGAATCGATATTGTCTATATAATCGAGCGAGTCGTCGATAAAGAACTGCAGTTCCGGGGTTTTCCGCAACTGGAACCTTACGCGCGAAGCAAGTTCAAAGCGAATGCTTTTGGCGTTCTTGCGGACAGACTCCAGAATTTCCGTCCCCCTTTCCGACGGGAATATGCTCAGATAAACACGGGCAATGCTCAGATCGGGGGTTACACGCACGACACTTACCGATACGAGCGTACCGTGCAGCTTCTGCGTTTCGCTCCTGAATATGTCGCCCAGCTCCTTTTGCAGCAGGCGGTTTATTTTACTCTGTCTGATAGATTCCATAAGGCAAAATCAATCTGTTTTTTTATATATTAGGGTAATACCGTCGCGCGAAGGGAGGAAAACCTTCTCCACCCTTGTGTCGGCAGCTACCTTGTCGTTGAAACGTCTGAGCCCTTCGGTTTGCGGGTCATGCTGCAGCGGGTCGAAAACCTTGCCGTCCCACAACGTATTGTCTGCCAGAATAAAGCCGCCGGGCTTCACAAGGTCGAAAACAATGTCGTAGTAACTGCAATACTCGCGCTTGTCGGCATCGATGAAAACCATATCGAATTCGCCGCCGAGCGTCGGGACGACCTTTTTCGCATCCCCTATCAAAAGGCGTATTCTGTCGCGATAGGGCGACTGCGAGAGATATAAGTTTATAAAATCTTCCAGTTCGTCGTTCTCCTCCACGGTATAAATCACCCCGCCCTCCGGCAGCGCCTCGGCGAAGCACTGGGCGGAATACCCCGTAAACGTACCGAGTTCGAGCATCCGTTGCGGCCGGATCATCCGGCACAGCATCTTCAATATGCGACCCTGCAAATGTCCGGACAACATGTGGGCCCGCGGCAATTTCACATTGGTGTCGCGGTTGAGACGGCAAAGCAGTTCGCTCTCCGAGTCGATATGCGAAAGAATATAAAGTTCCTCGTCGCGCCCCATACAAGAACCGTTAACGGGAAAGGATATTCAACAATGCCTCGACCGCAAGGCGGTACGAATCAAGCCCGAAACCCGCTATACTCCCCTTGCAGGCGGCAGCCATGAACGAATGGCGGCGATACTCTTCGCGGGCCGCTACATTTGAAATATGGACTTCTACAACAGGCACGCGGATTCCGCGTATCGCATCCGATATGGCTACGGACGTATGCGTATAAGCCCCCGCATTCAGCACGATACCGTCGGCCTTCCCGAAACCGTCTTCCTGTATGCGGTCAATCAATGCCCCTTCGGAATTGGACTGGAAACAGGAGAACTCCACATCGGGGTATTGCGCCTTCAACTCCGCAAAATACGAATCGAAGTCCCTTTCGCCATAAATATCCTTCTCGCGCCGGCCGAGCAGGTTCAGGTTCGGACCGTTTATAATAGAAATTTTCATGATAACAAGATTATAAAGCAAGCGGTAACACTCACGGCTGCAAATATAATGAAAGGAGGGGGCAGAGACAAATTTATTTGGCCTGGCAGTGCCGAATCCGGCATCCGCCGCCTTGCAGCGAAGAGAGCGGAACAAATGGAACGACGGACAATCCGCATGGCTGGAGAAACGGCAAAACGATACGGGCGAGGTTGGACGTGAAACTCTATTTATTAATTTTACGGCAGATTAAGCAAACCGGTCATGGACAAAACGGCAAGGAACCTGAAACAGGAGTACATATCATATCTGAGGTTGGAATGCGGTCTCTCCGGGAACAGCATAACCGGGTACTGCGAGGATCTGGACAAACTGGTAAAGTTTATTGGAGAGGAAAGCCTTACGGCAGAAAAACTGGAACACGCCGACATACTGCAATTCCTTTGCACGCTCCGCGATGTGGGAATACAGGCGAGGTCGCAAGCCCGCATATTGTCGGGGATAAAATCGTTCTACCGTTTCCTTATGGCCGAAGAATACATAAAGACCGACCCCACACGCAACATCGAATCTCCGAAGACGGGACGCCACCTGCCCGAAGTCCTCACACTTGAAGAGGTAGACAGGCTCGCCGGTTCGTTCGATCTCTCCCTGCCGGAAGCGCGCAGGAACAAGGCCATAATAGAGGTCATGTACAGTTGCGGCCTGCGCGTATCGGAACTTGTAGGGCTTAAAATATCGGACATCTACCGCGATGAAGAGTTCATCGTAGTACGCGGAAAAGGCGACAAGCAGAGGATTGTCCCGATATCGCAGAGCGCACTCAAGGAGATAAGCCTCTACATGCACGACCGCAAACTCCTGCCCATAAAGAAGGGGGACGAAGACACGCTGTTCCTGAACCGGCGCGGAGGAAGGCTCAGCCGGGTAATGATATTCTACATAGTAAAAAAACAGTGCGAGGCATGCGGGATAGAAAAAAAGATAAGCCCGCACACCCTGCGCCACACGTTTGCCACACACCTGCTCGAAGGAGGGGCCAACCTGCGTGCAATCCAGCAGATGCTGGGGCACGAAAGCATAACCACCACCGAAATATACGTACACCTCGACAAAGAGTTCCTGCGGCAGGAAATACTTTTGCACCACCCGCGCAACATCAGGCGTTGAAACAGCGTTATGGGAAAAGACAAAAATTCCCTGTCCCGCCAAAAATGCAGGACAAATTGGCAAGGTCGAGATTATAAAATATCTTAATAGAGTACCCGATTTATTAAAAAGAAGTATATTTGTGCTGAAGGCTTGATTTTTATGGCCGCAAATGCTAAATTTACCGATGATTATGTGCAACGGAATTAAAATTAGTATTATTTTTGCAATTCAGTAGAGACAAAAGGAAAAAGAACTAACAACCCAAAAAAATAACTCAATTATGAACAAAAAACTTTATTTACCCTTATTGCTCACGCTGGTAGTGGCAATAGTAGCGGGATGTAAAAAAATGGGGGCTTTGTCATCCGAGAACTTCACGGTCAACCCCAATCCGCTGGAAGTGGTTGCCGGTAAAGTAAACGCTACGATAACAGGCGTATTCCCGGAGAAATACTTCAACAAGAAAGTAACCGTAACAGTTACGCCGTACCTTGTTTACGAATCGGGCGAAACTGCAGGTACTCCGTACGTATATCAGGGCGAGAAGGTAACAGGCAACAACCAGTCCATTTCGTACAAACTGGGCGGGACCGTAACCATGCCGGTATCTTTCGACTACACCCCCGAGATGAAGAAAAGCGAACTCTACCTCGCATTCACGGTTCAGAGCAAGAAGAAAAGCTACGACCTGCCGAGAGTGAAAGTAGCCGACGGCATCATCTCCACATCGGAACTCGCAAGCGCAGAGAAAGTTAAACCCGCAATAGCAGCCGATGCATTCCAGAGAATAATAAACGAGACCCGCGATGCCGACATAATGTTCCTCATACAGCAGGCCAACATCCGTTCCAACCAGCTCAAGAGCGAAGAGATGCAGGCTCTGAACGACGACATCAATGCAACCAAGGACAACCCCAAGAAAGAACTCAAAGGGATAGAAATATCGTCGTACGCGTCGCCTGACGGCGGTTACGACCTCAACTACAAACTTGCAGGCAACCGCGAAAAGAACACGATGGAATACCTGAACAAACAGCTCAAGAAATCGGAAATAACAACCGATGTTACAGGCAAGTTCACCGCACAAGACTGGGAAGGTCTCAAGACTCTGGTTTCCAAATCGAGCATACAGGACAAAGACCTTATCCTCCGCGTTCTTTCAATGTACAGCGACCCCGCACAGCGCGAACAGGAGTTGAAGAACATGTCCAGCACATTTGAAGTACTGGCAGAGGAAATACTCCCGCAGTTGCGTTATTCGAGAATAACCGCAAGCATCGACCTCATAGGCAAATCGGACGAAGAGATAACCAAGCTGGCCAACAGCACTCCCGATTCGCTCACGGTGGAAGAACTCCTCTATGCAGCAACCCTCACCGAGGACAAGGGAAAACAGCTTGAAATATACGTAAAGGCAACCGAACTCTTCCCCGATGACTTCCGCGGTTACAACAACGCAGGTATGGTATGCTACGAAACCGGAAAATACAGCGAAGCAGCAGAATGGTTCAACAAGGCAGCCAAGGTAAATGCCAACGCAGCACAGGTACAGATGAACCAGGGCCTCATCGCTCTCAAGGATAACGACCAGGAGAAAGCAGCCCAGTACTTCGGGAATGCAGCAACGCTTGACGAGACAAAAGAAGCTACCGGCGTATTGTACCTCAAACAAGGCGAATACCAGAAAGCAGTGAAAGCTTTCGGCGATGTCAAGAGCAACAACGCAGCATTGGCCCAGATTCTTGTAAAAGACTACGCCAAAGCACAGAAGACCCTTGACGGTGTAGCTTCGCCCGACGCAACCACGTACTATCTCAAGGCTGTAGTTGCAGCACGTACCAACAACGGCAGCGCCGTAACGAGCAACCTCAGCAAATCGATAGAAATGGATGCTTCGATGAAAGACGCAGCAGCAAAAGACCTCGAATTTGCAAATTACGACCTCTCCGGCATAGCCAAATAAAAGAGACCGTAAAAGACCGATATGGAAAAAGGGTCTGACTTGAAAGAAGTCAGACCCTTTTTGTTGTCCGTGCTTTTTCTGAAAATATGAGGGACGGATTTTAAAAACACGCCTGCCGCCGTAGATACCTTCCCCAAAGACGAGTCGGCCGCAACATATCCGTACAAGTGCCGCGGCACGGTATCTACACGCTACTTCACATCAACATCTTCGCATTTCTTCTTCACCCACAGGGCAAAATGAAACGCGCAACCGAATACCAGGCCCACAGCCGCAACTATTCCAAACAATAAGAGCAGCGCGGAGTTAGAGTCGATAAGCTGCAAGGCGGAATCGATACTGTCGTCTACAAAACAAAGAATCAACAGAATTGCAGTGAAAGCCATGGCGCACCCGGCAAAAAAACCTTTGAGGAAATTCATATCTGCTAAGGAAACGCTCCGCAGGCAGCCTTGTGGAGTATGACAATGTTCTATTAATCCAGAGAAAGCGGACTGCCACCCATGCACCTCAGTAAGCATCGCCAAACACTTGTAAACACACACGGAATAACAGTCCACTATATATGAACAGTCCCGTGCCCCGTGTTTACTTTTTGAAGATTGGCGATTTCACTAAGCGTGAGGCACTTTCTCAACAATAATATGTCATATTTCGATGCAAAGTTACATAAAATTCGCAATTTACGCATTATGGCCGCCTCGGCATGGGAATAATTAACAATAAACCAGGCCGGCATGAAGAGGGAATATGGCATCGGTATCAGGGCACGGATAATTATCCAGCGCATACCAAAGAAACACAAACAATTCATTTACAACGCCCTGCCGACGGTACGGCAAATACAGTACCGCTGTTGGCAAAAAAGCGGATTCAATTTTCATTGAATCCGCCGCAATTATATGCTCCCTTATCTGCCTCGCCGCGGATGGGATACGCAAAAAAGGGGGGCTCAGTCGAACAGCCCCATTCCGTCCAGCACCTTGATGAATTTCAGAGCATAATCATCTCCGGCCATGGGCCAACAGATATTGTCGGTATAAAGCAAAGTGGTTGTAAACGAGTTGCTCATAGGAACGTTACGTTCCCCTTTGCGGCTGCCGTAATGCAGCAGGCCCGATATGCGGTCGTTATCCTTTTCATCCTTCATCATTTCGTCCATCCTGGCGGCAAAGACCTCCTCGCTGACAAAATCAATGGGAAAACCGTATTCCTTCATCGCGAAAACAAGCGATGCCATATCGGTTGTATAATTATTGTATGGATGAAGCACCGTAATATCCGACGGCAGCCGGGACAACGACAGGATACCTTTTACCACACAGTCGATAGGCGATATTTCCACAGGCGACGTAAGCCTGGCCGTAGGGTACATGCCCATAAACTTGTACGATTTCAACATGTTTACAAACGCATTGCTGTTGAAATTTATCTGGAACTCCCCGTCGGAGTTGCGCCCCATAAGGTTGCCCACACGCATTATCTTTGCATCCAGGCCTTCGGCAATGCCCTGCAATACGAGACGTTCGGCAAGGAACTTGCTCAACACATAACGGTTGTTTATATGCTGACCAATATAGAGCGAACGTTCATTGAACACCATGTTACCCAAATCGCATTCGTTGCACGTGCCCGATACGCTTCCGGTGGAAACCTGGATAAGACGGGCAGATTCCCTGCGGCAGAACTCCGCCAGATTCGCCACGCCGCCCACATTCACACGGTCAATCTCGTCCCCTACGGCATAATGCTTTACAATGGCGGCGGCATTGAACACGGCCTCAATTCCCTTGCCTGCGAGCAGATCCATAAACCGCCTGTCGGTAATATCCGTTTCCACGGGAACGATGCGTTTGCCCATAAGGTCCTCGTATGCCTCCGAGAAATAATACATAAGCATGACGCTAAGCGTCTCGGACGCGCTCAACTCCCTGCGCTTGCGAACCATGCAGTATATGGTTTCCACCTCGCTGTCTATAAGTTCCTTCAACAGGTGCAACCCGAGGTAACCCGTTGCACCGCAAAGCAGTACCCGGCTGAAACGCCTTCTGGGATATTCCTTCGTATCTGAAAAGAAATTCCTTGAAAGTACCTTGTCTATTTCCGTATAGTCATAATCGGCAATATCGGTCCCGTCCGACCGGGAAACATTCAGTTCCGGCCCTCCGCCTCCGCCGAGGAACCCGGCAATCTTCCTCGGTGTCTTGAGCCTGAACATATCGCCGTACTCAATCTTGTATCCCAGGTTTATAATCTTTATAATAGCCTTTATTGCAAGTATTGAGGTCCCTCCCGACTCGAAGAAATTATCGTTTGCCCCTACCCTGCCTGCTCCGAGAATCTCGGCATACACGCCGCAAATATCCCGTTCGAGGTCCGTTTCAGGTTCGGCATACTCTACCGTAGAGACAATCTGCGGGACGGGAAGGGCCTTACGGTTCACCTTGCCGTTGGGCGTAAGAGGCAACGTATCGAGGCGCATAAAACCCGACGGCACCATGTAATCGGGCAACGTCTCGCCGGCGAACTCCTTCAACCGTTCTATATCCACATCATCCTGCGAGACATAAAATGCGCACAAATGCTGTATCCCGCCTATCTCCTTTACGGCAGCCGCAGCGGAGACAATTCCGGGGAACTCGCCTATGCGGTTCTCCACCTCGCCCAATTCTATACGCAACCCGCGCAACTTTACCTGCCCGTCCATACGTCCCATATATTCAAGTTCCCCGTCGGCATTCCAGGCAACGAGGTCGCCCGTACGGTACATGAGTGCATTTTCGGGAGAAACGGAATACGGGTTCTTCACAAATTTCTCCGCGGTAACATCGGCACGTTTCCAATATCCGGCCGCAATCTGTACCCCCGACAGGCATAATTCGCCCGGCACCCCTGCCGGCAACAGGTTCATATCGGCATCCATAACATACTGCCACGTATTCGGGGCGGGCATGCCGATAGGATAACTCTCGTACTTGCGTCCGCCGTCAATCCTGTACATGCTCGAAGCCACAGTGAACTCGGTAGGCCCGAACGCATTGAATACCGTAGCGGTCGCAGCCCGTACCGGTTTGAGTTTTTCTCCCCCGAGAGCCACCACCCGCATACAGGTGTCGAACTGGTTGAGCAGTTCCACACCCATTTGCGTAGGGAACACCCCTACTGTAATCTTTTCCCTGTTTATATATTCTGCAAGCGATACCATATTGCGGCGCATCCCGGAAGAGACGATATACAGAGACGCCCCCGAATAGAGCATCGGGGCGATGGACGACAGTGATGCATCGAAACTGAAACTGATATGCAGCAAAAGCCTGTCATCGCGCGTCAGGGCCATATCGGCCGAACACCATGCCGCAAAGGCCAGCAATGATTTCTGACGTATAACCACCCCTTTCGGCAATCCGGTAGTACCCGAGGTATATATCATGTAAGCCATATCTTCCCCATCGGGAGGAGAAAGCAAGGATGTATCGGCGGCAACGGAATAATCAAACCCGTCGAGGAAGAGCAGGTTCTCGGCCGTAATGCCGCCCTCTTCCGATTTCTCGCCGTAAAGGGCCGATTCGGTAAGCAGCAAGCGGGCCCCGCTGTCCTTCAGCATGTACGAAATACGGTCAACGGGGTATTCGCTGTCTACCGGGACGAATGCGCCCCCCGCCTTGTGTACGGCCAGCAGGGCTACAATATAGTCGTTTACCCTCGGCATCATTATGGCGACAAAAGTGTTGCGCCCTACACCGAGTTCTTTCAGTTTAACCGCCAGCACGGATGAACGTCTATCCAGTTCGCCGTATGTCATTTCCGAGACGGAATCGACCAGAGCGATTCGCTCCGGTTCGGATGTTGCATACGCCGTCATTCTCTGTACGAGCATACGGTCGGTATCATACGTCATCGGCTTCCCTTCGGAAAGTTCCATAACGCGCAACCGTCCGGCATCGTCCAGCAGCGACACGCTGCCGAGCCGGGCATCGGGCGAAGAGAGCATATTGGATATTCCGGCGGCATAGGCTGCGGCAAAACATTCCGCATCGCGCTGCGAATACATGGAAGCATCGTATTCCAGCACTACCCGGTATCCATTTCCCGAAGGGGATACGATAACCGAGAACGGCATTTTTACAGCATCCAGCCCCATGGCTTCGGGAGTATAAGCATCCCCTTCCAGTACAAGCGGCGCTTCCATGCCCCCTTCAAAAACATAATTTACCTGCGGGACAAGGCCGTACCGTTCGGACATGTGCGTAAAGGGGTAAATCTCGTTCCCGACGGTTTCGTAAAGCTGTTCCTGTACCGAGCGCATGTAATCGGCCACCGTATCGGATGCGTTTATCGCCGACACCACCGGCAGCGTCTTCACGAACATCCCCACCGTGCCTGAAAGGCGTACACCGTCGCGTCCGCTCGAAACGGTCAGG
>CASFRS010000007.1 GCA_949297125.1 uncultured Bacteroidales bacterium
CTCTCGCCTTTCACTTCTTTGACTTGCCGTCGAAGACAGGATGCGGCTCGGCATAGCCAAATAAATTTGCCTCTGCTCTCGCCTTTCACTTCTTTGACTTGCCGTCGAAGACAGGATGCGGCTCGGCATAGCCAAATAAATTTGCCTCTGCTCTCGCCTTTCACTTCTTTGACTTGCCGTCGAAGATAGGATGCGGCTCGGCATAGCCAAATAAATTTGCCTCTGCTCTCGCCTTTCACTATCTTTGCCGTAGAACGGCGAAAACAAGCTGCACTCGGCATAATCAAACCTGCAAGGTTTGCCTCTGCCCTCGTTTGCATTATCTTTGCCGCTAATACGCAGACCAATCGAAAATGAGCGAAGACAGAATAATGGATTGGAGCCGGCTCCTCTCTTCAAAAAGGTTCGGACTCGAAGATTTTCACGATGAGCGCAAACATACCCGCTCGCAGTTTCAGCGCGACTACGACCGTCTGATTTTCTCAGCGCCGTTCCGCAGGCTGCAGAACAAGACACAGGTATTTCCGCTTCCGGGCAGCATATTCGTACACAACAGACTTACACATAGCCTTGAAGTCTCCTGCGTAGGACGGTCGCTCGGCAACAACATTGCCAATGCAATAGAAGAAAAATGCGACGACCCGGCTCTGCACCGCAAGTTGCAGGGCATTGGAGACATTGTGGCTACGGCCTGTCTGGCACACGATATGGGCAACCCCCCGTTCGGGCATTCGGGCGAAACGGCCATAGCATCGTACTTTTCCGAAGGGAAAGGGCAAGAGTTGCGCGGACTGCTGGGCGACCGCCTGTGGTGCGACATGTCGCACTTCGAGGGGAATGCCAACGTATTCAGGCTCCTCACCCACAAATTCAACGGAAGGCGGCGCGGAGGGTTCGCCCTTACCTACTCCACCCTTGCATCGATAGTAAAATATCCGTACGAATCGACCATAGCCGGCAAAAAGAAAAAATTCGGCTTCTTTGTAACAGAGCAGGATAACTTCAAACGGATAGCCGAAGAATTGGGCATACTGCAGGAAGAATGCGACGGCAAGTTGAAATATTGCCGTCATCCGCTGGTCTATCTTGTGGAGGCCGCCGATGACATCTGCTACCAGTTGATGGACATAGAAGACTCGCACAAACTGAAAATCCTCACCACCAACCAGACCAAGGAGTTGTTCCTTGCCTTTTTCGAGGGGGAGAAACTGGAGCACATAAAAAAGATTCTCGGCATGGTGGAAGACCGCAACGAGCAAATAGCCTATCTCCGCTCGTCGATAGTAGGACTGCTCGTGGACGAATGTTCGCGCGTATTCATGGAGCACGAGGAGGAGATTCTGCGCGGCAGATGCAACAACCCGCTGATAAAACTGATATCCGAAACCCCGCGCAACGCATACCGGAAATGTTCCGAAACGGCATTCAGCAAAATATACAATTTCTCCGACGTACTCGACATAGAACTTGCCGGTAACAGAATTGTTACCATGCTGCTCGAGAAACTGATAGACGCGGTACTGCACCCCGAAAAGTCGTACTCGCAACTGCTGCTGGCAAAAGTACCCTCGCAGTACGACATGCGTGCCGACGACATCCCCTCGCGCATAATAGCAGTTACCGACTACATATCGGGGATGACCGATGTCTACGCATTGGACCTTTACAGAAAGCTCAACGGAATGAGCCTTCCGGTAATTTGACAAACACGAAAAGATGAAAGAATTTATTCTTACCGAACAAGAGAGCGAAAAGACCGTACTGGTGGGGTTGATAACCCCGCAGCAGAACGAAGCCAAGTCGAACGAATACCTGGACGAACTGGCTTTCCTTGCCGACACGGCCGGAGCCGTACCCGTAAAGCGATTCCTCCAGCGGCTCGACTACCCCAACCCCGTAACCTTCGTGGGAAAAGGAAAGATAGAAGAAATAAAAGCCTATGTAGACGAAAACGAAATAGGCCTGGCCATATTCGACGATGAACTTTCGCCCAAACAGTTGAAAAACATAGAAGAAGCGTTGAAGATAAAGATCCTCGACCGCACTTCCCTTATACTCGACATCTTCGCCAAACGCGCCCAGACGGCACACGCAAAGACGCAGGTGGAACTGGCACAATACCAGTACCTGCTGCCGCGACTGACAAGGTTGTGGACACACCTCGAAAGGCAGCGCGGAGGTATAGGTATGCGCGGGCCGGGTGAAACTCAGATTGAGACCGACCGACGGATAGTGCTCGACAAGATAGCGTACCTCAAGGAAGAACTGAAACTGATAGACAAGCAGAAGTCGGTGCAGCGTAAAAATCGCGGCAAAATGGTGCGCGTGGCATTGGTAGGGTATACGAACGTAGGGAAATCGACACTGATGAACCTGCTTTGCAAATCGGACGTCTTTGCCGAAAACAAGCTGTTTGCCACACTCGACACGACGGTGCGCAAAATGATAATAGACAACCTGCCGTTCCTTGTCAGCGACACGGTGGGGTTCATCCGCAAACTCCCCACCAAACTGATAGAGTCATTCAAATCGACCCTCGACGAAGTGCGCGAAGCCGACATCCTGCTGCACGTGGTAGACATATCCCACCCCGCCTTCGAGGAGCAGATAGAAGTGGTGGAAGCTACGATAAACGACATCTGCAAAGGAGAAAAGAAACCCACAATACTCGTCTTCAACAAGATAGACGCCTTTACCTGCAAGCAGAAAGACGAAGACGACCTGACGCCCCGCACAAGGGAAAACATTACGCTGGAAGAGTTGCAGGAGACATGGATGGCCAAAATGCAGCAGAACTGCATCTTCATTTCCGCACAGGAAAAGAGCAACATCGACGGGCTCAAGGCCATGCTCTACAACAAGGTAAAAGAGATACATATCAAACGCTTCCCGTACAACGACTTCCTCTTCAGCAAATACGACGAATCGGGCGAAGAGCTGCAATAATACGGAAACAGTAAAGACAATGAAAATGAAAGTCCGGCCAAATAATCTGGCCGGACTTCTTTATTACATCATTTGCAAATGCTGCAAATATTTACCTGAAATTCTTCCGCGGACAACAAAAAAGGATAAACGGCAATTTCTTCCGTTCATCCTCTATTTTGTACCCGGAGCGGGACTTGAACCCGCACAGCCGCAATGGCCAAAGGATTTTAAGTCCTTCGTGTCTACCATTCCACCATCCGGGCGACACCACCTGAGCGAAAAACGGGACTCGAACCCGCGACCCTAACCTTGGCAAGGTTATGCTCTACCAACTGAGCTATTTTCGCATTTCGGTTGCAAATATAGTGTTTTTTTTGTTTATCGCGCGGCTATTTGCAAAAAGTTTCGTTCCATGCCGTTTTTTTGCTTGCGGCAAAATGGAGAGTGCCGTGCTTATATCCGCACATTGAAATAAAGGGAGTATCCGTCCCTGACATGCATCATGCGCGGATTAAGCCTTCCGAAACCCTGCAAGGGGAAACGTTCCGTCTTTCCCGCACAACCGCTACAGCCCTGCTATATACTGTTTCATTTCATCCTCCTTCTCTTCCATGCTGCGCAACAGCTTGTACTGCGCAAGGGTTCTCTGCCGGTTATGTTCGGGATATTCGATTTTATAGTATGTGTCGCCGTTCAGGTAATCGGCAAGGAAACGTACCGTCTGCATGTACGCCATAAGTTTCGCCCCGAACGGGAGGTATTCCTTCTCTACGGGAGTGATGAACCTTTCCGCCCCTTCTATATAGCCACGCGCAAACGCCTTGAAAATCTCCATGTCCACACCTACGGCTTTCAGGTCGGTATCGTCCTCTTTGCCCTTGTTTCCCGCGGTACGGATAAAGTCTCCGAAATCGGACAGGACGAACCCGGGCATCGTGGTATCCAGGTCGATCACGCAGAGCGGCGTTCCGTCTGCATCGAACAGTATGTTGTTCACCTTCGTATCGCAATGCGATATCCGTTTGGGGAATTTTCCTTCGCGGTACATCCGATGTACCTTGCACATCTCCTCCCTCCGGTCATCGAGTTCTTCCATTATCTCGCGCATACTGTCCGCACGGCCTGCCGCATCGTTTTCCGCAGCTTCGTCGAGTTGCTGCAGACGGTATTCTATATTATGGAAATCGGGTATCGTCTCGCCGAGCTGTTCGGGCAAGTCGGAGAGCATATATTGGAAATCGCCGAACGACTTTCCGGTAAGGTACGCCAGGTGCAGGGTTACCGTATCAAAACTTTTTGTTCCCGGTATATATACCGACACGCGCCAGTACTTTTCTCCGTCGAAATAGAACGACCCCCCGTCGGAGGTATCGACATAGCGCAACACGCGGCGGTCAATATCGCCCGCACCGCATTCCTGAAGTTTCCTGCGTATGTGGCCGGTTATTGCATACACGTTGCGCTGCAACAGCGGCACATCCCTGAAAACGGCGTTGTTTATACGTTGCAGCACATAGTCTTCGTTTCCGTCGGTCTCAACTATATATGTGTCGTTTATCAGGCCGTTGCCGAGAGGGGCGACATTGGTTACATTGCCCGATACGGCAAAATGCGAAACAATCTCCTTATATTTTTCCATGGCGCGATATTGTGTATAGAATGTACGGCATGAATATACGAAAAAAAAAACGGAATACCCGCGCCATAAACCCGGTGCGGATATTCCGTTTATGCAGAAAAGGGCGTACTCAGAAGCGTCCCGGCGGTGGAGGCGGGCCGCCGAACCCGCCGCGGGGGCCCGGCATATCGGGCATTGTGGTGCTTCCGCGACCGCCGATAGTATTGAAGCGGTATGCAAACGAAAACATTACGTATCGCCCGAGCGAGTTCGTCTCTATATCCTGGATGTATGTTCCGGTTACCGTGCGCCTTATGTTGTTGTTCTGGTTGAGCAGGTCGTAAGCCCTCACAATAAGCGATGCCTGTCTGTTCTTAAGGAACTGCCACGACAACTGGGCGTTCCATACCCAATATTGCTTGTCGAACCCTTCGCTGTAACCGGCCGTTGCCGTATAGGTAACATCGCTTGTAAGCGTAAGGTCGCCGGGTATGTACAGCGTGGTGTTGAACGTACCCCCGTAGTCGAAAACATTCTGGTCGTTTGAACTCTGCATCGAGTTTTTGGTACGGGTATACCTTAGGTTTCCGCGCAGCCCGAGGTCGATGTAATCCGAGCGGTAAGTAAATCCCAGCCGTTCTACCGCGCCGAGGTTTCTGGATATGTTCTTGCTGCCGTTCAGGAAACCTATCTGGTTCTGGTAGCTGAGGCGGGTAAAGGTATTGAACGCGAACCTGCGGTTCTTGAACGGCATGTTCAACAGGTTCATGGCCGCCACGTTCCAGTCGCCCGACTCGTTTACCGGCCGCGTTATCTGTATCCCCTCCTCGGTATATTCTGTGGTATTTATTATGCCGTTTATCACATAGCTGGCGTTGAATATGGTCATGACGGCACGCTGCGTATTTGTGTCGTAACTGTTGTAGCGCAGTCGCAGCGAATTGTCGTACGAGGCCTTCAGGTCGGGGTTACCCACACTCCGCCTCAAGGGATCGGATATGCTTTGGCTCGGCTGCAACTGCGACACGGAGGGTTGTTGCGTACGGCCGTTGTAGTCTATCCGCAGGCTCTTGGTGTCGCTCATCTTGTAGCGGTAACGCAGGAACGGGGAGAAGTTGTACTGCATCTTACCCGCCACATTGCGCGCAGCATCGATAAGGTTGCGCGACTCGGACTTCGAGGGTTCAAAATCCAGACCCACGTTGTAACGCATCTTTTCGTATTTTCCGGAAATTGCCGTGGAGACCTTGTGCCGCTGGAACGTATTGCGGAAACTGTTGCTGTAATCTTCGTTCACGAGACCTATCGTCCCGTCGGGTGCGATATTGTACGAAAACTTGTCGGCATAGGTGAAACTTACCCTGTAATTGTAAGTAATGGACCACGATGTATGCTTGTTTATCGGCTCTATGTACGAAGCTCGGAGTCCTACGTTTCCGCCCCAACTGTGATTGTCGTCCTTCATGTCGAGACGCTCCACTGTCCCCGTCTTGAAATATTCCGTACTGTTGTAACTGTAACCGTCCTCGCGGCTGTCGTTATACCCGTACGAAAGGCTGAACGAAATCCTGCGCCCCTGCTTGCCCCTGAACAGGCGGCTCATACGGAAATGCCCGGCAATATCGATACCGTCGCCGCGGCTGTACGAATCGAGCGAGCCGACGGTTATCGTATCGGCCACGGCCAGCGGGTCGGCAGTATTGAGCCCGTACGTCTGCGACGCGCTGCGGCTGGTCATGTCGGAATGGTTGTACCGGAGGCGCGGGCGGAACTCTATGCGGGTATACTCGTCGGGATTCCATTCAAAGCGGAAGTTCATCTCCACATTATGGCTCTTGTTGAGGTTGTCCTTGAGCGAATTGTCGAACGACGTGCTGTCGGCGGCAAGGAAGTCCTGCCTGTCGCTGCGTTCGTAAAGGTCGAGGTGCGAGAAGGCATATTTCACATCGCCGCCGGCCTTGAACTTTTCACTCTTGTTTATGTTGAAGTTCAACCCTGCCACGGACGAGGTGTTTATACCCGCCGAACTGTTGCCCGACGGGCGGGCGCGCCGCGAGCTGCCCGAAAACATAGTAGAGCCGAAATCGCCTGCCCCCATATTGTTTATGTTATTGGCCGAAGCAATTATGGAGAACTGGTTCTTGTCTATAAAGCGGTTGGCCATAAGGTTGGCCTCGAAACGGCCTCCTGTTCCGCCGCCGGCCTGGAAATTGCCGAACCAGCCGTTTTTCATCCCTTTTTTTACCGTCAGGTTTATAACCGTTTCGTCCTCGCCGTCATCCACGCCGGAGAAGCGGGCCTCGTCCGACTGCCGGTCAATGACCTGCAACTTGTCGACCATGCTGGCCGGGAGGTTCTTGCTGGCCACCTTGGGGTCGTCCGAGAAAAATTCCTCCCCGTCCACAAGTATCTTGGTAATCTGCTTGCCGTTTACGGTTATCTGCCCCGATTCATCCACCTCCACGCCGGGCATGTTCTTTATCAGGTCCTCCACTACCGCACTGGCCTGCGGCTTATACGAATCGGCATTAAACTCAAGGGTATCTTCCTTTGCCACCACTTCGGGCGCCTTTCCTATAATAACGGCTTCACTGAGGAGTATATCGTTGGGTTGCATCGCCACATCCCCCATATTGGCCGACGGGGAATCGGGCGTAAGGCGGATATTGTGCGCAACCGTCCTGTAACCCACATAAGAAAACTGCACTATATACGACCCGTACGCAAGCCCCGTAACCCTGAAGCGTCCGTTCATGCCCGATGTTACCCCTTTTACCAGCGCACTGTCATTGGGGTGGAGCACTTTCACCACAAGTTGGGGAAGCGGCTCGCCGAACTCGTCCTTAACACTGCCGTACACCGATGTAGAAGCAGTCTGCGCCCCGGCATGAAAAGGGATAGCGAAAAGCAGGAGTATAAAACAATATAATCGTGAAAAATAAATGCCCATATACTAATATTGACATGCAAAATAAAAAAGGTTTAAACAGAAATAAAAATTAAATATGCCATTTGTAATTATAATAAAATACAACAAACGCGAAACGGTTTTACATATATGCCCGTTCCTTGCTTCATCCCTGCACGGGCAAATGCAAAACGGCTCTTTTACTGCGACTTTTCGCCATAACCGGGGCTTGGGCACGCTGGCAGGCAGGCATGCATGGCCCCCCGCAGACAACCAGCTATGCTAAAAAACAGGTCTCAATCTTTGCCTATGACGGAAATATGGGGTATATTTGCCCCGCAACAGCAGAAACGAGTTGCAAATTATTTGGATAACCTGAATTTACATCTTTAAAAAACAAGGTGCCATACGCACCTGCCACCACGAGGACATACTACAATGAAGAAACTGCTTATTGCTGCGTGCCTGGCCACGTTTGCGCTATCGTGTACCGACCCCGACTACGACCTCGACAACATGACGGAAAACATACACCTGTTCGATGACGGGGTGTATTTCCCCCTGATGACTACCGATGTGCCCTTCAGCCGCATGATAGAAGGGTATGACGAAAACATAGGCCTGCAGGACGACGGGATATATTTCATCCACACCAACCCGGGACAGGTTGAGGTCTACGGAAATGTCTATACGACCGGGGACGAGTTCGATGCCCGGTCGGAAATATCGTTTTCCGGCATCCCCGAATTTTTGTGCGACGAAAACGTAAACCTCAACATGGCAAACCCCGCTTTCCTGGCAAGGGTGGACAACAGTGGGTCGCTGTACCCGTTTTGGGTGGAGATAAACCTGACGCCTGTTTATGACAACGGGACGACAGGACAGAAGGTAGCAGTAAGCAGGATAAGTTTCGACAAGCCCGGAGCCATTGACATATATCTTGCAAAGGAAAAGATCCAGCGGATAGAAGAAATGGGGTATACGCTTGTGGAATGCCCCGAAATGAGCGCCCTTTTCCACAGAATCCCGCAAAAGATACTGGTGGACGTAACCGCATCGTCCCCTATCAGCGGACAGGTAGGGACGATAGACATGCACATATCGTACAATCTCGACCTGCCCCTGTCGGTTGAAAGGGGAACGACGCTGAAATACGTTACGCAGGAGACCGGGCTTTCCGACATATTCGATGTTATAGCCGTTTCGGAACTGACCATGATAGCCAACTGCACCAATTACTACCCCATGGATATAGACCTCGATGCACACCCGTACGATTCGGGCGGCAATCCGATATCCGATATAGAAGTAACCGTCGAGGGGGTCGTCCGCAGCGCACTGACCAATGAACCTACGGCGGAGATACAGCCGTCGCAATCTACCGTATATATCAGACTGAAAGAACTTACGCCCGGCAGGATTACCGACATAGACGGGTTCGACCTGGACCTGAATGCGGTATTTCCCGGCAAGGGTTCCATGACCCGATGGGAGAACATAATAATAAACATCGTTGCCGATGCCCCGAACGGAGTGGAGATAATAACCGATTAATCTTTATTACTGAAAAGAAAAAATGAACAAACTGACAACCATAACAGGGATAATTACATTAGCGGCACTATTGCTTGCCGGCACGGCATCGGCCCAATCAATGCGTTCGTCGTACTTTTTGGAAAGCATGCCGCTGCGACACAAATTCAACCCAGCCCTGTCGGGCGAATACGGATACGTGGGGTTTCCGGTACTGTCGGGGATTTCATTTGGAGCAAGCACCAATTTCGGGCTCTCCACATTCTTCTTTCCGGGAGAAAACGGGACGCTCTACAATTTTCTCGACCCGGCCGTTGCAGCCGATGAATTTCTGGACGGCGTAAAGAACATAAGCAAACTGAACACGTCGGTCGACCTCACGCTCATATCCACAGGATTCAAGGCTTTCGGAGGGTTCAACACCCTGGACATATCGTTGCATACCGGCGCTGAAACCCAACTTCCCAAAGACCTGTTCCGCTTCCTTAAGTCAGGCCGGACCAGCCTCGACGGGGCCACCTCCTACGACATAAAGGACATAAAGGTAGAAGCGTCGGCATATATGGACATAGCCTTGGGGCACTCCCGCAAGATAAACGAACAGTGGGAAGTAGGCGCAAAGATAAAGGGCATAATAGGCCTGGGGTACGCACATGCCAACATCGACAAGCTGAACCTTACGATGGAACAAAGCAGGTGGATAATCGAAAGCCACGGAACAGTAGACATATCGTTTCCGGGCATAGTACCGAAACGGGAACTCTCCACCGACACTCAGGGCAACGAGCAGGAAGTGGTAAGCGGCTTTGAAATGGACGATTACAGTTTCGGCATACAGGGCGGCGGCTTCGGGCTCGACCTCGGGGCGGTATACCGTCCGATAAAAAATCTGACACTGTCGCTCGCCATAACCGACATCGGTTTTATCCACTGGAAAAACAACCAGTCTTTCCAGACCGTAGACAACAGGCTGGTCTACACAGGTATGGACTATACGCAGAACGGACTTGACGGCGAAGACCTTGTAGAAAACTTCGAAGAGTTGACAAAACTGGAAGAAACGGACAAAAGCAGCATAAACCGCTCGCTTCGCACCTCGCTTAACATAGGGGCCGAATATTCGTTCCTGAACAACGTCATATCGCTGGGAGTCCTGTCCCATACAAAGTTCGGGGCCGTAACATATGCCGAAGGATCGTTCGTGGCCAACATCCGCGCACCCAAAGCCTTCTCGATGTCGCTGAACGGCACAATATCCAACATGGGCGGCTCGTTCGGGGCGCTGCTCAATATCTGCCCGAAAGGATTCAACTTCTTCTTGGGCGTCGACTGTTATCCGGGGCTGAAACTGTCGCCCCAGTATGCGCCCGTGAACAAGTTGAACGCAAACGTATCGCTGGGTCTCAACTTCACGTTCGGCGAGAAACTGCTTTAGGCTTCCCCGAAAGGCAATACGACTGTCCGTTATGCCTCCTGTTGCAGGGCATAACGGACAGTCGCCGTCATATTCCCCGAAAAAACTTAGGCATACGCTATAATAAACTGCCCGAAAAAACGTTTCTTAAGAAGCCTCTTCCATGCCTGGCACCGTCCGGTTGCCGGCAACACGCCCTGAAAGAGGCCGAGACCGAAAAAAACATACATAAACATACTTAACAAAAAAAAGTACGATTAATGAAAAAAGCTCTCATAACAGGCATTACGGGGCAAGACGGCTCGTATCTGGCCGAGTTCTTGCTGCAAAAAGGGTATGAAGTCCACGGGATTCTAAGACGCTCGTCATCGTTCAATACGGGGAGAATAGAGCATCTGTATCTGGACGAATGGGTTCGCGACATGAAACAGAAACGCACCATTGACCTGCACTACGGCGACCTTACCGACTCCAGCTCGCTTATACGCATAATACAGGCCATCCGCCCCGACGAGATATACAACCTGGCCGCCCAAAGCCACGTAAAAGTCTCGTTCGACGTACCCGAATACACGGCCGAAGCCGATGCCGTAGGGACGCTCCGTATACTTGAGGCCGTACGGATTCTCGGCATGGAAAAAACCACACGCATATACCAGGCATCCACGTCGGAGCTTTTCGGAAAAGTACAGGAAGTACCCCAAAAGGAAACCACCCCGTTCTATCCGCGCAGCCCGTACGGAGTGGCAAAGCAATACGGGTTCTGGATAACAAAGAACTACCGCGAAAGCTACGGAATGTTTGCCGTGAACGGCATACTTTTCAACCACGAAAGCGAAAGGCGCGGAGAGACATTCGTAACGCGGAAGATAACCCTCGCCGCCGCACGGATAGCCCAGGGGGAACAGGACAAACTCTACCTCGGCAACCTTGATGCCCGCCGCGACTGGGGATATGCAAAAGACTACGTAGAGTGCATGTGGATGATACTCCAGCACGACACGCCCGAAGACTTTGTCATAGCCACAGGCGAGATGCACACCGTACGGGAATTCGCCACGCTTGCCTTCCGCGAGGCTGGCATCGGCCTGCGCTGGGAAGGGAAAGGCGTGAACGAGAAGGGGATAGACACGGCTACGGGGAAAGTTCTGGTAGAGGTAGACCCTAAATATTTCCGTCCGGCAGAGGTGGAACAGTTGCTCGGCGACCCGACAAAAGCGAAAACCCTGCTCGGCTGGAACCCGCGCAAGACATCGTTTGAAGAACTGATAAGAATAATGGTGCGCCACGATATGGACAAGGTACGCAGGATGATTGCCGTAAAACACTGACAAGACAGAAATGGGAATGAACAAGGACTCCAGGATATACGTTGCCGGACACAAGGGGCTTGTAGGTTCGGCAATATGGAAGGCCCTCAGGGATAAAGGGTATACCAACCTGATAGGGCGTACGCACAAAGAGGCAGACCTGCTCGACCCGATTGCCGTAAAAGAACTCTTTGACAAGGAAGAGCCCGAATACGTATTCCTTGCGGCAGCGTTCGTGGGCGGCATAATGGCGAACAGCATCTACCGCGCCGATTTCATCTACAGGAACCTGCAAATACAGCAAAACGTAATAGGCGAAAGCTACCGCCACGGCGTAAAGAAGCTGCTCTTCCTCGGCAGTACGTGCATATATCCGCGCAACGCCGCACAGCCCATGAAAGAAGAGGCCCTGCTGACGTCGCCGCTGGAATACACCAACGAACCGTACGCCATAGCCAAAATTGCAGGACTCAAGATGTGCGAAAGTTTCAACCTTCAATACGGGACCAACTACATAGCCGTAATGCCTACCAACCTTTACGGGCCGAACGACAATTTCGATTTGGAAAAGAGCCACGTCCTCCCGGCCATGATACGCAAGATACACCTTGCAAAAGGATTGACCGAAGGGGATATGGAGAGCGTCAGGAAAGACCTCGACAAACGCCCCGTAGAGGGGATAAGCGGGAAAAGCGGCGATGAGGAAATAACCGGCCTGCTGAAAAAATACGGCATAGAAAAAGGGAGGGTAACCTTGTGGGGTACTGGCACTCCGCTGCGCGAGTTCCTGTGGAGCGAAGATATGGCCGATGCCTGCGTATTCCTGATGGAGAACATCGACTTCAAGGACACGTACGCACCGGAAGAAAAAGAGATACGCAACTGCCATATAAACATAGGCACCGGCAAGGAACTGTCCATAAGGGAACTGGCGGAGCTGATAAAAAAGACGGTAGGGTTCGGCGGAGAGCTCTGCTTCGATTCGTCGAAACCCGACGGGACGATGCGCAAACTTACCGACCCGTCGAAACTCAACGCCCTCGGCTGGAGGCACAAGATAGAGATAGACGAAGGAGTTGCAACCATGTACGACTGGTACCTCAAGGGCGAAACCTCACGGTAGCCGCAACGGGGAAGGGCTGCGGCTGTCCATACGGCAAGGGGGGGGGGTGCAGAAATCCATATTCTGCACCCCCCCTTGCAATTCAAAGGATATTGCTTTCTATTTGTTCACCTTCAACACGTCCCCTTCGGACGGCACATAGTCATATGCCTTTTTGTTCAGTTTATACAGCGAAGAGAGTTTCATGCCGTACCTCTGCGATATGGAATACATCGACTCGCCGGCGGCTACGGTATGCTCGCTGAACCCGGGTGCGGCATATTTGTTCTTCTCCTGCAAGTATATGACCATTCCGTCGTAGAGCGGGTAATCGCGCGGAATCTCGTTATAAGCGGCCAGACGCTTGACTTTTATGCCGAACTCCTTGGCTATGTCGAGCAGGGTTTCACCCTCGCGGGCCTCGACATACAGCAAACCGGAAGAGAGGTACGGAGTATGCGGCAGAACCTCCTGTTTCTTGCCTTTTCCCTTTTTCCGACCCTCCTTCACCGTATCGTACTTGTACAGTTCGTACGTCTCTATTATGTCTATAAGCTTGCTCGCATAGGCCTTGTCGGTGGCATATCCGCATTTTTTAAGGCCTACCGCCCACCCGCGGTAATCGGTAATCCTCAAATCGAAGAGCGGTGCATAGCGGGAGCGCGTAGTAAGGAAAAGCGAATGGTCCTCGTACGACTCCATAGGATCGTCATACTTGCGGAAACACTCCCCTTTGGCGTCATCGTCATGGTACACCTTGTCGCCGCGCCATACGGAATGGCACTTTATCCCGAAATGGTTGTTCGACTTGCGCGCAAGCTCGCTCCGGCCTGCGCCCGACTCCAGCAACCCTTGCGCAAGCGTTATGCTGGCAGGAATCTTATACCGCTTCTGCTGGTTTACCGCTTCATCCTTGTACTTGTCTATATATTCGAGGTAAAGCTTGTTCTTATAATTCTGGGCATCGGCTGCCGGAAATATCGTGAATAGCAGGAAGATGCACGGAAACAATTTTTTAGCAAACATATCTTCGAGATTTCGGAATAAACAAAAAACAGCTATCTTTAACGACGCAAACAGGTTTTTACAGATGCAAAAGACAGACTGCGACACAAAGATAACATTTTGTTCTTATCGGCAACTCGGCGACGAAGATAAAAAACTGGTAGAGGCTGCCAAAACGGCATCGGCATCGGCTTACGCCCCATACTCCGGATTCATGGTCGGCGCGGCAATAAACTGCGACGGGACGACAGTTACGGGCAGCAATCAGGAAAACGCATCGTACCCGTGCGGCATTTGCGCCGAACGGGCCGCCCTTTCAACAGCGGCATCGTGCAATCCTGACGGCACGATAAGGGCAATCGCCATTGCTGCACGCGGCCGGGACGGATTCACTCAAGAGCCGGTTACCCCCTGCGGCATCTGTCGCCAGACGCTGCTGGAATACGAGCTGCGGCAAAAAAGCCCCATCCGCATAATAATGCACGGCGAGTCAGGAACATACATTGCCCCGTCGGCAGCCTCTCTGCTGCCGCTGTCGTTTGCATTGCCGAAAGAAAACAAGGAACTTCACGATTGATTATCGGGGAAAAAAGAGTATCTTTGCCGTAGAACGGCGAAAATAAGCTGCACTCGGCATAGCCGAACCTTACGGTTTGTATCTGCCCTCGTTTGCATTATCTTTGCCGTAGAACGGCGAAAACAAGTTGCGCCAGGAAAAGAGGCCGAAAAGCAGGCCGCAAAAGACAAAGCATAACCGTAAATGGAAAACTATATAGTATCGGCCCGTAAATACCGCCCCGCAATATTCGGGGAGGTGGTGGGGCAGGAAGCGCTTACGCAGACACTTAAAAACGCCATTGCCGCAGACAAGCTGGCGCACGCATACCTGTTCTGCGGCCCGCGCGGCGTAGGGAAGACCACATGTGCCCGTATTTTTGCAAAGACCATAAACTGCACCTCTCCCACACCCGACGGCGAGGCCTGCAACCAGTGCGAATCGTGCAGGTCGTTCAACGAACAGCGTTCATACAACATCCTCGAACTCGATGCCGCTTCCAACAACTCGGTAGACGATATCCGTTCGCTTATAGAGCAGGTACGTATCCCGCCCCAGATAGGCAAATACAAGGTATTCATCATAGATGAAGTGCACATGCTCTCCACGGCCGCTTTCAACGCCTTCCTGAAAACGCTTGAAGAACCGCCCCGGCATGTCATATTCATTCTGGCCACAACCGAGAAGCACAAGATAATCCCCACCATTCTCTCCCGCTGCCAGATATACGATTTCCAGCGGATGACAATAGAAGGAACAGTAAAGCAACTCAAGTTCGTAGCCGACAGCGAAGGGATAAATGCAGAAGACGAAGCACTGGCCGTAATAGCGCGCAAAAGCGACGGAGGCATGCGCGACGCACTCTCCATGTTCGACCAGATAGCGTCGTTCTCCGGCGGAAACATAACATACAAGGAGACCATAAAAAACCTGAACATTCTGGACAGCGACTGTTACTTTGAAATTACCGGTGCGTTCCTGAAAGGGGATGTTCCGGCGGCGCTGCTGATACTTAACGACATAATACGGAGGGGGTTCGATGCCCAATATTTTGTTAGCGGGCTGAGCGAACACCTGCGCAACCTGCTTGTAAGCAAAGACCCCTCCACCATTCCGTTACTGGAAACAGGCAAAGAGACCGCGCGGAAATACGGCGGACAGGCGGAACAGTGCAGCAACGAATTCCTGTACTATGCACTGGAACTCGCCAACAGATGCGACCTTAACTACCGGACAAGCAACAACAAGAGGCTTTTGGTTGAACTGACGCTGATACAGATATGTCAGTTCAACGAAAAAAAAAAATCCGATAGCGAGGTAGACGGTCCGCAACTCCTGAGCATCGTTCCCGAAACCGCCGCCGCAGCAACAGGAACTCCGGTACAAAACGTCCCTGCCGATGCCGGCACGCAGCCGACCACCCGCACGGAAAATTCCGGAGAGGAGGTCCAAAACGCACAAGCCGCACTGTTCCGGAAGCAGTCCGTAACCATAAAACGCCGCAATGCCGACAGGAAAGAGCCTGCCGGGACACCGGCAGGGCACACCGCCACAATATCCATAAAGAAAAGGGATGGACAGCCGCAGGAAGAACAGAAAGAGACAGAACAGGAACCCGAGACAGTTACCCCTTTTACAGAAGACGACCTGATGGGCGCATGGATAGGGTACACTGCAACCATCCCCAAAGAACCGATTCTTGTAAACACCATGAAAATGTGCCTGCCGGCAATCGGGGAAGACTACAGCCTTGTAGTAACCGTACCGAATTCCGAACAGTTGAAAAGGCTTAACGACAAAAAGACGGAGATACTGGCATTTTTACGCAACAGACTTGCAAATACCCGCATAAGCATAAAAATAACCGAGGCGGAAGCATCCGGGAAACAGAAAATCTTTTCTCCCCGCGATAAACTCGAATATATGGTGGGGAAAAATCCGGGCATAACCAACCTGTGTAAAGATTTCGGGTTGGAACTCACATAAACCCTAACGCTCCGCAGCGTATTACTTGCCTACCGCAAGAATCTGCTCGGCATGATTCTTCGTCTTTACCTTTCCGGCAGGGATAATATGCGTTACGATACCCTCTTCGTCGATAAGGAACGTGGCTCTCAACGTACCCATGTACGTACGTCCGTAAAGTTTCTTCTCGCCCCACACGCCGAACAGCTGCTGCAACTCTGTGTCGGTATCCGCAATCAACGCAAACGGCAAGTCGTGTTTCGCGCGGAAACCGCGGTGCGACTCGGCACTGTCCTTGCTTACGCCAACCACTTCATACCCCGCCTGACGCAATTGCATGTACCCGTCGCGCAGGCTGCAAGCCTCGGCGGTACACCCCGAAGTATTGTCTTTCGGATAAAAATACAACGCAATCTTTCTCCCTTTAAAGTCGTCGAGGCGCACCTCGCGACCGTCCTGATCAAGCCCCAACACATCGGGAGCCTTGTCGCCTATACCTATAGCCATAGTCAAAAAATTTTCAATCGGTACGGGCAGCCGCATTTGCAACATTAATCGCGCTCCCGTAACGGGCTCAAATATATTACATTCCCGACAAAACAGAAAAGAAAAGAGATTAAATCGAATCCCATAAAAAACGGTCGGGGAACCATACCCCTTAACAGGTAAAGTTCCCCGCGATTTATAATACCGGCACCAGCCGTTATGTCAGTCGTCAATATCGATAAGTTTGAAATTCGTATCGAACGTAAGTTCCAGTCCGTTTGAAAGTTTGGCTTCATACTCGCGCGAATTGCGTTCGAGTTTCACCACATTTGCATCGGGATAGTTCTGCGATATGTAATTTACTATCTGTGCCGGAACTATGGCTTTGGGCACGGTAGAATATTTGCAATTCACCTCTTTCCATTCTCCGTTCTTGTTAAACTCCAGTTTCGAGCTGTTGGTAAAAACCACTTCGTACTGCACTTCAAGAAAATCGCGTTCGATTTTGGCGTATGCCACCTTCTCTTTCGGGAAATGATTCTTTATGAACTGCTGTGCTATTTGCGGCAATTCGGTAACAGCAATCGGTTTGTCGTTGTCGGCGCAGGCCGGAGCAGATGCAACAAACAATAAAACAGCGGCAATAATCATCAATTTTTTCATAATCGTAAACTTTATAAGTGTTAAACATGGTACAAAGTTGAGATGCAATTTTGAAATCAATCTGAAATTTTCGGGAAAAAGAGAGAAAAATCAAATTTTTTTATCGCGGCCACAAAACCGTAAATATATGCCTTCCGCCGACAAACGAATAATCGACCTTAAGAGAATAATAACGGGCAATAGCCCCCACGAGAGCCAGACCGAGCCCCGTAGCCCCCTCGCGCTCGGAACGTTTATAAAAGCGGTCGAAAATATGGTCGGCATCGAGCGGAGCCGTCCCGTCGTTCGAAACGCTGAACGAACCGTCCGTAAAAGCTATCTCCACCACACCCGAATCGGGCGAATAGATAAACGCGTTTTTTATAAGATTAGCGACAAGCACCGATGCGAGAGATTCATTTATAACAACCCTGAACGGCATTTTGTTCACAAAACGGCAAACAATCTTTTTCGACCCGTATATTTCGCCGAAAAGCTCCGCGTTTTCAACCGCCAAAGCCGCCATATCCACCTCCGAACTGTCGGGGAACTGTCCGTTCTCAATTTTGGTAAGCAGCAACAGCGTTTTATTCAGACGCACAATCCCGCTCAATGTACGCTGCATCTTGGCCACCTCCCCCGCCTGCTGTTCGGTAAGCGGAGTATTGTCCAACAACCACTCCATCCTGTTTCCCAATACGGCCAGCGGGGTTTGCAGCTCGTGCGACGCATTGCCTATAAACTCCTTCTGTTGTTCGAACATGCGCCCCGAACGCTCAGCCGCCGCGAGAGCCGCTGTATTGAGTTTCCTGAACTCCGGTATGTCGGTATCCGTATCCAACGGCATTACCTTTCCGCCCGGCACATATTTATCCAGCCAGTGCAACAGGTCGTACAGCGGTTGCATGCTGCGCCTCAACACGAAATATACAAGCAGTATTATGGCCGCGAGCAACAGTATATAGAGGAAAAATATCCAGAACAGGATTGTACGGATTAAATCGGTTTTTTCGAATGTAGGAGTCGCCACCGTCAGTTCGTAATATGTCTCGTTCCTGTCCATGAATATAGTGGAGAGTACGCGTGCAGGCTCCATATCGTCAAGTTCGGGAATAAAAACCTCCGTATCGTAATACCTTATTACGGGATGAGTTTCGGCATACGCCTTTTCAACTGGCGCAATCGTATAGCTGTTGTTGGAACCGCTGTTGAGGGGAGGCAGTTCGCGTCCCGCCAACACCCGCATAATTATAACTTCGGAATAGGAAGTAAGAGAGTCGTCCGCCTCGTCATTGATTTCCTTTACCAGCATAAAGTAAAACAGTGCGCCCCACAATACCATAAGCGGTACAAGCACAAAGGAGAGCCGCAATACTATCCGATAAATCAGTTTCATATCATCCTTTACTGTTAGTTCTCTCCGTCGGAAGCGACAAGTTTATACCCGAATCCGTAAACCGACTTAATCTCTATGTCCGAGCCGTACTCCGCAAGTTTATGCCGCAGGTTCTTCATCTGCGCATAAACAAAATGGAAATTGTCCGACTGGTCGATATGGTCGCCCCACACCGCTTCGGCCAGAACCGTCTTGTCCACTACGTGATTGGGGCGTTGCATGAAATAAGACAAAATGTCGAACTCCTTCTTCAGCAGCGGCAGCTCTTTCCCGTCCACGGTAACGCGACGGCTCTCCATATCGAGCATCAGGTTCCCGAGCGTCAGGACAAAGCCGTTCCGCCCCTCCCTGCGCCGCAGCACGCTTTTTATGCGAGCTTTAAGTTCGGCCACGTGAAACGGTTTAGGCAGATAGTCGTCGGCACCGAGATCCAGACCCGCCACCCTGTCATCGACGGAATCCTTTGCCGAAACTATTATAACGCTCTCGCCCTTGCCCAACTCCTTTATATGCTCCAGCAGTTTCAGGCCGTTCCCGTCCGGCAACATTATATCGAGCAAGATACAGTCGTAGCTGTATCCTGCAATCTTATCATCCGCCGAAGCAAAATCGGCGGCAGTCTCGACAACATAATGCTCCTCCGCCAGAGCTCGCGACATTACCTCGCGCATGGAAGGCTCATCTTCAACAACAAGAATCTTCATATCTGCAAAATTCAGCCGCGCTGGCGGCACCTTATATTCGCAAATTTAAGAAATAGATTTTGTAAAGAAACCGAAACGCCGTCATAAATAACAAAACCGTCAGGCCTGCATTTTTCAGTTGCACTCCTGCTCGCAACAGTTACACCCCGGAAGTTCACATTCCACGGTACAATGCTGGACACCGTTCTTTCTCATGCACTTCTTCAATCCGTGTTTTACCGTTTCCATATCGACAGGGTCGTCAATCTCCACATGCAGCGTCGCAGCGTTTTCGGTAGTGCTGACAGCCCATATATGCAGGTGATGCCACCCTTTCACGCCCGGAACTTCGGAAAGTTCCTTCTCTATGCTGTCCATGCTGACGGAAGCAGGTACTGCATCCATCGTAAGGAAGAAACTCTCGCGCAACAGGCTCCACGTAGAGAAAAGTATTACGGCAGCTATTACCAGACTTATTATAGCATCCACCATATAAAATCCCGTATAGAGCATTACCAGCCCCGATACTACGACCCCTATCGACACCAGCGTATCCATTGCCATATGCAGGAAAGCCCCGCGGATATTTATGTCGTCCCCGCTCTCCTTCATCAGAAGCCATGCCGTAACGCCGTTTACGACAATCCCTGCGGCAGCTGTCCACGACACGGCAACACCGTTCACGGGCTCAGGATTCCGCAACTTGTAAACACTCTCTATTATTATCGCGCCCACGGCAACCAGCAATATCACGGCATTTACGAGCGACACGAGAACGGTACTCTTTTTATAGCCGTAGGTAAAATGGCGGTTACCGTGCAGCGAAGCCATCTTTATAGCCAGCAGCGACAGTACGAGAGTAAAGACATCGCCGAGGTTATGCCCAGCATCCGACAGCAATCCCAGCGAATTGCAGGCAAAACCGACCGCCGCCTCTACAAACACGAACAACAGGTTCAACGCTATACAAGCCGAAAAGACCTTCATCGTCGAAGGCGAAGAAGCATGTTCGGCAGAAATGTGATGATGATGAGAATGATTATGAGCCATAACAAATACGATAATAAGATAATAAATAAATCCACGCACTTTCCGTCGCACAGTTACAGTTCGGTCAGCCGATAATCGCCCGCCGACTCGTTTACGACACGCTGAATCTCGTCGAGAGGTATAATACCCTTATCAAAACGGAGCTTTGCAACAGCAGGCTGCAACGACACCGAAGCAACGACACCCGGAATAGTATTCAACGCTTTTTCGACATGCATGCGGCAATGGTCGCACATCATGCCCGATACCGAATAACTTTTTTCCATAACGCTAATATAATTGTTTTTAATAGAAGATTTACGTTTCCCCCCGTTTTTTATTCGCAAACTGTTTGCCACAACACAAACGCTGCTCATTGCCATAGCCGCGCCCGCCACCATAGGGTTCAGCATAAAGCCGCAGAACGGGTAGAGAATCCCGGCGGCAACAGGGACACCGACGACATTATATATAAAAGCCCAGAAAAGGTTCTGTCTTATCGTCCGCACGGTAAGGCGCGACAACGCGAAAGCCGTCGGCAGTTTGGTCAAGTCGGACGATATTATCATCACGCCGGCTGCCTCCGCAGCAGTATCGCTGCCGCTCCCCATGGCCACGCCGAGGTCGGCCTGCGCCAAAGCCGCGCTGTCGTTAATTCCGTCTCCCACCATTGCAACAATCCTCCCCCCGCTCTGCAGGCGGCGTATAAATTCCGACTTGTCGGCAGGCAACATCCCCGACTCGAACCGCTCGATGCCGCACACGGAAGCCACGGCCGAAGCCGCAGCCTCGCGGTCGCCGGTAAGCATGAACACCTCCATACCCGCACGTTTCAATTCAGCTACCGCCGCAGCAGCCTCATGCCTTGCAGTATCCGACACGAACGCCACCGCCAAAGCCGCAGTCTCGTCGGCAAACCAGACGACGCTCTCGGCCAAAGCAACCCGTCCGGCGACAACGGCATCAAGAGCCGCTCCTATAAAAACGCCACGCTCTTCCAGCAGACGACGGTTCCCGACATAAAAAAGACGCCCTTCAACACGCCCTTCAACACCCAAACCCGTCAAAGAACGAAACCCTTCCACGACAAGAGCATCGCCGCAAGAGGCGTCCTTGTCGAGATAAGCCGCAACAGCAGAGGCCACGGGATGTTCCGAACGCTTTTCGAGAGCGAAGAGGGCATTTATCAAAGAGTTGTCGCCATTGCTCCACACCACAGCCGTAGCAACAGGACGCCCCTCGGTGAGCGTACCCGTCTTGTCGAACACGACACTATCCACCTTACATGCCGTTTCGATACTCTCCGCATCCTTTATCAATATTCCGTTCTCCGCACCCCTGCCCACACCGGCCATGACGGCAGTAGGAGTTGCCAAGCCCAGGGCGCAGGGACATGCAATGACAAGCACGGTAACCATAGCCGACAGTCCGCGCGTAACCCCTTCCACTCCGCCGAACACCGCCCACGCCGCGAAAGTTACGACAGCGACGCCTATTATCGTGGGGACAAACACCGCCGCCACCTTGTCCACAAGCCTCTGAACCGGAGCTTTGCTCCCCTGCGCATCCTGAACGAGGCGGATGATATTTGCCAATACCGTATTCTCCCCCACCTTGTCGGCACGGTACGACAAAAAACCGTTCCCGTTTACCGTTCCAGCAAAGAGTTGCGACCCCGGCATCTTCTCCACGGGGAGAGGTTCGCCGCTAAGCATACTCTCATCGACATACGATTCGCCGTCCACCACGCAGCCGTCGGAAGCAATCCTTTCGCCGGGTCGCGCCACGAGAATATCGCCCGCCTCAATAGAAGCAAGCCCTACCGTCTCCGTTCCGCCCGAAGGGAGCTGCCGCAAGACAGTATCGGGACGCAACCCTGCAAGCTTGCGTATGGTATCCATAGTATTACGCCGGGCTTTCGACTCCAGCAGCCGTCCCAACAAGACAAAAGCTATCACAACGCCCGAAGCCTCGAAATAGAGATGCGGTTCGACACCACGTTGCAACCAGAAAGAGGGAAACAAAAGATTGGAGAGACTATACAGGTAAGCGACTCCGGTACTCATAGCCACCAACGTATCCATATTAGCCGAACGGTGGCGCAACTGTTTCCACGCGCTGATAAAAAATCCCCGTCCGAGCCAGAAAAGAAGAGGCGTCGCAAACAACCACGAGACCCACCCCGCCCATTCCGCATCCATAAAAAACATGCCGACCGCAATAAGCGGGAGAGCCAGGACAATGGCAGCGGCAGTCCGCCGTTTCAACGAACCGACGCTCCGCAGGTTCTCCATACGTGCTCTCTCCGCACCTTCGGCCATGTCGGTAACGAGACCGTAACCTGCAGCCTCTACTGCCTTTCGGATAATATCGGGAGAAGCAACATCGGGGTCGAATACCACGCTTAACGTAGATGCGGCGAAATTGACACTCGCATCCGTAACGCCGTCGAGCGACGACACGCACTTCCCGACACGCGCGGCACAAGCAGCGCAACTCATTCCCGTAACGGGGAAAACCCGTTTCACGCTTTTAACTTCGTTCATAACAGGCATCCTATTAGAAACCATTTTAAAACAGAACAAAATTACGGGGAAGTTTACGCGCCGCAGTTATACAATTATGGATTATTATTACAAGATTAGGGTATTAAAACAGATAGGGAGAGTATAACCTGACACCGCCTGCGGACAAAAGGAGGGAAGGGAAATCAAAAAGAATCGAGAGGCCGACGCTCCTTTACGGGAAGGTTGCGGAACTCGCCCGGTGTCATCCCCGTAACGCGCTTGAACTGCGACGACAGATATGCGGCACTCGAATATCCGAGGCGGTCGGCAATTTCGGCAAGCGACAGTTCACCGTAAGCAAGCAGTTCCTTCACATACTCCACCCTTTGCGCAATAAGGAACTTCTCGACGGTAATCCCGCACGTTTCCGAAAAGAGCTTGCTTATAAAACTGTAATCGCGGTTTATGCGGTGCGACAGAAATTCCGACAGGTTATCCCTATGCGCCGCAGGAACACCCCTTGCATACTCTATTACGGCACCCTTAACATGCGCCACCAACTGTGCGTTATACTCTTCGAGCAGGGAAAATCCGAGCCGTTCAAGCTCGCCCCTTAACCGCTCCCTGCAATCGGGATTCAGAGGCTCGGACAAACGGACAACCCCCAACTCCACCGAAACGGGGACAATCCCCTGCTCCGCCAAAGCCTTCTCGACAGCGGCAACACACCTGCCGCACACCATGTCCTTTATGTAAAGCGTCTCTTCCATAAAATTCCGCCGCACACGTTTCCGCTGCATCAAAGGTAGCAAAATTACCCGCGCCTGCCTTAACCGAGAACAGGTATTTTTCGGCTAAACGCAAAACGGATACAGGCGGCTACAAAGACATGGATGTTAAAAAAACACAAACGACAGCCGAAGCTATTGCAATCTACAATAATAATATATACATTTGCAACAACTAACAACTTTGTTAGACAAAATTGTTTAACAACATGGTTAATCAAAAGAGAGAACAAAAAAGCACCCAAGAGTCGATTCTCCGTTCGGCAGAAGAAGAGTTCATAAAATACGGGTACGACGCAGCAAAGACCGTTCGCATAGCGGCAGCGGCCGGAGTTACGCATGCCATGCTGCACTACTATTTCGGGACAAAAAAGAATCTGTTCAACAAAGTATTCGAGGAGAAGATACGGCTGCTCGGACAATCGCTGTCGCTGCCTCTTGTAAAAAGAGAACTTCCGCTGTGCGAAAAGATACGCATGCTGATAGAGGCACATTTCGATTTCATAGCAGCCAATCCCGAACTGCCGCGTTTCATAATAAACGAACTTACCTGCGACCCTGAACGGATGCAGTGGTTCAAGGAGAGAATGAAACACATAGCCTCGCCTCTGCTCGAACAGATACAGGAAGAGGCCGACCGTGCCGCAGAACGCGGCGAAATACGCAAAGTGGATATTTTCGACATAATGATAGACATGGTTTCACTCAACATATTCCCGTTCCTCGCGATGCCAATAATAAAATCGATAAAGGGCGACGTAACGGACGACACGGACAAATTCATCCTGTCGCGCAGACGCGAAAGTGTGGAAATAATACTGCAAAGAATAAAACCGTAACAGCAATATGAAAAAAGTAATACAGGCAACCGCAATACTGCTGACACTCCTCGCAGCGACACCGTCCGCCGCGATAACCATAGACGAATGCCGCCGCATGGCAGCGGAAAACTACCCTATGGTAAAACAGTACGGGCTGATAGAGATGAGTACCGACTATTCCATTTCTAACGCCAAACGCAACTATCTCCCGCGGATAAGCATATCGGCACAAGCCACCTATCAATCGGAAGTAGTGGAATTTTCGCCCGAAATACAGAACATGTTCAGCACCTTCGGCGTAAACTACGCAGGGATAGACAAAGACCAGTACCGCGCCACTATTGAGCTGCAACAGAATATATGGGACGGCGGAATATCGAAAGCACAGAGAAAAAAGGCCGAAGCCGAAGGGACAAGTTCGGCACGCAGCATAGAAACGGAGATATACTCGGTAAACGAACGCATCGACCAGCTCTATTTCGGGATACTGATACTCAAGGCACGGCAGGAACAGAGCACAAAACTCCGCGAACTGCTGAAAAGCAACTGCGACAAAATAGAGGGAATGTTGAAAAACGGTACAGCCATGCAAAGCGACTACGATGCGGTTCGTGCCGAACAACTTGCTGCCGAGCAGGATTACCAGCGGATAACGGCATCGTGCAAGGCATACTGCAACATGCTGTCGCTGTTTACGGGGAAAGAAATTACCCCCGATACCGAATTTACTCTTCCCGAAGCCATATACGACCCCGACGCCGAGAACCGCCGTCCCGAACTGTCGCTGATAGACGCCCGCATATCGGAACTGGATGCCGAGGAGTTCGCGCTGAAGAGAGCCTCCAACCCGAAAATAGGAGCATTCGCACAAGGATTCTACGGCAACACGGGGCTGAACATGTTCAAGGACATGATGGAACACCGCTGGTCGGCTAACTATATCGTGGGGATAAAACTGCAATGGGACATCTCGCAGTACTATACCCGCCGCAACACTAAAAACAAAATAACCCTCGCACGGCAACAACTGCTCAACAACAAAGAGACATTCCTGTTCAACAGCGACATAAAAAGGAAGGAGATAGAGGGCGAAATAGACAAGATGCATGAGATAATGCACAAAGACGACGAGATAATAAAGCTCCGCCGCTCCGTGCGCGAAGCCGCCGAAAGCAAATACCGCAACGGAGTGATTTACATATCCGACCTGCTGCGCGAAATAACGCTCGAGAACAATGCCGAAATAAACGGCAAACTCAATCGCATAGAGCTGGCCAAAGAGATATACCGACTCAAAAACACGCTCAACAATTAAAAACGTAAAACAGTAAAACAGATTGCAATATGAAGACCGGACACGCAATTTACATCACGCTCCTCCTGCTACTCATGTCGTGCGGCAGGGAGAACGATTTCGACGCGACAGGGACGTTCGAAGCAACGGAAATAACCGTATCGGGACAAGAACAGGGCACAATCGTCTATATAAACGCCGACGAAGGGAGCAAGGTAAGACGGGGAGACACGATAGCCCTTATCGACACGATGCTGCTGCACCACACCAAAGAGCAACTTGTGCAGACCATGCAGTCGATAAGGAAAAACATCCCCGACATAGAGACGCAACTGCAGCCGTTGCGCGAACAGGCAGCGAAGCAAAACAGCGAAAAGGAACGGACGCGCAGAATGCTTGCCGACAATGCCGCTACACAGAAACAGATGGACGACATGACATCGGCGGCGGCAATCCTCGAAAGCGAACTCGCGGCGAAAGAGTCGGCACTCGTCAAAAGCCGCGACGCACTGACGGCGCAAGCCGCCTCGATAGCGGCGCAGATAGCCCAGACGGAAGAACGCATCGCACGCTCGGTAATAACCGCACCTGCCGACGGGACAATACTCGCCCGCTATATCGAGGCAGGGGAACTCTGCACACCGGGACGCGCCATATACAAGGAGGCCGACATGGGAAATATCTATCTCAGGGCATACGTAACATCGGGACAACTTTCGCAAATAAGCATCGGCGATGAAGTTACCGTGAGCGCGGAATACGGGGGAGACAAACGGCGCGAATACACCGGGCGGATAACATGGGTATCGGATAAAAGCGAGTTTACCCCCAAAAGCATCCAGACAAAAACCGACCGCGAGAACATGGTCTATGCGATAAAGATTGCAGTACCCAACGACGGCTATATAAAGATAGGGATGTACGGCGAAGTAAAATTCACCGGCAAAACCCGATAATATAGAAAACAAAGGGGCAAAGAGATGTACGCTGTAACCGTAAACGGACTCAGGAAAAACTACCTTAAAAACAAGGCGGGCAAATTTGTCGGTCTCAACCTTACGCCGCCGCTCGACAAGTTCGAAGTAGAGCGGGGGGAGATATTCGGCATAATAGGCCCCGACGGTGCGGGGAAGACCACCCTTTTCAGGATTCTCGCCACGCTGATACTCCCCGACGAAGGGAGCGCAACGGTAGAGGGATACGACGTAATAAGCGACTACAAGAAGATACGCAACATAACAGGATACATGCCGGGGCGTTTCTCCCTCTATCCCGACCTGACGGTAAAGGAGAACCTCGAATTTTACGCATCGGTATTCGGGACTACGATAAAAGAGAACTATTCGACGATAGAAGCAATCTACCGGCAACTCGAACCGTTTGCAACACGCAGGGCATCGAAACTGTCGGGAGGGATGAAACAGAAGCTCGCCCTCTGCTGCGCGCTGGTACACAAGCCGTCGCTGATACTTCTCGACGAACCTACCACAGGCGTCGATCCCGTATCGCGAAAGGAGTTCTGGCAGATGCTGCGGATATTGTCGCAACGGGGAATCACGATAATAATCTCCACACCGTATATGGACGAAGCCTCGCTTTGCGACCGCATTGCGCTGATGCGCAACGGCAGTTTCATGAAAATCGAAACCCCGCAGAAAATAGTGGAGAGTTTCGGCGAGCCGCTGTATGCCGCAAAATCGGACGACATGTACAAGTTGCTGAACGACATCCGTCAGTTCGGTCAGATAAAACGGTGTTACACTTTCGGCGAGATGCATCGCTTTACGGTAAACGGCGACGGTTTCAACGCCGTGGAGTTCGCCGAAGAGTTGAAGGCGGCAGGACACGCCAACATAAAGGTCGTTCCGGCAAAACCTACTGTTGAAGACTGTTACATGCAATTCGCCGAAAAAGATGATGAATAACGAAAAAGTAATAACAGTAACCGATTTGACGAAAAGGTTCGGTAAGTTCACCGCCGTCGATAACATTTCGTTCCATGTAAACCGAGGCGAGATATTCGGCTTTCTGGGTGCCAACGGAGCGGGAAAGACAACGGCGATGCGCATCCTCTGCGGACTGTCGCGCCCCACGTCGGGAGGCGGCAGCGTGGCGGGGTTCGACATAATAAAGGAGGCGGAAAAGATAAAACGGCGTATCGGGTACATGAGCCAGAAGTTCTCGCTGTACGAAGATTTGACCGTATTGGAAAACATACGCCTTTTCGGCGGCATATACGGCGTACCCGACAAGGAGATAAAGAGACGCGGCGAAGAGCTGCTGCGACGGCTCGACTTTTACGACGAACGCAACCGCAGGGTAAAATCGCTTCCGCTCGGGTGGAAACAGAAACTTGCTTTTTCAACGGCAATATTCCACCGCCCCGAAATAGTCTTTCTCGACGAACCGACCGGAGGAGTATCGCCCGAAACCCGCCGACAGTTCTGGGAGCTGATATACAGGGCTGCAGCCGACGGCATTACTATATTTGTAACAACGCACTACATGGACGAGGCAGAATACTGCAACCGCGTATCGATAATGGTGGACGGCAGGATAGAAGCGCTGGACACCCCCGAAAACCTACGGGAGCGGTTCTCGGCCGACTCGATGGATGCCGTATTCTATCTGTTGGCACGCCGTGCAAAAAGACAAGAGTAGAGCCATGAGAAGATTCTTAGCATTTGTAAAAAAGGAGTTCTTCCACATATTCAGAGACAGGCGCACGATGCTGATTCTGATAGGGATGCCGATAGTACAGATATGTCTGTTCGGGTTCGCCCTGTCGGTAGAGATACGCAACATAAACTTCGCCGTAATCGACCCGAGCCCGTCCGAGGCTACGCGCCGCATAACCGAACGGATAGCAGCCAACGAATACTTTACATACGCTGGAGAACTCGGCTCGGAAGCAGAAATTGACGATGCCATGCGGCGCGGAAAAGCCGATGTGGTACTGATATACGGCAACGGCATTGCCGACGCACTCCACCGAAACGGAGACTCCGAGATACTAATAACGGCAGATGCCGCCAATCCCAACGCCGCCGCCTCCGAAGCCCTCTATCTGACACAAATACTGCAATCGGAACTCGCCTCCAACAACCGCGGGGCGGAAATGCCGGAGACCTCCGCCGCCAATATACGGATGTTGTACAACCCCCAAATGAAAAGCGCATACAACTTCGTACCCGGCGTAATGGGGCTGCTGTTGATACTGATATGCGCCCTTATGACGTCGGTATCGATAGTCCGTGAAAAGGAGACGGGGACAATGGAAACGCTTCTGGTATCGCCCGTAAAACCGGTTTATATAATTTTCTCGAAAATGGTGCCGTACTTCACAATATCGTGCTTCAACTACATAACCATACTGGCACTCGCATACTTCGTGCTCGACGTACCTATGGCGGGAAGCATATTCTGGCTTACTGCGGCATCGCTCATTTACATAACCCTCGCCCTCGCGCTCGGGCTGTTCATCTCCACCCTCGTGGAACACCAGGCTACCGCAATGGTCTTTTCCGTAATACTGCTGATGCTCCCCGTAATAATGCTGTCGGGAATGATATTCCCGGTAGAGAGCATGCCTGCCCTGCTGCAATGGGTCTCCAACATAGTCCCTGCAAAATGGTACATATCGATAACCCGCAAACTGATGGTGCAAGGCGTTGAATTCCGTTACATAATAAAAGAACTCGCCATACTTGCAGGGATGACGGCATTTATGATTACGATAGCATTGAAGAACCTGAAAAACAGACTCTGACACGATGAAAGTATTGAAATACCTGATAGAAAAAGAGTTCAAGCAGTTCGGGCGCAATCCGTTCATGATACGCCTCGCACTACTGTTTCCGATAATGGTAATGCTTATATTCCCGTGGGTTGCAACCCTCGACATAACGGGGGTAAATATCGATATTGTAGATAACGACCGTTCCGAAACATCGAAAAAGCTGATTGAGAAAATAGAGGCATCGACTTATTTCAAACTGCACGCCATGGAACAGGAGTATCGGTTCGCCTTCGAAAACATGAAATACGGCAAAAGCGACATAATACTCGAAATACCCGAAGGATTCGAAAAAGACCTTATCAACGGCGTACCGTGCCAGGCAGGAGTGTTCGCCAACGCCGTCGATGGCACCAAAGGCGCGCTCGGCTCAAGCTATCTGGCCGCGATAATAAACGGGTTCGCGGCAGAGCAGACCGGCTCGGTACAGGGGATGCCGGTAAAGATAGAGGTGCAGAACCGTTACAATCCGACACTCAACTACCGTTTCTATATGATCCCGGCCATAATGATAATACTGATAATCCTTATCTGCGGATTCCTTCCCGCCCTCAATATCGTAAGCGAGAAGGAGACGGGAACGATAGAGCAGATAAACGTAACCCCAATAGGGAAATACCAGTTTATACTCGCAAAGGTGATACCCTTCTGGATAATGGGCATAACGGCGTTCTCGGTCTGCTTCCTGCTGGCCTTCTGGATATACGGGCTCGCTCCGTCCGGAAACCTGTTGACGGTATACGGCGGTGCGCTGCTTTTCGTACTCGCGATGTCGGGAATGGGGCTGATAATATCGAACCATTCGTCAACCATGCAGCAGGCAATGTTCATAATGTTCTTCTTCATCATGGTATTCCTGCTTATGAGCGGGCTCTTCACCCCGGTAAGTTCCATGCCCGACTGGGCTCAATGGATTGCCATATTCAACCCTCCGCGCTACATGGTGGAGATAATGCGCGGAGTATACCTGAAGGGTAGCGGATTTGCCGACCTCAAACCGCAGTTTGCCGCACTCGCGGCATTCGCCGCACTTCTATGCGCATTGGCAATACTCAGTTATCGGAAAAGGGAATGAACTGAATCGGCAAGACAAAAGATTTTCCGTAAATTAGCATATGGGATATATATCTTTGAGATCAAGAGCGTTAAAAGAATTACCTCGTTCCCGGACAATGACCTGGCAACCGTCCCGATTGCCGCGGTTTGTATAGCTTTGCCTGTTCGGTAAATTCTTAGGGATGCAAAAGTATAAAGTTAAAAGAAAGAGCTCCCACTTACTTACATGGCGAAAAATGACATTCGGAATGTACTTTTACATAAAAACGATATGAATGAAGTCGGTAGTTTGCAAATAGGGCATACCTTTATCAAAGAGAACGATTTTAAGATAGATTGTGAAGTTGTGAATGACTGGCATGTTGAAGTGCCGTTCTCACACCGTCATTTTTTCTATGCCTTCTATTGGATACACGAAGGAAGCGGGAAACATATAATTGACTTTGAAGAATATGAAATAAAGCCCGACAGAATTTTCTTCATAAGGCCTGAGCAAGTTCATTTCCTTCACGAAGAAGACCGAATGAAGTATTCGGCGTTACAATTTACCGAAGACTTTATGACACCTTATCCGGAGACAATACAAAAGAGTAGTATGGCTGTGTTCAAAGATATTGACCGGGAAGAGAAAGAAAGGATTGCCATATTGTTTAATCAGATATATGCAGAGGCTGTCAGTGGTTTGCCTAATTCAAACGCTATAATCCAATCGGAAATAAACACGCTGCTATTGGAATTGGAAAGAATAAGTTTGCCGACATCCAATGTTTCTCCCATACCGGAGTTGCTCAATAAATACAAGGATATGATTGACAAGAATTTTATCAGAGAACGTCAAGTCCAAAGTTATGCCGCACAACTTGGCATTAGCTCTAATTATCTGAATGTCTTGACAAGAAAGCATTTGGGAAAATCTGCGTTAAATATGATAAACGACCGTGTCATACTGGAAATAAAGCGTTTGTTGCTACGGACTGATTATGACATTTCTGAAATAGCTTATAAATTGGGCTTTAATGAATTGTCCTACTTCTCTCGCTTCTTCAAACGGAATACAGGCATGACACCGATTGAGTTCAGGCGATCAATGAATGAAATGTACCAAAGATGAAATGTTTTGTGCAACTGCCTAAATGACGAAGTTCCATAATTTTGCATCCGAATTAATTGATTAAAAATATGGAACATAAACATGAATCAGTAAAATTGGGGAAGTCCCAAGGGGAGAAGAAAACAGCCTTTGTCGTATTCTTTTCGGCTGCGACGATGGTTTTGGAGATTTTTTTCGGACTATTCTCCAACTCGATGGCTTTGCTTGCCGACGGTATCCACATGGGGTCGCACGTTTTGGCAATCGGTTTGAGTTGGGGAGCTTATGTATTGGTGCGCCGCTTGGAAAGGAAACATGCAAATAACGTGGACAGCGACAAGGTACTTTCTTTGTCTGCGTATACAAGCGGTGTTCTATTGCTCATGTTCGCATTGTTCATTATAGTAGAAGCGGCGGAGCGTTTCTTTTCTCCACCGGTTGAAATACGTTATGTAGAAGCTATGATTGTGGCAGCCATCGGAATGGTAGTGAATATCATTTGTGCCATTGTCCTGCACGAAAAACACGGACATGAACATGAGGATTACAACAGGCATTCCGCATATTTGCATGTGCTGGCTGATGCACTGACAAGCCTTGGAGCCATATTCGGACTGATATGTGCCATGATATGGAACATTACTTGGATAGATACCATCGTTGCGCTTGTATGTTCACTCGTTATTATCCGATGGGCCAAGAACCTGCTTTTTGATACGGCTAAAGCTCTAACATCCAAATCGGATAACCATTCATGAGGTTGTCAGATTTGAAAAAAGGTGAAAAGGCGATTGTCGTAAAGGTGTATGGACATGGATTATTCCACAAGCGTTTATTGGAGATGGGCTTTATAAACGGGAAAACGATAGAGGTTATTCGGTTTGCTCCTTTTGGCGACCCTGTTGTATATAAGATTTTAGGCTCTGAAATTGCCGTCAGACTTGACACTGCTTCAATGATTAAGGTTAGGCTTTTATCTCACAATGCGAGTAAGTTGTTTTAAAAACACGCGTTCGCATATAGCATAGAGACGAAGCTTACAAACCATTGCTTCCTCAAACGGTTACATCGCGCTGGAAAGGCAAGGTATTTTGATTATAGCCAATAGCAACGGGAGGATAGCAAATTTGTGTTTGGGGGCAGACCAAAACTGCTTGCTTGTTTGCGCGTTTACAAATACACCAAATTTAAACTTTACAACAAATAGGTTCAAGCTAATCAAATAGTTAAGCCCTGACAAGCAAGGCTGTACAGAGCGGCACGCACTAAGCGGCAACTGTTAAATCTGCACTTCTGGCTGGCTACGATCAGGAAACAGCTCTCCTTCTTCAATCCGCTTTGAAACACTTTTCGGTGCTCAGCCCCCTTTTCGTAATTTCCCGCTAATTGCTTAATCCCCAATTCCTATTGCAGAAATCTGATGAAAACTGACGGTTATTTCCACAAATCTTCCGTATATTTACTTGCCGCATTATTAAGAAAGAGAGTTGTTTTTCGTTATCTTTGACTTCGCCAAATTTCCGGCCTGCCGTCCTTGCATGGACACAGAACCGGCATACGGCGACAGGGAAAAACCTCGACACACTCAAAAACGGTATGGCAAAGGAACGTATTCTTGTAGGGATGAGCGGCGGCATAGACAGTTCGGCGGCATGCAGGCTTCTTCGGGAAGCCGGATACGAAGTGGTCGGCGCGACATTGCGCATGTGGGACAGAAACGGGCAGGAAGCACCGTTCATAGAAGAAGCCCGCAGGCTTGCAGCAAGGCTCGGCATAGAGCACTACACCGTCGATATAAGGAACGAGTTCAACGAAAAAGTAATTACTCCTTTCATAAATGAATATATGAAAGGGCATACCCCCAACCCGTGCATATTCTGCAACCCCAACATAAAATGGAAGCACCTGATCGACGAGGCCGACCGCCTCGGATGCCGCATGGTTGCCACCGGGCACTACGTCCGCAAGGCAGAAGACGCCTCTGGCGTATGGATTGAGGAGGGACGCGACAAAAGCAAGGACCAGTCATACTTCCTGTGGGGTCTCACTCCCGGGCAACTGGAACGCACCCTCTTTCCGTTGGGAGACTATACCAAACGCGAAATAAAGGAGCTGATGGCCGGCGAAGCCGCATATGAAAAAAAAGAGAAGAAGGAGAGCATGGAGATATGCTTCATCGAAGACGACTACCGCACATTCCTGCGACAGGCCGTACCCGATATAGACGCACGGCTGTCGGGCGGCTACTACGTGGACAGCAAGGGGTTGCGGCTGGGAAAGCACAAGGGATTCCCGTTCTACACGATAGGGCAGCGGAAAGGTCTCGGCATTGCGCTCGGCGAACCTGCATACGTAATAAAGATAAACCCTGTCAAGAATACCGTAAAACTCGGGAAACGGGACGAACTGGCAAGTTGCAGGGTAACCCTTTCGCCCTATGTAATCCGCAGTACGGAACTGCTCCGTTCGCCCGACACGAAGGTATGTATACGGTATCGCGGCGAAAGGTACGGCATAGGGGGGATAACGGAAACGCCGGACGGGCTGGACGTAGAGTTTTCCGACAAGGCCTGGGCGGCGGCCCCGGGACAATCGGCCGTTTTCTACAACGGCGAGCGGGTTGTCGGAGGCGGGATAATAACATATGCACAACCGGTAAAGCAATAGACGGATGATGCGGGCGGTATCGACCATATTGCTGCTGCTGATATTCCGTTGCGCCGCTGCGGAAGGGGAAAAATACATCTATCGGATATGGCTTGCCGACAAGGGACGCAACTGCTATTCGACAGAGAGGCCGGAAGAGTTCCTGTCGGCAAAGGCTTTGGAGAGAAGGGCAAAACAGGGAATTGCCATAACGGAAGAAGACCTCCCCCCTTCGGAACACTACATAACAGAAATACTGAAATACGGGGGAAAAGCAATCTGCCGCTCACGCTGGCTCAATACGGTACTCGTGGCAAGCAACAGCGCAAGACTTGCCGCAAAGCTCGAGAAACTTCCGTTTGTAAAAGAGACGGAACTGATATATGAAAAGCGGAAGAAAACGACGGGACTTGCCCCCGTCCTGCAATACGGGAGCATAGATTCCCTTCCGCAACCCGACAGCGTATACGGCTACTCGCGGCAGGCGGAGATACTCAACGGCACACCCCTGCACACGCAGGGATACCGGGGCAAGGGGATAACGATAGCCGTACTGGATGCCGGATTTGCCGATATCGGCGATATGCCGGAGCAAATCGACACTTCCCGGATAAAAGGGTATTACGACGCCGTGATGGACGGCGGCGACATGGACGGCGGGCACGTGCACGGCACTGCCGTTCTTTCGGTAATGCTGGCCGACAAGCGCGGCGAGCTGTCGGGATGCGCGCCGGAAGCCGACTATATGCTGATACGCACCGAGTATTTCGGCAACGAATACCGGCAGGAGGAAGACTTCTGGGTACGCGGGGCGGAATACGCCGACAGCATAGGGGCAGACATAATAACCTCGTCCCTCGGGTATACCCGCTTCGATGCGACAAGCCGGCAATACCGGGCCTCCGACAGGGACGGTAACACGGCGGTAATTTCCCGCGGGGCAGCCGCGGCGGCGCGCAAGGGAATCGCCGTCATAGTCGGGGCAGGCAACAACGGACACGACGGCGGCAGTCCGCTTCCTTTCCCCTCCGATGCCGACGGGATAACAGCCGTAGGAAGCTGCAACCGGGACGGCCGCATATCGGCGTTCTCATCGGGCGGATACACCTGCGACGGGAGGGTAAGGCCCGACATCGTTGCTCTGGGAGAAGAGATAGCCGTAACAATAGACGGCGGCAGACTGGCAACGGCAAGCGGCACATCGTACTCAACACCTGCGGCGGCAGGGCTGGCAGCATGCCTGATGCAGGCTTTCCCGCAATGCGGCACAAGGGAAATAATGCAACTGATAAAGGAATCGTCCTCCCGTTACGATGCTCCAGAACCCCCATACGGTTACGGTATGCCGGATTTCGGAGTTGCCCTGCTGAAAGCGGCGGAAAGGTACGGTACACCGGCCGCCGCCGTAACGGAACAATAAAAGAGTTTAAGCGAAATGGAAAACGAAATAACACTGTATCAGCTCAACATGATGATAAGCGCCGCCGTAACGGAGGCATTCCCCGGCCGCTTCAAGGTGTCGGCCGAAATAAGCGAGCAGCGCGAGCACTCTTCGGGGCACTGCTATCTTGAACTGATACAAAAAGACCCGGCCAACGGACAGACGGTAGCACGAGCAAGGGCCAACATCTGGGCCAACACGTACCGAACGCTGCGCCCGTACTTTGAGAAAGCCACCGGGCGCAAACTTCAGGCAGGAGTAAAGGTCCTGGTAACGGCAAGCGTATCATTCCACCCCAACTACCACTACTCCCTTACCATATGGGACATTGACCCCACATATACTATAGGGGACATGGCCCGGCGAAGGGCAGAAATAATAAAGAGACTGACCGACGACGGGATAATAGACGACAACAAAAAAACCGTCTGGGACCTTCTCCCGCGCAGAGTTGCGGTAATCTCCTCGCCGAGCGCGGCAGGGTACGGCGACTTCATGAACCAGTTGCACGGCAATGCCCGCGGGTACAGGTTCTACACTGCGCTGTTCGCCGCAGCCATGCAGGGCGATGCAAGCGAAGCGTCCATTATCGGCGCAATGGAGAGGATATTCAACGCTCACGAAATGTTCGACTGTGTCGTAATAATACGAGGAGGAGGGGCCACATCCGAACTGAACTGTTTCGACAGTTACCCGCTGGCCCAAAGCGTAGCGCAGTGCCCCCTGCCCGTAATAGTTGGAATCGGGCACGACCGCGATGAAACAGTTCTCGACTACGTAGCCAACACACGGGTAAAGACACCTACAGCCGCGGCCGAGAAACTGATAGAGAAGATGCAGGAGGCGGAAGAGAGGTGTTCCGTTCTTAAAGAAGAAGTCATTGCAACGGTAACCGGAAGGATGCAGGGCGAGAAAGAACGGGTGGCATTGCTTAAGGAGCGGATACCCAATGCCGTGATGCGCAGGATAAACCGCGAAGAGAGCCGGACCATGCAGATAAAGAACCGCATCATATACGGAATACAGCAGAACATATCGCACAGCCGCCTGGCCCTTGCGACTTTCAGGGCGACGGTAAAAAGCGGGGCCGGGAGGGTCATTGAGCGGGAGAAAAACAGGGTAGAGCTGATAAGGAACATGATAGAACTCTCCTCGCCCGACAACATTCTAAAACGGGGCTACAGCATAACCACCGTGAACGGATTGCCGATAAGGAGTGCAGGACAGGTAAATGCAGGAGACGAAATAGAGACAATCCTTATAGACGGGAAGATAACAAGTGAAGTAAAAAAGACAATCAACGAAAAATAACAGCCATGGAAGAGATAAAAAGTTACAGCGAAGCGATAGCAGAACTCGAAAAGATTGTAGAGAAAATCCAGCGTGATGACTGCCGCATTGATGACATGAGAAGATACGTAAAACGTTCGGTGGAACTCCTCAACTACTGCAAGAAGGAACTGTTCCAAACCGACGAAGAGCTGAAACGGCTGCTGGAAGACCTCGGCGACAAAGAATAAGAAGTGGGGCTTGCCCCTTTAAAACGCACGCTGCTCCGATATCAGGCAGAAGCGCGCATTCCCGTACTGCATGGGGATGCGCGCTTCTGCCGCAAACGGAACATACCGGCAGGCCCTAACCGTCAAAACGCTTGAGGACAAGGACCGAACCGTCGAATTCGGCATAGGTAAAAAGCGAAATCCAATCGCCTGTCAGAGTAATGGAACCGCCCGAAGAGAGAGGTCGCTGGAAAGCTATATGCTGGTGCCCGAATATGAAATAATCGATTGCGCCGCTCTTTTCCCTGTTGTATTTTTCGGCGAAGGCCACCAAAGGGTTTTCTGCGTCGGGCTTGAATCCGGGGGTTGCCCCGCCAGACCTCCGGCTTCCCGACGAACACCCGTCGGCAAACGAAACAGTCCAGCGCGGATGCACGGAGGCATAAAGCAACTGGCAGATCCGGTTGCGGAATATCCAACGTATAAGACGGAAACCGAACGAAATTTCCCCTTCCCCGTCGCCATGGCCAAGATAGAACCGCTTGCCCGCAATCTCGGTAACGAACGACTCGCGATGCACTATTATTCCCGTCTCCGAAGGGAGATAGTCGAAAATCCATATATCGTGATTCCCTATCAGCCAGTGGACCTCCACGCCGCTGTCGGTAAGTTCGGCTATCTTGCCGAAAAAACGGACATGCCCCCTGGGGACTACACTTTTATATTCATACCAGTAGTCAAGCACATCGCCGAGCATATAAATGGCCGACGCCGTACCTTTTACGGAATCGAGCCAGCGGACCACGCGTTTTTCCGTCTCGCGCGGGGACTCCAGCGTGGATGCCCCCAAATGCATATCCGATATGAAATAGACTTTTTTTCCTTTATCCATAAGCAGCAGCGGATAGAAGCAGGAACAGGACGGCTACAGGAATCCGAGTTCGAGTTTCGCCTCCTCGCTCATCATGTCCTTGTTCCACTCCGGATCAAACACCAGATTCAAATCGACGCTCTTTATCCCGTCTATCCCTTCCAGCTTCATCCTTACATCTTCCATTATATAGTCGGCTGCAGGGCAATTCGGGGCAGTAAGCGTCATATCCACCTTCAGATTCCCGTCATCATCTATATCGATAAGGTAAATCAACCCCAAATCATAAATATTTACCGGAATCTCGGGGTCGTAAACCGTCCTCAGCATCTTTACCACCCTCTCTTCCAAAGTAGGCTCGGTACCTGTCATATCTGTTTCATATCTATTGTTCTGCCACCTTTACAAGGATAGCCTTAAGGAATGTATAGAATCTCTCAACCGACGGGATGTGCATCCTCTCGTCGGGCGTATGCACATCGGCCATGGTCGGGCCTATCGAAATCATATCCAGCGACGGGTATTTTTTAAGGAACAGGGCGCACTCCAACCCGGCATGAATAGCCTTAACCTGCGGTTTTTTATCGTTGAAGGACTCCTTGTACGCATCCACCGCGATTTTCAGCAGTTCCGATTTCCTGTCGGGACGCCAGCCGGGATATGCATCGCCGTGCGACACTTTGGCTCCGGCCAGCATGAAAAGACTTTCTACGCTTCCCACGATAGCCTCTTTCATGGAATCGACACTGCTCCGCTGGCTGGTAGAGACTATAATCCTGTTCTCTCCCGACTTCTTTACGGATGCAAGGTTGGTGGAAGTCTCCACAAGGCCCTTCATCTCCGCGCTCATTGAAATAACGCCATGGGGACATGCATTCAGCGTATTGAGCAGCACAAACGACGTCTGGCGATCCATGGCAACCTTGCAGGGTTCAACACTCTCCCACTGCATAGTAAAATCTTCATCCACGCCTTGCAGTTCCTCTCGCACTGTTGCCGCATACATGTTCAGCTCGACAGTGATGCGCTCCCTGTTGTCGGCCGGGACGCCTATTACGGCAGAAGCCTCGCGCGGTATGGCATTGCGCAGGCTTCCCCCCTCGAACGAAGCCAGGACCATATTGTACTTATCCATTGCAGGGCACAAAAAACGGGACAGAATCTTTATGGCGTTCCCGCGCCCGAGATGAATATCACCGCCCGAGTGCCCCCCCTTCAGCCCCGAAACGGAAATTTTCATGAAATGATAATTAGGCGGGGACATCATTGGATTGTGAACAAACGTGGCTGTGGTATCGGCCCCGCCGGCGCAACCTATAAATATCTCGCCTTCCTCTTCCGAATCGAGGTTTATCAGGTATTTGCCGCTTATAAAGCCGTCTTTCAATGCTTTTGCACCCCCAAGCCCCGTCTCTTCATCGACGGTAAAGAGTGCCTCTATCGGCCCTGTCGGGAGTTCCTTTTCCGTCAGCAGGGCCAGTGCGGCCGCTATGCCGATGCCGTTGTCCGCACCGAGCGTGGTTCCTTCGGCCGTTACCCAATCGCCGTCTATGTAAGGTTTCAACGGGTCCTTGTCAAAATCTATCTTCACCCCTTCGACCTTATCGCAAACCATATCCATATGCGCCTGCAATGTAACGGCGGGAGCGTTCCCGCACCCGGGCGATGCCGGCCGCGACACCAGGATGTTGCCCGCCTCGTCCTCCTTGTACTGGAGTTTGTGCGCGGTTGCAAAGTTCTTTATGTACGCCCTTATCTTCTCTTCCTTTTTAGAGGGACGCGGGACTTTTGTTATCTCCTCGAAAATACCCCATACAGATACGGGTTCCAATTCTCTAATCTCCATAAAAAAGACTTATTAATAAAACCTCTGAAAATACCTACAACAACCGTGCCCGAAAACCGGCAGAGCGTTTTTATGCTTTCACTGCGCCCGCAAACGCATGGGACATGGCAGGAGTCCTGCTGTTTAGGAAAAATAATTTGCTACTACTGCCAAGTTGCATTATATTTGCGAAGCCTATGCGTTGCTGCATTTCAAGAAACAAAGATACTAAAAATGTTGTACACTCTGATTTTTGCATTGCTGATAATGGCAGTAGCCGTATTCATAATGTCGGTAAAACTGATATTCAAAAAAGGGGGCAGGTTTCCCGACGGGCACATAGGGCACAGCAAGGCGATGAAATCGAGAGGAATAAAATGCGCCGTATCGACCGATGCCGGAGAAAGGCGCCAAAAGGACCTGAAAGAGAGAATAACAACAAACAACAATAAATAAACTACCATGAAAAAATTCTACAAGATTTTACCCGTTATTGCGCTCGCCGCATTTACCGCCGCAGTATTTACGCAGTGCAAAAAAAGCGAGAGTTCCGACAAACTGCTGGCAATAAGCGAAAGCGACTCGTGCCAGGCTTCGGGATTGAGGGTGGCATACATAAACACCGACACCCTTCTGGAGAAATACGAACTGGCAAAGAAACTCAATGACGAGATTCTCAAAAAGGACAAGACAATCCGCGCCAACGTAAACGAGCGCAGCAAATCGCTCGAAAAGGACGTCAGCGAGTTCCAGCGCAAATACAACAACAACGCATTCCTTTCGCAGGAGCGTGCAGAGCAGGAATACCAGCGTATAAACAACCGCCAGCAGGAACTTCAGGAATATGTCCAGAGAATGGAAATAGAGGCAATGCAGAACAGGCAGAAAGTCATACAGGTAGTTTCCGACTCCATACAGAACTATATCAAGAGCGAAATAAAAGGCAAATACGACATAGTTCTCAACAATGCCGGTACGCTGCACGTGGCCGACAAGATAGACATAACACAAGAGGTTGTGGACGGACTCAACGCACGATACAAGGAATAACCGCGCGAAGCCGGACAAAGCCACTTTACACACTGCGGGTTGCCGACCGGATTACCGTCCGATTTGCAGCCCGCAGCCGTTGATTGCCTGGCCGCACGAAGCCGCGTGCTGCTCCCGATGTGCGTCCAGGAGCAGTATTGGACCTCGGGAATAAGGTCAAGACAGAGTTTATTCTTACCTTTACGCACAGAAAACAAAAAGCCTCTATTACGTATGGACAGACGGAACACCCAGCTCAGGCGGCTTGCCGATACCGTAGCAGCCGTTCTGCTGCTTGCAGCAATAAACTCATGCGCCAGCATAGGCACACCAAGCGGAGGGCCGCGCGACTACACCCCGCCCGTTTACAAGGGGAGCACGCCAAAGCAGAACCAGACAAACGTAAAAAGCGGAAAAATAGAAATCGAATTCGATGAAATACTGCAACTCGACAACCCGTCGGAAAACGTGGTCATCTCGCCGCCGCAGAAAGAGATGCCCAAGATAAGTTCGATAGGGAGGAAGATATCCATAGAACTGCTCGACTCGCTCATACCCAACACCACATACGCAATCGACTTCGGCGATGCAATAAAGGACAACAACGAGGGGAATATCCTCAGCGGTTTTTCACTGGCGTTCTCCACGGGCGACAAAACCGACTCTCTCCAGATAGCCGGCACAGTACTCAATGCGGCAGACCTCGAGCCGATAACCGGCATGACGATAGGAATCCACTCCGACACTACCGATACCGCCCTGTCGACAAAACCGTTCGAGCGCATATCCCGGAGCGACGCTTTCGGCAAGTTCACCATCCGCAACCTCACACCCGGGAAATACCGCATATACGGGCTGAAAGACGCCGACCGCAGTTACACGTACAACAACGCTTCGGAAGATATTGCCTTCAGCAAGGAAATAATCGTGCCTACCGCCGAGGGGAGCATAGTAACCGACACCTTGAAAATAACGGAAGTAAAAGACGGGAAGGAGACGACCCGCGATTCGGTAGTAACGCGCAACACCACTGTTTTCCGGCCCGACAGCATACTCCTTCTGGCTTTCAACCAGGGGAAAGAGGCCCTCTACCTCAGCAAGACAGACCGTCAGGAACGCCGCCGTTTTACCATAATATTCTCGACCGCCACCGACTCCCTGCCCGAACTCGAGCCGCTGAACTTCACCCCGTCCGTCCCGGACTGGTACATACTTGAACGCACGGCAAGGAACGACACCCTGAACTACTGGATAAAGGATTCTGCCATATACAATATGGACACCCTCGCGTTTGCGGCAAGGTACAAGGCCTCCGATACCCTTATGAACATAACCGACCACAGGGATACCCTCGAATTCCTTGCACGCAAGGAGACAAGGCCAGCAGGCGACAATGCCGCAGGGCGCAGGAGAAGGCGCAACAATGCCGACACGGTAACGGTAAAGCACATGGAGATAAGCCCCCGGGTAAATGCCGCAACGGAAGTCTACGCCATGCCCCGCTTCGTCTTCGACCAGCCGTTAAGGCACATAGACACCTCCGCCGTGCACCTGGAGATAAAGGAGGACAGCACATGGACGGAGGTAAAAGGATTCAGGTTCCATGCCGATTCCCTCTCGCCCAGAACATATATACTTGAAAATCCGTGGAAATTTGCCGGAGAGTACAAATTCACGATAGACTCTCTCGGGGCCGAGGGAATATACGGCGAATACACCAAAGGGTTATCGCAGAAAATAAAGATAAGGAAAAGCGAGGAATACTCCAATCTGTATATCGAAACAAAGGGGGTAGAATCGGGGGCATTCATCGAACTGCTTAACAAAAGCGACAAACCTGTCCGTTACGCCACGGTGCGGAACGGCGGAGCCGAATTCGTATTCGTACAACCCGGCACATACTATGCGAGGCTTGTAATAGACAGCGACGGAAACCGCAAATTCACAAGCGGGGAATATCCGGTACGGCAGCCCGAAAAAGTATACTACTACAATAACCCGATAGAGCTGAAACCCAACTGGGACGTAGAGCAGACGTGGGACGTGTACGCCATTCCCGTTGAAAGGCAGAAACCGTACGAGATAGTGAAAAACAAGCCGGCCAACTATAAGAAGGAGGACGATGCCGACAGGGAAGACAGGGAAAACGACCCCATATACTCTAACCGGCCCACAACCACACTGCAGTTCTGACAGCAAGGGGAACGTTGCCGGATAGAGAAAAAGGGGCGGCAAGTTACCGTATATGCCGACAAATGAGTACCTTTGCAAACCGTTAAGCGTACTCTTGCACGCCAACAGGCTGATAGACAAAGAAAAAAGAAAAAACAGAACGGCAAAATGGAATACAATTTCAGAGAAATAGAAAAACGCTGGCAAAAATACTGGCAGGACAATGACACGTACAGGGTTGCAGAAGACCCGATGAAACCCAAATACTACGTCCTCGACATGTTTCCGTACCCGTCGGGGGCAGGGCTGCACGTAGGGCATCCGCTCGGATACATAGCATCCGACATATATGCCCGCTACAAACGGTTGCAGGGGTACAACGTACTCCACCCCATGGGTTACGATGCATACGGACTTCCTGCGGAACAGTACGCAATACAGACAGGCCAGCACCCAGCCATAACTACGCAGAACAACATAGCCCGTTACCGCAGCCAACTGGACAAGATAGGATTCTCTTTCGACTGGAACAGGGAAGTCCGCACGTGCGACCCCGACTACTACCGCTGGACGCAATGGGCCTTTGAACAGATGTTCTACTCCTACTACGACAGGAAAGAGGACAAGGCCATGCCCATAACACGCCTTGTAGAGCATTTTGAAAAATACGGTACCGACGGCATGGATGCCGCATGCGGCGAGGAACTCCGGTTCTCGGCCGACGAGTGGAACGGCAAAAGCGACAAGGAGAAGCAGAAAACTCTTCTGAACTACCGCATAGCATACCTTGGCGACACCATGGTAAACTGGTGCCCCAAACTCGGCACGGTACTCGCCAACGATGAAGTAAGCGAGGGTATATCCATAAGGGGCGGGTATCCGGTAGAGCAGAAAATGATGCGGCAGTGGTGCCTCAGGGTATCGGCCTATGCACAAAGGCTGCTCGACGGGCTTGAAAAGATAGACTGGAGCGACTCCCTGAAAGAAACGCAACGCAACTGGATAGGACGCAGCGAAGGGGCAGAGATGCAGTTCAAGGTCGACGGATCGGATGTGGTATTCACAATCTTCACCACTCGTGCCGACACCATATTCGGGGTAACTTTCATGGTTCTCGCCCCCGAAAGCGAATACGTGCAGAAAGTAGTTACCCCCGAATGCAAAGAAGCCGTAGACAAATACCTCGACAGCATAAAGCACCGGACCGAACGCGAAAGGATAGCCGACCGCACCGTATCGGGCGTATTTACGGGCGCATACGCCATAAACCCGCTCAACGACAAGAAAATACCCATATACATAAGCGACTACGTACTGGCAGGGTACGGAACAGGCGCAATAATGGCGGTACCGGCGCACGACAGCCGCGACTACGCGTTTGCGAAAGCCTTCTCGCTGCCCATAATCCCACTCATAGAAGGGTGCGACGTTTCGAAAGAGAGTTTCGACGCCAAAGAGGGCAAGATGATAAACTCCGAAGGGAACGGGCTGAACCTTAACGGCCTGGAAGTAAAAGAAGCCATAGCCCGCACAAAAGAGTTCATAAAAGAGAAAGGTTTGGGAAGGGTAAAGGTAAACTACCGCCTGCGCGACGCAATTTTCAGCCGTCAAAGGTATTGGGGCGAACCGTTCCCCGTATACTACAAGGAGGGGCTCCCATACATGCTGCCCGATGAAAAACTCCCTTTGCATCTGCCGGAAATAGACAAATATCTCCCCACCGAAACCGGAGAGCCGCCGTTAGGCCGCGCCAAGAACTGGGAAACGGCCGAACACTACCCGCTGGAACTCTGCACCATGCCGGGATTCGCAGGGTCGTCGGCCTACTACCTGCGCTATATGGACCCGCACAACCCCGACCGTCTGGTATCGCACGAGGCCAACAACTACTGGCGCAACGTCGACCTGTACGTAGGAGGTACGGAACACGCCACGGGACATCTCATTTACAGCCGCTTCTGGAACAAGTTCCTTTACGACCTGGGTATCGTATGCGAAGACGAACCGTTCAAGAAACTGATAAACCAGGGGATGATACAGGGCCGTTCCAATTTCGTGTACAGGATAAAGAACAGCAATACGTTCGTATCGTACAACCTCAAGGACAAATACGATACTACCGAGATACACGTCGACGTAAACATCGTCAGCAACGACAGGCTCGACGTGGAGGCCTTCCGCAAATGGAGCCCGGAATATGCCGATGCCGAATTCATACTTGAAAACGGAGAATATATCTGCGGATACGCCATAGAAAAGATGTCGAAGTCGATGTACAACGTGGTCAACCCCGACGATATAGTAGAGCGGTACGGGGCAGACACCCTGCGCCTGTATGAAATGTTCCTCGGGCCGATAGAACAGAGCAAGCCGTGGGACACCAACGGGATAGACGGGGTTCACCGCTTCCTGAAGAAGCTATGGAATCTCTACTTCGACAAGAACGGACTGGCAGTAACGGACGGAACTCCGACAAAAGAGGAACTCAAGTCGCTCCACAAACTGATAAAGAAAGTAACGTACGACATAGAACACTTCTCTTTCAACACGTCGGTAAGCGCGTTCATGATATGCGTAAATGAACTTACGGCAATGAAATGCCGCAAGAAAGCGATACTCGAACCCCTCACCATACTGCTTGCCCCGTTCGCCCCGCACATAAGCGAAGAGCTGTGGAGCGCAACAGGCAACGCCCCTTCGGTTTGCGACGCCCCGTGGCCCGCATACAACGAAGAGTTCATAAAGGAAGACACGGTAAACTATGCCGTATCGTTCAACGGAAAAGTACGCTTCAATATGGAATTTTCCGCCGATGCCACGGCAGAAGAGATAGAAAAAAGCGTGCTCGCATCGCCGTCGGCAGAAAAATGGATTAGCGGCAAGACGCCGAAAAAGGTAATAGTAGTGCCGGGAAAACTTATAAACATAGTTGTTTAACGGAACGGATGGCGAGGGATACCGCAGCCTCCTTCCCCACCCCGTCATATAAGAAATGCGGCAACAAAACTTCAGCCGGGGTACCGGAAGTCAGGCAATGACCTCCGATGCCCCGGCCGTTTTTTCACTCTCTTTGGTTATGCCGGAACGGGCGATGTCCCTGCATCCCCGTCAGGCAGCCGCTCCGTTCGCCGCTACATTACGGCCTTAAATACGCTTCTGCCGCACTTCACGATATAGGGTCTACCTGCGCGGGCAGGTATCTCCGCGCGGAAACCGTCGGCCAGACCTCCGTATATCTGTACGCCGTCGGCAGAATAAACTGCTATCGGCGTCCCAGCCGCTGCATTCTCAACAACTATGCGGCCCGCCGCTGCATATACCTTCACGTCTGCCGCGGCATCAACGGCAGTCTCCCCGCTCCCGGCAAAATCGCTCTCCACGATATTGAAGAAGTCCGTCCATACGTCGGCAAGGCTGTTTATTTCAGAAAGGGCAGTACAATAGCCGAAAGCCCCTTCTCCTATCGCCGTAAGGTTTTCCGGAAGAGTTGCCGAAGCAAGGCTTGTGCAGTTATCGAAAGTACCTTCTTTTATCTCTGTAACCCGGGCGGGGATATTAACGGACTCAAGGTCGCTGCATAGGGTAAAGGCATATGCGTCTATCTCCGCGACACTTGCGGGAAGGGAAACAGACGTAAGGCCGCTGCAAAACTCGAAAGCCCCATATCCTACCCGGGTAACATCATAGGTTACCCCGGCGTTTTCCACCGTTCCGGGAACTGCAATATCTCCGGTACAGGCCTTGCCGGAAACCAGGGTAGCGATATTCCCCCGGGATGATATTGCAGCCGCATAATATATGCCGTCCTGTGTAAAATATTCACGGAAGAAACCTTCCCAGCCGTCTGCCGCCTTATACGCCTCTTCCATCCCCGCCGGCACGCCAAGGGTACAGTCTCCCATATCTACGCCGGTGAAACAATATGCCCCGCATGACGGCGGAGTCGCGGCAAGACTGTTCACTTCGGAAAGTGCGGAACAGTAGAAAAAGGCCTTGGCGCCTATTTCCGAAAGGGTTTCGGGCAAGGTTACGGAAGCGAGGCTGTAACAACCGGAAAAGGCCTCCGCCCCTATCGAGACTACCCCGTCGGGAATATCAATGGAGGTAAGGCCGGTACAGCCTAAAAAGAGCCCTTCGCCTATCGATGCAAGCCTCCGGGGAAAAGTTACGGAAGTAAGGGAAGAACAATACTCGAACACCTGTCCGCCCAACTCCGTAAGGTTCTCGGGCAGGGTTATCTCTGTAAGCCCGCTGCAACAAGAAAACGCATAACTTCCTATCGCCGTAACCCCGTCGGGAATATCAATGGAGGTAAAACCGCTGCAACCGGAGAAGACTCCTGCCTCTATCGTTGTAACGATTTCCGGAATGGTTACCGCGGCAAGGCTGCTGCAACCGTCAAAAGCATATCCTCCTATCGAGACAATAGTTTCCGGAAGAGTTACTGCAGCAAGGGCACTGCAAAACTCGAAAGCCCCGTATCCTATTGACACGACTCCGTCGGGAATTTCGACAGAGGTAAGGTCGACGCAATCAAAAAAAAGCATTCTCCCCTATTGCCGTTACCGCATAGGTAATACCCCCGCTATTTACAGTTGAAGGGAGTTTTACCGAACCGGCATACGCATAGTCTCCCGATGTTACCTCTACGGTTTTGTCAGTCTCGGAAAGGATATTGAAATATACTCCTTCCGCCTCGAAATCATACGCTCCGGCTTCCGTTGCAAGACAAAGGGCAACAGCAACCGGCAGAACTTTTGTAAAACTCTTTTTCATAAGCAATCCCAATCTTAATCAATCCTTAATATAGCATATCAACCGGTTTTGCAAACCCATGCCGGCATAACACGCTTATTATAAAAAACCTCCGTAATGTTTGCGGAGGCGAAACTACAAAAATATTCCGTATGGCGAGGATTTTTCGTGCAAAATAAAGCAAACGGCAAAAACAAAGGCGGGTTCTCCCGGATTCGCATAGCCGGACTTCCAATCCGGCCCTGCCGAAAAGAGGAAAGCCGCAGCCGGAAACCACGCCTCCCGGTAACCGTGCACGTTATTTACCGTTGCGGCAGTTGCCGTTTGCCGCCATATATGTCCCGGGTGTAAAAAAAAAGGGGGGGCGTTATAAAGCCGCTTCTCATGCAGACGCGAAGGGCCCGACAATCAGAATGCCTCGGTCATATTGAAGTAGAACAGCATCTGCCTGTCGGCAAAACTGTATCCCGCATCAACGCGGAAATTCATACGCGGCTGCACCTCCACCCTCAGCCCGACACCGAGGTTCGGGAGCACTGCATTGTAACATACAGGATTCGGGCCTGCCACGCCGCATCCGCCCCAGAGCACATATCCCAGACGGCTAAGCAGCCGCCTCAATTTGGTCTCCGTACCGGCATCCCACATCTGCCGGTACTCCAACATGGCGACAGCCGTACTCTTGTCGCGGTACTGCCCCTGATAATAGCCGCGCAAGTCGTACGGCCCGCCCACTATAGCATACTGGGTAAAGGGAACATCCTGAAACGTACTCTTCACAAGCACATTCCAGGCAAGCACCCTTCTGTGCGTACGGGACAATTTATGATACTGCCTGTAATCGAGGTTGAAACTTCCGTAATTGAAATCACCTCCTAAATACTTGCTGTAATACAGCAGTTTCAGGTCCAGGAACACTCCGTTGTAAGGATTTGCCGCAACATCGCGCGTATCGAACGAAAAGACGCCGCCCACACCCACGTTATGGTGCTTGAAACCGTCTGCCGTCCCCCCTTGCGAAAGGTACACGGGGTCGTTCAGAATAAACTCCCCGGGCGAAGTAATGTCCTCGTAAATATAATCTACCGCCGCGCCGAGGAAACAGCGGCTCTCGCGCAACCTGAACATAAGCACCGGATTAAGGTGAAGCGTATTCTGCCTGAAACCGGTTATATACTTTCCCCTCTGCGTATTATGGTTGTCGTCATACCCCACCCCGTAATAGTTGTCGTTGTTGTTCTTATACTCGTAGGTACCGAACAGGCGTATCCTGTCCTTTCTGAAGAAAATCTGCGGTTTGACGAGAATATAGAATCCGAGCGGCTTGGAAAAGGTGAGGCCGAAATTGACGGGTATCACGCTTCGCTGCAATGCCGTATCTTTCTTATCGGCGCTGAACGAAAGGAGAGCCGCCCCCCCTATAAGGAAACCGTAGTCGGGGGTATATCCCGGCCCGCCGAGGATACTGAACTTGAAATTCCTGTCGCCCTTTTTCTTCTTCCCGGCGGTTTCCGGTACCGAATCGGCGGCTGTAACGGCAGAATCCTTCTTCACATGCAGCACGTCCGTCAACGGGATAAAGTCTTCCGGCTCGTACCCTGGCGAACCGTGCAGTACAGCGGACGAGTCCGCAACCGTATGTACGGCTTTACGGACAACCGGAACGGTGTCGGCCCTGCTGCCGGCAAAGGCAGAAACTGTAAAACCGGAAACGTAAAACAAGAGACAGGCAAAAACGGCGCGTTTCAATACCATGGCAAGCAAATTAAAATCCCGTTCCGTTACACGTACGCCTACAATCCGCCATAACAGGACGGCACAGGGTATGATAACCGTACAAAATTACACCTTTTTACCTTTTCCGCAATAAGGCGGACTGCCGTCCTGCACGCAACATGCAGGACGGCAGTCCGTTACCGTATTGTCTTCCTGTCCGTGAAGCAGGGAAAGAGCAGCGGCCCCGGTTATTTCGTACTTCTTACCGAACGCACGGGGGCCTGCGACTTGGCAGCCTTGGGCGATTTTGTCCGCGGCGACCTTGAACGGGATGCCGAAGCCTTTGAATTGTCGGACGAACCGCGCGACGACCGTACCGATGACTTCGTCCCGGTTCTTTCCCCAGTCTCCTTTTCTTTCACCTCGGCAGGAGCAGCCTCCGGGGCAGCATCCTTGCTCGCGACCTTCGTATCCGCTGCGGGAGAGGTTTCATCGCCGGGAGAATCTACCCACAACCCTTTCTCGAAACTCTCCAGCTGCTTCTCTATCGCCGCGCGCGCGCTGTCCTGTGCGGCAGGCTCGGGATAAAGCTGCATGAGCGACATGTTCCTGAGGTTCATCGTCTTGTATATCTCCCCTTCAAACATGCGCAGTCTGAAGAAATCGTCGGTAGTATAATTCCTCACGTTATTCTCGCTGCTTGTAAGTATGTATTGCTGGGCCATATAAGGGCGCAGGTCGGCATATTTAATCCAGAACATGGGGTAGCGTATCGGTTCACCTCCGAAATCGTCCACACGGTGCAGGACGGGACAGAGAGCCTCAATCTCGCATGTAACGCCCGAATTGCGCTGGTCGAACATCCATTTCTCCCGCACATAATACGACAGCACCTCGTTTGCCGGGACATCGCTCGGGTCTATTACCACACGTGCCGTTTTCCCCCCGTTCTCCTTTTCGGAATAAAGTATGTGGAAGCGGTCCAGCATTTCGGTAACCTTCATCTTGTATTCGTCGGTAAATATTTCCCTGCCGTCGAGATACTCGTAAGCCGCCAGTTTGTTGTCGGCAAGCAGGCGCATTATCAGGCGGAACAGGTTCTCCTGCCCTTCCATGCTCTCTTCCGGGAAATAGAGAGGGAGGTTGGCCTCCTGTTTCAGGTCTATCAAGCGGTAAATTACGCGCATCCATGGCATGTCGGCCGGGGATATTTCCTGTTTGTCATACAGGGCCTGCGCGCGGACGGAGAGGGAACTGCCCGCCTCCTCGGCCCTTTTGGCCGCACCCGTGCGTATCTTCACACTGCTTTGTGCAACCCCGTCAACCGCCATGGAGAATGCGGCAAGCAACGCCGCAACAAATATCATACTGTTTCGCATATCTCGAAAATTACGTTTATTCTGTACTTATCAATTTACAATCACCTCGATAGGGGAGAGTGTACGCTGGATGCCGTCGGGCCCTATCGCCTTCACTTTCGATATGTAGAACCTCTTTCCGCGCGAGAGGCGGCGCAATGCGTTCCGCTGTCTCTCGGAGAAATGCGCCCCGTCCGACACCTCGGGTATTGCATTGCCCATGGAGTCGAATATGACCGTCTCGAACGAAAGCACCTTGAACGATATGTTCAACAGGCCGTCGTCTATTGCGGCCTCAAGGCCGGGGGCGCTCAACAGCAACCCTTTTGAGAAAGGTCTCCCGCCCCGGTATCGCTGCATGTTCCCGTTATTGTCCTTATATGAGATAAACGGCATGGGGTCGGGAAGCTGCCGCACTCTGAACACGGTGCTGTTCACCGTTTGCGTACGCCCTTCCATATTTGCCACAACCGATATCGTAACATCCTTCCCCACACCCTGCGGACGGGCTATCCAGCCGTTCCCCGAACGGGAAAGGGACCCGTTCGACATCGAAGCCGATATGGCATTGTTGGGAATGCCCGGGACAGAGATGCTTATAGGATTGTCGATACCGGCATACAGCACGTTCATCATCGTAGCCGACACTGTTGCCGTAGGCTCTATTACCGTATAGGACGATGAAAAGTCATGACGCTGTATCGTCCCGTCGCCTGCCGCCACTTCAAGATAACCGTCGAAGTCGAATACCCCGGTGGAGTTGCAGACAAATTCATAAACCCCTCCCGCCTCGGGCGGCAACTGCTTGTCGTCTATGAATATCAGCGGGGCTTTGGTAGTATCTATCGCGGCAAGGACTATATTTGCCGAATAGGTGCTTCCCCGCATTACCGTTTTGGACGAAGGGATAACGTAGGCGTCCATCCTGTTCACACGCACGTCCCCTTCATCGATGTTGTTGCGCAAAATATGCAGAATCTCGCTTTCGGCATAACGGAGGTCGCTCTGCAACTTTGTAAGTATCGTAATTGCGGCGGCGACGGGCATGTTCTCAAACATGTGCTCCTCCCACCTCTTCTTGTTCTCCATGCGTTTCTGCCGCGGCACGGCAGGGTAAAGGTACTCCCTTATGATACGCCTTTTCAACGTATCGGTTATCATAGGGGAGACGAACTCGGTATAATCGACAAGGGCCTCCCTCAAATGCCGGCCCTCGCCCGCCGCCGGCGACAGCATTACATGCGAAGCAGCCTCGAGGTCGTCCATGCGCCTTATATTGTGCACATCGGCATCGCGGCCGTCGGCCTGACGCGCAATCTGCAACTTCAGCGAGTCGATATAGTTCACAAGCTGCTCGGTGCGCTTGCGCACATCGGTAGCCCGTCCGTACCATGCGCCGGACTTCTCGGGGTTCATTTCGTTATAGGCCGACAGTTCGTCGTACAGCGTCCTGTTCTGTACCGAGGCGTTGTCGGTAGAACGCGCCAGACTGTCATCAACCTGCTTGAAGCCGTTCAACACATCCGTCGAGACATTAAGAGCCAGCATAGCCGTAAGGACTATGTACATCAGGTTTATCATTTTCTGTCTCGGCGACAGAGAAGAATAGCTGTTCGATCCTGCCATAACTATTGTCTCAATCTAAATCAAAATCCGCACCGGCGGTTTATAAAACATCCCCGTTTCCGGCCTTGTCGTCGGCCGGGGTTTCAGGTTTTACGTTTCTCGGCTGCTGCTCTTCCGTACGCGACTTCGGCGTTGCCGCACGCCCCATTGCAGCCATGGGGTTGCCGTACATGTTCACCGTCATGGCGGCGAGCATGTTTTCATAAACGGCATTAAGCTGCGCCATGTAGTTGGTCATGCGCTCGGTCTCCTGGCAGTAGCGCGAACTGTCGTCCACCGAATTGTCGTACATGTCGCGTATGGTGCGCAGGCCTATGTTTATGCGGTCGATATTGTCGAGTTGCGAACTGATGCTCTTCAACTGGATCTCGTATATCGTATTCAGCCCTGCAAGGTTGCGGTTGAGGTCTTCCATTTGCGACACATACCCTTGCGAATGGGTGGAAATGTTTCCTGAATTGTCCGTTATGCTGCGGTACGACTCGAGCAGCACGTTCGACACCTGCGTAAGCGATTCGGTAGCCCGTTTGAACTGCTCCATCTGGTTCGATATGGCCGAAAGCTGTTCAAGGTAGTTCTGCGTGGCCGAGGTCAGTTCGGCCATTTTGGAAAGCTGGTCGGCAGCCGACGAGAGTTTCTGTATGCTCTCCGACAGCGATTGCGTATCGGTCTCGTCCAGTTGTATGTCCGACGGTATCCCCGCGCTCCGTTTGGCATCCTCGGGCGAAACGTACGGTACGCCGGCCGCAGCCACATAAACCGTGCCGCCGGCCGCTTCGGGCATGTTCACCCCGGGTGCCGGGGTTACCCCCGACACTGCCGCGCCGCCTCCGCCGCCGCGCAACTGCGGGCGGTCTTTCGGGTCGGCCGTTTTCAACACCGGGAACACCTCTTCCCACTTGTAGTCCTTCGGAGGCGCATCGAACGCCGTCATGATGAACATCACCACCTCTATGCCCATACCCAGCGACAACATGAAGTTGCCGCCCGTAAGGTGCAATATCTTGAAGAGCGCGCCCAATATCACGATTGCGGCCCCTATACTGTATGCGAAATTGAAAAAGCGTTTTCCCCTGTCGCTCGAAGCGAATGCGTAGAAACGCGCCCTGTAATCCTTAAACTTTTCCTTATTCATATCTGCCGTAGATTTTTAAAAACATGCTGTCAGGCGGGAACCCCGTCAATTTTTGCGTCCTCTGGCAAACCCTACCTGCGAGCGGACGCATCGGAAACCGATATAAGAACGCTGCTCGTTCTGATACTCCCACATGCGTATATCGGAACGGACAAAATTGGTAACATCCTTCCACGACCCGCCGCGCACAATCTTGCGCTTCATCGCGTACGGGTCTTCCTTGGCGGCGTTATACCTGTAATCGGGGTTCATGTCGCTGGTATATGCCATACCCCCCTCGCTGTATGCCGTAGCCGTCCATTCCGAAACGTTGCCGGCCATGTCGTAAAGCCCGAAATCGTTTGGCGGGTAAGTGGCCACCCTTGAAGTAATCAGGTTGCCGTCCTTTACGTAATTACCTTCGAGAGGCTTGAAGTTGGCGTAGAAGCACCCTTTGTCCGAACGGGGTTCGCCCCCCGACCACGGAAAGCGGTTCTCGTTTATCCCGGCACGCGCGGCATATTCCCATTCCGCTTCGGTAGGGAGCCTGTACGGTTCTATGAACGGCACCTGCAATGCGGCCTTGAGGTATTGCGTGCGCCATACGCAGAAAGCCGAAGCCTGCTCCCACGACACGCCCACCACAGGATAGTCGCCATAACCGGGATGCGCGAAATAGAGGCGCATGTACGGTTCGTTGTAGGCATTGTCGAAGTCGTTCACCCACACCGTGGTATCGGGATATATGTTTATTATGTACGTATGCAGGAAATCGAACTCGCTGCTCAGCGGCCGCGTTACGGTCTGCGATACTATACGCCCGTCGTCGTCGATGTAGGCCGTATCTTTCGATATCATTATCTCGGCATCGTAGTCGGGCTTTATGTCGGTATTCAGTATCCGGCGGGCCGGGTCGAGCCGGTTGCGGCGTTTTGCGGCCTCCGTATGGTCGAATATCTCATAACGGTAGTTCATCTGGGCGGCATCCAGTTCCTTCTGTCCCGTTATGGGGTTTATCCGGTATACGCTCTCTATTGCGCGGGCTTCATCCTCGGTAGGGTTTTTCCACGGAATGGGTTTCGCCCAGTTGAGGTAAGGCGTTACGGGATTCCCCTCCCTGTCCTCCTCAATCTTGAACGCCTCGTTCCCTCCGAATGCCGGGTCGGCCAGACGCTCCCTGATAATGGAATCGCGCACCCAGTAGACGAACTGCTTGTATTTGGCGTTGGTAATCTCGGTCTCGTCCATCCAGAAGGCATCTACCGAAATGGATTTGTCGTTTTTGGGAGTACCCCATACCGAATCGGCTTCAGCACAGCCGGCCACGAAAGAACCCCGCTCTATAAGCACCATTCCGTAAGGAGTCGGTTCGGCCCATGCCATACCTTTAACACCCACCAGCTCGCCGCCTCCCGAAGAGACGGAAGGAGCGCAGGAAGTCATCATTGCCGCAACGGCAGCGACAAAAACCGCCCTCTTCATTATCGTCATCGTCATAATATACGAATACTTTTATATTTGTTCTTGTTCTTTTTCCCAAACTCCAGCTTCATGCTGTACCCCACGAACACCTCGTGGCTTCCGCTGGTTGCCTTTACAATATCGGTAAGAGAATAATCGTAGGCATAACCCAGCTTTATGTTTTTCCACTCGCCGCCCACCGAAAAAATCAGGGCATCCTTAACGCGGTACGAAATACCGCCCCAAACGAAATTATGGTATTTCAATATGGCCCCGAACTCTACGGTGGTAGTCTGGAAAGTGGTTTTCACCAACATAGAAGGCTGCAACTGATATAACGCGTTTTTAAAAGGAATATTGCCTCCGGCTATAAAATAATACGACGGGACGATAAATGTCTCGTATTTGTCGTCGAAAGTAATGGTAGGCGACGTGAGGTGCATGGCCGATATCCCGGCATAGAAATACTTGTGCGTATAATAGATGCCCGTCCCCAGGTCGAAGGCCATACCCTCCACCGACGAAGTCGGGATGGCATCGTCGGTCTGCGTATGGTAGTCGCTTTCGGGGATATAGACCCCCTCGCCGTCGAACACCTGGTTGAGAAACCCTATCTGCAGGCCAAGCCCCAGCTCGCCGCCGAACAGCTTCACCTTGAAGGAGTATTGCAGGCCAAGCGCGGTATTTGAATAAAGGCCTATTTTCTCGGTGGAAATCTGCAGGCCCACGCCGTGCCTCTGCTTGAACAGGTTGAACGGCATATCCCCCATTATCAGAAACGTTTTGGGTGCACCCGGCATCCCTATCCACTGCTGGCGCGTGGCTGCACGCAAATTAAGCATTGGCGTGCTCCCCGCAGCCGCCGGGTTGTAATAGGCCGGCATGGCCCAATACTGGCTCAGCTGGGCATCATACTGCGCGCTGAGCGGCAAAGCCGTACAGCACGACAACAGCAATACCGGAAGTAGTCTACGTCTCCACATTGTTTATATATAACTGCGAAACTTCCGGTAAATTGCGCGTCATGGGCAAAAAACTTCAATCAGGGATTGTCCGGGGCGGTTTTCCCCTCAGCTATGGAATTTGCCAGAGCCACGGCGCGGCGTATATTGCTGCATATATTCTCCTGCTTTATAAAGCGGGTTATGCCGCCGTTTTCGAGCGAAGCGTAAACCTTGCCGTTTACGCCCGAGAGAATAACCTCTATCCCTTCACGGGCAGAAGAAGCGAGGAAAATCTCAAGGTTGTGCAGCCCGGTAGAATCGATAAAGGGGACGTTGCGCATCCGCAGGATACGCACCCGGGGCTTGTCTCCGATAATACGCATCTGTTCATCGAACTTGTTTGCAGCCCCGAAGAAGAACGGGCCGTCAATCTCGTACACCTCCACCCCTTTCGACAAGGAGAGGTGGTCTTCGGCAAGGGTCGAGACCTGACGCTCCTCCCCCTCCACATCGAGTTCCTTGCGGAATACCGATACGTGTACGTTTTCAGTAACGCGGCGCAGGAAAAGAATCACCGCCAGCAGCAGACCTATCTCTATGGCAATGTTGAGGTTGAACACCACGGTCAGCAGCAGCGTGGCCCAAAGCACGGCAACCTCCGCACCCTTGTTCCGCGACATGGAACGGATTGTCCTCCAGCCGCTCATATTATACGCCACCACAATAAGTATGGCGGCGAGGCACGACATCGGGATATGCACCGCAAGCGGGGCAAGCAGCAGCAGTATAAGCAGCAGTACCACGGCATGCACTATCCCGGCCACGGGCGTACGTCCGCCGTTGTTTATATTGGTCATGGTACGGGCTATGGCCCCCGTAACGGGAATCCCGCCGAAAAGCGGCGAAACTATATTGGCCGCACCCTGCGCCACGAGTTCGGTATTGGAATTGTGCCTGTCGCCCGTAACGCCGTCGGCAACCGTGGCCGACAGCAGGGACTCTATTGCCCCGAGCATGGCTATTGTAAAGGCGGGGGAAAGCAACGAGTTGATAACCTCCATGTTTATACTGAACCCTTCGGGGGCTTTCAGTTCGGGGGAAATGACAAACCTGTCGCCAATGGTCTCCACCCCTTCAAGGCCGAAAAACCTCTTCAGCAGATAAACCCCTGCCGTTACCGCAAGTATGGCGACCAGCGAGCCGGGCACCCTTTTTGAAATCCTGGGTACTACTATTATTATGGCAAGGGTAACCGCACCGACAATCAGCGCAGGGAGGCTGGCCGAAGGGATATTGGCAAGATAGGCCCACCAGCGCGAAAAGAAATCGGACGGGACATCGGCAAGGTGCAGCCCCAGGAAATCCTCCACCTGCGTAGTGAATATGGTTACCGCAATACCCCCGGTAAAACCTACCACTATCGGGTACGGCATGAAACGGATAACCGAGCCGAGCCTGAATACGCCCATAAGCAACAGCATAACGCCGGCCATTGCCGTGGCTATGGCCAGGCCTTCCATTCCGTAAGTCTGGATTATCCCGTAAACAATTACTATAAAAGCCCCGGTAGGGCCGCCTATCTGCACGGTACTGCCGCCGAGCAGCGAAACTATCACGCCGCCGATTATGGCCGTAATCAGGCCCTGTTGCGGCGTTACCCCCGATGCTATGCCGAAAGCTATCGCCAACGGCATGGCCACAATACCCACTATTATCCCCGACATCAAATCGGCCGCGAACCGTTTCCTGTCATAATTCTTCAGGGAAGAGACAAGCGCCGGCGTAAAATCGGCTGCACTGAACTTCATCGAAAAAAACTTTTTACAAAAATTACAAAAACAAGCCTATATGTTAAAAAGAGGGTGCGAAGATAATAAAAAGAGGCGGAATAAAAAGCAATCCGCACTGAAGTTTCCTCGAAATACCGCCCGCACGTCCGCCTCCGCCCGATACCGGACAGCCGGGTACACGGGGCGGAGGAGAGATACTCCGGGCGTCCCCCATGCACAACGCAGGCATCCGTATCCGAACAAGCCGCCGGAGGGTTTCCCCGTTGCAGGAAAAAACAGGTGCGGAGAGGACGAAAACTACTTTCATCGCTCTCCGCACCCGCATATCGCGTACACGCTTGCCGCACGCACAGCAAGGCGCGGCAGGCGCGCAATCAGAACTCCTTTATAAATGCGCGGCGGCGCTTATGCAGCACGGGGTCGAAATACTGCCACTGCTGCTGAATCTTGTTGTTGTCCTCAAGTTCGGGATTCGTCTCCACCATTTTGTAGCCGTGTTTCTTGAACGACGGGAATATCTTCTCGAAGAAAATGGCGTTTATCCCCTTGTTCTGATAGTCGGGGCGCACGGCAACCAGAAGCATGTCCACCACGTCGCTCTTGAACTTGAGCGCTTTCAGCAGGTAATACCACCCGAACGGGAAGAGTTTCCCGTTACACTTCTGCAAGGCTTTCGCCAACGACGGTATGGTAATGCCCACGCCCACCACTTCGTCTTTCTCGTTTATGACTACCGCCACCCCGTCGTTGTAAAGCATGGGCAGGTACATTTTCACGTAATGGTCTATCTGCCGCGCCGTAAGGGGAGAATACCCGTAGAGCCCCGCATACGACTCGTTTATGCATCCGAACAGCGCCTGCCCGTAGTCGCGCGCCAGCTCCTTGATAGTCCGGCACTCCACAACCCGCAGGTTGAAACGTTCGCGCACCATTCTCGCAATACGCAGGTGTCTGTCGGGGAGAGAATCCGGAATAGGAATCTTGAACTCCACCCAGTCCTTGTCCTTGCGGTAGCCCAGACGCTCGAAATGTTCAGCATAGTACGGATAGTTGTAGATAGTCTCCATCGTGCCCAACTGGTCGAACCCCTCCACCAGACACCCCTCGGGGTCCATATCGGTAAATCCCAGCGGGCCGGCCAGGGCATCCATTCCCTTGCGCGAAGCCCACTTTTCAACCCAGTCGACAAGGGCGCAGCTAACCTCGAAATCGTCTATGAAATCGATCCAGCCGAACCGTGCCACGTTCTTCCCCGACGCCTTGTTGGCCGCACTGTTTATTATCCCGGTTACCCTTCCTGTAGCCTTGCCGTCCTTGTAAGCCATAATGCTCACCGACTCGCAAAAGTCGTAGGCCGGGTTTTTCAGCCGGTCGAACGTGTTGAGTTCGTCCATAACCAGCGAAGGCACGGCATACGGCGACCCCTTATACAAATCGTTCCTGAAACCGATATACTTCTTGAACTCCCCCCTTGTGGAAATTATTTTTATGTCAACAGCCATACCTTGTAGAATTATACAGCAAAAAAACAAAAGGAAACACACCCGTCCCGGCGACAAGACCAAAGGGGAAGAAGGGGGTGCAACCGTACCATATAAGATTGCAAATATAATATCAAAGTTGTTAAAAAGAGGTTTCGCTTTATGGAAAAGTTATAAAATAGAGAAAAAACAGGGTAATTGGCGAAATTTTTCCTTAATCATAAGCAGCAGATGTAAAAAATATATTTAACTTTGCATCGGATTTAGAGAGTGATAAAAACAGACAATAATTTTTAATTCAAGGAACGAAATGGCAACATTAGATTTAAGCAAGTACGGGATTACCGGAGTAAAGGAAATAATCCACAACCCGTCGTACGCTCAGCTCTTTGAAGAAGAGACGAAAGCAAGCCTCGAAGGATACGAAAAGGGGCAGGAAACAGAACTCGGCGCAGTAAACGTAATGACCGGAATATACACCGGACGTTCGCCCAAAGACAAATTCTTCGTAAAGAATGAAGCCAGCGAAAATACCGTATGGTGGACTTCCGACGAATACAAGAACGACAACAAACCGTGTTCCGAAGCAGCTTGGGCCGATCTCAAGGCAAAAGCCGTAAAGGAACTCTCCAACAAAAGACTTTTCGTAGTCGACACCTTCTGCGGAGCAAACCCCGCAACCCGTCTGAAAGTGCGCTTCATAATGGAAGTTGCATGGCAGGCACACTTCGTAAAGAACATGTTCATCCGTCCTACAGACGAGGAACTCGCCAACTACGGAGAGCCCGACTTCGTATCGTTCAACGCTGCAAAGGCAAAAGTCGAGAACTACAAGGAGCTCGGCCTGAACTCGGAGACGGCGACCGTATTCAACCTCAAGACCAACGAGCAGGTAATCCTCAACACCTGGTACGGCGGTGAGATGAAGAAAGGTATCTTCTCCATAATGAACTACCTCAACCCGCTCCGCGGCATAGCATCGATGCACTGCTCGGCAAACACCAACATGGACGAGACCAGCACTGCAATATTCTTCGGTCTCTCCGGAACAGGGAAGACCACCCTTTCCACCGACCCGAAACGCAAACTCATCGGCGACGACGAGCACGGCTGGGACGATGAAGGCGTATTCAACTACGAAGGCGGTTGCTATGCAAAGGTTATCAACCTCGACAAGGAAAGCGAGCCCGATATCTACAATGCAATCAAACGCGACGCACTCCTCGAGAACGTTACCGTAGATGCAAACGGCAAGATAGACTTCACCGACAAGAGCGTAACGGAGAACACCCGCGTATCTTATCCTATCTACCACATCAACAACATAGTAAAACCGGTATCGAAAGGCCCGCACGCAAAACAGGTGATATTCCTCTCGGCAGATGCATTCGGGGTACTTCCTCCCGTATCCATCCTCGACGCAGAGCAGGCACAGTACTACTTCCTCTCGGGATTCACGGCAAAACTTGCAGGGACCGAGCGCGGTATTACAGAGCCCACCCCCACCTTCTCGGCATGTTTCGGAGCGGCATTCCTTTCGCTGCATCCCACCAAATATGCAGAAGAGCTGGTTAAGAAGATGAACATGACCGGAGCGAAGGCATACCTTGTAAACACCGGTTGGAACGGAACAGGAAAACGTATCTCCATCAAGGATACCCGCGGCATAATCGACGCCATACTCGACGGCTCCATCGACAAAGCCCCGACGAAGACCATTCCGTACTTCAACTTTGTTGTACCCACCGAACTCCCGGGCGTAGATCCCAACATACTCGACCCGCGCGACACGTACAGCGAAGCAAGCCAGTGGGAAGAGAAAGCCAAAGACCTCGCATCGCGTTTCATCAAGAACTTCTCGAAGTTCACCGGAAACGAAGCAGGCAAGGCTCTCGTGGCAGCAGGACCGAAACTCTAAAAAGAGAAACGACACTAATCCCAATACAGGGAAAGAGGCCGAACCAACCGGTTCGGCCTCTTTCATTTTCCGTCGCGGCGCAGATACGCATATACGCTCCCGAGAGCGGCAGGGGGAAGCCGTCCGCCGCAAGCCTCACCGCCTGCAAGGTTACAGCAGGCCTCCGGCACCGCAGCAAGCACACAACCCGCCGTACCTTGCGGCATTGAAACAGAACAGGGGGACCTCGCGCCCCCCGGCAGCTACCCGCACACCCCTCTCCTCAAGAATACCGCTCTCCATGACGCGTCTGCAAAAAACGCCGCTGTCGGGCTTCGCGCCCATGACAGCCCCGTACAAGCGCAAAAGGTCGTCCATGGCGAACACCTCGGGCAGCACGCCCATTCCCACAGGCTCAAGACAGAGGCGCTCCCGCAATGCCTTCAACGCCCCCTGCAGGATAAGGTCATGGTCAAAAGCCAGCGGCGGCAACCCGTCAAGCGGAAACCAGCGGGCATCGGCCGCATCATCGCCGCCCGCCACATCGCATACCCTCACCAGCCCGTAAAACGCAACAGTTACCGTACGCCCGCGCGGGTCGCGCAAAGGGGCGGAAAACGTATGGAACTGGCGCAGCGAATCCACCTCCAGCCCGGTTTCCTCGCACAGCTCGCGGCGTGCGCACTCTTCGGCACTCTCGTCCATATCCATAAACCCGCCGGGGAAAGCCCAACACCCCTTGAACGGGTCATTGGCCCGCCTTACCAGCAAAACGTTCAATGCCGAACCGTCAAACCCGAGCAGCACGCAGTCGGCCGTAACCGACGGACGCGGATACCTGTAGCAGTACCGCCCGTCCCCTTCCATGCCATTACCTTTACATGCCATAACGCCTTACAATAAATACATATCCGCAAAGTTACGCCAAAACCCGTTCACACAAAACCGGCAATGGAGAAAAAGGCAAAAGCCGCACACCTTTGTAGAATATACCCTTCAGGCACACGGGCAAAAGCCCGCCGACGCACTCGCGGCGTACGCCCCACCCTCCGGCGGAGAAGCGCGGGAGCCCTCGGGAACGGGGATACAACCCGGCCCGCAGGCGAATAATATTTCATGGGCAGAACCGTAAATATCCATATAATTTTGTATCTTTACCGAAATTAGGGTTTGCGGAAAACGCAAGAGCAACCTGCCCTGAAATATGGCGGCAGGCCGCCTGCAGCAAGCCGGAACGCAAGAAAAAAGAGGACGCCCGCCGCGCAAGCCCGAAGGACCAACGACAATGAAAATAACACTTGTACAAACGGACATAAAATGGTGTTCGCCGCAAGAGAACATGCAACGGGCCGAAGCGGCCATAGCATCGAATCCCGGCAGCGAACTATACATACTCCCCGAGATGTTCACGACCGGGTTCTGCATGGAACCGCAGAAAGCGGCAGAGCCGCAAGGGGGGGCAGGGCTGGCATGGATGGCCGACGCTGCACGCAGGCACAACGCCGCAATAGCCGGCAGCATTGCCGTAGAAGAAGGGGGAAAATACTACAACCGGTTCTATTTTGTCAGGCCCGACGGCGGATATGCACAGTACGACAAGGTGCACCTCTTCACATACAGCGGCGAAGACAAGGTCTACACCAAAGGCACGGAACGGAAAATAATAGAGTACCGCGGCGTACGGATACTCCCCATAATCTGTTACGACCTGCGTTTCCCCGTATTCATCCGCAACCGCAAGGAATACGACTTGATTATCTGCGTGGCCAACTGGCCCGCGGTACGCAGCAAACCGTGGTGCACCCTTATCAGGGCGCGCGCCATAGAGAACCAGTGCTACGTTGCCGCGGTAAACCGCGCCGGCAAAGACGAATGGGGCGAATACTCGGGCGACACCAAACTCATAGACCCATACGGCGAACCCGTTGCCGAATGCGCTGCGGGCATTGCCGATACCGTAAATACAGAAATTGACATGGAGGCATTGGACGGTTTCAGGAAGAAATTCCCCGTACTCGATGATGCCGACAAATTTATACTTGACTAAAAATGGACAACAGCAAGAAAAAGAATCTCCTGCTCGGCGACCAGGCAATAGCCCTCGGAGCGATAAACGCCGGGCTTTCCGGAGTATATGCATACCCCGGAACACCTTCAACCGAAATAACGGAATACATACAGGGACACCCGCTGGCAAAAGAACGCGGCATCCACTCCAAATGGTGCACCAACGAAAAGACAGCCATGGAGGCCGCCCTCGGCATGTCCTATGCCGGCAAGCGGGCGCTGGTATGCATGAAACATGTAGGGCTGAACGTAGCGGCCGATGCATTCGTGAACTCATCGATGACCGGCGTCAACGGCGGGCTTGTGGTAGTGTCGGCCGACGACCCCTCCATGCACTCGTCGCAGAACGAGCAGGACTCGCGTTTCTACGGCAAGTTTGCCATGATGCCCACGCTCGAACCCTCCTCGCAGCAGGAAGCATACGACATGATGCAGTACGCATACTCGCTCTCCGAAAAGATGCGGCTTCCTGTCCTGATGCGCGTGGTAACCCGCATGGCGCACTCGCGTGCAGTGGTCGAATGCGGCGAAGCCATTAGCGAGAACCCGCTCAAACCCGCAGACAACAGGGCCGACTGGGTACTGCTTCCGGTAAACGCACGCCGCCGCAACATGGAGGTCATAAGCCAGCAGGAAGAACTGCAACGCCTGTCGGAACAGCACGCCACGCTCACAATCAAGGGAAAGGGGCTGCCCGGCATAATAACCTGCGGCATAGCCTACAACTACGTAATGGAGAATATCGGCGACGGCGGAAACTACAACATACTCAAGATAAACCAGTACCCGCTGCCGGCAGCCTCCATTGCAAAACTTGCCGAAAACTCGTCGGAACTGCTCGTGGTGGAAGACGGGCAACCCTTTGCCGAAGAGCAGATACGCGGGATACTTCCCCATGCCGTATCCGTAAAGGGGCGTCTCAGCGGGGAACTCCCGCGCACGGGAGAGCTTGACCCCGACAACGTAAGGGCGGCCCTCGGCATGCCGCCCCGTCCGGCAAACCCGAAGCCCGAAGCAGTAGTGCCGCGTCCGCCTGCTCTATGCCAGGGGTGCGGGCATCGCGACGTGTACGAAATACTCAACAACGTAATAAAAGAATACCCCGGGGCAAGGGTATTCAGCGACATAGGGTGCTACACCCTCGGCGCACTCCCGCCGTTCCGCGCCATAGACAGCTGCGTAGATATGGGAGCCTCTATAACCATGGCCAAAGGCGCGGCCGATGCAGGGCTCGAATATGCCGTGGCCGTAATAGGCGACTCCACATTCACCCACTCGGGCATAACCGGGCTGCTCGATGCCGTAAACGGCAACGCGCCCATAACCGTAATCATATCGGACAACCTCACCACGGCAATGACCGGCGGCCAGGATTCGGCGGGCACAAACCGCCTTGAAAGCATCTGCCTTGGCATAGGAGTGGAAAAAGAGCACGTAAGGACCGTTGTACCCATACCTTCCAACCACGGGGAGATAGCCGACATAATACGTGCCGAACTCGCATACAGGGGAGTATCGGTAATAATACCGCGCAGGGAGTGCATACAGACTCTCCGCCGCAAAAACAAGAAACAGAACGCATAACCGGCAAGGCACAAGCCGCGCACAAAAACGAAAGCGAAATGAAAACAGACATAATACTCTCAGGCGTCGGAGGGCAAGGCATCCTCTCGATAGCCACAATAATAGGCGATGCGGCGCTGTCCGAAGGGCTGCAGATAAAACAGGCCGAAGTACACGGAATGAGCCAGAGGGGCGGCGACGTACAGTCCAACCTGCGCATATCGTCCCAGGCGATAAAATCCGACCTTATCCCGCTCGGCTCGGCCGATGTCATACTGTCGCTCGAACCCATGGAGGCGCTCCGTTACATACCGTACCTCTCCCCCGAGGGGTGGATAATAACATCCGACAAGCCGTTCATAAACATCCCCGCCTACCCCGACGAAGAAAAGCTGAAAGCCGAGTTCGCAAAGCAGAAGCACGCAGTTCTGATAGACGTAGAGGGGATAGCCGCGGCGAACAGGATAGCCAAGTCGGCCAACGTGATACTGCTGGGCGGGGCAATCGATGCGATAGGGCTTCCCTACGACACCGTTGCAGCAAGCGTAAGGCGGATATTTGCCGGCAAGGGCGAAAAAATAGTGGAACAGAACCTGCTGGCGCTCCGCCTCGGATACGAAACGAAAAAACAGTAAGCCGATGAAACCCGACGAATTTGAACCCATATCGGAAGAGACGATAAACCGGGTAGCCGAACAGTTCAACATAACCGACATAGAACACGCAAGCATAGGCGAAGTACTGCTGATGTCCTCCGAACTGGAACGGATCACAGGAATTCCGTTCGTACGCATGGACCAGGGCTCGCCCGGGCTTCCGCCCTGCGCCATAGGCCTTCAGGCCGAGAAAGAGGCGCTTGACAAAGGCGTGGCATCGCTCTATCCTGCCGCCGACGGGATACCCCCGCTGAAGGAGAACCTGTCGGAATTCATAAAAGCATTCATAAACATCGACATCCCGGCCCGCTGCTGCATACCCACGGCTGGTTCGGTAGCCGGGTCGTTCGGTTCGTTCATTGCCGCAACGCAATGCAGCGAGGGAAAGGACAAGGTGCTGTTTATCGACCCCGGCTTTCCCATACAGCGGTCGCAGCTCAAGATACTCGGGATAGAATACCTCCAGTTCGACATCTACCCCTATCGGGGAGAAAAGCTGAAGGACAAGATAGAATCGTACCTCATGCGCGGCGACATAGCGGCCATAATATACTCCAACCCCAACAACCCGGCATGGATATGCCTTGAAGAGTCGGAACTGGAAACAATCGGCAAGCTCGCCACCAGGTACGGCACGATAGTGCTTGAAGATCTCGCATACTTCGGCATGGATTTCCGCCGCAACCTGGGACGCCCGTGGCAGCCCCCGTACGTCCCCACCGTAGCCCGCTACACCGACAACTACATAATAATGCTGTCATCCTCCAAGATATTCAGCTACGCCGGGCAGCGCATGGCTGCGGCCTGCGTTTCCGAGAGACTGTTCGATAGCAGGTTCCCGGCACTTGCGGCACGTTACGGAGGCAACGGGCACTTCGGCAGCACTTTCGTGGCATCCATATTGTACATGATAACATCGGGCGTAACCCACACCACCCAGTACGGATATGCGGCAATGCTGAAAGCCGCCGTAGAGGGGAAATTCGACTTCGTGGAAGAGACGTCCGAATACGCCCGCCGCGCCAACCGCATGAAGAAGATATTCACCGACAACGGATTCCATATTGTATACGATTACGATGTAACCCGGGAAGTAGGAGACGGGTTCTTCTTCACAATCGGATACGAGGGGCTCACCGGCGGGCAGTTGCTCAAGGAACTGCTCGGCTACGGCGTAAGTTCCATATCGCTCGACACGACCGGAAGCCTCGAAAACGGCGTCAGGGCATGTTCCTCGCGCATGCGCGAAGAACTGTACCCCGTACTCGAAAAGAGGATGCGGAAATTCAATGAAGAGCACAAGCGCCTTAAAAAAGAGAACAAGTAAGGAAAACAACACAAAAAGGACAAAACAATATTCACCGCAGAACATGATTTGGAACAAGACAAAAGAGTGCATGTCGCGCGAAGAGATGCGGCAGCTGCAGGGGGCACGCCTCAGGAAACTCGTGGACAGGGTCTACCACAGCGTCCCCTTTTACCGTGAAAAGCTGCAGAAAATGGGGATAATGCCCGATGACATACGCAGCATAGACGATATAAAAATCCTGCCGTTCACCACGAAACAGGATTTGAGGGACAACTACCCGTACGGTCTCACCGCCGTACACCCCACCGAGATAGTACGCGTACACGCATCGTCCGGCACTACGGGCAATCCCACCGTAGTAGGCTATACCCGCCGCGACCTTTCCGTATGGCAGGAAGCCATAGCCCGCTGCCTTGCAGCATACGGGGCAACGCGCGAGGACACCTTCTCCGTGGCATACGGGTACGGGCTCTTCACCGGCGGGCTCGGGCTGCACTACGGCGTAGAACATTTCGGGGCGGCGGTAGTACCCATGTCGAGCGGCAATACCGACAAGCACATACGGCTGATACGCGACCTCGGCATAACCGGACTTGCCTGCACCCCCTCCTATGCCCTGCACCTTGCCGAAGTAATGGAGAAACAGGGCATTCCCGAAGAAAAGATAAAACTGCGCATAGGGGCATTCGGCGGAGAACCGTGGACGGAGAACATGCGCAAGAACATCGAAAGCCGCCTCAAGCTGCAAGCCTACAACATATACGGGCTGAGCGAGATTATGGGCCCGGGCGTATCGCATGAGTGCGAATGCAAGAACGGGTCGCACATAATAGAGGACCACTTCTTCCCCGAGATAATAGACCCCGAAACCTGCCGGCCGTTACCCGAAGGGGAGCAGGGCGAACTGGTATTCACCACCCTCACCAAAGAGGGGATGCCCCTTATCCGGTATCGGACAAAAGACCTCTGTTCGCTGATATACTCCCCGTGCGAGTGCGGGCGCACAAGCGTAAGGATGACACGCATCGTAGGGCGCAGCGACGACATGCTGATAATACGCGGCATAAACGTATTCCCGTCGCAGGTAGAAAGCGTCATACTCCAGTTGCCCGAATTCGAGCCGCAATACCAGCTTATAGTAACAAGGGAAAACAACCGCGACAACCTGGAAGTACAGGTAGAAGTGCGCGAAGAGTATTACAGCGACGAAATAAACAAGCTCGTTGCGCTTAAAAACAGGTTAGCGCACAACCTGCAAAGCGTACTCGGAATCTCGGCCGAAGTAAAGATAGTAGAGCCGCAGACCCTCCAGCGCAGCGTAGGCAAGTCGCAGCGAGTCATAGACAAACGAGTTCTGGATTAAAAAACCGAAAACGCCATGAAGATAAAACAGCTTTCAATCTTCCTCGAAAACAAGACCGGAAGAATAAACCAGGTAGCGAAAACGCTCGGGAACAACGGGATAAACATGATAGCGTTCAGCCTCGCTGAGAGCGCCGATTTCGGCATACTGAGGCTGCTGGTATCCGATACCGCAAAAGCAGCCGCAGTACTTAAAGAAGAACATTTCGCCGTAAAAGAATCGGACGTAATATGCCTCGAATGTTCCAACACCCCCGGAGCATTGGCAAAGATACTCGATACCCTGTCGTCCGAAAACATTTTCATAGAGTACATGTACGCCTTCGCACGCGAAAAATCGGCAAACATAGTAATACGCCCCACCGACATCGACAAATGCGAAGAAGTGCTTACCCGCAACAACTGCAACATGCTCAACGGAGAGACCCTCTGAACAGGCAGCAGAAAAGACAGGCAATAAAAGCAGACAAACGTACTACCAGATTCAAAAAGAAGACGCCTTTTCAGTAAGACAAACAACTGAAAAGGCGTCTTCGTATCCAAACGGCAACGAGCGGCAGAGGCGATACAACATGACCGTCGGACTAATCACGGTCGCAACAGATACCCCACACAAATCATACGCCGCATTAGCTTAATACATCCGCCAGTTCCGGCAATAGAAGGTACAGACACTTTTCATCGCGAGCAGTATAAAAGAGCGAATCCACCGATGACTCCCCGGCTACTGCCGTACCGCCTTTTATACCGGGAGCAGCAAGAGGATGCACGGCAACTCTCGCACCGTCCAATACCCCGGCCTTATCGAATATCAGCGCTGCCGCACAATGCCCGGCCAATATCTTCCCTTTAGCAGCAAAAGTCCTGATAACATCCATCATCGAACGGTTATAGGGTTCGTCGGCGTATTTCGCAAAAACAGGAACAGCATCCCCGCAAGCAAAAACCAACGCATCGAATTCATCCTCCCTACCCGCGAGGTTGGCAACCACGTCATCGGCACACAATACATAACCCGAATTAGTCCTTATCTCGCGAGAATCGGCAACAGCATAAACCTTAAAATCGATACCGCATTCAAAAAAAGTCTCGATGTACTGAAACAGCCCGGCACCATTAACCGGATTGACAGCCAAAACAGCCACATTCTTTTTCATAACATTAAATTAAATAAAGACAAAAAATAAATTTACAAGTCCAATTTTACTACTTTTGTTCACAACTACAAACAAGGCACTTGACTGTAAGAGACTTACAACAATGTAACCATTATTGGGTTTCAAGCGAATATAAAAAGTTAAGAAATGAAAAATCTGCATCATACCGGATATTGTCCCGTTCGGGACGTCATTGGCAGGCTCGGTAACAAATGGAGCATGCTTGTTTTATTAACACTGAAGATAAACGGGACGCTCCGTTTTAAAGAGATACAACAAACAATAGACGACATATCGCAACGAATGCTGACGGAAACCCTGAAGAAGCTCGAAACGGACGGTCTGATAGAAAGGAAATCATACAACGAGATTCCCCCCAAAGTAGAATATTGCCTGACAGAACTCGGCAAGTCGTTAATGCCGCATATCGAAGCATTGGTAAGATGGGCGCAGGATAATATGAAGACGATAATGGAAAAACGTACGGCAAGACACTGAACCGACAATTAAAAACAGGACTGAGCAGAAAAACCCATATACAATAAAAAAAACGTGCCGGACAAAAGTCCGACACGTTTTTCATCTATAATCGACTCCTGTTATCACTTCTTTATAAGCGACATCGTTTTCAGGAGAGTATCGCCGGAGTAAACCTTCATGAAGTACATACCGGGCTGACCGTTAACGGGGATATTTATCATATCGCCGGCATTTACGCTCAGGCTGTTCGAGCCTATCAGGCGTCCGGCCGTATCGTAAAGTTCAACCATGTAGGTACCTTCCTCTGCGAAGCGTACATAAACCTCGTTTACAAACGGGTTCGGGAATGCGCGCATTTCCTCTATCGATACATCTTCGATACCCGAAGCATCGGCGGTTATTTCAATGTAGTTTATCGTCTTGGTATCGCTACCCCAGCCGTTCGACAGGGTAAGCGTAGCAGAGTAGATTCCCTCTTCGCTATACTTTACCGTCGACGAACCGGATTCGCCGTCGCCGCTGCCCGAAACGAGGGTAGCGCCTCTGTACGTCCACGAGGGTACGGTCTTTATCTCGAAGATTTCGCCCGATATGAACGGAGCACCGGTTGCGAACGAGAACTCCCTTGCTTCATAACGGGAATTGTTCTCTCCGAGGGATATGAACTCGAGCATTCCTGCTTCGAGGCTCTTGTCGGTTCCGGTGCTCAGGAGCATGTTGTCGCTCTGTGCATCGCTCTCGAAGTCCCAGTACCCTATCATGCCTTCCGGCAGGGCATCCTGCTCCTGATGCTGCATGGAAGCCTTCACCTCATCGGCCGTAATAGCCCTGTTGTAAAGCTGAACCTCGTCGATGTTGCCGTCGAGACCAGCACGCTGGTGTGCCTTGCCGCCTATCATTATGGTATTTGTGGAAAGCCAGCCGTAAACATCGCTTTGGGGACCGTCGTCCAACTGGCCTACGAGGTTGCCGTTAACATATATCTGCACATCGCGGCGACCGGTGTACGGCGACACTATTGCAACATGATACCATGTTTCGGGCGAGAAGGAGAAAGATGTACTTGCAGGCCAACCTCCGTTCTCTGAACCTTTGCGCAGACTCAGGGCATAATTGCCGTCCTTGCCTATCGTACTCCAAATGAAGCCCCAGTCGCTGGCAGGCCAGGCATCGGTCGACGCCCGGATATTCACGAGCTGGGTTCCGTTGTCGCCGTGGTTGAAACGCGAAACATAGAACCAGAAGCAGAGCGAGAACGGAGTTGTATTACCCCAGTTCAACTGTTCTACCGGGATACCGAATGCGTTTTCGTTCAATGCTATACCGCGCGAAACCACGCCGTCGGTATTGGGACGTCCTGCATATACGAACTCTACATTTGCGTTCGGTGCAGCCTCTACGTTATCCTCTTTGCCGTTTGCGGTCAAAGTATAGATTTCGGGCATTGCACCTACCGCTGCCGGAGATATCTGTATGTAACCCCTGCGGACTTCGGTCTCGCCGTTTATGGTAACGTACAGGTCATACAGCCCTTCCTCGTCCAGGGAGGTGGTAATGGAAGTTCCGGTTGAAGTATACTGCGACTGGTTGTCCGATGCGGACTTGATTTCCCAGTTTGCAGCTGAATGGTTCGGGTCGTCGAACCCTATCGTGAACTCTTCTCCGGCCTTGATTACCGGCTTGTTGATAGAATACCCCTCTACTATGTCGGCAGCCGGAACGTCCATCCAGTCGCTCCATGTTATCGCGGACTCGCTCTTGCCGTCGAGGCTTACGGCCGAAACACCTATCCTTATACGTTTTCCGGGGAGGTTAACATCGTACGGTGCGCCTATTACGTATGCAGCCCACGATGTGGTTGCCGTACACATTGTCTCTTCGCCGCCTTCCTGCTGGGTATACACCTTGAAGAACCAGGTATTTACATCGGAGTTGTAAACCGGAGCGACTTTGTCGGATGCCATGTTGAATATAACCTTTGCTCCAACGCCCATATAGTTGCGTTCGAGCGTCTTGGCCGTCTCTATCTGGGGTTGCAGCGGGGTTGTGGATGTACCGCGGGTAAGCGAAATTTCGCCTATCCGTACCTTGAAGTCAGCCGTGGTCCCGATAAATTTCAGACCTATCAAAGCCAGGGTCTGGTTGTTGACGAGCAGCGAGTTCCTACCGCCTATGTTTGCAGTTACCGTTACCCAGTCTTCGCTTGCCGTAGCATTGGTAGCGATTGTACGGGAAATCTCGGAATTGCCCGACCCGGTAAGGCTCTCTTCGGTTGCGCAGGCCCAGGCCATCGTTCCGCTACCGGAAACGACCTTATAACGGATTGTTATCTTGTCGCCCGTGTTAGCCATGTCGTATTTGGTCTTGAAGAGCTGCAGGTAAGCCTGGTCGGTCTCGCCCGATATCTGGAGGCACGAACCTCCGAACCATGCATCGTCCCATGAGAACTCGGCAGTCATGTCTTCCGATACGTCGGATTCGCTCTTGCCCATGAAGTTCTTTGTCCACCACCAGCGCCATGTAGGCAGGTAGTCCTGCATACCTATGTTGTACCAGTCGTTGTTGAAGGTGGTCTCGCCCTCTACGTTGAAGAACTGTCCGTTACCGAGGTTGAAGTACGTTACGAACGGGTCCTCCGAGAGGTCTTCGCACGTCAGCGAACTGCGCGCTACTATGAAGCTGGAGAAGCCGTGGAATTCGGTAGCTTTGGAAGAGTGCGCTATAAGCGTGGTAACGGGAGGGGTGTTTACCGGGTTGTAGGACGAGCCGGTGAACGAGTTCTCGCTTATCAGCTGATAGGTCTTCTGCTGCTGTACCGGGTCGGAACCCTGCTCGCCGCGGTTCTCGTATATCATGTTCATATCGTGCGCACCCCAGAGACCTACCGATATGTCGTATTTCTGAAGGGCCGGGAACTGTACCGCGCCGCCGCTCTGGTAATTTATGCCGGCAAACACGTCGAACGACGAACGGCCGCTGAATCCGTTGGCGGTATTCTGCGATGTGGAAAGTCTGGTATCGCCCCAGTTGTAGTTGAGGAAGTAAACCGACGAAACCTTTTTCCCGTTGTAGTGGAACCAGTCGGAACAATTGCTGTCAAGGTAGCTGTAATCGCCTGTCCCTCCGCTGTTGCTGGTGAAGGAGTACCATGCGTTGTGGAACAGGGGTACGCCGCCGGCTTCGGCATTTGCATAGCAGTCGCCCATAAAGTTCTTGAAGCCGTTCATATAATTGCTCATGGAGGACCATGAGAACTCCGAGTTCCACCCCACACCGTCTATTCCGTAATAGTTCAGGTAGCTGAGGAACTTCGCGTATCCGCCGTCTACCATGGTCCTTATCATCTGGCCGTTCCCGCCGTCGCTGGGATTGGGAACAGCACCGAACGGTATGGCTGCAACCGTGCTGGCTGCAACGCCGTTCTTATGGCAAACGTCGAGGAACGCACCGGGAGCCTGCACCATGGGTGCTGTCCAGTTACCGTATACATCGACGTAGCTCCACATCGAGAAGACCTCGGCGTTGAAGAAGAAAGTCGGTACGGCATTCCAGCCCGACTTGCCCATCGGGCACCACCACAGCAATTTGCGTGCAGGGTTGAGGTTCTCCTTTACCTGCGTAGGGGTATACACGAACCTGTCGCGCGGTTTTACACGGGAGATAAAGAAGTTCTCGTTTTCGGCCTCTTCAAGACCGCTGTACAGGGGAACTCCCTTATTCCAATTTGCATATGCTTCGTACCACGACCTTCCGTCGGCACCAAGCGGAACGTAATTCTCATGCGTCGGCAGGGACTGGGCCATCAGCATGGAACACGCAAAAAAGAAACTTAGCAGTAACGCGTTCCTTTTCATAATAAATGATTTTTTAAGTTTATAATGTTTAACAAAAAAGAAGTTTCGACACAGCAATCCTCCTCCAATTTAACATCGCAAAAATAACCATTCCTCCCAATATTTTACCAATATTCAAGTTAATAATTTCGATTTTTCATTAATAAACCGAATACACGTAAAAATATTTTAAAAGCCGGTTCTTTCTCAACCCGCAAGAAAAGGCCGGCAGTCTTCTGGCGTTTTCAAATGCAGGACCGCGCAAAAAGAAGCCGGCCGGAGAACAACTCCGGCCGGCCGCTATCTGGTATCGAAGGTTGCCTGGCTTTAGCCTACTTCTTTATAACCTTCATTGCCTTGAGCAGCGTATCGCCGCTGTAAACCTTCATGTAGTATATGCCCGAC
>CASFRS010000008.1 GCA_949297125.1 uncultured Bacteroidales bacterium
GAGAAGTTAAACCTGACCGCGCCGATGGTACTGCGCAAGTGGGAGAGTAGGTAGCCGCCGCTTAAGAAGCCCTGGGGAGGAATCCCCGGGGCTTTGTTATTTTCAATTCGGCAAATAACCCTCTTGACAAAAAAATGGCAATGTCAGCCATGGATATGCAAAAGGACAATATCCTTTACTCAATACCGCAGCATACCCCGGCCCGGCAAAAGAACCCCGTACAACTTCCCTGCGAAATAATGTCCCTTTTTGAGATGTCGCGGTGAGGTCCGGTGAAGCGATAACCGCAATATCTCTGCCGGTTTAACCGTACTTGTGCAATCCTGTGTCCATTTGCTTGCAGGACAAGCCCGAACGCCTGTATTATCGCTCCTTTTGCCTCTTTAAATATTAATAATTCTTTATCTGATATTTTGCTTTATAGACTGAACTATTCTATTTTTAACAAATTTTCTACGAATATTTTTTTTACATGATTTTTTTTTATTAGAAAAATTCATAACTTTGCGAGTGTTTGTATCATACATCCCGTATATAGTCAGGGAGGATAATTAATTTTAAACAATATATTTAAAATGAAGAAAAGGAGTTTTTTATTGATGCTTTTGGCTGTAAGCCTGTTTTCTTCCTGTAAGGATGACGAAAGCGTTTTCGTCCCCGAAGAACTTCAGGCTATGGTTGATGGCGACCAGCAGTTTTCCGTATCCGGAAACAATTTTAGTATGGTTTATGTTCCGGAGGTTGTTGTACAGCAGACGGTGGACCAGAACCTCGACAGTTTGAAATTAGTGGTGAATCCTTCCTATTACATTATGCAGACCGAGGTTACCCAGGGCCTCTTCCAGAGTACTATGGGGTACAACCCTTCCCTTTCGGAATATACGGGAGCCAACCTCCCTGTTAACTACGTAAACCTGCACGATTGCTACCAATTCGCAAACCAGCTCTCTTCCAACCTCGGTGTTACCGGCAACCGGAAGTTCCGTATACCTACCTCGAGAGAGTGGATAATCGCAGCGCGCGGCGGCAGTCTGTCCAGTACTACCGAATATTCGGGTTCGGACGACCTCAATGCCGTTGCATGGCATAACGGCAACAGCAGCGGCCACATTCATACAGTGGGTTTGAAAACTCCTAACCAGTTGGGCCTTTACGATATGAGCGGAAACGTTTCGGAGTGGGTGAACGACTCCCGTGTCGACATAGCACAGACCCCGACCTCCGCAAACGGTTCTACATACGGCGGCAACTATTCTTCCATACCTTCCATGTGCTCGATAAGCGGGACCGGTTCTACGCTGACCTCTTCCACTTCGTCGGCAAACAATACCCACTACACGAATGGTGTCCGTCTTGTCCAGTCTGCAGCAAGCGATACGCTTCTCCGCCTTTCCGATTACGACCAGGCGGCAGGTACATACAAGTGGAAAGTCGTTCCCGTTATCAATGGGAATATCGCAAAATTCAACGTGTATGACAATGTAACGGTCGGTACTTCTCTCAAATTCGAGATAACGCTCAACCTTGTAAGCAACAAGACCGTTTCGGGATGGGAACTCTTCCCCGACGGCTATTACATACTCTATGCAAACGAATCGAACCGCGACATAACCGGTACGGTAAAGGATGTTGACAACAACATCGTGTACACTATCAAGTCGGGTGTAATGGCTATATATTCCGGAAGTCAGGAAGGAAGCAAAGGCGTGCTTAACATGAACGGCATGACGCTTGTAGCCAACAACGGGGCGCTTGTAAAATCGCTTGTAGGTGCACGTCAGCTCTCCATTAGCGACTTCGACCTTTCCGGTGTTAATTCGCTGACGCCCTCCCTCGATCCGGCTGATGCTTCGGGACGTACATGTAAATTTACCGCCACAAACGCAGACGGTACGGAAATGGCTACCGTAACGGCTAAGTTAAGCGCTACTGCTCCCATATCGTCATGGAACTTCTACAAGGCAGCTACGTTGAACATAGGCTCGGATGTTACTGTTACGGCAACGACGCCCGATGGCGGTTCGGCCGCGTTTACCACCGGAACGCTCGAGTTCCTTACCGAAGCAAGAATCAGTTTCAATGCAACCGGAACATATAACGGCGAAGTTTACGAGGTATCGACCATAAACACTACCGGCAAGACTCTCTCTGTAAAGACTGTAGATGTAACGGGTGCTACTGCTGAAGCAACGGTTTCGCCTGATGCGCAATACATCTGCACTGTGGACCTCGGCTCTGACGGAGGAGTTCTGGAACTTGTGCTTAAGAACCAGAATGTAACGTGGCAGTTCCCTGCAGAAGGTTACAAGAACTATGATATGGATGTCGACGGAAACGCTTTGGCTTCGGCAGACTATTATATTACTTCTGGAAAGGCAACGAAAAACGGGATAGAGGGTGAGATAAATGCCGGCAGCATAACTTTCGGTTACAATACAGTTAAACCGTCGCTGATAGGATGGTTCAACAGCGAACTCGTAGAGTTGACCGGTTCCGCTTCCCTTACGGTAAAATAGGCTATAGAAAAAGACAAACATTCAGATGAGGCGTGCCGCGATAAAAACGGCGCGCCTCTTTGTTTTTAGCAGCGTGTGCAGTTGCATGCTGTTGTGTCTTTCGCGTTATATGTGCAGCCGTCAATGGCGGGAAAGATTCCCGCCGTATATGGCAATTCTTCCCTCTCTCGGATGATTTGCCGTATAAAATGCGGGACAGTTAATACAAACGTAAAAATTGAAACATGCTTAAGGATAAATATGCAGTTGGAATAGGCGAGGTCCTGTGGGACCTGCTCCCTTCGGGTAGGCGGATAGGGGGTGCGCCGGCAAATTTCGTATATCATGTAACCTGTTCGGGTTGCGGGGGTATGTTGGTCAGTGCAGTTGGAAGGAATGACAGCGACGGGATTGAAATATGCCGTGAGCTTGAACGCCTCGGCATAGAGGCTTCTCTCGAGCGGGTCGCATACCCGACCGGGCGCGTCTCTGTTGCGTTGGACAAGGATGGTGTGCCGGAATACGATATAGTAAAAGGCGTTGCGTGGGACAATATTGTCTTTACCGACGAACTGGAAGCGATAGCGCACCGGACGGTGGCCGTATGCTTCGGGTCGTTGGCGCAGAGAAATCCCGTATCGAGGCAGGCGATAATGAAATTTGTCGACGCCGTTCCGGACACGCCGGGGACATATAAGATATTCGATATAAACCTTCGTCAGGACTTTTACGACAGGGAGATATTGGAACACTCCATGCAACGTTGCAATATATTGAAGATAAACGATGGGGAACTGCTGAAACTGAGAGAGATTTTCTATGAAGAGTCCATGCCGGACAGCGAAGTCTGCAAAAGGCTGAAAGAGGATTTCTCGTTGAAATACCTTATTCTTACATGCGGGGCCGAAAACAGTTTCGTATATGCGGATGACAAGATTACTTTCCGCGACACGCCCAAGGTGAAGGTCGCCGATACCGTAGGTGCGGGCGATTCTTTTACTGCGGCTTTCGTGGCTGCGCTCCTGAAAGGGTCCGGTGCGGAGGAGGCGCATTCGATAGCCGTCGAGACTTCTGCTTACGTTTGTACTCAAAAAGGGGCCATGCCCGATATGTCGGCCTTTTACGGCAGAACTGTTGCCGGGCTGCGCTGATACCGGGCTGTTCAAGGGCGGTGTGTTGTAAATGCCTGTTCTGCCGATGGGTAGGGGCAATGCTCTCCGGTGCATATCATCCTGTGCGGGTTGCGACTGATGTGCCCTTATGCTCCCGTCCGGTCGGGACTGGAGAAAAGAAAAGAGCAATACATGAGGGATACGATTCCCTTGTATTGCCCTTTTGTCTGCGGGTGAAAGATGGGGCTTGAACCCACGACCTTCGGATCCACAATCCGACGCTCTAACCAGCTGAGCTACATTCACCATTTACTGTCATGCAGCAGGCTTTCCGTAAAAAGTCCGGCTTGTCATAACGGGTGCAAAGGTATGCTATTTTTTTATTCCTTGCAATAGGACGTGCATTTTTAATCGTAAAAATATTCTTTTACGTCGGGGGTGTTGTTCTCCCTGAATATCTTGTCGGCTTCCGTCGCGAAGTTTGTCATGTCTGACCTCAGTTTACCGGGAAGCCTCCTGTCGTTCATATTCGCGCTGTCGGCGGCGATTATCCGGTAAGGCATCCCCGGATAATGGGCGGGGCGTTGGGTGAATATCTTGGCGTACCTCGGGGACGATATCGTTACCGAGCCGTCCTTCTTTTCAAGTTCAAACCGGAAAATAATCCCCCCCATGGTCATCTTCGTCTGCATGTTCGATATGAAATTGCCGAGCGAGTAAAGGGTGATGTTCCTGATGCCCCCGTTTTTGTCGCTCTCCGTCTTTACAGGCTGGATAACGTGCGGGTGCGACCCTATTATTATCCTGACACCCGATTTGTGCAGCCATGCGGCAAAATCCTCCTGTTTCCTGCCGGGGAGGGTCTTGTATTCGTCGCCCCAGTGCAGGGCGGCGATGATTATGTCGGCGTCCAGTTCGTTGGCCGCCTTTATGTCGCGTTTAATCGCCGCCGTGTCTATATAGTTCACAATGCAGCCTGCCTTTACCTTTATGCCGTTTGTCCCGTACGTGTAGTTGAGCAGCGCTATGCGCAGCCCTTTGCCTGTTATCATCAGGGGATAATCCGTCCTTCTGGTTACGGAGTTCCTGAAACTCCCGGTATGGCGTACTCCCAACGAGTCGAGGGTGGCGATTGTCCTTAGCGTCCCTTTTGCCCCTTTGTCCAGAATATGGTTGTTGGCCGTGAGGAATATGTCGAAACCGCAGCGTTTTAGTGCTTCTGCAAATTCGTCCGGGGCGCTGAATGCGGGGTATCCGGTATATGGCGGGCCTGCAAGCGGGGCTTCCAGGTTTACCACCGATACGTCGGCCGATGATATTTCGTCCTTTATATCGGAAAAATTGTCGTCATAGAAAAAGGTGCCGCCGTTGCGCACAGCGTCGGCAATCTGGGCTTTATGCTGCATGGCATCGCCGGCAAAGAGCAGGGATAGCTTTTGCGATACCGTATCCATGCAGGATAATGCAATTACGGCCACCACTATTGTTGCGAGTCTTTTTCCCATTTCGATAAACCGAAAGGGGCATGCCGGCCCTTGTTTGCCGGCATACCCCTTTCCCTGTCTGTTTTAGTATTGGATAACTTTCAGTCCGTTCGCCTTCCTTTTACCGGCAAGGCCGCTTTCCGGCAATTATCCGTAAATCTCCTTTTTACCGGCCAGCAGCGTGTTGCGCATCAGCGATACGATAGTCATAGGGCCTACGCCCCCGGGTACCGGCGTTATATAAGAGCAGCGTGGCGCAACTTCGTCGAATTTGACATCTCCCGTAAGTTTGAAGCCCGATTTTGTCTTGTCCGAAGGAACGCGGGTTGTGCCTACGTCTATTATTACGGCCCCTTCCTTTACCATATCGGCTGTTACGAACTCGGGCGAACCGAGAGCCGCAATTATTATGTCGGCCTCGCGGCATATATCCTTCAACCCTTCCGAGCGGCTGTGGCATACGGTAACAGTTGCATTGCCAGGGTTGCCCTTCTGCATCATAAGGGTGGCGACAGGTTTCCCTACAATGTTGCTGCGGCCGAGGACTACGCACCTTTTCCCTTCCGTCCTGATATTGTAACGCCTGAGCAGTTCCATTATTCCGGCCGGGGTAGCCGAAACGAAGCAGGGGAGGCCTATCGACATCCGTCCCACGTTGATGGGGTGGAACCCGTCTACATCCTTGCGGTAGTCTATCGTCTCTATTACGCGCTGCTCAGATATATGGCGCGGGAGCGGCAGCTGAACTATAAACCCGTCTATATCGGGGTCTTCATTGAGCCGTTTCACCTCTTGCAGAAGTCTCTCTTCGGTAACATCGTCTTCAAAGCGGATGAGTGTCGACTTGAAACCGCACTCCCCGCAGGCTTTTACTTTGTGCGCCACGTATGTCTCGCTTCCTCCGTCGTGTCCTACGAGTATTGCTGCAAGATGCGGTATCTTGCCCCCTTTGCCGGCAATCTCTTCCACTTCCTTTGCTATCTCGCGTTTTATCTCGGCCGCTACGGCCTTGCCGTCTATAAGTTGCATATCGTTTATCTCCTTTTTAAGTTCCGCATAGTGTGCATGGGGTTCTTGCTTATCTTGTGCATCATCTTGCGGGTGGTTTCAAACTGTTTTATTACGCGGTTTACCTCCTGTATGGGAACTCCGCTTCCTTTGGCTATCCTTTGTCTGCGGCTGCTGTTTATTATATCCGGGTTTTTCCTTTCGGCAGGGGTCATGGAGCCTATCATGGCTTCGATGCTTTTGAAGGCATCGTCCTTTATGTCTATATCCTTGACGGCTTTGCCTACACCCGGAATCATTGCCGCCAGGTCCTTCAGATTCCCCATTTTCTTTATCTGTTGAATCTGGCTCAGAAAATCGTTGAAATCGAACTGGTTCTTCGCTATTTTCTTCTGAAGCCTGCGCGCCTCCTCTTCGTTGTACTGCTCCTGGGCCCTTTCAACGAACGATACTATATCGCCCATGCCCAGAATCCTGTCGGCCATACGTTCGGGGTGGAACGTATCCATGGCCTCCATTTTTTCTCCGATACCTATGAACTTGATAGGCTTGTCCACTACCGTGCGGATAGAGAGCGCCGCACCGCCGCGGGTATCGCCGTCGAGCTTAGTCAGGACAACCCCCGAAAAATCGAGCCTGTCGTTGAATGCCTTTGCTGTATTGACGGCATCCTGTCCCGTCATGGAGTCGACGACGAAGAGAACCTCGTTAGGGTTTACGGCGTCTTTTATGGCCTTTATTTCCTGCATCATCTGCTCGTCTACGGCAAGGCGTCCGGCGGTATCTATTATTACGGTATCGTAACCGGCATTGCGTGCATGTTTTATGGCGTCTTTGGCTATCGATACCGGGTCTTTGCTGTTTTCGTCGCTGTATACCGAAACGCCTATCTGTTCGCCGAGCACTTTCAGCTGTTCAATTGCTGCGGGGCGGTATACGTCGCAGGCGGCCAGCAAGGGGCGTTTCCCCTTTTTGTTCTTGAGCATCAGGGCCAGTTTCCCCGAGAACGTGGTTTTACCCGAACCTTGAAGGCCGGACATCAGCACCACCGACGGGTTGCCCGACAGGTTGAACTCGGCGGCCTTGCCCCCCATGAGCAGCGCCAACTCGTCGTGGACGAGCTTTACCATCAGCTGCCCCGGCTTTACTGCCGTAAGCACGTTCATTCCCAGGGCCTTTGTCTTTACCGTATCGGTAAACTGTTTGGCTACCTTATAGTTTACATCGGCGTCCAGAAGGGCTTTGCGTACATCCTTCAAGGTCTCGGCCACGTTTATTTCGGTAATCTTGCCTTCTCCTTTGAGAATCTTAAATGAGCGTTCTAAGCGTTCGCTTAAGTTTTCAAACATATTGTATCGGTATTTATGTAATTACACAAGGTATATTATAAAAACAAAAAAGGGTTTTGCCCCTTTCGTTCCGGCAGCCCGGCCGGCAGATCTCCCTACCGCGCTGCAAGTCTGTTGTCTTTTCCCTGGGGAAAGACAACTTTAGGCTTGAATATCCGGGCCTCTTCAATGTCCATCATTGCGTATGCCATTATTATGACGGTGTCGCCCGGCTGGACCAGACGTGCGGCAGCCCCGTTCAGGCAGACCACGCCCGAGCCCCTCTCTCCCTTTATTACATATGTGGAGAATCTGGCCCCGTTATTGTTATTGACAACGTGTACCTTCTCGTTCCCTATTATACCGGCGGCATCCATAAGGTCTTCATCTATGGTGATGCTCCCTATGTAGTTCAAATTGGCTTCAGTTACCGTGGCACGGTGTATCTTCGATTTCAGTACTTCTACCAACATATCGGGGGTATTTTTATATCAATATCAGTTCCGTTTATATGTAATATTGTCAATAAGCCTAACGTCGCCGCAGAAAACGGTAATGCATCCCACTACGTAATCCGCTCCGTCCCATTCCCGTACAGGCATTAAGGTATGGCCGTCCACAATTTCATAATACTCTACGCGCAGATATTCCGTCGCATCGAGGGTGTCCGTAACGAATCTTATCGTTTCGGCAACCGTATGTGATTCCGCAAATTTACAACTTTTGCAAAGAGTTTCCCATATTTTGGGCGCAATTTTTCTCTGTTCGGGCGACAGCCGCCTGTTCCTGCTGCTCAGGGCCAGTCCGTCCTTTTCCCGCACGATGGGGGCTGCAACAATGTTTATACCGTCCAGCCCGAGCTCCCTGGCCATGCTCCTTATTACCGCAATCTGCTGGAAGTCTTTCTCCCCGAAATAGGCATTGTCCGGTTCGACTGCGTAGAAAAGCTTGCTTACAATCTGGGCTACTCCGTTGAAGTGCCCCGGGCGGTACTTCCCCTCCATTACTTCGGCAACCGGTCCCAGGTTGAAGACCCTTGTGTCTTCCTCGGGGTACATCTCCTTTACCTCGGGCGTGAAAACGATATCGCATCCGGCCTCTTCAAGAAGCCGGCAATCCTCCTCCGGGGTGCGCGGGTAGAGCAGAAGGTCGTTCTTGTCGTTGAACTGGGTCGGGTTTACGAATATTGAAACGACGCAACACCCGTTTTCTTCCAGACATTTTCTTACGAGCGAAATATGCCCCTCGTGCAGGGCGCCCATCGTAGGGACAAGGCCTATGCTCTTGCCGTTATCTCTGAATTTCCTTACCGCCTCCTTGAGTGCGGCTTTTGTCGAGACTATTTCCATTTTACAAGTTTTCAAAAAAAACGCTGCAAAGTAAGTAATTTATACTCACATAGACCCCCTGTCTGCTTTGAAAAAATAAGGCCTGCCGCGGCATATATGGCCGCGGCAGACGAAGTGTTTTGGTGTAAAATGTTGTTCTGTAGCTGTTTATGCAACAGTAAGCATATATAACAAAAAACAACAGAACCATTGGGTAATCCACGGAAAAAAATTATTATCTTTGCAGTGTCGAATTTTTCTGCTGTTATAGCTTGTCCGACAGATGCAAACCTGCATATGCGGGCCTTGTGTTTGTGGAGGTTATACAGAACGTTCTGCTGCCGATTTATTCCGTGTGCGCTATTACGTTGCGGTATATCCAGACAATCTTTGCAGAATAAATCTAATACCCGTATGAAAGTAACCAGAGTGCTTGTTGTAGCCCAGGAGATTTATCCGTATTTGCCGAGTTCCGAAATATCAGACAAATGCAGGGATTTATTGCTGGGATTACAGGAAAAAGGGAGAGAAATAAGGACATTCATGCCCCGTTACGGAGTCGTGAACGAGCGTCGCAACCAGTTGCACGAAGTCATACGCCTTTCGGGGATGAACCTGATAATCGACGATACCGATCACCCGCTCATAATAAAAGTGGCATCGATACCGTCCACCCGCATACAGGTATATTTTATCGACAACGAAGATTACTTCCAGCATCGCGATGTGCTTTCCGACCAGTCGGGGAATGAGTATCCCGATAACGACGAACGTGCCATATTCTTTGCCCGCGGGGTAATAGAAACAGTGAAAAAACTGAGGTGGACGCCCGATATAGTGCATTGCCACGGGTGGATAACATCCCTTGTGCCGCTCTATATAAAGAAGTGCTATAGCGACGACCCCTCTTTCCGGGATGCCCGGATAGTATATTCGGCGTACGACAGCTGTTTCACCCGGCCGTTGGATGCGCGTTTCCCTGAAAAGCTCTCCATGGACGGCATATCGCCCGAGGAAGCCGGGGTTACGGACAAATCGCCCGTTACATGCAGCGATATGGTAAAACTGGCCGTAAGGTACTCCGACGGCGTGATAGCCGCGTCCGAGGCGCAGGCCGCGTCAATAGAAGAATATGCCAGGGCCAACGGCAAGAAATACATGCTGTTGAAGGATTCCGATGCGAACCGGATGGAGGAGTATAATAATTTTTATGATGATATTTGCGGGTAAGACGCAGTATCCGGAAATTTATGGAAAATACCGTTAAAAGAATATTCTATTTCCTTGTAACAGGGATTTTGGCAATATCCTGCAGCGACAACAACAATCTGATAGGCTCTTCGATAGACTATTCCGAGATGGAGATAGTAAACCGGACGTTCCGCTATTCGGAAAATTCCGATTCGGTATATGCCACGCTGAACGATGTATCGGTAAACAGGGCAATATACCATATGCTTGGCAAAATAGACGTAAAGGATTTCGCGTCGATAAACTCGTCGTACATGACCAATCTCCGCTATATAGGCAAGCTGGACACGGTGCTGGTCGAGGAAGATATGGTCGATTCCATTGCACTGGTGTTGAAATGTTTCGTAAGCCAGACCATAGGCGACGAACTGATGCCTATGCGCGTGTCCGCATACCAGAACAACGGGCCGTTGCCTAAAAATTCGTCCGATACGATATTTACCGATGTAGATCCCGGGAAATACTGCGACATGACGCAGAAGCTGGGCGAGCGCATATTCTCTTCCTCGGCATTGGGTTCGTCGAACCAGACGTCCGATACCGTAACCGTCATAATTCCGATTTCCCGTAACGGCATGACGACACGGGAGCTGGCGCAGGACTTTTACCGTTATTACAAGGAAAATGACGGTTACCTGACAAACGAGCAGATGCAGGATTATCTGCCCGGGCTTTACGTAACCCATACGTATGGCGACGGGTTCATTTCCCGTATCGATTCCACCATTATCAATCTCTACCATACAAGTTACGTGTACAATGTGTATGGCGAGGTGGCTGTGGTGGACGGCGTGAAAAAAGAGGTGGAGGAAGTAACGCCCATACTCGTGTCCAGCGAGGAAGTTTCGTCCGTAAACTGTATGCAGACAAGCTGGAAAACGAAAATAACCGACATGGCCGCCCGTAAATTGCCGGTCATGACGACGCCGTTGGGGTACAATGCAAATATAATATTGCCGGTAAACGATATTATAGAGACATACAACAAGGCTGTTGCCGAAGCCGGGGTTGTGGGGATTATAAATTCGGTAACCCTGTCGGTTCCCGTAATACCATACAAGGATGAAGAGTACGGGATAACCCCGCCTCCGTACCTGATGATGATGAGGGCCGACGCCAACGCAACCGGGTCGGGAGGGGAAATAGAGCATACCACGCCCAACGTGTTTTTCTTCAACCGGATGCTGCCCGACAATACCAATACGTATTACGCGGCATACAATTCGTCTACCAAAACGTACGATTTCGGGAACATTCAGGCATATATCTCGAACATACTCAAGTATAACCCCAACGACGGAACGTCCGACAAGTACAAGGGCGACTCGCATGTTATCCTTGTCCCGGTAGGGGTTGCGTACGACACTTCGAGCAGTTCGGTGGTGTCGATATACCCATACCTCGAATCCCCGAGGTTTGCCCAGATAGACACCAAGAACATAAGTGTCAATATGATATACAGCGTAAAAAACAGATAACGCCATATTGTCGTTAAAAAATAGCGGTAAAGTTTCGTTATTTAAAAAAAAACGGTATCTTTGCACGCCGAAAGGCAATACCCCGACAAGTAACAATGCATTGCCGCAATAGCTCAGCTGGTAGAGCGTTTCACTCGTAATGAAAAGGTCGCCGGTTCGAATCCGGCTTGCGGCTCGCAACAGAAGCAGTGAGGAGAATCTTCCCCGCTGCTTCTTTTTTTTGCGAATAACCGTTATGTGCCGGGGGGCGGAGGCGGGACGTTCCCCTTCCGGCGAATATTCAGGAAACAGACGCCGGAAGGGGGGTGCGGAACTAGAAAAGACGGTTGGAATACGTTTGCGAAGGAACGGCAGACGGTTCGGCCGCAGTCTCCCGTTTCCGTAATTCCGGGTTGCCGGAGCGTTATATGCTCTTCTGAATCTTTATTCCAAAGACATTTGCCAGCAATCCCAGCATGGTGGCCTCGAATTCATTAGCCGCCTGGATGTTCGGAAGCATGACTTTAAGTCCCCTGTGGATGCATTTTATGTTTATTTCGGCCGGCATGACTACCGGTTCGCCGTCGATGTGCATTATGCCCGCGTTTTCGCGTATTATCTTGAACTCCGACGATGTGAAGTTCCTTACGTGCGGGTTGAGGTGCAGCGTCTTGGTGAAGAGCTGTATCATCATGGGCAGGACCTCTATGAAATTGAAGGGCCGCACAACGGTAACGTCTATCAGCCCGTCGCATATCGAGGCGTAGGGGGCTATGTAGGCATTGTTCCCGTACTGCGATGCGTTGCCGCAGGCTATGATGAAAGCTTTCTCCGTAATCTCCTTGTCGGCGGTTTCAATAACATACTGTTCGTTCTTGTACTTGAAGTACTCCTCAATCGACTTTATCAGGTAGGTCAGTCCCCCTCTTGTTTTGGAGGAGGCGAATTTTTCGCTGATTTGGGCATCGAACCCGACCCCGCAGGTGCAGAAAAACGGCGAGCCGTTTGCCTCGCAGTAATCTATCGATACTATTTTATATTCGTCGAACAGCGATTTCAGCGCTGCGTTCACGCCGATAGGTATGCCCAGGTGCCTTGCCAGCCCGTTGCCCGAGCCGATGGGGATAATGCCCAAAGCTGTATCGGTATGGACAAGGGCTTTTGCAATTTCATTGCAGGTCCCGTCCCCGCCTACCGACAGCACTATGTCGTAATTGTCGTCGGCCGCTTTCCTGGCAAGTTCGGTGGCATGGCCCGAATATTCTGTAAATGCTATGTCCGGTTGCATGCCGAGTTTGGCTATCCTTTTCTCAATCTTTTCGGGAATATCGTTTTTGCTCGATGTCCCCGACAGCGGATTAATAATGGCCAGCAACCGTTTCATGTACGCAGTAGTTTATGATAAAAGTCCATTCGAGAAATGAAGCCGGAGCAATGTGCGGTGCGACCCTGTTTCGGTATTGCGGCCGTTTGCGGCATGCCCTGCTTCCGGATAAGGCCGGATACCCGTTCTACCTTTCGCGGGATGAAAACGGTTTTCTCCGGGAGAACGCAAATTTATAAATAAATTATGCCACAATAACGCAAGGCTGCGGAAAATTTAATACATTTGTCCTGCTAAGGCGAAAGGGAATAAAAAAATATTGGAATCATGGTAATGTACAAACCGTCCGGGACACTTGTCAGAAGCGTCATAGCGATAGCGATAGGTGCAATGCTTATAAAATGGGCCGATAAAGTTACCGATACGCTGGTGGTGATATTGGGGATAATGTTGATTGTCCCGTTGTTGTCGGCTTTGATAACATACGCAGTGCAGCGTTCCAAAAACATGGAAGCTGCCGTATTCCCGATAATAGGGGGTGCCGGTTCGGCAGTATTGGGTACGGTAATGATTATAATGCCCGAGGTCTTTGTAACATTTCTGGCCCTGTTCATCGGGATAGTGATGATAACGGCGGGGATAAGGCAGATAATCGCAGTGCGCGCGTTCGTCGGTACTGGGGCTGCATATCTCTATTACATAACGCCTGCGCTGCTGCTGATAATGGGTGTCCTTACCATAGCCAAGTTCCGGAGCATGGTAGGCACGCTATGGATAATAGTAGGGATAATCCTCCTGATATACGGTTTGTCGGAGATTTTCAACCTGATACGCTTCAGAAGCAAGGACGGCGGGCATAAGGATATTGAAGATGCCGAAATACTGGAGTAGGCAGGTTGCGCCGGACACTGTTTCCGGGCGGCCGGGCCGGACTCCGGCAACAGACCGCTGCAATTCCATGAACTAGAAGCAGAAGTAATCGGTCTCCGGTTTTGGCATAATATTTGATGTTGTCAAATACAAACCGATTATTATGAATGACATAGTATCCGCACATAACAATATAATATCCAATCTGCGCAAGAGGAGGCTGAAAGATGTTTTCGACCAGTTGCGCAACATGATAAAGCCTCTGAATGACGGGGCGTTGGGCGATAAGCTGGAATCCCTCGAAACGACATACAGGTATATGATAAAGTATATGCTCGAGGGTGTTGCCGACCCGCAGCGCAACGTCATGTACAGGACGCTGGTGAAGAGCCTGTACGATTTGGCCGATGTTGCGGCCGACAGGCATATATCCAAAACGGCATCGTCGTTTTACTACGACCAGCGCCGGTATTACGCCCATAGCAAGGCGCGGTCGCTGCCCGCAGCAATGGAGAATCTGCATGCAGCCGAAAACGCCCTGGCGGCAGCGCTGGAGGCAAACGTCGCTGAAATACCGGTATCAACACTGACGTCTTTGCGGCTCGAGGTCGAAACCTGTCAGGATGAAATATTCGTGCAACTGCTGACGGAGTACCCCGTTTCGGACGAATCGTTGCAGAGCGTGCAGCAACTTCTGGACAGCGGCCTTCCCTGTCGCGATACGGCATGTCTGGCCGTGTCGGCCGTTACGTTGGGTGCGTTGTACAACTACGATGAGATGAAACTGCTCCTTCTGGCATACGCCTATGCAGGCGGCTGCGATGAAGAAGTCCGGCAGAGGGCCTTGTGCGGGCTTCTGATACTCCTTTATATATACAGGGACAGGGTGGTCGTGTCGCACCTGCTGATTGAAAAAGTTGCCGAGTTGCGCAGGGACTCCCGTTTTTGCAGGGATGTGCGCAACCAGTTCATGCAGTTTATCCGGACAATGGAGACAGAGCGCATATCCGACATATTTACAAAGGAGATTCTGCCCGAGGTGATGAAAATGGCCCCCGGATTGCACGATAAGATTAAAAGCTGGGATAAGGGCGGCGATTCGCTTAATGCCCCCGACCGGAATCCCCAGTGGGAGGAACTTCTGAACTCTTCCGGCATATCGGAACGGATAAAAGAACTCAACGAACTTCAGATAGAAGGTTCGGACGTGTTGCTGACAACCTTCTCGTCGCTGAAAAGTTTTCCGTTCTTTTCAAGAATAACCAACTGGTTCAGGCCGTTCGACAAGGACAACACAAACATATCGGGTGCGTTCGACGGGCTGGGGAGTTTTTCCGATACTATATCCGCATCGCGCTTCATGTGCAATTCCGACAAATACTCCCTTGCCCTGGCGGTAACACACCTCCCCGCGCAGCAGCGCGACATGATGATAAACCAGATGCCGGCCGGGAAAGAGGAGGCCGAGGAGGTGATGAAAACGGAATCCGACGGCATCGCTTACTTGCCGAAGAGCATATCCAACCAGTACATACAGGACCTGTACCGCTTCTTCAAGCTTGCTCCCGCGAGTTTCAAGAGCTGCGACATTTTTTCGGAGCATATCAATCTTCCCGGATCGCCTTTGTTGTATCCGATATTCAACGACGATGCGACGCTGCGGCTTATAGGCGAGTACTATCTTAAAAAAGAGTATTACGGGTATGCCGAAAAATATTTTGTAAAACTGTCGCAGCGCAACGAGGGCGATGCCGTACTTCACCAGAAGGCCGGCTACTGCAAGCAGATGCAGAAAGATTATAGCGGGGCGATAAAAGAGTATGTCAAAGCCGATACGCTGTCTAACGATTTCTGGACGCTGCATCACCTTGCGGCATCATGCCGTTCGGCAGGGCGTCTGGACGAAGCCCTGAAGTATTACCGTCAGGCGCAGGAACTCCAACCCGACAATCTCTCCATAGAGATGCAGTGCGGGCATTGCCTGCTGGCAATGGGGCTGTATGAGGAGGCGCTGAAACATTATTACAAAGTGGAATATTTCTCCGGCGGAAGCGTAAAGTCGTGGCGTCCGTTGGCATGGTGTTCCTTCCTTTTGGGAAAAATACCGCAGGCCTGGCAATATTACGGGAAAATCCTTGCGGCAGCACCGACATATGAAGATTTCCTCAATGCCGGGCATACGGCTTTGGCAACAAGGCAGTTTTCCAGGGCCTGCGACTTGTACGGAAAAAGCATTGCCGCGCTTGACGGCGATTTGGAAAGGTTTTATGAAGTTTTCTCCCGCGACAGGGATATATTGCTTAAAAGCGGGGTGGAAGCGGCCGATATTGCAATAATGCTTGACCAGTTGGAATATGCGACAGAACAGAAACAGAGTACTTGAACAACGTTGCCTGCTGATAACGGCAATACTCGTGTCGGTGTTTTGTGCAAGGGCTACGGCAGGGGAGTATACCCCCGCAACATTGCCAAATGTGCATCTGTACGACAAGACCCGTTATGTGGTCAATCCCGACGGGATATTGTCGCCGTCGGCTGCGGCCCGTATCGATTCGATGCTGTACGCCCTTGAAACCAGTACCGGTGCGGAAACCGTGGTAGCGGCCGTAGAGAGTATAGGGGAGCAGGAATGTTTCGATTTCTGCCATACGCTGCTGAACAGTTGGGGTGTAGGTAAAAAGGGAAAGGACAACGGTCTTGTCGTCCTGCTGGTAACAGACCAGAGGTGCATACAGTTCTGTACCGGTTACGGGCTTGAAGGGGTATTGCCGGATGCCATATGCAAAAGAATACAGATGCAGCTGATGGTCCCGTATCTGAAACAGGGTGAATGGGATGCCGCGATGCTTAACGGAATGGAGGCGGTTTGTCGGCGTATCGGCCCGGAACATACAAACGATGCCGTCGTACCCGACAGTTCCTACAACCCGTTATGGCTGTTGCTGCTTTTGTTCGTAATAATAGGGATAGCGGCAATAAAGGCAAGGCAGATAACAAACGCCCACAAGATGTGCCCCAGATGCGGCAAGCCCGAACTCCGTCCTACCGACAGCCGTATGCTTGTTGAGAAAGACGGGAAAATGGTAAACCGTGTAGTATACAAATGCGCCAAATGCGGGTACACGGTAGCCCGCGACGATGATAGGGGCGATGACGATGCTCCGCATGGAGGACACCGCCGCAGTTCGGGTTCGCTGCTGGATGCCATACTGCTGGGCTCGCTGCTGGGCGGTATGGGCAGAGGCGGAAGTTTCGGGGGCGGAGGCTTCGGCGGAGGCAGTTTCGGCGGGGGTGCCGGAGGTGGCGGCGGGGCCGGTTCCCGATTCTGATACGGGACGATATTGCCGGATAAGAACGTAAACAACCAAGAATAAACCGAATATGAAAAAATCAACAGTCATTATCTTAATTGTGCTTGCCGTAATTCTCCTGTGGGGGGTAACGGCATACAACAACCTTGTTTCAAAGGAGGAGAACGTGAACCGTCAGTGGTCCAATGTGGAGACCCAGTACCAGAGGCGTGCCGATTTGATACCGAACCTCGTAAATACCGTAAAAGGGTATGCGGCGCATGAAAATGAAACGCTTCAAAGCGTAGTGGAGGCAAGGAGCAAGGCTACCGGAATAACTGTTAGCGGCAGCGACCTTACGCCGGAGAAACTGGCCGAATACCAGAGGGCGCAGGGCGCAGTGTCGTCGGCTATCGGCAAGTTGCTGGCCATAGCAGAGAACTATCCCGATTTAAAGGCAAACCAGAACTTCCTGGAGTTGCAGGCACAGCTGGAGGGGACGGACAACCGCATAAGCGTGGCCCGGACAAACTATAACGGGGCGGCAAAAGAGTTCAACACCTCCATAAGGCGTTTTCCCAACAATATCCTTGCCGGGATGTGCGGCTTTGAAAAGTGTGCATATTTCGAGGCTGCCGAGGGTGCGGAACAGGCACCGCGAGTGGAATTTTAGATGCCTTCAGGCAGGGTCTGACGGCAATCTGCCGTAGCGAAAATAAAAGCGTCCAGGTACGGAACAATGTGCCGGGGCGCTTTTATCGTATAATTGCGGCAAGGTATTTTCCGGCGAGGCGGCAGGCCCGGGACGCGTGTGCCGGATCAGGATGCATGAGGAGCGTTCTGTCTGGCTTCGTACCCGAGTTCCGAAAGTACACGGCGGTTGAATTCCTTCCGTTCCCCGTCGCGGAACCACCCCCATTTGTTGAAGTATCTTATCATGTTCACCGAGTGGATGCAGAGCATCCTGATGCTTCTGTACGACTCGGCCCTGTGTGCATGGACTATTGTTGCGCCGGGCCAGAAAAGGGTCTTTCCTATACGGTGCATCCGCCGCGTAATATCTATATCCTCGGGGTACATGAAAAAACGTTCATCGAACATGCCCGCCTTTTCAAAAGCCGAAGAGCGGAAAAACATGAAGCACCCCATGTGGTAAGGAACATCAGCACAGCGCTTGCGGTTGAAGAACTCAAGCAGATAGCGGCTCTTGCGCTTCTTCGGCAGCAAGAACGGGAAGAACCTGCGCATAATAAGGTCGGCAGGTGTCGGGAGCAGGCGGCAGGCATACTGCGTGCGCCCGTCGGGGTAGACAACATTGGGGGTAATCTGGACAACTTCCCGGTCCTTTTCCATTACGGAGGCAAGTTCGGGCATGACACCCGGCTCGAAATAGACATCCGAATTTATTACCAGATGATATGCATACCCTTCGCGCAACGATGCCCTTATGGCTGCATTGTGCGCACTTCCATATCCAGGGTTTGCCGGGTTGTGCATGTAGCGCAGTTTTTCGGACAAACCGCAGATTTCGCGGAGAGAATCGCCCGGCGAATTGTCGCAAATATATATCCTCCCCACGCGGTCGTGCAACAGCGATGCTATACAGCGGGCAAGTTCGTCCTTGTCTGTATTGTACGTTACAATGGAAGCGGCGATTTTTAATTCCATGGGGTCGGGGCAAAAGCGCGGGACAATAACGCACATTGTCCCGCACGCAGTGCAAAATTAGGAATAAATGGCGGCAAGACAAAAAAAGGGGGGCGATTTCCCGATTTCCCGGCCAGTTTAGCTTATTTCCTCCGTCAGATAACGAGCTCTCTTCCCCTCTTCACGGAAGCTGAACTGACCCGGAAACTCATCCCGGGTCATCGCACTATAAATTCAAAACAGTTTCTTGGATAAATTTTGCATTCTGAACGGATTGATGTATCTTCGCAAATACTTTGCACGTATAAAAAATATGAGCAGAGACGAAACTAAAGAAAACCTGCTGGAAGTGGCGCGGCAACTTTTCGTGAAACGCGGAGTGGAGAACACCACGATGAGCGATATAGCCGAAGCGGCCGGCAAGGTGCGACGGACAATATATACCTACTTCAAAAGCAAGGAGGATATATATTGGGCGGTAGTAGAGTCGGAGACCAGCCGGGTAATGGAGAAACTGGGGACGATAGTGAACGAAGATCTGCCGCCGGAGGAGAAACTGACCAACTATATATTCCGCCGTCTCGAACTGATAAAAGAGATAGTCGTCCGCAACGGTTCTCTGCGAACAGAGTTCTTCCGCGACATGTGGAAGGTGGAACATGCATGGAAAAACATCGACCAGCAGGAAATAGCGCTGTTGAGGTCCATATTGCAGGAAGGTGCGGACAAAGGGGTGTTTGAAATAAGCAACGTAAGGGTAACGGCCGTGCTTATCCATTATGCGATACGCGGGTTCGACGCTCCTTACATACGCAATCATTTCCAGCGCATGTGCGTCGATAAGGAGCAGGTGCGCGTTTACGCATCCAATCTCATACTGAAAGGCGTCCTTTCGTCCGGCTATGCCGCGGGAGGCGAACCGGAAAAAGACAAAACTGAAGCTAAAATACAGTAACGACTTAATAAAGTTATTAAAGATGAAACTATTAGAAGGAAAAGTAGCCGTAATAACCGGCGCATCGCGCGGAATAGGAAAAGCCGTGGCGTTGAAGTTCGCAAGCGAAGGAGCAAACATCGCATTTACCGATTTGAAGTGCGATGACAATATGAAGGCAACCGAAGCCGAGATTGCAGCATACGGTGTGAAGGCCAAGGGGTACGCATCCAATGCCGCGGATTTTGAAGATACGCACGATATAGTAAATACTATTGTAGCAGACTTCGGACGCATAGATATCCTGGTGAACAATGCCGGAATAACCCGCGACACCCTTATGCTCCGCATGACCGAGCAGCAGTGGGATATGGTTCTCAACGTGAACCTGAAATCGGCATTCAATTTCATACATGCCGTATCGCCCGTAATGATGAAACAGCGCGGGGGCAGCATAATAAACATGTCGTCCGTAGTAGGCGTATCGGGTAATGCCGGGCAGTGCAACTATTCCGCATCGAAAGCAGGTATGATAGGCCTTGCAAAATCAATAGCAAAGGAACTGGGCCCGCGCGGTGTACGGGCAAACTGCGTAGCTCCCGGATTCATAATAACGGACATGACGGCCGTCCTGTCCGATGAAGTGAAAGAGGCATGGGCAAAGCAGATACCTCTCCGCAGAGGCGGAACGCCCGAGGATGTGGCAAACGTATGTACGTTCCTCGCATCCGACCTTTCGTCGTACGTATCCGGTCAGGTAATCCATTGCTGCGGCGGAATGAACATGTAGCCGTCAGTCCGTAGCGAACATGTATGCGCGCGGCCGGGCAGCCTGCTCGGAAATGACGGCAGAAGCAGAAACAGGGAGTGCGCCGGGTGAACCGGTACACGCCCTGTTGTGTATTAAAGAGATAACGGAAAGAGGCAGAGGCGGCGGAGAACAGGGGGGGAGAGGACGGTTAAGCCCCGCGCAGCGGGGACGGAAAACATTGTCCGGCCAATTATGGATATGAAAGTAGCCAACCAGACAGCAGACAAATAAAATGACAGTCCTTTACGAAGACAACCATCTGATAATTGTAAACAAAAACACTTCCGAGATAGTACAGGGCGACAAAACTGGCGATACGCCGTTGAGCGAGACCATAAAGGAATGGCTTAAAAAGAAGTACGACAAACCCGGCAATGTCTACCTCGGGGTAACACACCGTCTCGACCGTCCCGTAAGCGGGGCCGTAGTATTTGCCAAGACAAGCAAGGCCCTCAGCCGGTTAAACGATATGTTCCGCAACGGTGAAGTCCACAAAACATACTGGGCGATAGTTAAAAATATGCCGCCGTGCGAAAGCGGGCGTCTGCACCACTATCTGACGCGTGATGAAAAAAGCAACAAAAGCACGGCCTACGATGCTCCCCGTCTGGGTGCGAAAGAGGCTGAACTGTTTTATAGGGTAATAGCCAAGAGCGACCGTTACTGCTTGCTTGAAATAATATTGAAAACGGGTCGCCACCACCAGATACGGTGCCAGTTGGCCAAAATAGGTTCGCCGATAAAGGGCGACCTCAAATACGGTGCGGGGCGTTCCAACCCCGACGGCGGAATATCGTTGCATGCCCGCAACATATCGTTCATACACCCGGTATCGAAACAGGAGATATCGGTAACGGCGCCCGTCCCCGAAAACGACAACCTTTGGCAAGCCATGGCCGCCGCCGCAGAAAGAGAAAATGAAAACTTATAACGCCCCGGCTTCGGAAAAAACAGACTTGTAGGAAATGGCACAAAACCCGTTATTGCGATACGTATGGCTGGTAAGTCTGTTGTACAGATATAAACGCCTTACCCTCCGTGAGATAAATGAAAGGTGGCTGCATACCGATTATTCGGAAGGCGAGCCGATACCGCGCCGCACGTTCCACAGCCACCGCGAAAAGATTCAGGAACTTTTCGATATAAACATCGAATGCGACAGAAAAACTTCGGAATACTATATCGAGGATTACCAGTTGCTGGCGGGCGACAAAATACGTTCCTGGCTGCTCGGAACGTTTTCTGTCAACAACCTCGCCGCAGAACAGCAGCGGCTGCGCGACAGGATTCTGCTGGAAAAAATCCCGTCGGGCGAACTCTACCTTGTCCCCGTAATAGAGGCGATGCGCGACAGCAGGATAATCAAGTTCGCGTACAAGAGCTTTGTCGAGACCGTGCCGCACGATGTCTACCTGCACCCCTATTTCATAAAAGTATTCAGGCAACGCTGGTATGTAATAGGATACGCTCCGGCTTACGGCAAAATAAGGACCTATTCGTTAGACCGGTTTGAAGATATAGAGGTAACGAAAGCGACATTCGAGTATTCCCAGGCATTTATGCCGGAAGAGTATTTCAAAGGGTGTTTCGGCATAATGCACGGTGAAGGGCCCGACGAAATCCTGCTTCTCAAGGTCGTTTCCGCGCAGGCCGGATATTTCAAGACCCTGCCGTTGCACGAGTCGCAGAAAGTCGTTACGGATGCTGCCGGTTATACGCTTTTCCAGTACAATATGAAAATAACCAGCGACCTGATAAAGGAACTCCTTTCGTACGGTGCGGCAATAGAAGTCCTCAAACCGGAGTCGTTGCGGGAGGAGATGAAGCGGCGCTTTGCCGCTGCCGCTGCAAATTATTGAACTGTCCCGGACTGACGGGCAGTTTCGGTTTGCGGGCGAAAACTTGCAGGCAGGAAAAATATAAAATCCGCAAAGTTGCCGGAATTGCGGAAAAAAATACCTATCTTCGCAATAAACGCCAAAAGCAGTCAGCCATGATAAGAGTAAACGTGTTCATTAAAGTAGAAGAGCGGAATTATCCTTCTGTGTTGGAAGCTGCAAAGGAACTGACCGCAAAATCGCTGGGCGATGCCGGGTGTATAGCTTACGATGTTTTTGCCAGCGCAACACGGAAAGACGTACTTATGATTTGCGAGACGTGGAGCGATGAAGCCTCGTTGGATGCGCACGCCAAAACACCGCATTTTGCAGAATGTGTAGCCAGAATAGAGGCGCACGCTGCAATGAAGATAGAAAAATTCGAGTTTTGAAACACCCCTGCAACCGTCTCCGGCCGGGTGAAGGCCGGGGAAAGAAGTACGGATTCGGGCAGCATGCATTATCCGCTATGCCGCCCGTCCTTTTGTTATGGCTCTGTCCTTTCCCCCGTGCGGGCGATAAAAGGCTGCAGACGTCCGAATTCGGCCTCGAAGTTAGGAGTAAAGATACCTTTCCCTATATTCTCCCGTATCTCCGCAATATTCCAGAAACGCCCTTCCGTAACCTCTTCAAGGTCGGGGGAAGGAGTTCCTCCGTATATCGTCATGAAGCTGTTCACCAGTTCCCTTTCAACTGACGATTCAAAAACATATCTGAAACAGAAGACAGGTTTGAACCCTTCAACCCCCAGTTCTTCCCGCGCTTCGCGGAAAAGAGCCTGATAAACCTCTTCCCCGAAATCTACATGCCCGCCTACTGCCGTGTCCCATTTCCCCGGCTGGATATCCTTGTGTTCCGAGCGTTTTTGCAGATACAGTTCGCCTGCGCTGTTGAATATGTGCAGGTGCACTACAGGATGCAGCGGTTTGGCCCCGCTGTGGCAGTATGCGCGTGTTGCGCTGCCCGTAACATTGCCCTCTTCGTCGACGAGAGGGAACAGTTCATTACCGTTCATAATTACGATAATCTGAAAGTACAATCAAAAAATTGCTGTAAAAGCGTATATGACCTATTTTGCCTTTATGCCGGCAATAGCTTTTTTTATATCCTCAACCGTTGCATCGGCCGGACATGTGTCGAAAGGGAGTATGAACCTGCACCCCTTGTCCCAGCGCGAACAGCCGTATGCCTTGTTCCCCTTTATAATCTTCCCCTCTCCACATACCGGACACGACAGTACGGAATCGGGGAGGGGAGCTCTTTGCGGAACGGACGCTTTCTTCTTCCTCACTTTCTTCTCCGCCGCAGTATCCGTTTTTGCAGACAAGGAAGGCTCTACGCTTATTTTTCCCACGTTGTCGCCCTTTACATTCTCCACAATTTCGTTTACCATAACCTTGAGCTCCTCTATAAACTTCCGCCCGGAATATTCATTGCTCTCAATCTTGCGCAGTTTGTTTTCCCATATCCCGGTAAGTTCGGCCGACTTGAGCAGTTCGTCCTTTATTGTGGCTATAAGTTCCTTGCCGGTAGCTGTAGCGACAAGGTTTTTCCTCTCCTTGCGTATATAGTTCCTTTTGTACAGCGTCTCTATTATGGCGGCCCTTGTAGACGGGCGTCCTATCCCGTTCTCCTTCAATGCCTCGCGCAGCGTTTCGTCCTCAACAAGCTTTCCGGCTGTTTCCATGGCTCTGAGCAAGGTGGCCTCTGTGTAATATTTGGGAGGTTGCGTCATCTTTTCGCTTAGAACGGGAGCATGGCTGCCGCTTTCGCCTGTTGAAAAAACCGGAAGTATTCCGTTCTCTGTATCTTCCGGCGTCTTTTCCTCGTCGTTGTCTTTTGCCTTGCCGAACACGGTACGCCAGCCGGGTTCTATAATCTCTTTTCCCGAGGCCTTGAACTTTACGCCGTTTACCGTACCGCTTACGGAAGTCGTCGAGAATTTGCAGTCGGGGTAAAATGCCGCTATAAAACGCCTGACAACCATATCGTAGACATGCCTTTCCGTATCCGGCAGGTTGCGTGCCGTTACGTTGGTGGGAATTATGGCATGGTGGTCGGTTACCTTCGAGTTGTCGAAAACCTTTTTCGACTTGGGCAGTTTCTTCCCTTTGAATACCGATACTAAATCTTTGTAGGATGCGTCCTGGGCAAGGCTGTTCATAATTTCGGGAATCTTGCCGTACATGTCATCGCTCAGATACGTGGTATCCACTCTCGGGTATGTAGTATATTTCTTTTCATAAAGCGACTGGATGGCTTTAAGCGTCTCCTCTGCCGACAGCGACAGCTTTTTGTTGCATTCAACCTGCAACGACGTAAGGTCGAACAGTCGCGGAGGGGCTTCCTTTCCCCCTTTTTTCATAACATCGGTAACGGTAAACACCTCCCCCTTGATCTTTTCAAGGGCGGCACGCCCTTCTTCTGCCGTGTCGAAACGCCCGGCGGCAGCAGAGAAGGAGACTCCCCTGTAAACCGTTTTCAGTTCCCAGTACGGCCTGGCAACGAACCCTTCAATTTCAAGCTGCCTTTTTACAATCAGGGCAAGGGTAGGGGTCTGTACGCGCCCTATTGACAGGACCTGCCTGTGTTGCCCGTATTTTACCGTATAGAGGCGCGTGGCGTTTATCCCCAGCAGCCAGTCGCCGATGGCGCGCGAAACGCCGGCTTCATATAATTTGTCGAATTCCGATTCTTCTTTTAGGTTGGCGAACCCTTCGCGTATGGCCTCTTCCGTCAGGGACGATATCCATAAACGCTTTACCGGGCATTTGCATCCGGCCTTTTGCAAGACCCACCTTTGAATCAACTCCCCTTCCTGCCCGGCATCGCCGCAGTTGACTATATATTCAGCCGAAGAAAACAGGTTCGAGATTATTCCGAACTGCTTTTCAATCCCTTTGTCGTCAATCAGCTTTATTCCGAATTTGGGCGGAATCATGGGCAGCGACGAGAGTTGCCAGCTTTTCCAGCTGCCGGTATATTCATGCGGTTCCTTCAAGGTACACAAGTGCCCGAAAGTCCACGTAACCCTGTAGCCGTTACCCTCGTAGAAGCCGTCGCATTTTTTCGTGGCTCCCACAACACCGGCAATTTCTCTGGCAACGCTCGGTTTTTCGGCAATACAGACAATCATACAAAAAAACAGAATATGGAATTCAGGATAAGGGCTATTCGGGTGTGTCGCCGCGCCCATCGCCCCTGTTGCAGTTTTCCCCTTTCAGCGTGGGGAGCGACCAGTGGAATTTCACGGCTGCCGCCCTTGTAAGGATGACGCCGGCAGCCGCCGCCGACTGACAGAAAATATCGTTCAGCCCTGCAGCATCCAACCCCCAATATACACCCCCGCCTATTATGCATGCCGAGGCATATATGTCTTTCCTGAAAATAAGAGGCAGTTCGTTTACCATGATATCCCTCAGTATGCCGCCGAATGCACCCGTAAAAGTTCCCATTATTATCGCAACCCAGAAAGGATACCCTTCGGCGAGCGACTTCTGCATTCCCACAACGACGAAAAAAGCGAGGCCGATAGTGTCGAATATGAAAAACGTCCCTTCCAGTCGCGACAGGTGTCGCCCCATGACAATTACAAGTACGAGCGAGATGCCGGTAATGACAAGGTAAACCGGTGTCAGCATCCAGAACGGGGTGATGTCCAGCATCAAATCGCGCATGGTCCCGCCGCCTATGGCGGTAACAAGCCCCACGACGTATGCGCCGAAGAGATCCACATGCTTGTTAGCCGCAACCCTTATCCCGCTTACGGCAAAGGCGAAGGTGCCAATCAGTTCTATTATGAAAAGGAAAGAGTTGTCGTTCATAAAGCAAGCCCTGCCGGGGTGAAAATATCCTGTCCCGCAAACAAAAAAGAATACTCTTTTTAACAACGGCCAAAGGTATAAAGATTGCCTGAAACGGCAAAAATAGTTAACTTCGCATACAAAAATAAATGATGGGAATAACGGGGTACATATTGGCTTTATTGCTTCTCATTGCGCATGTCGCGGAGGCTAAAGGCGGGCCCCGTATCGGCAAGACCTCCGTACGCGGCGTATGGCTTACAACCAATTACGGACTGGACTGGCCGTCGCGGAGGGCAACGACGCCGGCGCAGGTCGAAGCGCAAAAGGCCGAATTGTGCCGGCTGCTCGATATGGCAGAAGCCATGAATCTGAATACTGTGTTTTTCCAGGCGCGTGTGCGGAGCGATGTCCTGTACGAATCGGAATATGAAGGGTACAGCAGCGTCCTTACCGGCGTGTACGGACGTAAGCCGCAATACGACCCGTTGGCTTTTGCCGTTGAGGAGTGCCGCAGGCGCGGGCTTCAGTGCCATGCGTGGATAGTCTGCATGAACATAGGGAAGGAGTCCGAGATAAAGAAGCGCGGGAAGAACTCCCTTCCGGTAAAACATCCGGAAATATGCACGAGGTACAAGGGGGAGTGGTATCTAAATCCCGGTGTCCCCGCAACGGGCGATTATCTTGCGGCAATAGCCGGGGAGATAGTCAGCCGGTATGACGTGGACGGAATACACCTCGATTATATCCGCTATCCCGACCGCGCGGCGGATTTCCCCGACAAAAAGGAGTATTCCCGTTATGCCCCGTCCGGAATGAGCCTTAAGGAATGGCGGATAAACAACATAAATGCCATAGTCGGCAAAATATACGACAAGGTGAAGGCTTGCGACTCCACGGTAATGGTAAGCAGCGCGGTTCTCGGCAAGCGGGACAATCTGCCCGACTACCCGTCGTTCGGCTGGAGCGGAATAGAAGCGGCCTTTCAGGATGCAGCGGCATGGCTGGAAGCCGGGAAGATGGACTTCATAGCGCCGATGATTTACTATGCCGACGCATCGTTCTACCCGTTCCTGAAAGACTGGATAGAAAACAGCGGAGGTTATCCGGTAGCAGCCGGGCTGGGGGCTTACAGGCTCTTTCCCGACGGAGGGGACTGGAGCCTGGACGACTTCATGCGCCAGATAAGCATAGGCCGGGAGTTCGGCGCTGCCGGTGAGGTCTATTACAGAATGAAGCAACTGTCGGAAAACGTGAAAGGCCTGGGGTTGGTGCTTGCCCCTGCGTTCAACACGGTACCGGCCCTCTTCCCACCGGTAAAGAACGCCCCGGGAGAACCCCTTCCCCCGCCTCGATGCCTGTCCGTTAAGCAGGGGGCGGTTGAAAAGGTAGTATCATGGCCGGGAGTAAAAGGCGCAAAATATTATACGCTGTATGCTTCCGATGTTTATCCGGTCGATACAGACGATGCAAGGAACATCCTTGTGCCTGCGACAACCGATACCATCTGTACGGTAAACGCCGCATATCAGTATTACGCCGTAACGGCAACCGACGGGTATTATCGCGAGAGCCCGGCAGTCAGCCGGCAGAAAGGTGCGCTCTGTTTCGGTGAAGGAGAGCGTGTACTCCTGCCGGCGGAAAGCGACGGAGAATGCAGGAGGATACAAATATCGGACAGCACCGGAGAGGTTGTCTACCGCGGCTTTTGCGATGAAGCAGCCATAAGGGCTCTCCGCCGGGGTGCATATGTAATGAAGATGACCTGCAAGGACAAAGTAGAATATTACTCATTAATAATAAACTGAATATGAAACCTCTAAAATTCGAGAACATCCTCAAGTCCATAATATGGGGCGGGGATCAGATTTGCAAGTTCAAGGACATAACTCCCCGTCTGGACGGAATAGGGGAGAGTTGGGAAATATCGCAGGTAGAAGGGAACGTGTCGGTTGTGGCCGACGGTGAATACAAGGGAAAGACCCTTACCGAGGTAATGCAGAAGGAAGGCGCCGCGCTTATGGGGAAACATGTGTCGGAAAAGTACGGTGATACATTCCCGCTGCTGATAAAATTCATAGATGCCCGCGATAACCTTTCCATTCAGGTACACCCCGATGACGAACTGGCAGCGGCCCGCCATAACTCGCTCGGAAAAACCGAAATGTGGTATGTCATATCCGCAACCGAGGGGGCCGGGCTATATTCGGGGTTCTCGCAGCAGATAACCCCCGAAGAGTATGTAAAGAGGGTCGGGAACAATACAATAACCGATGTATTGAGTTTCCACAAGGTAAAGAGCGGCGACGTGTTCTTCCTCCCGGCAGGACGTATCCATGCAATAGGAAAAGGGATATTCATAGCCGAAATACAGCAGAGTTCCAACATAACGTACCGCATATACGATTACAACCGTAAGGACAAGAACGGCAATACCCGCGAACTCCATACCGAGTTGGCTAAAGATGCAATAGACTACAAGCTCTACGACGATCTGCTGACAACCTATACGCCGGCATCCGATAAGGAAGTGAAACTTGCCGAGTGCAAATATTTCGTAACCAATCTGCTGGATGTTGCGAGCAGCGTGGAGTGCGAAGTGGCTTCCCGCGATTCGTTCGTAATATATATCTGTATGGGGGGAGAGGCCGCAGTAACCGATTCGGAAGGAAATGAAACGCCTATCAGGCAGGGCGAGACCATTCTTGTACCGGCGTCTACCCGTTCGGTAACCATAACGGGCAAGGCAAAACTCCTTGAATGTTATATTCCCTGAAAAGCAGGCAATTCAGTATACCGGTTATGATAAACGTTACGGCAGAAGACAAAATCTGTTTTATAGAGATGGCAAACCCCGAGCATTTGAATTGCTTGGGGCATGCCCTCTGTACGAAGATGACCGAGGCTATCAAGAAAGCCTACGACGAAGAGAACGTATGTATAGTGATAAAGGCCCGGTGCAGCAAGCGCGGGGTGTGGAGCGCAGGGCACGATATAAGGGAACTCCCTCTTGAAGGTGCCGATCCGCTCGGATACGACGTTCACCTTGAACGGCTGTTGCGCCTTATTCAGGATATACCCATTCCCGTTGTGGCGTATGTCGAAGGGAGCGTATGGGGCGGTGCGTGCGACCTGTGCCTTTCGTGCGACATGATAGTCGCCGTCGACAGTGCGACCTTCGCCATAACCCCGGCCAAGATAGGAATCCCGTACAATTCATCGGGATTGATGCACTTCATCAACCAGCTCGGGATAAACAAGGCGCGCGAGATGTTCTTTACCGCCAATGCGATAAAGGCGACAGACGCACTGAACGTAGGCCTGCTCAACCATATCGCCCCTGCTGAAGAACTCCCGGCTCTGCTGGAGGAGAAAATCCTCGCTCCGCTGCGCAGGAACTCCATAATTTCGGTTAGTGCCATGAAAAGGCAGTTCAGGGTATTGAGCAAAGCCGCGTCAAGCATTTCGGCCGAAGATTTCGAGCGCATAAACGCATGGCGCGAACGGGTATACCGCAGCAGCGATTACAGCGAAGGGATAAATGCCTTTATCGAGAAGCGGGAACCCCAATACAAAGGAAAAGCCAAAGACTTGGACTTGATGTAGGATTCAAACAGCGTCCGATAGGAATACCGGTCGTCTCCTGAGATTCCATATCCAAAACTTTTCGGAGATATACAGTTGCCTGAATAAAAAAGTTTGCAGTGAAATAATTATAATTATGAATATCGTCAGAACAATATATTTCGCAATGACACCCAGATTGCGCTTTTTGGCGCGGAGAATATACTATTTTCCGTATGACATATATATGAAACTGGTTAAGCGCCGGGATGACATGATACCACCCAAGGGCATGATATTTATCGGTTCGGGCGATTTCAGGCAACAGGGTGAAAGACTTAAAAATTTAGTAATAGAACATACAGGCCTGAAGCCTGAAGGCAAGATATTGGACGTAGGCTGCGGAATAGGACGTTTGGCGATACCGCTCACAAGATACTTGTCGCCGGAAGGGAAATATGAAGGGTTCGACATAGTGGAAATGGGAATAAGGTGGTGTAACAGGAATATCGCACCCAAATATCCCAATTTCCATTTCCTGTATGTAGACTTAAAAAACGATTTATATAATCTCAGTACCGAAAACGAAGCAAAAAGTTTTCAGTTCCCGTATCCACGCAACAGTTTCGACAGTGTTGTCCTTACGTCGGTATTTACACACATGATGCCCGATGATGTAAAGCACTATTTAGAGCAAATTTCTCAAGTATTGAAAGACGGAGGGCGATGCATGGCTACATTTTTCATTATAGACGAAGATGTCAGGAAGGCAATGGACGACAAGCGGACTACGTTTGAATTCAACCATGCATATAACGGTTATTATCTGATGTCGGCAAACGTAAAAGAGGCGAATGTGGCATACGAAGAAAACTATCTTTATGACATGATAAGCCAAAGCGGGATGCAAGTCATCCTGAAGTCGAGAGGGGGATGGTCGAAAGGCTGCGAGCCGTTGGACTTTCAGGATTTGCTGATTCTGGCAAAAAAATAGAATTCCCTTCCAAAAAAGCATACAGAAAAAACCGCGTCTGAAATTACACGTGCAATACCTGGACGGGTTATTCAATTCCGATTGTTTATGTAATTACCCGGAAGAGATTATTAAGTAGGGTCTGAAATACAAATTAAGGCAATTCCAAGTCGGGTCGCATAAAAAACAGTATAGATAAACATGCCGATATAGATACCTGCTACGGGTATTTATGCATATTCTGCAACTTCATTGTCCCTCTCCGATTTTGAGGCCTTGCCTTTATTGTCTTTGCTGCAAGGCAGCGAAGATAAGCTGTACTCGGCATAACCAACCCCTACGTGTTTGTTTCTGCCCTCGTTTGCATTATCTTTGTCCGCTGTTTTGCAAAACAGAATTAACCGAATTATTAATCAAAAACAGACAAGAAGATGACAAAGAGAATCAGAAAGGCCGAGCCTTTCGCTTTCAGTCATTGGTCGCGGGCAGGCTATGCATCGTTCGCTTCCCTTGGAAAGGAAGTTAAGATATGCGTACTCTCCGTAACCATGAGCATCGTCTTGCCTGCAACCGAGGTTAAGGGACAGGAAGCCTCCCGCGACACCGACGGCGCAATAAAAATAGGCGAAGTCGACATAGTCGGGGATGCGATAGCTCCGGTCCCTTCAATCCTTACCCCTGTAAAGCTGTTCACACGAACGGACGAAACATCGTCTCCTCTGCAGACGATAGAGGCTGCACTCTCAGTTTCGCCGTCGGTGGACGTCCGCCAACGCGGCGGCAAAGGGGTGCAGGCAGACATTCAAGTAAGAGGAGCATCGTTCGACCAGACGATGATTATGCTGAACGGCATAAACTTCACCGATGTCCGTACAGGACACCAGACACATTCCCTTCCGATCGACCTCGATTGCGTATCTTCCATTTCGCTAATTGAAGGGATAACGGCAACGGGCGCATTTTCGGGCGCGGTAAACATCGTTACCGCGCCGGCCATGCCGGAGTATATCAGTGCGCGGTTAGAAGCCGGGGCGTACGGTTACATGTATGCCAATCTGTCCGGAGCAGTAAAAAAAAGCGGCTTTACCCTGTTCGGGGCCTCTTCATTCCGCAAATCGGACGGATATGCCGAGAATACCGGTTTTGTCAACTACAATGCTTTTGTCCGCGGCACATACCATTCGCGCAAATGCGGGGTATTTGACATGCAGATCGGATATCAGAACCGCACGTTCGGGGCCAACGGCTTTTACTCGCTTGCATACCCCGACCAGTACGAGCATACATCCACCATAATATCATCGTTAAGGTGGTGTGCAACACTGCATGATAACCTTTCGGCAAGCATTTCGGCTGCGTACCGTAAAAATTACGACCGCTTTGAACTGATACGGGACGACCCGTCGGAAGTTCCGTTCAACTACCACAATACCGATAATTTTTCGGCCGAAATATGGCTCTCCTGTCTTTCCGTTGCAGGGAAAAGCACCATAGGGGGGAATTTCGGCTACAACCACATATTCTCCACCGTACTCGGAGAACCCCTTGGCCGGCCGCACCGCGGTGTGTGCGGCAATCGCGGCGTGGAGTATGAAAAAGGGGGGATGCGTACCGTGGGCGATATATGGCTTCGGCATTCCAAAACGTCGGGAAAATTCAGGATAGGAGGTTCGGCGGGAGTCTCGCTCTCCTCCTACGGGGCGGATGCCATATGCAGTGCGGAGGTTGCTTATGCTCCGTTGGAGGCGCTGTCGTTGGCCGCATCGTTCAGCAGAAGCAACCGCCTACCCACATTCACCGATTTGTATTATACCGCAAAAGGGTATGTAGCAAACCCCGATTTGAAACCGGAGGATGCCATGACATACCGTTTTTCAATGACCTTCCGGCAAGGCAGTTTCTCTGTTACCGCGTCTCCGTATTACAGGCAGGGCAGGAATATAATAGACTGGGTGAAGACATCGGCCGAAGCCGACTGGCGTTCCATGCAGATAACATCCCTCAATACTGCCGGGGTAGAGGCATCGGCTGGATATGCGTCGGAAAGCGGCGTATTGCGCGAGGCGGAACTGTCGTATTCATACATCACGACCGACAAGGGCGATAACGGGTATATATCGAAGTATGCGCTCGATTATTTGAAACACAAGGGGGTGGCGCGCATTACCGTATCGCCGGGAGGCGGATTCTCGATATCGGCGACAGCTTCCGTAAACAAACGCAACGGGAACTATGCGGCAGCCGACAAGACGGTAAAGGAGTACGACTTATATGCGCTGCTCGACTTGCGCTTTTCATGGAGCAGGAAAGCCGTCAGTATGTATATAGATGCGGAAAACGTAACCAATACGCTTTATTTCTGTTATGGAGGGTTGAAAATGCCCGGGGTGTGGGTGTCGGGAGGTATAAAGTATACTCTTTCCCGAAAATAGGAGACCCTTCCGGAAGCATGTTTGCCGACATGGAAGGGAATTCGTAGCATGTTGCGGGCGGGCGAGCCCTGAGTATAAAGCGGAGCTCCGCTTGAAGGGTGAGCCCGCCCGAACATTTACGCCTTTGCGGCTGACGGACAAGAACCCCGGTCTCCGGTACGGATGACCCCGCAAAGGAAATATATGGTAAAATATGCCTGTGTCGCGGCTTTTGCAATATAAACGCACGGGCGTGCGCAAATGTTCCGTACCGGTGTAAAATTTATCTGCATTATAAGTGGGTTCAGCTGTCAGCGGCAATAAAATTATGATTACCTTTGCACCCTCATATCCGCTGTATTGATAATAAACGCCATAGCCGATGACTGTCAGCCTTATTTATTTCAGTGCCACCGGGACAACGAAAAAAATTGTGGAAGCCGTATCGGAAGGGGTTGCAGTTGACAATGCCCCTGTATCCTTCGACATAACGTCCCGTGCCGACATTCCCGCAACGGAGTTCGGGGAAAACGATATGGTAATATTCGGTGTTCCGGTCTACGCCGGACGCGTACCGGCGATAGCCGCCGGCCGACTTGTGCATTTCAGGGGGAACAATACGCCGGCCATAATTGTTACGACATACGGAAACAGGGAGTTCGACGATGCTTTGGTAGAGCTTTGCGACCTTGTAACGGCGGGCGGATTCGATGTTATATCGGGCGGGGCGTTCATAGCACGCCATTCCATATTCCCCGATGTGGCGGCGGCCCGGCCCGACGCCGATGATTTGAAAACTGCAACGGAACTCGGCCGGAAGAGTGCGGCTATTGTTTCGTCTTCGGCAAGAATCCTTGCAAAACTCCCCACGATAAAGGGCAACCGCCCGTACCGTGAGCCCGGAAAGGCGATGTTCCACCCTAAGGCCGGGCGCAAATGCAACGGTTGCGGAATATGTGCCGAAATGTGCCCTGTCGGGGCGATTGACAAGGCGGATATCAAGAAATGCGACACGGCACTCTGTATATCGTGTGCCAGATGCATATACGTCTGTCCGCGCAAGGCCAGGAATTTCGGAGGGTTGACTTATCGTCTGGCCGGGCATAAATTTGCGGGACTCTATTCCGCACCCAAATACCCGTATGTTTTTTACAGGGAATAAACGGCGGTTGGAAATCCGGATACTCCGGATGCAGCTTGATTTCGCCGTAAGAAAATGACAAAGGACAATTGTGATATGGACTGTATAAATATGGACGGCCTTCTGATAGGCATATCTACATTTCTGATAATAGGGTTGTTCCACCCGGTTGTAATAAAAGCCGAATATTATTGGGGCACGCGTTGCTGGTGGCTCTTCCTGCTGTTGGGAACAGCCGGCATAATCTGTTCGCTGCTTGTTGAAAGCATAACGCTGTCCGCCTTGCTCGGCGTATTCTCTTTCTCATCGTTCTGGTCCATAAAGGAACTGTTTGAACAGGAGAAACGCGTAAAGAAAGGGTGGTTTCCGGAGAACCCTGCAAGGAAGAAACCGGAAAGCGGTCAATGACCCGGCAGGCATTATCCGCAAATATGCCCCGGACTATGCCCTCAGCCCCGTATAGGGGTTGTCGGCCTATACCGTATCAGGCATTTGCCAAAGTTGGAAAAAGAAAGAGGTGTGAAGGATGAAAGATAATATTGATTTCGGTACTGCCGACATAAAAATACTGTTCCGTAAAATGTTGTACCCCACTGTGGCAAGCATGGTCTTTACCGCGCTTTTCATAATAGTGGACGGAATATTCGTGGGGAAGGGGGTAGGCAGCGATGCCCTGGCCGCCGTAAATATAGTTGCGCCGGTATGGCTTTTCGCTACCAGTATCGGGCTTATGGCCGGTATGGGAGGGGCGGTGATAGCTTCGGTAAACATTGCCAGGGGAAAGCCCGAAATTGCCCGTATAAACATGACGCAGGCATTGTCCGTATCATCGTTGTTCCTGCTTGTGTGTTCAGTTCTGGTTCTCGTATATACCGACACGGTGCTACACCTTCTCGGGTGTTCGCGACAACTCTATACGCCGGCCAAATATTATATCTGGGGGTTTGTTCCGTTTATGACGGTAAACGCCCTGCTGTGCAGTACGCAATTTTTCATAAGGCTCGATGCCTCTCCGCGTTATGCCATGACGGCCAATGTAATAGCAACGGTGCTGAACATAATATTCGACTATCTTTTTATCTTCATTTTCAATTGGGGAATATTCGGGGCGGCAATAGCAACGAGCCTCGGCTCCATAGTGGGCGTAGCCATAATGTTGCGTTACCTAAGCCGTTCCGCCAACCAGATGCACCTCGTGCCGTTGAAGGTAAGCCGCAGGGCCATGCGGTATATGTTGCGCAACATAGTATATATCTGTAAAATAGGGCTTCCCTCATTCCTGAGCGAAATAACAATAGCCGCCATGATGTTGTGCGGGAACTACGTCTTCATATCGCATATCGGTGAGCCCGGAGTGGCAGCGTTCAGCATAGCCTGTTACTTCTTTCCCATAATATTCATGCTGTACAGTTCTATCGCCCAGTCGGCGCAACCCATAATAAGTTACAATTACGGTATCTCGTACCTGCCGCGGGTTCATTCGGCATTCAAGATATCGCTTAAGGCGGCATTGGTGTGCGGCGTACTCTTTTTTGCGGGAACGGCGGTTTTCCGCGAACCTATAACTTTGCTGTTTATTGATTCCGACGATGCCGCTTACCCTATATCGGTTTCGGGGTTGCCGCTTTTTGCCGCGGGAATGATACCGTTTGCGGTAAACATAATATCCATAGGGTATTTCCAAAGCATCAAAAGGGTGGGGTGCGCCATGCTCGTTACAATTTTGCGCGGCTTTGTCTTTATAACAGGGGCATTCCTTGTCGTACCCCGGTTCCTCGGGGTGCCGGGCATATGGCTCTCTGTCCCGGCCGGCGAAGTGCTGACCTCGGTGCTGGTATTTGCCATATATGCCGTAACCCGGTATAAGGAGAGGCATGGCAAGGTAATGGAAATAACCGCCATATAGGGCGTAATTGTAAAAACATAAGCAGATACGTGTTCATGAAGAAATTTATTGTCATATCGGTTGCCGCAGCAGTCGTTGCCCTCGGGCTCTTTTTCTATTTCAAGTTCTGTTTTGTTTTCGGCGAAGGGGTAAAGGCCGGGACGTTGAATTATGTGGTCCGCAAAGGGATTGTTTTCAAGACGTACGAAGGCAAGCTTATCCAGTCGGGGCTGCGCTCCGGTGCAGGTTCAGGCGGCATCCAGTCGTACGAATTCGATTTCTCGGTCGAAGACAAGGCTTTGGCCGAACGCCTTATGCTGCTCGGCGGCGAAGACGTGGAACTGCATTACAAGGAGTATTTCGGCGTACTGCCGTGGAGGGGGTATACCCGTTATATCGTAGATGAGATAATAATGGTCGGGAAAGGTTCGCCGGTGCCGCAGAAAACCGTTCCGGTACAGCAGTAGGGTAAGAGAGCCGACATAAAAACACCGCCGCACTCCCGTCCGCCGTAAAACGGCAGAAGTCCCGCGTGCCCTGCAAGAATCAATCCTGTACAGGCCTGTTCCTTATCTCCGAAACGAGCATGTCCGGGTCTTCGCAACTTACGACATACCGTTTGCCGTTTACGGTTTCAATGAATACCGCTTCGTCCAGATCGCCCATATAGGCGAAATAGTATCCTGTCTGCCTGTTGCAGAATATCCCTATATATCCGAAAAAACCGCCGCTTGCACAAATACGTGCGTCGGCCTGCGGATTGTACCGTGCAATATATTCTATTTCGTTATATGGGATGTTTTTCGAGAAACAGACGCGCTTTATGGAAAGGGTTTTGTTGTGCAGTACAATGCTCAGCGGGGCATTCGATGCCATTGCGGCCATTATGAATAATATGATTACAAGAGCCGACAGCGCTTCGGTATTATACTCCATCGAAAGTTTAAGCAATACGGCAGAAACGGCAAGCAACAGGGCCGATACGGCCGAGGTTACCCCTTTTACATAACTGTTCCACCTTATGTCTATTACTTTTTTCATGACCCTTGCCAGCTTGCGATATGGTATGTTTACGCCGCACGTTGCAATAAACGTGCGGCGCTCTTGTGAGCCTATTTTATTCCGTCCCGTTCCATTATGGCGTCAATAGACGGCTCCTTGCCCCTGAAGTTTACGTACAGGGTCATGGGGTCGTCGCTTCCTCCCCGTTCCAGGATATTCGTACGGAAAGAGTCTGCGCTCTTCCTGTCGAATATGCCGTTCTCCTTGAACACCGAGAATGCATCGGCATCGAGAACCTCAGCCCATTTGTATCCGTAATAACCGGCTGCATAACCGCCGTCGAATATATGGCTGAACTGGCAGCTCATGCCGGTATTTTCAACTTCGGGGAACAAATCGGTGGGGCGCATGGCCTTGCGCTCAAACTGCATGACATCGGCCGGTACGGTGTCGGTTATGGTATGCCAGGCCATATCGAGGTATCCGAACGACAACTGGCGGACACAGGCATAGCCGGCGTGGTATTGTGCGGAAGCCACTATCTTGTTGACCAGTTCTTCGGGAATCTTCTCGCCTGTTTTGTAGTGTGCGGCGAAAGTGTCGAGGAACTCTTTCTCGTCCATCCAGTTTTCCATTATCTGCGAGGGGAGTTCCACGAAATCGCGGTAAACCGAAGTCCCGGATAAAGACGAATAGGAGCATTTGCTCAAAAGCGAGTGCAGCGAATGTCCGAATTCGTGCAGGAAAGTATTGACTTCGTCATATGTGAGCAGGGCGGGCTTGTCGGCTGCAGGCCTCGAGAAATTCATTACCAGCGATACGTGCGGGCGGCTGTCCGTACCGTCCGGTTCGTGCCACTGGCCCTTGAAGGTGGTCATCCATGCGCCTCCCTGTTTCCCGTCGCGGGGATAGTAGTCGGTAAACAGAATCCCCACATAGTTGCCGTCCTCATCCAGAACCTTGAACGCTTCGACATCTTCATGGTATACCGGTATGCTGTCGTTCTTGACGAATTTGAGCCCGTAAAGGCGTTCTGCCAACCCGAAAACGCCTTTCTTCACGTTCTCTATCTCAAAATAGGGTTTCAGCATTTCATCGTTTAGCTCGTATTTCCTGTCTTTCAGTTTTTCCGAGTAGTAGCTCCAGTCCCATGGCATCAGGTCTATATCTTTTCCCTCCAGTTCTCTTGCGAAAACCTTTATCTCTTCAACCTCTTTGTCCGCAACAGGCTTGTACGCCTCCCTCAGTTTGTCGAGAAGCGAGTATACGCCTTCGCAGTTGTGTGCCATACGGTTGTCGAGGACGTAGGCCGCCCAGTTCTCGAACCCAAGCAGGTTTGCCAGTTCCTTGCGCTTTTCCGCAATGCTGCGGACAATCTCCCTGTTGTCGAACTCTCCGCCTATGCAGCGCGAGTTGTATGCACGGTACATTTTTTCGCGCAGGTCGCGTCGCGATGAATATTTCATGAACGGAGCGTAACTCGGGTAGGAGAGATTGAACAGATAGCCGCTTTTGCCTTTGCTCTCTGCACGCGCTTTTGCGCTCTCCCTTACGCTTTCGGGCAAACCTGCAAGGTCGGCCTCATCGGCAAGGAGCATTTCAAATGCGTTCGTAGCCTTCAGCAGGTTCTGTCCGTATGTCAGCGACAACTTGCTCAATTCCATGGAGAGTTCGCGGTATTTGTCCCGGTCCTTACCCTTCAATGCCGCCCCGCTTCTCAGCATCGACTTGTAACTGTTCTTGAGAAGCGTTTTCTGTTCCTGCGTGAGAGCAAGCGAATCCTGCATGTCGTACACTTGTTTTATACGCCCGAACAGGGCTTCGTTCAGCGATATGTTGTTGTAGTGTTCCGACAGTACGGGCATTATCTCGTGCGACAATTCCATAAGTTCGTCGTTGCTGTCGGCATTGAGCAGATTGAAGAAGATGCTTGTTACACTGTCCAGCAGACGTCCCGAGCGGTCGAATGCTTCTATCGTATTCTTAAAACCGGGTTTGTCCTGTTGCGAAGCGATAGCCTCTATTTCGTCATGGTGCAACTTTATCGCTTCTGTTATTGCCGGTTTGAAGTCTTCAATCTTTATTTTATCGAAAGGAGGAGTTCCGTAAGGGGTCCCGAACCTTGAAGTAAGAGGGTTTTCGGCGTGCATGGTGTAAGAAAATGTTAGTAATACTGTTAATGCTGATAAAATTATTGTCCGTTTCATTTATATTAATTTTGTATCTTTGACAACAAGTCAAAGATACGAAAAAAGGAATAGTGTGAAACGCAGATTATTGTTTTTAATAAAAGTTTATATTTGGTTTCTGGCTCTGTTCATATTGCTGAAACCAGTCTTTATGCTGTATCACAGCAAACTCTTTGCCGGTGCGGGCTTTGCCGGTTATTTCAATGTCATCCGGCACGGATTCGGAATGGATCTCGCCGTAACGTCGTATATAATTGCCCCTTTGCTGCTGGCCGTACTTGTTTCGGTATGGTTGCAGGGCAAATGGATCAAATATTTTTCCCGGGCGTATGTTTCGGCCATATCGGCGGTTGCCGTGCTTATAATGGTGGCCGATATGGAACTGTATTCCTACTGGGGATTCCGTATTGATGCAACCCCGCTTTTCTATCTGGCCAATCCGGGCGATGCCGTAGCGTCGCTCGATACATGGAAAGTCGTGCTTATCCTTGCGATATATGCAGTGCTGGCATTTGCCGTTGCGTATTACCCGTGGAAACTCGCGGCACAGTGCGACGACTGGAGGCCGCCACGCAAAAGAATCGCGACAACGCTTGCCTTTATACTGCTTTCCGGAATAACGTTCATTTCCATACGCGGAGGCATAGGTACGTCGACGATGAGTCCCGGCCGGGCATATTTCAGTACCGATGCGCAGTATAACAATGCCGCCATAAACCCCGTATTCAGCCTGTTGTATTCAGTTGCACACGAAAACGACTTTTCCCGATATGCCAGATACATGGACGGGGCCGAAGCCGGGAAAACCGTCTCCGCCCTGCGCGGTGCGACCTGTCTGCCTGACGATACCGCGTGTTGGCTGAATACCCGTCGGCCCAATATCCTGATGATAATATTGGAGAGTTTCTCTTCCGGTGCATGGAAAACCGGCTCCGGCGAGACCGTTATGTCGGAACTTGAAAAAATATCGGAAGACGGGATATTCTTCACCAATACCATAGCCAACAGTTTCCGTACCGACAGGGGGCTCTACTCCATACTCGGCGGGTTTCCGGCACTCCCTACAATGTCCGTCATGAAATATCCGGCAAAGATGCAGAATATGCCGAACCTTATGAAAGAACTCGGCAAGCACGGGTATAAGAGCCGTTTTATATACGGCGGGGATGCCGATTTTACCAATATGAGTACCTTCTTCCGGCTCGGAGGGGCGGAAGAAATAATTTCCGACAAGGATTTCGATGTAAGCCGCCTTGCTTCAAAATGGGGGGCGAACGACGGAATCACATGCTCGTTTCTCGCCCGGGAAATGAAAAACCGGGAACAGGAAGAGCCGTTCTTCGACATATATCTGACTCTCAGCAGCCATGAACCGTTTGAAGTCCCGTACAAAAAGTTCGATGATCCGTACCTTAACTCCGTTGCGTATGCCGACAGTTGCGTGGGGGCTTTCATCGGCGAGTTCAGGAAAATGCCGCTATGGGAAAATACCCTTGTCATATTGGTCGCCGACCACGGTGTGGGGTATCTGCTCGGGTATAACGAGCAGGGCGAGGCGCGGCAGCGCATACCAATGATATGGACGGGCGGTGCGGTCAAAACCCCTGCCGTCGTGGACGAGTACATTTCGCAGTCCGATATTCCCGCAACACTCTTTGCCCAGATGGGGATAGATTACGAAGCCTTTCCGTTCAGCCGCAATTTGGCCGATCCTTCAATCCCGAAGTTCGGCTACTATACATACCCCAACGGTTTCGGGTGGATTGACGGGGATAACAACGTCGTTTTCGACTGCGACTCTGACCGTCCGGTGTACATGCAGGGACTTTCGCCCGATTCATGCCTGTATCGCGGTAAAGCCCTTTTGCAGAAACTGTACGATGCTGTAATGTAGCATCGGTGCGGGCTCAAACATGTGCGTTATTTATAGTTTCATTTCCAATATGGGAAATGGGTTTCCGGCACTGTCCAGTTCATTGCGTTTGAACACCTTGAATCCCATCCGTTCGTAAAACTTCGTGGCATCGGGGTTCTGCTCATTGACATCGACAAATTCTACACTCAATTCGTCGAATGCCTGTTGAACCAGTTCCCTGCCCAACCCTTTCCGGAAATAGTCGGGGTGGAGAAACAGCATTTCTATCTTCCTCCCTTGTACGCCCATAAAGCCGACAGGTTGTAAGTTGTCCTGCACAATCCATAGCGTTTTTATTTCTCTCAAAGCGTTTTCGGCTTGTGCGGCGAGGTTGCCGATGTCCGTTTCATTCAGGAAACTGTGGCTGGCACGCACGGATGCTTCCCAGATATCAAGCAGCCTGCCTATAAGAACAGGACACCTGTTCTCCTTTCCAACAGCTTCGATAGTGTATCTGTCTCTTTTCAATACAGGTTCGGTTTCTCTTTTATGCATTATCATCAATGGGTATTGCCATTCTGTTGCAAAACTAAACTATTTCGGGGTTATTTGAGGAATATCGTCTGCCGTTATCATGTGTGTGCTGTCATGGAACGCTTTCCTGTCCTCATCCCGGCCTGGGTGAATTCTCCCTAACTTCCTGATTCCCAATTTCCGTTGCGTTAATCTGTCGATATTGGACGGTTTTTCCACGGATTTATTGTAAATTTGTCATAGTCATCACCCTCAAAACGGATATGCAATGGATATAATACTGCCGCGGAAAACAGGAGAAGAGAGCGAGACTCTCCTGAAAAATGCCGATAAACTCGTGATAGTCGGAGCGAACGGGGCCGGCAAAAGCCTTTTCGGCAGCGAAATAGAGAAACGCTATTTCGACCGTACGTTTAAAATCTCGGCACTTAACACCATTTGCCCTATTGATTACGATAAACCGGTACATCCCGATTCCATAGGAGCGGAATATGCAAGGCTCTTTAACGAAAAATCGCATATACGGGTCAAGACCGAGTTTGAGCAGCTATTTGCCATATTGCAAAGGGAAGAACTTGAGGACCTGATAAAATACAAGGAAGACCTTTCCCGGGGCAGGACCACGGCAAAGCTCCCCGAATCCAAACTGGACAGGACCCAGGTGCTGTGGGAGCGGATTTTCCCCCAAAGCAAGCTCGTGCGCCGTTGCGATACGATAGAGATAGTCTCGGGCAAGAGCGGGAATTCATACAACGCCATGGAGATGAGCCACGGCGAAAAGGTGGTGTTCTATCTGATTGCTTCGTCGTTCATAGCCAAGCCCGACTCCATAATAGTGGTGGACGAGCCTGAAATGCACCTGCACCCCTCCATGACGGGTGCGTTGTGGGACGATATAGAGGCCCTGCGGCCCGACTGTACGTTTATATACCTCACCCACGACCTTAATTTTGCCGTTTCGCGAAACAGTAAAAGGATATGGGTGAAAAGTTATGATGCCGGGACGGCTTCTTTCGATTATGAATTTATAGAGAACCCCGACAAGCTCCCCGACGAAATATACCTCGAACTGCTCGGGGGCAGGAAACCTGTGCTGTTCATAGAGGGCGACTCGGTTTCGAGCATCGACAGCCGCCTGTATCCGCTTGTCTTTACCGACTGGACCATAAAGCCGCTGGGCGGGTGCAACAAGGTTATAGAGGTAACCAAGGCATTCTCGGAGATGAAGAGTTTCCATCTGCTGGAATCCCGGGGGATTGTGGACCGCGACCGCAGGACCACACACGAGATAGAGTACCTGCGGAGCAAGAATATCTATGTTCCGGATGTTGCGGAAGTTGAGAACATCCTGATGCTCGAGCCGATAGTACGCACTGTGGCGCGCCGTACCGGCAACAACGAGGACGAGGTGTTCAATACCGTAAAGAAGAGTATTATAAGGTTCTTCAAGGCCGATATGAAAGGGCAGGCCCTGTTGCATACTCGCCACAGGATACGGAACGGGATAGTATTCAGGATAGATACGCGCGTCTCCACTATCGACGACTTTGCACGTCATGTAGAGCATCTGACAGAAGAGATAGACCCGTACAATACGTACAACAAACTGCTCGCCAAGTTCAGGCGGTATGTAAACGAAGGGAATTACAGGGCCATATTGCGTTTCTTCAACCAGAAATCGATGATAAACCAAAGCCGCGTAACGCAAATGTGCGGGTTCGCCACTACCGACAAATACATAAACTGCGTAATATCCCTGCTGAGGGAAAACAGCGAAGATTCCGAGATAATACGCAATGCCGTAAAAGGGTGTTTCCAGATGGACGGTGATGGCGAACCGCAAAAAAGTTCCAAATAACAAAGAAAAAGGATATAACATGTTATCGACCTGGATATCGGCAGCCCGGCCAAGAACTCTTCCCACATCGCTTGCCCCGGTGATACTGGCTTCGGCATATGCGTGGAGCCGCAATATATTCAGCGGCAGGATAACCCTGCTGTGCGCCCTGTTTGCAGTAGCGGCGCAGATAGCTTCAAACTTCGGAAACGATTATTTCGATTACAGGAACGGGAGCGACCGCCCCGGCAGGGTAGGGCCGCGCAGGGCGGTGGCATCGGGCGACATACCCCCAAAAACCATGTTGGCCGCTACGGTAGCAACGTTGGCTGTGGCCGTATTCCTGGGGTGTCTCCTCCTTCCGGCAGGAGGGTGGCCGCTGTTTGTGCTGGGATGCGTAATAGTAATATCCGCCATATGGTATTCGGCAGGGCCCTACCCGTTGTCATACCACGGTCTTGGAGAGATAACCGTATTCATATTCTTCGGTCTTGTCCCTGTAACGGCAGTATTCTGGTTGCAGGGCGGCGAGTGGTTCGATATGGAGATTCTTGCGGCAGGTGTGGCTATGGGGCTTCTTTCGGTCGATATACTTCTTGTAAACAATTACCGCGATGTGGAAACCGACCGGAATGACGGCAAACGTACCTCTGCCGTCATATTCGGGCGGAAGGCCGTAGCCCTGTCGTACCTGTCGAACGGAATTGTCGCTTCATCGTTCTTTTTCTGGTACAGCCCGTTGCCTGCCGTTGCGGCCGCAGCGGTTTTCCTGTGCTCGCATATTGCGGCATGGCGTGGTATCGTTAAAAAAGAAGGGGCGGAACTGAATGCCTATATCGGTAGGACAGCCATGAACCAGGTACTGTACACGCTGTTGCTGATAGCCGTCATATATCTGGACAACAATATCTGACAAACACCGCAATGCGCTGTCGGAGCCTGTGCCGGAAGTACATGCGGATGACAAATAAAACAGAAATGCCAAAATGGAACTTAGAGGAATATATGCCAACGCTTCCGCAGGGAAGAAAACAGTTATAGTGCTCCTTGTCTTTGCCGCCATGTTCATGCTTACCGTGTTGTCTTTGGCGGTAATTACATCGTTTTCGGACAGCGGGCCCGACGACAGGGATACGCTTCTCCTGACCATAGTGATGCAGAACATTCTCCTTTTTATCCTTTCACCGCTGATATGCGCATATTTGATATCGGAGCGCGGGAGCGACATGATCAGGATGCGGCGAATCCCCACTGCCCCGGAATTCCTGCTGTGCCTTACGGCATTGATAGTAATGACGCCCGCAATGAACCTGCTGGTAACGTGGAACCAGTCCATGCACCTTCCCGATGCCTTTTCCGGCATAGAGGAGTGGATGCGCCAGCAGGAAGATATTGCCGAAAAAACCACAGGCATCATATTGGACGCAAAAACGGCCGGAGCGTTGTTGCTGGTCATATTCGTGGTGGGACTCCTTACGGGTGTGGGCGAAGAGTTCGCATTCAGGGGGATAATCCAGAACCTGTTTGCGGGAAACGGGCGCAACGCCCATATTGCCGTATGGGCTACGGCAATACTTTTCAGCGCGATACACCTGCAATTCTACGGTTTTATACCCAGGCTTGTGATAGGTGCGTTCCTCGGGTATCTTCTCGTCTGGTCTGGAAGCATATGGCTGCCGGTTTTCGCCCATTTCGCAAACAATACGTTTGCGGTCATCTCCTCCTACATAGCGGCGAACGGGTGTGCAACGGACAAGTTCGATTCGATAGGTACCGTGCAGGACGGTACCCTGTGGGTCTCTGCCATGAGCGCAGCGGCTTTTGTCTGCGTAGCGGCATTGCTTTACAGGACATGCAAAGATGCGGTTGCAAGGAAATAGGCTGTTGAGAAAACGGCATTACTCCCTTCGTAAAACAAAATATCCCATAGCCTGATGACTGACGGCTGCGTGGCAGGAGACAAATACCTCCTTTGCCGGGAGTAGCGGGGCGCGGCATGCAAAGGCGGCATGCACGATTAAATTTTATTATATTGTGGAATATCCTTTAAGGATTGCTCCGAAAATCGTACTTTTACGCCTATGAAAAAAATGCTTATAGAGAACAGGAAAGTTCGCATACTTGTTGCGGCCATAGTAGTGGTGGCTGCTCTTTTTTTTATGCTGTATCCAAGGTTCGGGTCTAACAGGTCGCTCGACGAAGTGGAGGTCGATTCGGCGGGAGTGGGGGAGATATCGCTCAAGTACGGCATACCTGTCGATGAATACGATGTAAATTACGGGATAGTGCAGCCCAACAAGAACCTGTCATATATCCTGAACAGCCACGGGGTATCGTTGAGAACCGTGCATGAACTCAGCGAAAAGGCAAAGGACGTGTTCGACGTCCGGAAAATCCGTAGCGGACAGGCCTATGCCGTATTCTCGCTGCCGGACAGCACCCATGAGGTCAGGTATTTCGTGTATGAGGAGAACCCCCGCAGCTATGTAGTGTTCGACCTCTCGGGCGAAAAAAATGTCTATCGCGGGGAGAATCCTGTGGAATGGCGGAGAAAGGAAGTAAGGGGGAAAGTCGAGTCTTCGTTGTGGCTTGCCATGCAGAAGCAGGAAACATCTCCGTTGCTGGCAGTTGTCCTTTCCAATATATACGGCTGGTCGATCGATTTTTTCAGCCTTGCCAAAAACGATGAGTTCTGCGTCATATACGAACAGGAATATGTCGACGGGAAGGAACTCAACAATTTCAACGTCCTGGCGGCATCGTTCCTCTATTCCGACAGCACATATTACGCCATACCTTTTGAGCAGAACGGAGAGAAACTTTATTACGGTGCGGACGGCGAGAGCCTTGAAGGAATATTCCTGAAAGCCCCGCTGGATTTTTACAGGATAACGTCCCGCTTTACCAACAGTCGCTTCCACCCTGTCCTCCGCCGTTACAGGGCGCACCACGGGGTGGACTATGCAGCCCCTACCGGAACGCCGGTGTATGCAATAGGAAACGGAAAAGTCATAGCCAAGGGGTATCAGGCCAAAGGTGGCGGCAATTACCTGAAGATAAGGCATAACAGCGTATATGTAACCACGTATATGCACTTGTCCCGCTTTGCGAAAGGAATCAAGGTGGGGAGCAAGGTAAAGCAGAAAGAGGTAATAGGGTATGTAGGGTCTACCGGGCTTTCAACAGGGCCGCATCTCGATTTCAGGGTACATGAAAACGGCAAGCCCATAAACCCGCTCTCGATAAAGTCGCAACCGAAAAAATCGGTTGCCAGGGAGAATATGCCGCGTTTTACCGCCATAAGGGATTCGCTGGTCAATCTGCTTTCCATGGTAGACATATTGAAAGTAACGGCACGCAACGCAACACCGCAGCAGTAGGCAGCATCTTGCCCTTCCCCCGCAAGGCGTCAGCCGGAAGGCCCCGGAAATAATATGGAAACAGCAGGAGTCAGTCATGCCTCCTGCTGTTTCCATATTGTCCGGACCTGTTCCTATAACGGGTATGTTTCGAGTATCGGGTCGTTATACTCTATTTGCAGCCCTTTCAAATCCTCTTTAAGCTGTTTTACCTTCTCGGCATTCTCCGGCAGGGAATAGATATTGTGCATTTCGCGCGGGTCTGTCTCCCTGTCGAAAAGCTCCCATTCATCTATATCGTCGCCGTAGAAGTGAATCAGTTTATAGCGCCCGTCGTAAATGCCGTAATGCTTCCTTACCGCATGTTCGCCGGGATATTCGTAGAAGTGGTAATAAAGAGCCTCTCTCCAGTTGTCGGGTTTTTCCCCCTTGAGCAGCGGCAGGAGCGATACTCCCTGTATATCGTCCGGAATATCGGCCCCGGCTATGTCGAGGAATGTGGGGGCATAGTCGATATTCTGTACCAGTTCCGTAATTTCGCCCCTTCTGTCATACCCGTCGGGAAGGCGCATTATCAGCGGTGTGCTGAACGATTCGTCGTACATGAACCGTTTGTCGAACCATCCGTGTTCGCCCATGTAGAACCCTTGGTCCGAAGTGTATACTACCAGCGTATTTTCCAGCAGACCCGATTTCTCGAGGTATTCCATAAGCCGCCCCACATTTTCATCAAGCGATTTCACCGTCTTCATATAGTCGCGCATGTACCGCTGGTATTTCCATTCCATCAGTTCCCTGCCCTTGAGACCGGACGAGAAGAATTCCTTTATTATGGGGTTGTAATGGGCATCCCAGGCTTTGCGCTGCTCTTCGTTCATATTCCCGTAAGTACCGTATTTCCCGTCATCCGATATATAATTCCGGCGAAGCCTGCTTTCGTCGCCCGGACGGTACATTTTCAGGTCATAGAGCAGGTCCATGTCCCCTTTCCGTATATCCATTTCCTGCAACGAGGCAGCCTTGCGCCCTTCGTAGTCGTCGTAGAAGTTCTCCGGCAACGGGAAGACCGTATCTTCGTAATCTTTCAGGTGGCATGTATCTGCCATCCAGTTGCGGTGTATGGCCTTGTGGTGTACCATAAGCATGAAGGGTTTCTCCTTGTCGCGTCTGTTTTCAAGCCATTCAATGCTTTTGTCCGTTATTATGTTGGTTACGTACCCTTCGGTTTTCAGTGTGTCGCCCATTGTTATGAACGGAGAATTGTAATAGTCGCCCTGGCCTATCAGAATATCCCAGTAGTCGAATCCGGTGGGCTGCGAGTGAAGATGCCATTTCCCTATAACGGCAGTCTCGTACCCGGCTTTCTGCAGCAGTTTGGGAAAAGTCTGTTGCGAACCGTCAAAACTCTGCGTGTTGTCGGTAAATCCGTTGGCATGGCTGTGCTTGCCAGTTATTATGCATGCGCGGCTGGGTCCGCTGATAGAATTGGCCACATATGCGTTGGTGAATATTACCCCTTCGTCGGCTATTCGGTCGAGGTTGGGCGTATCGGCATAGCTGCTGCCGTAGCACCCCATTACCTGGCGCGTATGGTCGTCGGTCATGATGTAAACGATGTTCATAGGTTTCCTTTCATCTTTCTCCGTACAAGAGTTCATTGCCATTACCGACAATGCCCCGCCAGTTATTAAAAAAACGTTCCTGTTCATATTAAAGCATCAGAAAAACAATATTTATGTAATTATATTCGGTCCGGCCACGGTGCGGGCTCTCCTGTCTTTTTCAGTACAGGGCGCTGGGCGCCCGTACTCCGCAGGTACTTGCCCAGTTTCCTGGAGAGCTGCTTTGTCTTGTCGGGATTGCTGTCGGCAAGATTCTTCTTTTCGCCTATATCCTCTTTTATGTTGAACAGTTCCTTCTTGCCCGTATCGTAGTAGTATATGAGTTTCCAGTCCCCGTCCCTGACAGTGCATGTAGGGCCTATGCCGGGCCCCTCTACGCCCCATATGTTGGGGCAGTTCCAGAACAGGGCCCTTCCCTTCGACGTATCCCCGCTTCCTTCCAACAAAGGGACCATGCTTATTCCGTCTACTTCCTGAACCGTTTCGTAATCTTCAATTCCGGCCATATCAAGCACTGTCGGGAAGAAATCCTCTATTATCACGTATTTGTCGCACTTGCTCCCTTCCTCGACTTTGCCCGGCCATGATACAATCATCGGTTCGCGGATTCCGCCCTCCCTTGCAGAGCCTTTGCCGCTGCTCAGCGGGGCATTCTGGGTGTGCAGTTCTTCATTGCTGAACCTCCTGTCTATGGCAAAGCCGCCGTTGTCGGACATGAACATTATAACGGTGTTTTCGTCAAGAGCGTTTTCCTCCAGCCAGTCCATGATATCGCCGAGGCTTTTATCCATACCCTCCACAAGGGCGGCGTATGCAGCCCCGTTCTCGGACATCCCTTTTTCATTGCGGTATTTGTCGTAAAACCGCATATCCTTGTCGTAAGGGACGTGTACGGCATAGTGCGACATGTACAGGAAGAACGGCTGGTCCAGGTTCTTTGCCTTGTCGAGAGCCTTTATCGCCTCTATCGTAAGCGCTTCGGTAACGAAAATATCCTTGCCCCAGTAATCTTTAAGTCCGGGAATGGCGAAAGGAGAGCTCTCCGTACCGTCGGTATTATTGCCGAAGTTGCGTTCGCCGAGGTAGCTGGCAGGGCCTCCTGCGGCATGCCCGGCAATATTTACCTCAAACCCGAAATGGTGCGGATTCTCCCCCGGGGTATCCATTGCCCCGAAGTGGGCCTTTCCGCAGTGTATGGTATGGTAGCCGTTGTCTTTCAGTATCTGTACGAACGAAGTGGCCTGGTAAGTGTGCGGAATACCCGGAACCTGACAGATTCCGTTTACGTTCCAGTCGGGAGGTACAACAAGGTCATCGCTGCCGTCTGTCGGCGTGTTCTTGTGCAGGGTCCAGTTCGTTACGCAGTGCCGGGCGGCATTGCTCCCCGTAAGCAGGCTGCACCGGCTCGGCGAACTTATGCTGCTTGCGTAGGCCTGTGTGAACATCATCCCCTTTTTTGCAAGCCGTTCCATGTTGGGCGTTTCGTAAACCATGTTATAAGGGGTCTTCTCTTTCCAGAACGGCAAGGACGTATCTTGCCACCCCATATCGTCCACCATGAAAATTATTATGTTCGGACGGTTCTCTTCGGCAAATGCGCATCCGGCCGTTGCCGAAGATGCCAAAGCCATTGTACAAAGCACTTGTCTGTTTATGTTCATACTCTGTTCCTGTTATGTATTTCCAGATATTTTACTGTCCGGGACACCTTCTCGGAAACGTTGCCCTCTTCTGCCGTATTTTATGGGGGCAGCGGTATCCGGCGGTTCGGGAAGACGGCTGTACGTGCAACTGTTGCCGTGTACGCCCCTGCTATGGGTATACGGTATCTTCCAGCGGATAGCTTTGTCCTGCCGTTTCGGGGAGTACCGGGAAAAATTCCGTCGACCCTTCGGTATTAGTGCCGGGAGTATGGTCGTGCAGGAAATCGGCGTCGCATTGCAGGAAGTCGGTGTGATTTACCCCTTCCGCACCGAGAGGCGGGTCGTCGTTGGTGGGGTCTACATTATACCATTCTCCGTCTATCATAACCATGTTCCATGCGTGGGCAACCGGCGGAGGGTTGTAGTTTGCCGTACCCGAAACATAAATGGCCGGTATCCCTGCGCGGAGGCACAGATATTGCAGGCCTTTTGCATACCCCTGACATACTATCGCGTAGTATCCCGAGGCATTCGGAATAAACGCCCCTTCAATCGTTCCGGAATTTCCCGTGGACATGCCTCCGTAACTGACAAGTTCCAGGAACTCGTCGTGCAGCAGCCTGAATTTCTGGGCATCGTTCATGTCGGGTTTTATCTTGTCGAGTATTTTCGATGCCGCAGCCTCTATCTTGGCCGAGTTCAGGTTCTGAATCGTATATGCCGTATTGACGTTGAAGAAACGGGCATCGTAATATACGGTGCCAACCGGGCCTGTCCGCGGCGGCGATACCATTTGCGTGGGGTCGCCCTTGGGTACGGCCGACTGGAGCATCAGCAGGCGCGGGTCGTCGTAGAGCAGATACTGGCCTATTGTCAGAAGCTGGCTGTATGTAATTTCAATGCCGGCGGCCGTAAAGTCTATCGCAATACGTTTTGCATTCGGGGCTGCCGGGTCGGGCGAAAAGTTCAGGAAAGATTCCATCAGCAGGTCGTATGCCTTCTGTTCGTTTTCGTCCAGCAGCGAACGTCCGTAGTAGAGCGTTTTGTCGAAAGGCCGTTTGGGAAGCGTGCGCCTTATGTACGAAATACAGTCTATATCGTCCGCTTCGTTGTAAGTGTCCCCGACACTCCATTTCCCGCCGGCATCGGAAGAGAACGATACTTTGCCGTCATTCAGCGCCGAAATCGTCCCGTCGGACTTCTCTATTACGAACTGTGCGCCGGCTTCGGCGGAAGAGAGGAAAAGCGCAAGGGTTGTAGTCAAGACAATAAGTTTCATGTGCAGTCTCCTTTTTTGTCAGTCTTTTATAAAAATCATCGAACTCCTGTCAGTGCGCAACAGGTATTTCCCTTCAGGCAGATCGCCCACGAAAACGGTAACCCCGTCCCCTCCAGCCCTGATGCTCCTTAAACAAGCCCCGTTTATCGAGTAGATTCCCAGATCCCGCTCTTCGTCCCCCATGCCTGTAACATGCAGGTATTCTTTGACGGGGTTCGGGAATACGGCAACGGTTGCGGCTTCCCGTCCGGTTATCCCGCTCTCCTGATAAAACTCCTTGCCGAAGGTGGCTCTGGTTATCGGGCCGCTTACCGTCCCGTCTTTCATCACCACGTTAAACGTAGGTTCCGAGTCGGAGGCAAGGAGATAGTCGATATCGGCTATTGCGAATTTCGTATTGTCGTCTGCAACAAGGCAGTAGTATTCATCGGCTTTGCATACGGCAAATCCGATAAGGGTCAAAAGGATGACGGCGTAAATTTTTGACATAATTCGGGTTAATGATTGCTAAGCATGTAAAAATACGCATATATCGCGATATATGCAAATGGCAGGATAACAGGTGCTGCTCATCAGCGGCATAATATGAAGAGAATAAAGGAAATTTATTATCTTCGCGTCCGCATAGAAAAACAGACGATATGGCAGACGATAAAAAAATAATCTTTTCAATGGTGGGTGTAAGCAAAACCTACCCGCCTCAGAAGCAGGTACTCAAGAATATCTATCTCTCGTTCTTCTACGGGGCGAAGATAGGTATAATCGGTCTTAACGGTTCGGGTAAGTCTACCTTGCTGAAAATAATAGCCGGAGTAGATACTTCATATCAGGGCGAAGTGGTGTTTTCTCCCGGGTACAGCGTCGGTTACCTTGAACAGGAGCCGCATCTCGACGATACAAAAACAGTCAAGGAGATTGTGCAGGAAGGGGTTCAGGAAACAATGGACGTTCTGAAAGAGTATGAAGAGATAAATGAAAAATTCGGCCTTCCCGAATATTATGAAGATGCCGACAAAATGGACAAGCTTTTGCAGCGCCAGGCCGAGTTGCAGGATATAATAGATTCGACCGATGCATGGAATATCGACAACAAACTGGAGCGGGCCATGGATGCTTTGCGTTGTCCCCCGGAAGACCAGCCGGTAGCGACCCTCTCGGGAGGCGAACGGCGCAGGGTGGCATTGTGCAGGCTGCTGCTCAAGCAACCCGACATACTGTTGCTCGACGAGCCGACAAACCACCTCGATGCCGAATCGATAGACTGGTTGGAACAGCATCTGAACCGTTACCCCGGGACAGTCATAGCAATAACCCACGACAGGTATTTCCTTGACCATGTTGCCGGGTGGATACTCGAACTCGACCGCGGCGAGGGGATACCCTGGAAAGGGAATTATACGTCGTGGCTGGAACAGAAGACTAAGCGTCTCGAACAGGAAGAGAAACAGGCCAGCAAACGGCGCAAAACGCTCGAACGCGAGCTGGAGTGGATAAACATGACGCCCAAGGCACGTCAGGCAAAAGGCAAGGCCCGTCTGAACTCATACGACAAGCTTCTGAATCAGGACCAGAAAGAGAGGGAAGAGAAACTGGAGATATATATCCCCAACGGGCCGCGCCTCGGGAACAAGGTGATTGAAGCAGTCGGGGTGGCAAAAGGGTACGGCGACAAACTGCTGTTCGATGATCTCAATTTCATGCTTCCCCCCAATGGCATAGTAGGCGTGATAGGGCCTAACGGGGCAGGCAAGACAACATTGTTTCGCCTGATAACCGGGAGCGAGAAGCCCGACAAGGGAGTGTTCACCGTCGGGGAAACGGTGAAGATTGCATATGTCGACCAGACCCACAAGGATATAGATCCGGAAAAGAGCGTATATCAGATAATATCGGGAGGATTGGAGAATATCCGTATGGGCGGGCGCGATATTAACGCCCGCGCCTATCTGTCGCGATTCAATTTCTCCGGGGCCGACCAGGAGAAAAAGGCTGCAGTGCTGTCGGGAGGGGAACGCAACCGCCTGCATCTGGCAATGGCGCTGAAGGAAGAAGGGAACGTGCTGTTGCTCGACGAACCCACCAACGATATAGACGTAAATACTCTCAGGGCTCTTGAAGAAGGATTGGAAAATTTTGCCGGATGTGCGGTAGTGGTTTCGCACGACCGCTGGTTCCTTGACCGCATATGTACGCATATCCTTGCATTCGAGGGTGATTCTCACGTATTTTTCTTTGAAGGGAGTTATTCCGAATACGAAGAAAACAAGAAAATGCGGCTCGGCAATATCGAACCCAAGCGTCCGCGTTATCGCAAGCTGATAGCCGATTGATGCAGCAGGGAAGGCTTGAAAAACGGAGGCGGCAGGAAAATGTTCAGTATCCTGCCGCCTCTGCGTTGTTAGTCTTCTCCCATTTGCCGGGCTGTCATTTTTCCCTTTCGTTGCCGAAAAGGGAAATATGCAGTCGCGTGCAATAGACCCACCCCTCCTTAATGCAGCAATCCGTCATCTCGTCCCTTTTCGCTGTAATCTCTTCGGGCGAGGTCCCTTCGGGCATCAGCATTACTGTAATCCTTTCACGGCAGGCCGGAGACATGCCCGGTATTTCCGATATGGGGCTTAAATAGTCGCGCTTGATTTCCGGTACGCAACTGCTGTCGGTATACACGAACTTCAATTGGAGCAGTGCATTCCCCTCCGACAGGATGTTCCGGATGTTGCCCGTAAAAACATTTCTGTCATAGCGGTCTCTCTTGTGCCGCACTACCCATTCTGACGGGACCCCGTCCTGTTCAGAGGGTTCGGAAGACGAGAGTTTGGGCGATATGCTCCACAATGACACATTCCGCATATGGCCGTACCTGTCGAAATCTATCGGGACAGTGCCGTTGGTTTCTACCGTTATTACCGGAGCTCCGTTTCCTCTTCCGGCATAAATCTTTTCCGTCTCTTCAATGAACGAGTTTATGCCGGGCAGATATAGCAGCGGTTCTCCGCCTGTAATGACAATATGTTTTATGTGGCGGTTTTCCCGTATGAAGTTCAAACACTCATCAACCCCGTAGCGTGCGGCTTCGGCCCGGTGCGAGGTGTATGGCGTGTCGCATTCCGCTCCTTTGAAAACGCATCTCAGGTTGCATCCCGTAAGGCGGACGAATATGGACGGGTATCCCGTATACAGGCCTTCTCCCTGAATCGACCTGAAAAGTTCTATGACGGGAAAATTCATAATCTTATCTGCTGTTCGGTTTCGGGGTTGGGGACGGCTGTGCCGCCGAGTTTCTTTACAAGATTCTCCGGCATACCGGCCGAAAGCTCATCCGAGAAAACAATGCTGCCGAGCAGTTCGGAAAATTCCGCCGGAGTGTACCTCATGGCATCAGCCTTGTCGCATTCGGCGTAACACGTGTCGGTTTCGTGGTATCTTACGCTTTTCAGACGCACATCGCGCTCTCCGTTGGTGAAAATGGTGAATCGGATTATCTGTTCCACAAAGCGGAATATGAAAATGCTCAGCATCTCGGCAGAGGGGATGAACGGCAGTTCAATCCACCGGCTGTTGTATCGTTTGTGGAAGGCGGTGAACTCTTCTCCTTCGGACGAACAAAACAGGTAACAGTGGTCCATGGTGTCGATAAAAGCCTTTATGTCGTTTTTCATCAGGCCGAAGTCCATGACCATACCGGCACGGTCCAGGTATTCCGATTCAAAGAACAGTTCTACCTTTGCACTGTGTCCGTGGTGGGAATATTTGCATCTGTCGCTCGAACAGTTCCTTACAATGTGTCCCGTTTCAACTGAAAAAATTTTCCGTACTATCATATCCCAAGAAGGCTTGTGCCGTATGCCGAATAAGGCATGTACGGCTTGTCCCGAACAACCTTTCGCTGTCCCGGCAGCAAAGGTACACCAAACGCAGGCATATGCAAATATATTTTTTGCCATAACACCACGTGTGTTGCCGGATGCAGTTTCTCCGTGCCTGTACAGGCCGGTTTGTCGGAACAGTTACGAACTTAAAAAAGAAAGAGTCCCGGGTTTCTGTGCCGGGACTCTTTCCAATATGTATATCGAACGGATTTTCCTGTTATTCGATAGCTGCCTGTGCGGCTGCAACTCTTGCAATGGGTACGCGGAACGGGCTGCAGCTCACGTAGTTCATGCCTATTGAAGCGCAGAACTTGACAGACGACGGCTCGCCTCCGTGTTCGCCGCAGATACCCACCTTGAGGTGCTCTTTCGTGGAACGTCCTTTTTCTGTCCCCATGCGTACGAGTTGTCCGACACCTTCCTGGTCGAGGATTGCGAACGGATCGTTTTTGAGGATTCCCTTTTCCTGATAAACCTTGAGGAACTTGCCTGCGTCGTCGCGGGAGAACCCGAAGGTCATCTGGGTAAGGTCGTTTGTCCCGAACGAGAAGAAGTCTGCAACTTCGGCAATCTTGTCGGCCGTCAGGGCAGCGCGCGGAACTTCAATCATCGTACCTATTTTGTAGTCGATGCGTTCGCCGCGTTCTGCAAATACCTTTTCGGCCGTATTGTTGATTACCTCTGCCTGCATCTTGAGCTCGTTCAGCATCCCTACAAGCGGGACCATTATTTCCGGAGTAACTTTAGCTCCCTGAAGTTTTGCATCGAGTGCGGCTTCTATTATGGCGCGGGCCTGCATCTCCGTAATTTCGGGATAGGTACATCCGAGACGGCAACCTCTGTGCCCGAGCATCGGGTTGAACTCTGCGAGCGAGTCGCAGGCTATCTTTACGTCTTCAAGCGTAAGCCCCATTTCTGCCGCAAGTTCCTTCTGCGTAGCAAGCTGGTGGGGTACGAATTCGTGCAGAGGCGGGTCGAGGAGACGTATCGTTACTCCGTAGCCGTCCATTGCCATGAATATTTCAAAGAAGTCCTGTCTCTGTATGGGAAGGAGTTTCTTGAGGGCTTCGCGGCGGCCCTCTTCGTTGCCGGCGAGAATCATTTCGCGCATGGCCTTGATGCGTTCCCCTTCAAAGAACATGTGTTCCGTACGGCAGAGACCGATACCTTTCGCCCCGAAGCGGCGCGCCGTTTTTGCATCGCGCGGGGTGTCGGCATTTGTACGTACATCCATTTGGGTGTATTTTTCGGCAATATCCATAATTGCGCCGAAGTCTCCGCTGAGGTCTGCCTCTACGGTGCTTACCTGCCCGTCGTAAACCTCCCCGGTGGAACCGTTGAGAGAAATCCAGTCGCCCTCCTTGTAAACTTTTCCGCCCATTTCGATAGTGCGCGCCTTGTAGTCTACGTTTATTTCGCCTGCTCCCGATACGCAGCACTTGCCCATACCGCGGGCAACGACTGCCGCATGCGATGTCATACCGCCGCGGGCCGTGAGAATACCCTGGGCTACGTTCATGCCGCGGAGGTCTTCGGGCGAAGTCTCTATTCTTACAAGAATCACTTTCTTGCGTTTTTCGGCCCATGCCTCTGCATCGTCGGCAAAGAATACTATCTGTCCGGCAGCAGCACCCGGGGATGCGGGAAGACCTTTTGCCACTACTTTTGCCGATTTAAGAGCCACTTTGTCGAATACGGGGTGCAGAAGCTCGTCCAGTTTCTGCGGCTCCATACGTTTCAAAACGGTCTTGTCGTCTATCTGTCCGGCACGGTACATGTCCATGGCAATCTTTACCATTGCAGCACCCGTGCGTTTTCCGTTACGGGTCTGGAGAAGCCACAGTTTGCCGTCCTGTATGGTAAATTCAAGGTCCTGCATGTCCTTGAAGTAGTCTTCCAGTTTCTGCTGGGTCTCGATGAGGTCTTTTGCGCATTCGGGCATCGACTCTTCCAGCGACGGGTATTTCGATGCGCGAACCTCTTCGCTGATTCCCTGAAGCGCAGCCCAGCGGCGCGAACCTTCAATGGTTATCTGCTGAGGTGTCCTGATACCGGCAACAACGTCCTCGCCCTGCGCATTGATAAGGTATTCGCCGTTGAAGATGTCCTCGCCGGTAGCGGCATCGCGGGTAAATGCTACGCCGGTAGCCGACGTGTTGCCCATGTTCCCGAATACCATTGCCTGTACGTTTACGGCTGTACCCCATTCTTCGGGTATCTGGTTCATACGCCTGTAATATATTGCGCGTTCGTTCATCCAGCTGTCGAACACGGCGCATATTGCACCCCAAAGCTGTTCCCACGGGTCATCGGGGAATTCCTTTCCGGTTCTCTCCTTGACGGCAATCTTGAAGAGCTTTACAAGTTCCTTCAAGTCGTTTACGTCGAGTTCGGTATCCAGTTTCACCCCTTTCTGGGCTTTGACCTTGTCCATTACCTCCTCAAACGGGTCGATATCGGTTTTGCTTTTGGGTTTCATGCCCAGTACCACGTCGCCGTACATCTGGACAAAACGTCTGTAGGAGTCCCAGGCAAAACGCGGGTTGCCGGTCTTTACGGCAATGCCTTCGGCAACCTTCTCGGTAATACCGAGGTTGAGGACGGTATCCATCATGCCGGGCATGGATACGCGTGCGCCCGAGCGTACCGAAACGAGCAGGGGGTTCTTGGCGTCGCCGAATTTTGTACCCATTATATTCTCTATATAGGCAATCGACTTCTCCACGTCCTCCTTTATCATGGCAACAACAGCATCGCGTCCGTCCTGGTTGTAAGCCGTGCAAACTTCAGTCGTGATGGTGAAACCTGGAGGAACGGGTACGCCTATAAGGTTCATTTCAGCAAGGTTCGCACCTTTCCCTCCGAGTAGATTTTTCATATCGGCGCGACCTTCTGCCTGGCCGTTGCCGAACGTATAAACTCTCTTCATTTTGTTTAAAAAATATAGTTGTTAAATTAAACGAGTATTTTTCGTCCTATATTTTACAAAAGTAATCTTTTAATATCTATTTTGCAACGCTATTACTGATATTTTTTAAATCAGTGTTAAAAATATACATATGACACGAATTTCGCCGAATATATGTACCTTTGGTCGATTTTTGACAAAAACAGTTGTAAATTGGGAAGAAGAAAGAGAGAGTTTCCTGTACTGGAAAACGTGAAAATAACCGGAGTGGCGGCCGAAGGCAAGGCTCTGGCCAGGATAGACGACATGGTCTTGTTCGTACCGTATGCTGCGCCCGGCGATATCGCCGACGTCAGGATAGTACGCAAAAAACATAATTATGCCGAAGGGGAAATAGTAACCCTGAAAGAGAAATCCCCGTACCGGGTGGACCCGGTCTGTTCGCATTTCGGCGTATGCGGCGGGTGCAGGTGGCAACACCTGTCGTACGAAATGCAGCTCTCCTGCAAGCAGCAGCAGGTGGTGGACAACCTGCAAAGGATAGGCAAGGTGGAGTTGCCGCCTGTTTCTCCCATAAAAGGTTCGGCCAGGCAGTATTATTACAGGAACAAGCTGGAATTTTCGTTCTCAAACAGGTCGTGGCTGACCAGGGCTGAACTGGAAAGCGGGGAGATAATCGCCTCGCGCGATGCCCTCGGTTTCCATATACCCGGCATGTTCGACAAGATACTTGACATACGCCAATGTTATCTGCAGGACCCGGTTTCCGACGCCATACGGCTTGAAATACGCAAGTTCGCGACCGAGAACGGATATGCCTTTTATGACCTGCGCCAGCAAACGGGCGACATGCGCGGGATAATAATCCGTACTTCCACGCTCGGCGAGATAATGCTCATAGTCATATTCTCCACTCGCGACATGGACAAGATAAAGGCCATGATGGAGCATGTGGCCGATGCTTTCCCGCAGATAACATCGCTGATGTATGTGGTGAATACGAAGTGCAACGATACGATAACCGATTTGGATATAAAGGTCTGGAGCGGTCGCGGCCACATATTCGAGAAAATGGAGAACCTGCGTTACAAGATAGGTCCCAAGTCGTTTTACCAGACCAACTCCGAGCAGGCCTGCACGCTGTACAATACGGTAAAGGAATTCGCCTCCCTCAAGGGCAGCGAACTTGTCTACGACCTTTACACCGGCACCGGCACGATAGCCAATTTCCTTGCATCCGATGCACGCAAGGTCATCGGGATAGAGTATGTTCCGGAGGCCATAGAAGATGCGCGCGAGAACTCCGTGATAAACGGCATAGACAATACGTTGTTCTATGCGGGCGACATGAAAGACCTGCTTACGCTCGATTTTATAGAAAAGCACGGGCGGCCAGACGTCATTGTAACCGACCCCCCGAGAGCCGGAATGCATGAAGATGTGATAATGGCGATACTTGCTGCGGCCCCCGAGAAGATTGTTTATGTAAGCTGCAATCCGGCAACGCAGGCAAGGGATGCAGCGCTGCTGAATTGCAGTTATTCTATAGACCGGGTGCAGCCGGTCGACATGTTCCCCCACACGCAGCACGTGGAGAACGTTTTACGGTTTGTAAGAAGATAGAAACGTATGGCACAACAGAGAAAAATAGGAGAGATAGCGGCGGTAAGGTGGAGTGTGCTGGCCATAGTCTCCTTTACCATGCTGGGAGGTTACATGATAACCGATATAATGTCTCCCCTCAAACCGGTGCTTGAAAGGGAACTCGGCTGGACAAGCACCGAGTACGGGCTCTTTTCCGGGGCTTACAGCTGGTTCAACGTGTTTTTCCTGATGATTATATTCGGAGGGATACTGCTCGACAAGGCCGGTATCCGGTTTACCGGGATGGCTTCGTGTCTTGTCATGCTGGCCGGCGGTGCGCTGAAGTATGCCGCTATCAAGGGCCTTATCCCGGTCGACGGTTACCTGTTCGGGATAAACAGACAGGTGTTGCTGGCGTCAGTGGGTTTTGCAATATTCGGTGTAGGATGCGAAACCGTAAATATAACAGCCACGAAAATAGCAGTCAAATGGTTCAAGGGCAAGGAACTTGCACTTGCGCTCGGATTGCAGGTGGCGGCTGCCCGTTTGGGTACCATGCTGGCTCTTGCCTTCTCGCTGCCCGTAGCGGAACATTTCGGAGTGTCGGGCGATGCGGCCGAGTCCTTCCCGCTGTTGATGGCCCTGTTTATCCTGTGCATAGGGACAATGGGGTTCTTTTTATACACCTTCTACGACCGGATGATTGACAGTGAAAATGCCGGCGGCGGTGATGCCGCGTCTGATGTGTTCAAATATTCCGACGTATTCCATTTGTTGCGCAATTCCGGGTTCTGGATAATAACCGCGTTGTGCGTATTCTTTTATACGGCCGTTTTCCCGTTCCTGAAATATGCCCCAGACTTGATGATAAACAAGTACGGAGTGGAAGAATCGCTGGCCGGATTTATCCCTGCTCTCCTGCCGGTCGGGACACTGATTATGACACCCCTGTTCGGTTCTCTGTACGACCGTCGCGGCCACGGAGCGGAGATAATGATAGTTGGGGCGTTGATTCTTACGGCGGTCCACGTTTTCTTCGCCCTCCCGATACTCAATACATGGTGGTTTGCCATGCTGCTTATGGTCTTGCTCGGCGTTGCGGTATCGCTGCTCCCTTCTGCCATGTGGCCGTCCGTTCCCAAGATTGTGGCGGAAAAGGACCTCGGAACGGCATACGCCTTTATATTCTGGATTCAGAACTGGGGGCTTATGGGCGGTCCGCTGCTTATCGGATGGTTGCTGAACAGGTACTGTGTGGCAGGGAAGAGCGGTGATACGGTCCTGTACGATTACACCCTCCCTATGGAGGTATTCGCCGCGACAGGGGTGGCAGCGCTGCTGCTTGCGTTTGTGTTGCGTTATGCAAATAAAAAGAAACGGTACGGCCTTGAGCAGCCGAATATCAGACGCCGCTAAAAAACGGCGGGCGCGGTGAAACCTGCACTGCGGCGTACCGTACCGGAAGAGGCAGGCTCAGTAAAGGGAGCCATACCTTATTGCCGCAGGTCTGTTTTTCTGCTTTTTAATATTTACCATATACGACAGCGACAGCAGGATGCTTTGGTTGGACGATACGGAAAAGTAATCCGAACTGCGGTTGTTGAATATGTCGCCGAGCCCGAAGTAGTATCTTGCTTCTACGAGTATGGCGTGCCTCTCCCTGATTCTGATTTCAAAGCCCCCTCCGCCTGTCAGCCCGTAGTCGAACGGGTGTTCTACGCCTTTTGCATAATGCGTGGTTTCTCTCGGCAGGTCAAAAGCGGGCGGCTCGGCATAATTGAAGTTCGATATGCTGTTTTCCCCTATACATAACCCTATTTGCGGGCCTAAATTTATGAAAAAACGGAATGCCCTGTTGCCGAAATATATATGGGCCAGGAACGGCAGTTCCAGGTAATTCAGCACGCGGCGGTACCGGTACGGGTTCGTTTCTTCTGCAAAGTCCTCTTTCCAGCCGTGCTGTGCAAAGTTCAACTCTACTATTACACCGAAGAACTTCTCTTCGGCATAACGCATCGATACCCCGCCGAGATACCCCATGCCCATCGTCTGTTTTATGTTGGGGTCGATGGAGAGGCGCGACCACGTCGTCCCCCCCTTTACTCCCAGAAACAGTTCCTTGCCGATTTTCTTCTGGGCGAAACCTCCCGATGTCGATACAACTGCCAGTAAAAACGCAAATATCAGAACCCGTTTCATTATTCAACTCTGCTTTTTGTAATGGTAAATTCGGGGGAAAAGGTTACGAAGTAGATGTTCCGGTTGATATACCCTCCGTTTTCGGATATGCGGGACATGCTGAAATCGGTCTGGATGCTGTTGGACTGTAAGGATGAAATGTTGGCCTCCAGTTCATTGCCGTACATGGCGTATCCTTTCAGCAGGAATATCCCCGTATCGAAACCGAGCACGTCCGTGGCCGGTATCGAGTATCCGGCCGGACTTCCGTACCAGTACCGGTAATTGCGGTAAAACTCTTTCCATGCAGCATCGTTGCTGTTTATGTAGAACCTCGAGAAGACCGTGGTGTTGAGGTTGTGGAAAATTTCAAGGTAGTCCTTCGTGTAAGTCAGCCATTCGGGATACCCGAACAGTGAAATCTTAAGGTCCGGGCGGGTCTCTTTTATCTTGCTTACAAGGGCCGTGGTCTTGGCAACGCCGTTGCGGGTGGACGAAGTTGCAATGAATACGACGTCCGCGCCTTTCTCTATCGAACTGGAGAGGACGCTGAAATTGGCAGGGTCGTTGAAATTGAATTTCGTTATTTCTTTGCCGGAGGCTTTCAATTCTTCCCTCAGATTGTTTATGAACTCTTTCTTGTCGTTGGTCTCGTAATTGTCTATAAGAAAAACTATTTCCTTGCCGGTTGCCGATTTTGCCAGCGCCTTGCTTGCCGTTGCATAGAACTGCGAGCTCGGGATGTGCCCCTGCATTATATGCCTGTTTCCGGCAACTTCGTTGTCGTTGACGGAAAATGAATTTACAAGCAGAGAACCGTTGTCCCTGGCGTATTCTCCAATCAGCCTTATGCTCTCCTTGTCGTCAGGCCCGAATATTATGTCCGTCCCTCTCAGTTCGGGGGCCGACAGAATCTGTTTCGTCTTTTCGCTGCTCCCTTCGGTGTCGAACGTAAAGACTTCAGACGACAGCCCCTCGTGCTTCATGCTGTCAAGGGCGAGGAGAATCCCCTTGTAGCAGGCTATGAAAGCCTTTGAATGGGAGTTCGGGGCGTTGAGACGGAAAGGGTACAGGACGGCAATCTTTATATGGTTCCTGTCCTTGCCGCATGTGTCTGGCATCTCAGGCCCTGCCGAAACGGTTATGGGCTGGTTGGCGGCCTTGTATTCATCGACGACCTTGACAACCTCCCTTGTCATGGGAATGTTAAGGATATCCCCTTTTGAAAGACTCTTTATGCCGGGATTGCAAGCCAGGATATTGTCTATTGAGATATTGAACTTTTGCGAAATGCTGTACAGGGTCTCCCGGCGTTGTACTACATATTTCTCCGTCCTGTAACGTTCGCCGTTGATTATGGCTATGCCGCTTTCCTGCTTCTTCTCCGGCCCGGAAGCCTTTGCGTTTTTCTTTTCCTGTGCACCGGCTACCGCAGTGCCTGCCGCCTTTTGCGGAATCTTTATTTCGACCCCGGCTTTCAGGGCCGATGACGTCAAACCGTTGAGTTCCATTATTTCGGCTACCGTAGTATCGTACTGCCTCGATATGGCATAAAGGCTTTCCCCCTGTTTTACAATGTGGGTTGCAACGTCAGGCGCCGTATTCACTTCGGCTTTTTCCGGAATCGGTATATACAGTTTCTGGCCTCTGTTCAAACCGTTTCTGGCCGAAGGGTTGAGTTTTACCACATCATCGCGGGTAACCCCGAATTTCCTGTTCAGGCTGTAAAACCCCTCTCCCTGCTTGACATAATAGATATAGCATTCCGTCCCTTTTACGGTAGCTGTCTTGTACTCTTCCGCCCGCGATACGGCAGTGGCGGCGAGCATCATTGCAATTGCTGCAATTATTGTTAATGCGGTTTGTTTCATCTGGCTGTATAATTGTAGAGGCCGTCTGTTTCTGTGATTCAAGTTAAAAACATTTGTCGCTGTATCCTGCCAGAACTTTCACGGACAGGATTCTGCAATAAACGCGGACCGCCAGGCAGGGGCTTCCCTCTTGAAGTGCCGGCGGTACGGTTGCTGCAACTTTGGGAAGGCCTGTCCCTTATCACGGGCAATAACGGCCTGAACGGCCGTCGGTTGCCGGTGATAACCGGCTCAATCCTTACCGGTTGCGAAGTTATAAAAAAAAGATAACAGATGCAATTGCGTTACGGCAATGTCCGGAGGCGTTGTGAAAACCCGCGGAAGCACTGGCGGCATACGCCTGCATAAAAAATAATGTTCCCGTTTCCCGAACAATTATTATCTTAGCAGGCCGTTTATATATAGAGGAGTTCCATAGCATAGGGTATGAAAAAGCAGATATTTATATTGTCGGTCCTGTCGTTGCTGTTTTTTCCGGTTTCATCGGCCACGCTCGAAATAAACGGAGGCCGGGCGTACAAATATTCGCCCAACGAACTTTCGACGGGCCTGAACATGGGGGTATATGTCGTCTCCCCGATAGACAACCTTACGATAAGCTTCACCTCCGAGTCGTCCGGAAACATGCAGATGTATACGTTTACAAGTTCGGGAGCATCGGCAAAACTTCCTGTCGCCGGGGCGCAGCAGACGGGCAATACCATTACCCTTGCCGGCGGGGGGCGCGATTGCGGCTATGTAGTGGAGCAGGGGGACGATGCGTATTATTTCTGGGTCTCCACGTATATCCCTGTTTCCTATATCGAAAACGACTATACATACAGCAATATCTGCATGTCCGCACGGATAGCGGGCGAAGGGATAACAATACCGTACTATACCATAACCGGGAGCATGGATGCTGTTCCCCGGAAAATCCGGTACTATACATGGGAGTGGGATGAAGAGAACCAGATTGCCGTTTCCGACGTGCTGGTTGAAGAAGAAGTCGTTCCCGAACTTGACGACAAGATAGTCATAACCTCTCCGTACCAGAAAACCCTTATAACCCTGATAGATGAAATACCGACGAAATGGGGCAGCCCGGCATCCTCTATCACGACGGCCGAAGAGTTCGAGCCGAGGGCGATATTCCTCCATTCATCGGTTTCGCAGACCGACAGCAAGGCTGACAATGAACTGGAGGTGCCGCTCGAATCGGGAGTTCTCGGCGGGTCCGCGCCCGTAACGGTCAATTTCAAGGCATTCGTAAACGAGGACAATTACGTGGCATGGCAGATATTCCGCAGCGAGGCCGGGGCTGACGATCCCGACCCGGTAATCGATGCCATATACCCGGTAGAAGAGCTCAGCTACACCTTCAAGGATGCCGGGACGGTGTATGTGCGCCTCTATTCCGAGAACAGTACCTGTATGGAATATGAAACATATACGGTAACGATAAGCGAGTCGTTTATCGATGCCCCGAATGCTTTTTCCCCGGGAGCATCTCCGGGCGTAAACGACGAGTGGCGCGTAGCCTACAAGTCCATAGTGGAGTTCAGGTGCGTCATATTCGACCGGTGGGGTCAGGAAGTCTGCCGTTTTGAAGACCCGTCAATGGGTTGGGACGGCTACTATCACGGGAAACTCGCCCCCCCCGGTGTCTATTTTTACGTTATACAGGCAAGAGGTTCCGACGGAAACGAATACAAACTGAAAGGTCATATAAATATAATACGGGGGAGGAATTAAGCATATGCAATATAAAAAGAGTTTTTTTCTGATGCTCCTGGCTGTTGCGCTGTCGGTGCAGGAGGCTGTGCCGCAATACGATATACGCAGCGAGGTCTCGGCATTCTCGGCAGTACCCGAAGTGCCTGCAACGTGCGATTGGGCGGGAGAGACTGTGGTACTCGACCGTTTTGATTTGCGCGAGAGGTTTGACAGGGAACTGACAGGTTTCTGTTTCAACCATACCAATACGTTGCTTGTCATAAAGAGGGCCAACCGTTATTTTCCCATAATAAAGCCGATATTGGATGAAATGGGCGTACCGGGCGATTTCGTCTATCTTGCCGTAATAGAGAGTTTCCTTAATCCGCGTGCCGTATCTCCGGCAAAAGCAGCCGGGTTATGGCAGATAGTGCCGTCGACGGGGAAGAGCTACGGGCTTGAAATTTCGGACTATGTGGACGAACGCTACAATATAATAAAGGCTACGAGGGCGGCATGCAAATATCTAAAGTCGGCGTACAACCGATACGGGAGCTGGATTACCGCAGCGGCATCGTATAATGCGGGGCAGGGGAGAATCTCTTCCGAGCTCGACAAGCAGATACAGGAGCACGCACTGGATTTGTGGCTGAACGATGAAACATCGCGCTACATGTTCCGCATGATGGCTATCAAGGCTGTAATGGAAGACCCCCTGAAGTACGGGTTCGTTATCCGCAGGGAGCAACTTTACCCGCAGATACGTTTCAAAGAGGTGGAAGTAACGGAAGATATCCCCGACCTTTCGGCCTTTGCAAACGGACAGGGGATAACCTACTCGCAACTGAAGGAGTTCAATTCCTGGTTGCGCGCCCGTAAACTCCCCGTAAAGGAAGGCTCTTCGTACATGCTGCTGATACCTTATGTCGAAGACTTGTTTTACAGCAGTAACAGGCAGCCGGTTTATTACGATAAATGGACAATAGACTGAGAAAAACGGAATGGGGAAAGGGAAAAAATACATAGAAGTACACGGCGCGCGGGTAAACAACCTCAAGAATATAGACGTAGCCATTCCCCGCAATGAATTTACCGTTATTACGGGGTTGAGCGGAAGCGGCAAATCGTCGTTGGCATTCGATACGATATTCGCCGAAGGGCAAAGGCGTTACATCGAGACCTTTTCATCATATGCCAGGTATTTTATAGGTGCGCTGGAACGCCCCGACGTAGACAACATCTCGGGCCTGTCGCCGGTAATTGCGATAGAGCAGAAGACCGTAAACAAGAATCCCCGTTCTACGGTCGGGACCACAACCGAAATATACGATTTCCTCCGCCTCCTCTATGCCAGGGCCGGGGAGGCATACTCTTACCTTACGGGCGAAAAAATGGTGAAATACGGCGAGGAGCAGATTATCGCCCTGGTTATGGAACGATATAGCGGGAAAAGGATAAATATCCTCGCCCCGCTCGTGCGCAACAGGAAAGGGCACTATAAGGAAGTGTTCGAGAGCATGCGGAAGAAAGGGTATCTGTACGTGCGGGTAGACGGGGAGATAAGGGAGATACTCCCCGGGATGAAACTCGACAGGTACAAAAACCACAGCATAGAACTTGTGGTGGACAAGTTGCGGGTTTCCGAAAATGACGGGCGGAGGCTTAAGGAGAGTCTGAGAACAGCCATGCAGCGCGGTGAAGGGCTGGTCATGGTCCTCGATGTGGACAGCGGCGAACTGCGCCATTACAGCCGGATGCTAATGGACCCGCAAACCGGGTTGTCGTACAGCGAACCGGCACCGCACAATTTTTCGTTCAATTCTCCCAACGGTGCATGTCCCAAATGCAAAGGGCTCGGATATGTAAACATAATAGACCGCGAGAAGATCATGCCCGATATGGACCTTTCCATATACCAGGGCGGAATACTGCCGTTGGGCAAATACAAGAATATGCTTGTATTCTGGCAGATAGAGGCTATATGCGACAAATACGGCGTAACACTCAAAACCCCGTTGAAAGAGATGCCTGCAGAGGCACTTGACGATATACTCAACGGAACGGGCGAACGGTTGGTGATAAAGGACCATGTCCTGGGAGCGTCGTCCAATTTCTTTACTCCGTATGAAGGGCTTGTGAAGTACATAGAAATGCAGCAGCAGTCCGACGCAACGTCGCAGGCCCAGAAGTGGGCCGGGCAGTTCGTTTCGGTAAAGCAGTGCGACGAGTGCCACGGCATGCGGCTGAACAGGGAAGCCTTGAGCTACAAGATATGCGGCAAGGGGATAGCCGAACTGGTACGCATGGATATAGCGCACCTTTACGAATGGTTCGTATCGCTTGACGGAAAGCTCTCCGACAGGCAGCGCCCGATAGCCGAGGAGATTGTAAAGGAGATAAAGGTGCGCCTGAAGTTCCTTATAGACGTGGGGTTGGATTATCTGAACCTCAACAGGGCGAGTGCAACCCTCTCCGGGGGCGAAAGCCAGCGGATAAGGCTGGCTACGCAAATCGGCTCGCGGCTTGTAAACGTGCTGTATATCCTTGATGAGCCAAGCATAGGCCTGCATCAGAAAGACAACATAAAACTGATAAACTCACTGAAGAGGCTGCGCGATGTGGGGAATTCCATTATAGTGGTTGAACACGACAAGGAGATGATGCTTGCCGCCGATTATGTTATAGACCTCGGGCCGGCGGCAGGACGCCTCGGCGGAAACGTGGTCTTTTCCGGGACGCCGGCAGAGATGCTTAAGGCCGATACCCTTACGGCCAGATACCTGAACGGCGGGCTTAAAATACCTGTCCCCGAAAAGAGGCGGAAAGGCAACGGCAAGACGCTGGTCCTGTACGGGGCAAAGGGGAACAACCTGAAAGATGTGGACCTGCTCCTCCCGCTTGGCAGGATAATATGCGTAACGGGTGTTTCCGGAAGCGGGAAATCGTCGCTTATAAATTCAACGCTCCAGCCTGCAATAAGTTCCGATTTTTACAGGTCGTTGCGGACGCCTCTGCCGTATGACCGCATAGAAGGGCTTGAGAATATCGACAAGCTTGTAACCGTCGACCAGTCTCCGCTGGGACGGACCCCGCGTTCGACCCCGGCAACCTATACAGGCGTCTTTTCCGATATAAGGGCGTTGTTTACGGAACTTCCCGAATCGAAGATACGGGGATACAAATCGGGCAGGTTTTCGTTCAACATAGCGGGCGGGAGGTGCGAAACGTGTTGCGGCAACGGGTATCGGAACATAGAGATGAATTTCCTCCCCGATGTACTTGTACCGTGCGAAACCTGCCATGGAAAACGGTATAACAGGGAGACCCTCGAGGTCCGTTACAAAGGGAAATCCATCGCCGACGTCCTAGACATGACCATAAACCGTGCCGTGGAATTTTTCGAGAACGTGCCGTCTATATTGAACAAGATAAAAGTATTGCAGGAAGTAGGGCTCGGGTATATCAAGCTCGGCCAGCCGTCCACAACCCTTTCGGGAGGAGAGAGCCAGCGGGTAAAACTGGCGGCCGAGTTGTCGAAGCGCGATACGGGAAATACCCTCTACCTGCTTGACGAACCTACCACGGGTCTCCACTTTGAAGATATAAGGGTGTTGCTGAACGTCCTTAACCGTTTGGCTGACAAGGGAAATACCATATTGGTAATAGAGCATAACCTCGATGTGATAAAAACTGCCGACTATATAATAGATATGGGTCCCGAAGGCGGGGACAACGGCGGGCAGATACTCTGTTGCGGAACACCCGAAGAGATATGCTCAAAGTACGACACGTACACAACGCGTTACCTCAGGGACGAACTGGCCGCAGGGTAGCGACGGTTACGGTAAAAGGGCGGCCGGAATTTTTCCCGGCCGCCCTTTTACCCGCATAAACGCGGCATATCTCCACCGTTTGCACAGGCAAACGGTATTATGCTTCTTTCTCTATAAATTCAAGGGCTTCGTTAAGGCCTTCCTTGAACTTGTCGAAATCCTCCTTGTACAAAAAGAGTTTGTGCTTTTCGTACCGCGGGACATCCTCTTCTTTGGCCGAAACCCTTTTGCTTTCCGTAATGGTAATGTATAAATCCTCCTTGCGGCTTCTTTTTACATCGATATAGTATATCCTGCTTCCTGCTTTCAATACTTTGGAGAATACTATTTCTTTATCCTGAATCTCTCCTGTGGGAGTTTTTGTATCACTCGCAGTCATGATATAAACGGTATATATATTACATAATCAAATTCTTTGCAAATTTATAATAAATATTTGATAATATGATAGCTGCCTATTCAATTTGCCCCTGCGGCACCCCTTCGGGAGGTGTCGTTTTTCCCTGAAAGTTGCCTATGACGGGGTATTTGGAGATAATGAAAAAAATGTTAAAAATTAATATCCCTCATGTTGCGTCCCGCAACAGCATTACTGTACGGCCCGTCAGGCGATAACTTGCAGGGAAAAAGTATGGCTTTAGCAAAAAAATGACTACCTTTGCGCCGCAATGCGGCTTTGGCTGCATGCGGTTGTTAAAACAATACCGGATAAAATGACTAATCGAGTACTTATACGTTGTAAAATACTGCAAATAGCATTCTCTGCGTATATCGATAAAGGAAAGAGTGTCGAGCAGGCCGAGGCCGAATACGCTTACAGCATGCAAAAGACATACGATTTGTATATACTGTTGCTATTGCTGATAGTGAAGATTACGGAGGAACAGAAAGAACGTATCGAGCGTTTGCGTACCAGATATGTAAATCCGGTGGCAGACAAGGATATAGACAAGAGGTTGGCGAACAACCGGTTTGCTGCACAGCTCTCCTGCAACAAGATGCTGGTTTCGTATGCGGACAAGCATGCCGATATAAACGACGTGCTTACACCGGCGCTGGTTAAATCGCTTCTTGACAAAATTACGGAGAGCGATGCATACGGAGCATATATCGGCAGCGATAAAGACGACTATGACACGGATAAGGGGTTCTGGAAAAAGGTCGTAAAGGAGTGGGCCTGCGAACCCGAAATAGACGAGGCCCTTGAAGAGAGTTCCCTTTACTGGAACAACGATATAGACATAATCGTTACATTCGTTGTAAAGACCATAAAGGGTTTCAGCGAGGAAGAAGGGGCTACCCAGCCGATAATAGCCTCTTTCGATGCCGAGCCCGGAGCGGAGTTTCCCGGAAACCTGTTGCGCGATACCATATTGAATTTCACCTCCAATACGCGCCTGATAGGAGAGTGCGCAAGCAACTGGGAAATTGAACGCATAGCCAATATGGATTTTGTGATAATGTGCATGGCGTTGACCGAGATAAAACTCTTCCCGTCCATCCCCATAAACGTAACATTAAGCGAATATATAGAACTGGCCAAACTGTACAGTACGGAAAAAAGCGCGACTTTCATAAACGGCATACTCGACACGTTGGTGAAAAAACTAAAAAAAGAGGGGCGTTTGACAAAAGAGTGAATATATTGTTGTAACTTAGTGAACCGATAAAAGAGAAAAACGAAAAACCAAACAAATAACAGAGTATGAATACAATCATGACAATCCTCCTTCAAAGCGCTACTGCAAACGGCGGCCAGCCGGGAGGCCAGTGGGGCAACATTATTTTCATAGTGGCGCTGGTGGCTATCTTCTATTTCTTTATGATACGTCCGCAATCGAAACGCCAGAAAGAGATACGCAAGTTCCGCGAATCGCTCAAACCCGGCGACAAGGTAATATCGGCCGGTGGAATACACGGAAGGATAAAGGAAGTGAAAGACGATACCGTACTTTTGGAGATAGCCGACAACGTAAGGGTTAAGGTTGAAAAAGCGTCTATTTATGCGACAGCTCCCGACGTTGCGCAGGAACAGCCGAAATAGAAGGACTATATAGGATAACGGTAACCGAGGCGAGGTCTTTATTGGATTTGCAATAAACTCGCCTCTGTTGCTTTATACGGCAGCCATGCGGCATGATGCCGTACCCCGCAGGAAGCGGGATGGGAAACGTAACACCCCTCCCAGCATGCAGCGAACGCAGGTGCGGTATGCCGTACTCCCCGGGCCTGGTAATTCCCCGTCCGATGCACCCGTATCAGGGCAGATAAGGTAAAACAAATAAACGCAGGAGCTAAAACAAAAGGTATGGGCATAAAGAAGAGCATATCTGAACGCGCAAGGGAAGTTGTAAAGGCGCTTATGCGTACAATGCGCAGCGAGAAAAGCAAGCAGTTGCTGATTTTTCTTTTGTTCGTCGCAATATCCGCAATGTTCTGGATATTGCAGTCGTTGAACAACAAAGAAGAAGTTGCCGTAAATATTCCGCTGAATTATACCAATGTACCCCGGAACATAATATTCACCAACAATCCTCAGCAATATGTGCCGGTTGTGGTGCGCGACAAAGGGCTTAACCTTATCAATTACTCCCTCAACAGGGTACGTCCAATAAATGTCGATTTTGAAAAGTACGACAAGGAGCACGGGCGTATGGTCATAAACCATTCGCAGTTGCTCTCAATAGTTCACGGAAGCATGTCGTCATCGGCCGAACTCGTATCGATGCACGCCGATTCTATTTTGATAACCTTTGCCGAGAGGCGGGGCGACATGATAAGGGTAAGGCTCGATTCCGACATTACACCGGCGCACAATTTCATACAGACGCACGAGGCATACGTGTCGCCGAATACCGTAAGGATATATGCCGACTCCTCAATAATAAAGGGACTTGATTTCGTAGAGACGGAACCGTTGGTATTGTCCGACCTGAGAGATACGACCGTAATGACGGTAAAGATAAAACCGATTGAGGGCGTGAAGATCGTCCCCGATGCAGTTACCGTAACCATACCGGTTGAAGAGCTGATAATAAAGAAGATGACGTTGCCGATAGGCACTGTGAACTTCCCCGATTACATATCGGTGATAACGTTCCCCGCTGCGGCTGAAGTATCGTGCTTCGTGCCGTTGAGCATGTTCCCCGAGGTGGATACCTCCGATTTCAGGATTGTTGTCGATTACATGCAACTGAACAAGAAACGTACAAACAAGTTGCCGCTTAATCTGAAACGTTTCCCAAATTACGTCAGGAACATCGATGTTGTCCCCGACAGCATAGAGTATATACTCGAAGAAAAGAGACGATGAAAACCATAGCCATAACCGGGGGGATAGGAAGCGGGAAAACAGTAGTTAGCGATATAATGCGTGCATCGGGTTACCCTGTATATGACAGCGACACCGAGGCCAAGGCCCTGACAGCCGCTTCGCCCCAGATAAAGAAAGGTCTGGTGGAACTTTTCGGGGAGGAGATATATGGCGGCGGCGTACTTGACAAGACGATGCTTGCCCGGCATCTTTTCTCCGATGCCGGATGCCGTGCCAGGGTTAATGCGATAATCCACCCTGTCGTGTTTTCCGATTTCCGCCGTTGGCGCGAGGCTCAAAAAAAGGAGACGGTATTTCTCGAATCGGCAATATTGTTCGAGTCGGGTTTCAATACCCTGGCCGATGAAATATGGTGTGTAACAGCACCTGTGGAGGTAAGGGTTGCGCGGGTTATGAAACGTAACGGAATGACGCGCAGCCAGGTGGAGGAGAGAATTTCCACGCAGTTGCCCGATGAGGTGATACGGCAAAAATCCACGCACGTAATAGTCAACGACGGTAAGGTTTCCGTCCTGTCCCAGCTGGAGAGATATTTCTTCGCGGCTGGTTTGCAAAAATTATGAACCCGGCTATGAATATTTCGCCCTTTCCGTATAGAAAGGAAAGGGTATAATTTATATTTTTACAGCGTAATAAAGAATGAATAAATAAGCGATATGTTGAAAAAGATCTTATCAATATCCGGTAAACCCGGATTATTCAAACTCGTATCACAGGCAAAAGGAATGATAATAGTGGAGTCGTTGTTGAATGGCAGGCGGATGCCGGCATATGCGCACGACAAGGTCTCGTCCCTCGCCGATATATCGATATACACCGATGGGGAAGATGTGCCGTTACGGGATGTGTTTGCGAGCATTAAAGAAAAGGAAAACGGTAAACAGGTTCAGGTCAAGGCCGATAACGACTCTTATAAGGAGTATATGGCATCGGTCCTGCCCGACTATGACAGGGAGCGCGTCTATGTGAGCGATATAAAAAGGGTGATAAACTGGTATAACCTCCTCGTAGAAAAGGGTCTCGACGATTTCAAGGAAGAAGAGGCATAACCCTCACCCCGGTATCCAACCCGGCGCTGCCGTTACAGGAGAGGGCTGTTGCCGCTTAATATCGTATGCTCCGGTTGCAAAGGGCTGCAAATGAAGTGTTAATCTTCAGTGCAGCCCTTTTGCCTGGTATAAAGTTCCTGTTTTGAGGCAGGAGTGTCGTTTCCCTATGCTTTTTGCCTTTCCTTCGTGTCGGTTACGATGTCTTTTATGGAAAGTTGCATTATCGATTTCTTGTTCGCGAAGTGCGGTGCTTTTCCGTTGAAAGTCATCTCTTCAATGGTATAGCAGATATCGAACGGCGTATCGGCTTTCAGGTGCTCGAATATCTCGCCCTGACCGAATGCGATGCCGCTCATTATGTTGGCCGAGCCGTTGTCTATCATTTCCATTTTTATATGGCGGTTCTCTTTCCCAACCAGTTTGCTCTCCTTGTAAGTCTTTACATCGTGGGTTGCAAATACGGGTTTGGTGTTGCCCGGCCCGAACGGTGCGAACTCCTGCAGCTTTTTCCTGAAGTCGGCCGTTATGTCTCCGAAAGAGATGACGGAGTCTATGTCTATCTGAGGCGTAGTCTGGCTGTTCGATATGTTTTCGCTTACATACTCCTCGAACCGTTTCCTGAATATGTCTATGTTCTCCTCCTTCAATGAAAGGCCGGCGGCATAAGTATGCCCCCCGAAACTCTCCAGCAGGTCTTTGCAGGACTCTATTGCCTTGTATACGTCGAAGCCCTGGACCGACCTGGCCGACCCTGTTACGATTCCGTTGGAGTACGCCAGGACAACCGACGGCTTGTAGTAAAGTTCTGTAAGCCGCGAGGCCACAATGCCTATTATGCCGCGCTTCCAGTCGCGATTGTATATGACAATGGATTTGTGCTTGTCCAGGTCGTCAATGTTCCCCAAAATGGTATTGGCCTCACGGGTAATGCTTTTATCCAGGGCCTTGCGCTCCTCGTTGTACTGGTTGATGTTTTTGCTGCGCTCCCTGGCCTCTTCAAGGTTGTGCGAAAGCAGCAGGTCCACGGCCTCTTTGCCCTGTTCCATGCGCCCCGAAGCATTTATCCTCGGCCCTATTTTGAATACTATGTCGGTTGTCGTAATCTGCCTGTTCTGCAGGCCGCAGATATTGATAATCCCTTTCAGTCCGAAACTCGGTTTCTCATTCATCCGTTTCAGACCGTGATACGCAAGAATGCGGTTCTCGCCGGTAATGGGAACGATGTCCGAAGCTATGCTCAAGGCCACGAAGTCGAGCAGAGGGTAGAGTGTCGCAACCTCGTCTATTCCGTTGTTGCGGGCAAACCCCTGCATGAACTTGAACCCTACGCCGCAGCCCGACAACTCCTGATACGGGTACGACGAATCTTTAAGTTTGGGGTTCAGAATTGCGACAGCCCCGGGCAGTTCCTTGTCCGGTACATGGTGGTCGCAGATAATGAAGTCAATCCCTTTGCTCTTTGCATAAGCCACCTTGTCTACGGCTTTTATGCCGCAATCCAGGGCTATTATCAGTTTGAATCCGTTGTCGGCAGCATAGTCTATGCTTTTCCTTGAAATACCGTACCCTTCCTCGTACCTGTCCGGAATATAGTATTCCATATTGAAACAGAAAGGCCTCAGGTATTTATATACCAGGGCTACGGCAGTGGTGCCGTCAACATCATAGTCTCCGTAAACAAGTATCTTTTCTTTTTGTCCTATTGCAGAATTAAGTCTTTTTACCGCTTTATCCATGCCGTCCATCAGGAACGGGTCGTGCAGGTCAGATAGTTGCGGGGAGAAGAAATTCTGCGCATCCGCTGCATTTTTTACCCCTCGGAGGGCCAATAATTCGCAAATAACCGGGCTTATGCCAAGTTCGCTTGACAACTGCTCTTTTATTCGCTTCATATCGTCTGTAAGAGGTAAGTAATTCCATTTACTTATCATTTATATGTTTATTTATTTACTATCTTTTCCCGGGTGCGGACAAAGCGCACGGAACCGGCCGGCTTCCAGCCTGCTGCACCGGCACGGCAATAAAAACAGCGATGCCGGTATAATGTTTATGCCCTCCCTTACCGGAAGCAAAGGTGCGTACCATCCTGCACGCCCTTGCTTAAGGCATACAATTAGCGACTGTAAAGATACTAAATCTGATTATAAAAACGGAATTGCAAATGTATAAAATTTCATACCTACAGGATAAATGCTTATTTTAGCAGCCGTTATGAAACACACCATAATTATTTTCCTGTTATTTCCGATATTGTGTTCCAATGCGGTATCGAAGAATTACAAGGAGTATATAGACGAGTCGTTCGAGTGTATCGACAAGGAGGACTGGGCGTGTGCCGAGGAAGCGATACTTGCCGCGTTGCATGCCGAACCGGCCAATCCGCAGAATTCCCTGCTTATGTCCAATCTGGGTACCGTGCAGCGTTTGCAGGGCAAGACGGCCGAAGCCATACGTTCGTACAGCAATGCGCTTATGATTACGCCGCGGTCGGTTACGCTCTTGAAGAACCGCGCTGCACTGTATGCCGAGATAGACAGCCTTGACGGCGCGCTCGTCGACTATACTTCGGTCATATCGCTCGATACCGGCGATGAAGAAGCTATTTACCGCCGGGGAATGATATACCTCGAGAAACGGGATACGCTGGCGGCTCGGATGGATTTCGAGAGGTTGTTGCAGGTAAACCCGGCGAGCAGCGATGCCAGGGTAGGGCTTGCTACATTGATGAAGTTCCGCAACTACCATAAGGAGGCGGCCGACTTGTATACGCAGGTAATATCGTTCAATAAAAACGATGCCGCATTGTATTTCGGCAGGGCAGAGGCCTATTTCTACATGGGCAGGATTGCAAAGGCGCGCGAAGATATAAAAAAGGCCATGGAACTTGACGGTAATGACCCGTTGTTCTATATACTGCGCAGCCGGATAAACTGGGCGCAATACGAGAAGGAGGCGGCCTACGCCGATTTGGACAAGGCTCTGGAGCTCGGTGCTTCTCCCCGGAGCGTGGAAAGCGTCAGGGAGGAGTTCAGGATGTACGACAAATAGTGCCGGAAACGAAACCCGCGACTCCTGTAACGGTCCGTCCGCAGGTACAGGGTGTTGTGAATACGAAAAAAGAGGCGGCCGGAACTCCCGTACGGGGCAATCTTCCGGCCGCCTCTTATGCATGTAAGCCGCTGTTATTCCGATACGGCAGCTGCTTCCAGTTTCTTGATTTCCTCTTCAGCCTTGGCCCTCAATGCATCGGCCTGCTTCTGAGCCTCTTCTTCCAGCTTTTTTGCTGCAGCCTTGGCTGCTACCTTCGCTATCGGGTTCGATGCCTTGTCTACCAGTTTCTGCCCTTCGCTTCTTGCAACCTCCACAAGTTTCTCGGCGGCCTTGTCGGCCTCTTCCCTCAATGCCGCAATCTGTTCCTCGTTGTCTTTACCCGTCAGCTTTTCAAGTTGCGTGCTTACTGTGGTTTTCAAGGCCTCTTTGGCAAGGGACTTCATGTCGAGCGATATTACCGGCTTTGTGAAAGTCCCGGTAATATTGCCGGTTACGCTTCCCACATATTCCGATACATTGCTTTCCTGCGGCAGTTTTATCGTAGTCTTGTAGTCTATGCTCTGGTCCAGTCCGGTAGAGCCGGAGAGCGTAAGCGTGGTTTTCCCTATTTTCAGGTCGAAAGGCGACGTTATCACTTTCCCGTCTTTTATATTGAACGGAATCTTTACATTTACGGCCTTGATATTCCTGAGCGCATCGCTCTTGAGTTTGTCGGCAAGCAGGTTGAATACCTCAATATTGCCCAGGTTTATCTCCTCCGACTGGATTACCCCGTTGGCTGTAAGGGTATTCAGGTCAGGATTCATTTCCGCGTCCAGTGTCGTCTGCATATTTACGTTCAACGAATACGTCCCGCCGGTTTTTTCAAATATCGGAACAAGCTGTTTTACCATGTCGAGTTGTTCAAACGTGGTTTTGAAATCCCCTTTCGATACGTTCATGTTGAATGCAGCCTCAGGCCTTGTAACGTCTTTTGCCGTACTGTATGACCCTCCGGCCGACACTTTCCCGCCGAAGGCCCCGAATTGCAGGGAATTCAAACTTAAAGTCCCGTTCTTAACCGAGATGTTCCCTTTCAGGTTCTCGATGACTATTTTCTGGAACAGAACCTGTCCGAACGAACTCTTCAGCGAAAGGTCGAGATTTTTCGGAATCTCTATGGCCCCGGCGGCAGATACCGTATCGGCCTGTTCCGTGCCCGCTTCATTATCGGCTTCGGAAACCTCTTCTCCGCTGTCGGATATGAATTCGTTGAGGTCTATCAGCGATGACGATACGTTAAGGGAGCCGTACAAGGTTTCCCCTTTAAGGAAGTACGGGATATAGCGCGAAATGGAGCCGTTTGCCGATATGTCGCTTTTCCCTATCCTGGCATCCAGGGCGTCGAGCGACAAGGCTCTGGAACTTACCGTAACGGCCAGCCTGCTGACATTCACGTCGGGCAGGGCAGGGGATGTGTAAAGCATGTCCGTTATATTTAGGAACCCTTTTCCCGTAATCCTTTCATACCTTTCCTTTTCTATGTCCGACATGTGTCCCGCAAAATGCAGGTCGGCCGTCAGTTTCCCGTTCAGTTTGACATCATCGCCCAAAGGATAGGCATCCTTCACCATATCGAGGTCGAGGTATCCCTTGGCCGTCAGGTCAAAGGCCGGGTCCGATACGGGGGTGGCGACCGTAATCCCGATGCTGAACGGATTGCCGGAGAGGGAGAATCCCAGATCGGCCCTAAGGTCCGTCAGGTCGGCAATTCCCTGCGGGTGTTTTACGTCGGCTTCTATATTTATGGCGTCTATGCTTTTAGGCAGCCCCTTGTAGCTCATCCTGCCGTTTTTTACCGACAGGGCGGCATTGAATTCGGGCAGGGTGTCGCCCTTCATAATCCCTTTGGCATAAGCGTCGAGCTTCAATTCTCCTGTTGCAGTCAGGTCGTCGAACGAGTTGCTGTATATGGCGGGTATGAGCGACAATATGTCCTTGAAGTTTATCCTGGACGAATTCAGGGTTATGTCCATCGAGGCCGAGCCGTCGTCGGCAAGTTGCGCCCATCCGTCAATGCTAAGCGTAATGGCGTTTACGGTTATGGTATTGTTCTTGAGCGTGTATTTGTTGTTCCCGAAATCGGCGTTGGCGTTTATGTCGGCCTTTAGTTCAACGTCCTTGATATACTCGATATCGTCTATTTTTGCAAAAACCGACTCAATTTCGGCATCGAGGTCCAGGTCGGTGCTCTGTTCGCTCATGTTCCCCGACAGGGAGATGTTCAGGTTCTTTGCCTCCATGGATGTGTTGGTGGCGCTGTCGACATATGAAATGTTCGCTTTGTTTATGGAGAAGTTCTTCAACTGCAGCTTGAAGGAAGACTCCGACGCTACCGTATCGGTTTCGGTTTCCGTGGTATCGCTTTTCATGATGTCCCAGTTGGCTTTCCCGTCGGCAAGCTGTATGGCGTTTATACCCGGGTTGTCTATAATTATGCGGTTTACCTCATATCCGTCATCGCCGAAGAGGCTCATCAGGTTCACCACTATATCGATGTTCCTGGCGTACACGAGCGTGTCCTCCTCAAATTCGTCGATTCCGCTTACGGACAGGTCCGACAGCGAGAGGGAGGCATTAGGGAAATGCCTGAAAAGCCCGATGTCGAAATCCGAGAATTCAATCTTTGCATTAAGCAGGTTGTTCGCTTCCGCCTTTACAATCTCGCCTATTTTGTCTTTAAGCGCAAGCGGCAGGAGCAGCATGGCGATAATTATAATGCCTATCGCAGCCCCGAGAATCTTGAAACTCCTTATTGCTCTCTTGTTCATAATACGGTGTTTTTAGTATGTAGGTGATACGACTTCAACTTCTTTTGTCTCACTTTTCATCTTCTTGTTCAGCATGTGCATGGCTATCAGACTGAAAATGAAGGCTGCCATGTCCGATATGGGCATGCTCATCCATACCCCTTCCGTCCCGAAAAAGTTCGGCAGGATGATAAGCCCCGGAATAAGGAACAGCATTTGCCTTGACAGGGAGAGTATGATCGAGACTTTCGATTTGCCGATAGACTGGAAAAAGTTGGTTATTACAATCTGTGCGCCCACAACCGGGAAAACCAGGCTGGATATTTGCAGTCCCGGAATGGCTATGCGGTTCAGTTCCGCGTCGTTGGAGAATATCGACACTATAACCTGCGGGAAAAATATGAAAGCGACGAACCCTATTGTCGTAATGACCGTCCCCGAAAGTATGCCGTAGCGCAAGGTCTTCCGTACACGGGCGAACTCCCTCGCCCCGTAATTGTATCCGAGTATCGGTTGCATTCCCTGGTTCAGTCCGGCAATAATCATTACCACAAGCAGCAGCATGCGGTTTATTATGCCGTAAGCACCGATAGCCATGTCCCCGCCATGATGCCGGAGGCTCATGTTTATGAATATCACCACAACGCATGCGCATACGTTCAGCAGAAAAGGCGCAAGGCCTATTGCAAATATGCTCTTCACGATCCTGCTCTGCAAAGTGTAATATCCGCGCTGGAAACGTATGAAGCTCTCCTTGCGGCAGAAATGCGCCAGTACCCATATCATGCCGCAGAATTGCGATATTACGGTAGCCGTGGCCGCTCCTTTCATTCCCCATTTAAGGGAGAAGATGAATATCGGTGCGAGAATCAGGTTCACGCCCACCGACAGTAGGGCCGAATACATTGCCTTGCGGGGGTATCCCGTGGCTCTCATGACATTGTTGAGACCTATGAAGATGAAACTTACGGGCGAGCCTATAAGGATTATCTGCATGAAATCCTTTGCGTAGGGCAGGGTGTCATGGCTTGCGCCGAAGAACAGCAGAATCTCGTCCAGGACAACGTACATGATACTGCTCAGTACGATGCCTATTGCCAGAAGCAGGATCAGGACGTTGTGCAGCACGTATGTCGTCCGTTCAATATCTTTCTGTCCCATGTATATCGACGATATCGTCGCCCCGCCTATCGCAACGAGGGTACAGAACGCGATATTCAGGTTCATAAGCGGGAGTGTTACCGCAATGCCGGCAATACCGAGGGCGCCGGTACCCTGTCCTATGAAGATGCTGTCTATTACATGGTACAGCGACGTTACCGTCATACCTATAATAGCCGGGATAGAATATTCGACCAGCAGCTTGCCTATGGATTCCTGCCCCAAAACGTGCGGAGATGAATTAGCTTTCATAATCTGGAATTGAGATTCTGAATTTAAAATCCGTTTATCGCATTTCTTATGGCAACCAGTTTGGTCAGCAACCCTTCAAGGAGGTCGAGTTTGAGCATGTTGGCACCGTCCGATTTGGCAACCGAAGGGTCTTCATGTGTCTCTACAAACAGGCCGTCCGCACCTGCGGCGATACCGGCCCTTGCTATTGTTTCTATCATCCCGGGCATGCCGCCTGTAACGCCGCGGGTCTGGTTGGGCTGTTGAAGCGAATGGGTGGCATCGAGTATTACCGGAACGCCGATATGCTGCATTTCCGGGATACCCCTGAAATCGACTATCAGGTCCTGGTATCCGAACGTAGTCCCCCTTTCCGTAACGGCAACCCTGCCGTTACCGGCATCCTTGACTTTCTGTACTGCAAAAGCCATGGCCTGGGGCGATAAAAACTGTCCTTTCTTTATGTTTACGAACTTCCCCGTTTTTGCGGCAGCTACAAGCAGGTCGGTCTGGCGGCACAGGAACGCAGGAATCTGAAGCACGTCCACATATCCGGCAGCCATTTCGGCATCCTCGGGCGAATGTATGTCTGTTACAACCGGAATGCCGAATCCGGTCCTTACCTTGTCCAGTATCTTCAGCGCCTTTTCATCCCCTATTCCGGTAAAGGAGTCTATCCTGGAACGGTTGGCCTTTTTAAAAGAGCCTTTGAATACATACGGAATACCCAGTTTGTCGGTAATGCCTACGCACTTTTCCGCAATTCTGAAAGCCATGTCTTCCCCCTCTATCACGCAGGGGCCGGCAAAAAGGAAAAACATTCCCGAGTCTTTATGTCCAAGTCGTTGTATATCCGGTAGCATATCTGAGAGTTATTTTTCATTTACAATCTGAACTGTAACACATGCAACTACGGCGGCCGTCTCAGTCCTCAAACGGCTCTTTCCGAGGGTTACCTCGGTAAACCCTGCCTTTTTGGCCGCTTCAACCTCTTCGCTGCTGAAATCGCCCTCCGGGCCAATCAGTATTAATACGCCCTTTCCCGGCAGGCATGCCTCCTTAAGGGCTTTTTTCTCGCCCGGGTGGCAGTGTGCGATAAACTTCTGGCCGTCGAAAGGTGCTTCTATTATACTGCGGAAATCCGTCATGGCACTTATTTCGGGCTTGTACAGTTTCAGCGACTGTTTCATCGCCGCAACGGTAATCTTCTCTACCCTGTCGCACTTTATCTCTTTTCTCTCCGAGAAACGGCATTTTATGAAGTCTATCTTGTCTATGCCCACTTCGGTGCTTTTTTCCACAAACCATTCGGTGCGGTCCATGTTTTTTGTGGGGGCTATTGCAATTTCCAGCCTGTATGGACGTTCCTTGTCGCAAAAGGACTTCCCTGTAATCTCTATTTTGCAGCGTCTGCCGCCCGTCCCGGCAATCCTCCCCTTGTATAATGCGCCTTTTCCGTCGGTGGCGAATATCTCGTCTCCCTCACTCAGGCGCATAACCTTCATGCAGTGTTGCGATTCCGTTTCAGGGAGTTCGTTGTCGGTCTCTATGTCGGGGGCGTAATACAGTTGCATGCCTTTATTGTTAGCTGCCACGGCAAAGGTACACAATAATTGTCGTATAAAATCGCCAATTATATAATATTAGCCATCTACCCGTATTACATGCCGCCGTTTCGCTGCTTCGCACGGTGTCTTTACGGGTGGAGGTCAGGGCAGGGGGCTATTTCCCCGCAGTGCGCGTTTTTATTTCCGTATGTATTTTCGCAGCCATCTCGTACTCTTCGTTTTTTACGGCCGTATCGAGCATCTCTTTAAGGTCGTAAATGTTCATGCTGCTGAATTCGTTCTCTTCACAAGGGGCAGGGGCCATTCCGTCCGCCCGGTTGCACTCCCCTATAACCACGCCGGCCCTGTCTATTATCTCCCTTGTCGTATATATAGGGGCGTTGAGCCGCTGTTGTATGTTTATGGCGTCCGAAGGCCTGGAGTCTATCCGGCAAGTCCTGTCTCCCTTTTCCATAACCAGCTCGCTCCTGTAAACACCTTCCTCGTAATAGTATATGAACACCTCTTTCAAGGTTATGCCGAAACAGTTTGCCATATCCACAAAAAGGTCGTTGGCCGTAGGCCTGCAATTTTTTATCCCTTTTATCGTCATTGACAGGGCTTTGGCCTCGCTCTCCCCTATAAGGATGGGAATCCTTATGTCGCTGTTCTCCTCTCCGAGCAATATGAAACTCGGCAGTTCTTCGTCCCTGCTTTCCGACAGGCAGATGAATTTCAGTTCTATTTTTTCAGGCATACCGGTATAAACGCTCTATGTACATGCGAAGTTAATAAATAAAGCGAAATAAAGGTTGCAGGACCCGAAAAGATTTTACCGGGCAACAGTTGTCATGGCCCGTACCGGAACCGTACCCCGCTCCGCCGTAACGGGGCGGGGCGGATGCAGCGGCAGATAAAAAGTTTCCGCGGCATATTATTGCAGATACGGATAAATTTTGCTTATATTGCATTGGAATCCTCCTCCGGAGATGTATGCCGACAATCGCCGTTTTCCGTAGAAGGGCGGTGTGAGAAAAGGGGGACGGAAAGGATGACTGCCGTTTTTTTTTACGTGCGGCTGTCAGGTTACGGTTAAAAATTGCATTTATGTTTGAAGAATCCATGTTTTGGGAATTTACGCTGCGGCTTGCCGCAGCATCGGTATTGGGCGCCCTTATAGGCATCGACAGGACATACAGGGCCAAGGATGCCGGGTTCAGGACGCATATACTGGTCTGTCTCGGCAGCGCATTGATGATGATAGTGTCGCAGTACGGCTTTTCGGATGTGGTAAACGGCACTACTGTACGCCTCGACCCTTCGCGAATCGCCGCGCAGGTAGTCAGCGGAATAGGCTTCATAGGAGCCGGGACAATCATATTCCGGAAGCAGATTGTGCGCGGCCTTACCACTGCCGCCGGTTTGTGGGCTACGGCCGGCATAGGTCTGGCAATAGGGTGCGGTATGTTTGCAACAGGCATAGTCGCAACCATATTGACGCTTGTGGGGCTTGAAGTCATATCGTTGATTTTCAAGAATGTGGGCATCCATACCCTGTTGTTGCAGTTTTCCACCGGCAACAAGGAGAGCATAAAGGCCGTATCGGCCGAGATTGCGCGGATGAACGGGCATGTGGTAAGTTACGAGGCACAAACGGTAGGGGAGGGAGAAACGATACTTTACCGCATAAGTATTCTGGTAAGGGCCTTGAATGCTAAAAACGAATCGGAAATAATACGCTATATCCAGCAGATGCCCGATATAATGGTCGAGAAGATAGACTGACCGCCTGCCGCGTTGCAGCAGGGGTATCCGCACCCTTTGCACAGTATGCACAAAGAGGGCCTTGCCGAAAAAACGGCAAGGCCCTCTTTGCGTCAGTTCCCAGTTTGAAGGGGCGGGGAGGCTAATTGCCCATTTCCGATAGGAACTTTATCCGCACAAGGCGTATCTCCTCTTCGGTATAATCCCTGCCAAGTTCGTTTATGGCTTCTTTCAGGCTGTCCTTGTAAGTCTCTTTGAAGTAGTCGAAAATATCGTCTATATGGTCCTCATCCATTACCTCGTTCAGGAAGTAGTCGATATTTATTTTCGTGCCGGAATATACTATGGCTTCCACTTCATCGAGGAGTTCCGAAAATTCAAGGTTCTTCTGGATTGCAATCTCGTCGAGCGGAATCTTCCTGTCGATAGCCTGTATTATCGATATTTTAAGTTTCGACTTGTTCGCCACCGTCCTTACCCGCAAGTCTTCCGGACGCTCTATTTCATTCTCTTCGCAGTGTTTCTTTATAACGTCTATGAACTCCTGTCCGTAACGTTTGGCTTTTCCCGCTCCTACGCCGGGGATGTTCTGCAGTTCCTCCATGGTTATGGGGTAGGTCGTAGCCATGGCCTCAAGCGATATGTCCTGGAATATCACGTAAGGCGGCAACTCCAGGCCCTTCGCTATTTTCTTCCTCAAATCTTTAAGTATCGAATACAGCATGGGGTCTACCGCGCAGGCCACACCGCCTTTCATCGGGACGACCTCGTCGGTCTCTTCAAAATCGTTGTCTTTTACAATCTTGAAAGATACCGGTTTCTTGAGGAATGCGTGTCCGGCCTTGGTAACTTTCAGCAATCCGTAAGTTTCTATGTCTTTATCCAGGTATCCGGCGATAAGGGCCTGGCGGATTACGGCATTCCAGGTCTTTTCGTCTTCATCCTGGCCGCAACCGAAAACTTCCAGCTGGTCATGGTTGTACGAAAGGATTTCCGATGTCTCCTTCCCCATCAGTACGTCTATTATGTAATCGGCCTTGAATTTTTCCTTCAATGCAATTACCGTTTCCAGGACAACCGACAGCAGTTCCTGCGCCTCCACCTGTTTTTTCGGGTGCAGGCAGTTGTCGCAGTTTCCGCAGTTGTCTTTGGTGTGCTCTTCCCCGAAGTAATGCAACAGAAGTTTGCGGCGGCAAACCGACGATTCGGCGTAGGCCGCGGTTTCAAGCAGAAGCTGTTTGCCTATCTCCTGCTCTGCTATGGGTTTCCCCTGCATGAACTTCTCGAGTTTCTGCAGGTCCTTGTTGCTGTAAAATGTTATGCATTCCCCCTCGCCGCCGTCGCGTCCTGCCCTTCCGGTCTCCTGGTAGTACCCTTCAAGGCTTTTGGGCGTATCGTAATGTATTACATATCTGACATCCGGCTTGTCTATTCCCATCCCGAATGCTATCGTGGCGACAATTACGTCAATATCCTCCAGCAGGAACGCGTCCTGGGTATGCGTCCGTGTTGCCGAATCCATGCCCGCATGGTAGGGGAGGGCGCTTATCCCGTTTACTTTCAGCGTCTCGGCAAGTTCCTCAACCTTCTTGCGGCTGAGGCAGTACACAATGCCCGACTTGCCCGGTTGGGACTTGATGTATTTGATTATCTCCTTGTCTACGTCGTTGTTTTTCTGCCTTACTTCGTAATAGAGGTTCGGGCGGTTGAACGACGATTTGAATACTGCGGCAGAAGTTATGCCGAGATTCTTCTGTATGTCGTGCTGGACTTTGGGCGTTGCCGTTGCCGTAAGGGCGATTACCGGAGCCTGCCCTATTTCATTTATGATAGGCCTTATTTTGCGGTATTCCGGACGGAAGTCATGCCCCCATTCCGATATGCAGTGGGCTTCGTCAATGGCATAGAAAGAGATTTTTATCTGTTTCAGGAACTCTATGTTCTCTTCCTTGGTCAAGGACTCGGGCGCCACGTAAAGCAACTTTGTCTTTCCCGACAGGATGTCGGCCTTTACCTGGTCTATGGAGCTTTTGTTCAACGAAGAGTTTATGAAATGGGCTACGCCGTCTTCTTCGCTGAAGTTCCTCATTGCATCCACCTGGTTTTTCATCAGCGCTATCAGCGGGGAAATGACAATGGCCGTACCTTCCAGCATAAGGGAAGGCAACTGGTAACACAACGATTTCCCTCCCCCGGTAGGCATCAGGACGAAAGTGTCTTTCCCTTGCAGGAGATTCATTATAATCTCTTCCTGATTCCCTTTAAAAGTATCGAACCCGAAGTTCTCTTTTAAAGCTTTAGTAACTTGCGCTTTCGTGAACATAAAACAAAATCCTTTATTTACGGGATGCTTATATAATTCATTCCTCTTCTTGCTAAAACAAAGATATAAATAAGTTTTTCAAATAAAGAAATTTTTTCCTTTGTTTTTTCTGCCATGCGGCATACATGAAAACACCCTGCCGGCACGCCCTCCCGCATGAAGGAGGGGTGTGCATCCGGTGCGTACCTTGTAAGGGGAGCACGGCAGTATGGTATATGTGCTGTAATGCAACAGGACACCTGTACGGGAAGGGCGTTGCGTCCGCGTTCCTTCCCATGTCTCCGCATGCTCCGGAAAACGGCGCGGCGCATATCCCTCCGTACGGAATGCGGGCCGGGCGCAATTCCCGAAACTGCATGAATGCTCCCGGCGCAAAGCATTGCGGTACGCCGGGAGGGCCTTAATCCGGGGATGCCTCCCCGTGCTATTCCGTCCGGTGTATGTTCGCCTTGTTGAATTTTTCTTCAGCGTATTGCCTTGTTATCCTCAGCGATTTTTTTGAAGAAGAAGGGAACTCGAACATGTCGTCCATCATAATCGATTCCGTAATGGAACGCAACCCCCTTGCCCCGAGTTTGAATTCTACGGCCTTGTCCACAATGAAGTCGAGGGCATCGTCGTCGAAACTGAGTTGCTTGCCGTCCATCTTGAACATGTAGACATACTGCTTTATTATGGCGTTCTCGGGTTCGGTGAGAATCCTTCTCAATATTTTCCTGTCGAGCGGGTCGAGGTAGGTGAGGATAGGGAGGCGGCCTATTATTTCCGGTATCAGGCCGAAAGCCTTGAGGTCCTGCGGCTGTATGTACTGCAACAAATTGTCCCGGTCTATATCGCTCCGTTTCCCGTCGGTGTCAAAACCTACGGCGCGGGTATTGAGCCTTGCGGCAATCTTTTTCTCTATGCCGTCGAAAGCTCCGCCGCATATATACAGGATGTGCTGCGTGTTTACCGGAATCATTTTCTGGTCGGGGTGTTTCCTCCCTCCTTGCGGCGGAACGTTCACGACCGAACCTTCGAGCAATTTCAGCAGTCCCTGCTGTACCCCTTCTCCGCTAACATCGCGCGTTATGGACGGGTTGTCTCCCTTGCGGGCTATTTTATCTATTTCATCTATAAAGACAATTCCCCTTTCGGCCTGTTGCACGTTATAGTCGGCTGCCTGCAGGAGCCTTGTAAGGATGCTCTCTATATCCTCGCCGACATACCCGGCCTCGGTAAGGACCGTTGCGTCCACTATGGCAAACGGAACATCGAGCATCCTTGCAATGGTCTTTGCAAGGAGGGTCTTTCCCGTACCTGTCGCCCCGACCATTATGATGTTCGATTTTTCCAGTTCAACCTCGTCGCCTTTTGTCGCGTTGTTGTACACCCGTTTATAGTGGTTGTAAACGGCAACCGAGAGGTATCTTTTTGCCGAATCCTGTCCTACCACGTACTTGTCGAGGAAAGCCTTTATCTCTACAGGTTTGGGGAGGTTCTTCTTTTCGTTGGTGGTGTCTGCCTTCGGGCGCGGTTGCATCGCCTCCGCCAGTTCAATCTGTCTGGCAATGCTCTTTATGCAGTCCGTACAGATGTACGTCTCCTTGTTGCACTCCACAAGCATGACTTCCTTCCCGGACCTTTTGCAAATGCAGCAGCTTTTCATCTCCTTATACTATCTTTTTACGAGAACGTTGTCTACCATACCGTATTCCTTGGCCTCTTCGGCTGTCATCCAGTAATCGCGGTCGGAATCCTTTTCAATCTTCTTTATGTTGTTGCCCGAATGTTCGGCAATTATCGAATAGAGCTCTTTGCGCAGCTTGAGTATCTCCCGGGCCGTAATTTCTATGTCCGAGGCCTGCCCCTGCACTCCGCCCATTGGCTGGTGTATCATTATGCGCGAATGTTTCAACGCAAACCTTTTGCCTTTTGTTCCGGCAACAAGAAGGACCGCTCCCATCGATGCGGCCATTCCGGTACATATTGTCGATACGTCGCTCGATATGTACTGCATGGTGTCGTATATGCCCAACCCGGCATATACGCTGCCGCCGGGCGTATTTAAATAAATTGAGATATCTTTCCCGGGGTCGGCCGAGTCGAGGTACAGCAGCTGGGCCTGTATTACATTGGCCGTGTAGTCGTCGATCTGTGTCCCGAGGAAAATGATGCGGTCCATCATAAGCCGTGAGAAGACGTCCATCTGGGCCACGTTGAGCTGTCTCTCTTCAATTATGGTAGGGGATATGTAACTGCTGGTAACGTTGATATATTTGTCAAGAGCGTTACCGTTCATATTCATGTGTTTGGTGGCAAATGCCTTGAATTCGTCTTTCATAATTGCAATCTTTTATGGTTTGCAAGCGCGAAGATAGGAAAAATCCGCCATATAACAGCAGCCGTTCCGGGACGCATGGTTGCCTGCGCCTCTTTCCCTGCAGGAACCGGTATTCCTCTCCGGTATGGCCTAAGCCGCCTGCGCACGGCCGGGGTTCAACCCCTTCCCATCATGCAGGACAAAGGGCCGCATCAACAATCATATTCGATACGGCCCTTCGGAAAAATATCTGATTCCTGTGTCGGAATTATTTGTTTTCAAACATCTTGTAGAAATCGTCGAGGGCAATCTCCTTCTTTACAAGAGAAACGTTGTCTTTTATGTAGGAGATAATCTTCTCTTCTATGGCCCTTTCCGACATGTTCCTTGCAGCCTTGCTGTCTTTGAGCATGTCATCGGCATACTTCTGCAAAAGGTCATCGGGGACATTCGTCATTCCGTACTGGGCAAACTGCAGCTTTGTGGTCTTTTTTGCAACCTCTTCTACGTCTTTCCTGTCTACGGTTACGTTGCCGGCCTTGACAAGCTGTTCCTTTATGAGCTGCCATTTCAGGTCGGGAAGCATTTTCCCGTATTCTTCGTCTACGGACTCTATCTTGCCTTCCGTATCGTTGAACTTGAGCCAGCGTTTCAGGATAGCATCGGCAAATTCTATTTCGCCTACTTTATCCTCAATGTATTTACGGGCATCCAGGGCGAACTTGTAGTCCGACTCCGGCGCAATCTGTCCGGCAAGCATCTCTTTCACCTTTGCCCTGAAGCCGGCTTCGTCCTTGACGGTATCTTTGCCGAATGCATTGTCGAAAAGCTGCTGGTCAACCTCTGCCTGTTTGAATGCGAGAACCGAAAGGACTTCTGCCTCAAAGTCCGATTTCATCTCCTTTGCCTCCTCTTTCTTGATATGGAGCATTGCGGCAAGTTCCGTTTCGTTGCCGTCCGAAGCCGCAGCGGGGTTGAAGACTATTTTGTCCCCTTTGCTTGCGCCGTCGAATTTTTTCTTTTCATCGGCGTTTTTTATGTGGCGCGGCGAAATCATGCCCGATTCAACCGTGATGCCCCCCTCCTTGTGCGCGCCGTCGGCATCCAGTTCGGTAAACTTGCATTTTATTATATCGTTGTCATCGGTAACGGTATCGCATTCCTCCTGTTTGCCGAAGCGGTTGCGGAGAGCCTCTATCTGCCTGTTTACCATATCGTCGTCAACGGTGATATCGTAGAAATCTATCTTGTCGTCCTTGCCGAGCGTCAGGTTTATTTCAGGGGCCAGAGCAACATCGAACGAGAATTCAAACTCGTCCTGCGTGTCGAAATCGATGCTTTTCTGGTTTTCGGAAGGGAGCGGTTCTCCCAGCACTCCCATATTCTTTTCTTTAATGTAGTTGTACAGTTTTTCCGAAACGAGTTTGTTTATCTCGTCAATCAGGATTGACTTCCCTACCATTTTCTGGATCATGGCCTTAGGGGCCTTCCCTTTGCGGAATCCCGGGATAACGGCTTTCTGCGCGTATGAACGTATGGCTTTGTCCACACTCTCCTGATAGTCTTCTTTTCCAATCTTTACGGTTATTTCGGCCGAAACTTTGCCGGAACTTTTCTCTGTAACCTCCATTTATCTTAAGTTTTAAAATTTTTTCCGGGCGCAAAATTACTCTTTATATTTCAAATCGTCAAACGTATAATGGTAATTTGCCATAAAAAGTACGGCGATATAATCCGGAATGAAGCCGTTTCGGCTAATAATTACGTTAAAAAACCGACATGAAAAGGTTGTATATTAAAAATTTTTTTTCTTACTTTGTGCATAGATGTCCGGCCGGCAGTGAAACTTCGGCATTTAAAGAGATCAAATAGCGTGTTCAATGCAGGTGCGGGCGGTTTTTAATTATCTTTCTATATGAATATCTACATCGGAAATCTTAACTTCAGGGTTAAGGAACCAGCTCTCCAGGCTGCAATGGAAGTCTATGGCGAAGTAACGTCGGTAAGGATTATCAGGGATCGGGAAACCGGCCGCTCCAAAGGTTTCGGTTTTGTTGAAATGCCGAACGAAGAGGAGGCGATGAAGGCTATCGAATCGCTCAACGACAGCGAATTTGAAGGCCGCCGCATGATAGTCAAGGAGGCCCTTCACAGGCAGTAAACGCGGGGGGGCGTGAATCGGGCATGCCGGGAACGGGCGGCTTCGGTTGAAATAAAGTCGGACAAAATCCAACGGAATGATATAAACGAATATCATACAGAGCAATATGTGCAAAAGGGCTGTGTCGGGACAACCGGTACAGCCCTTTTTATTTCCCGGGAATCCCCCGATTACAGTACAGGCTTCGTTTGCGGAACCGGTATGCCTGTACCATGCTGTACAGGCGGTTTTGCAAACAGAGAGAATAATGATTAAATTTGCGCCAATAGAAAAGAGTCGATAAAAAACATGAGTCAGATGAAATATATCGTCAGGATATTGTTGCCTGCATGCTTTGCAATATCGGTTGCGGGTTGCGGGAAAACGGAAAAGGAAAAAGATTATGCCAGGTATGTGAACCCGTTCGTCGGAACGGACTATGTAGGCAATACATATCCCGGGGCGACCGTTCCGTTCGGAATGGTGCAGCTGAGCCCCGACAACGGTCTCCCCGGCTGGAACAGGATACCGGGGTATTACTACAAGGACAGCACCATAGCCGGATTCAGCCATACCCACCTGAGCGGTACGGGTGCGGGCGAGTTGTACGACATCTCGTTCATGCCCGTAACAAAACCGTGGAAAGAGGCTGCTGCGCCCTTGGGCATACACTCCAAATTCTCGCACGACAATGAAACCGCTTCCGCAGGGTATTACAAGGTCCACCTTGACGACTACGGCATAGATGTAGAACTTACGGCGACCGAACGGTGCGGTATTCAGCGTTACACGTTTCCCGAAGCCGAAGCATCGGTGTTCCTTAACCTTGCCAAGGCCATGAACTGGGATGCGACGGTCGATTCCCGCATCGAGCAGATCGACTCCGTAACCGTATGCGGATACCGGTATTCGACAGGTTGGGTGGAAGACCAGCGCGTCTATTTCGTCTCCAGGTTCTCCCGTCCGTTCAAAAGCATGACAATAGATACCGTACCTGTTTACAATGACGGCAAAAGGAGCGGAACGGGGTATGTGGCCCGGTTCGACTATACGACCAGGGAGGGCGATACCCTGGTGATACGTACCGCCCTGTCCCGCACCGGAATAGAAGGGGCGGTCAAGAACCTTGCGGCGGAAGCCCCTGCCGGAGGATTCGACCATTACCGGAAAGCCGCATACGACACATGGAACCGGGAACTCTCTAAAATAGAGATAACAACCCCCGACACATCGGTAATGCGTACATTCTATACGGCCCTGTACCATACCATGCTTGCCCCAACGATAGAGAGCGACGTTGACGGCAGCTATTTCGGGGCGGACAAGGAAATACACCGCGACACTACAATGACCACATACGGGACATTCTCGCTGTGGGATACATACCGCGCGGCACATCCCCTGCTGACATACCTCTGTCCCGACAGGGTAAACGACATGGTGAAATCGTTCCTTAACCATTACGACCAGTACGGCCGTCTGCCGGTATGGAACTTTTACGGTAACGAGAGCGACATGATGATCGGGTATCATTCCGTCCCTGTCATAGTGGATGCCTATCTCAAAGGGATAGGCGACTTCGATGCCGACAAGGCGCTTGAAGCGTGCGTAGCCACGGCCAACATCGACGATTACCGCGGGATAGGCCTCTACAAGAAATACGGGTACATACCGTATAACCTCGAAAAGGAATCTCTCTCCAAAACAATAGAGTATTCGTACGACGACTGGTGCATTGCCCAGTTGGCCAAGTGCCTGCAAAAATACGATACAGCATCGGTCTTCGCCGCCCGTTCGTACAATTACCGCAACCTTTTCAATCCTGCAAACGGATTCCTTCAGCCGCGCGATGACAAGGGGCGTTTCCAGCCCGGTTTCGAGCCCCGTGCCTACACGGAACATATAACCGAAAGCAACGCATGGCAATATCTGTTTGCCGCACAGCACGACATATTGTGGTTTTTGGAAAAAATAGGCAGGGACGGAGTCCTGGCAAAGCTCGACACCCTTTTCGCCTCTGAGGTCGGGCCCGAAGAGGAACTGCCGATATTCTCCACCGGAATGATAGGCCAGTATGCGCACGGAAATGAACCGAGCCACCATGTGGCCTATATATACAACTATTTCGGCGAAAGCTGGAAAACGCAGGATTATGTAACGCGGATAATGTACGGTATGTATAACGATACGCCGTCGGGGTTGTGCGGGAATGAAGATTGCGGGCAGATGTCGGCGTGGTACGTGTTCAGCGCATTGGGATTCTACCCCATGAACCCGGCCCTGCAGCATTACGAAATGGGTGCGCCCATTGTCAAGCGTGCCGAAATCCATCTGGCAAACGGCAAGACGTTCGTTGTAAATGCGCCCGAAGCCTCGCGCGAGAACCGCTTCGTGCAAGGTGTCATATATAACGGCAAGCCGTACAGGAAAATGCACATAACGCACGGGCAGATAATGAGCGGCGGTTCTGTAAAATTCGAGATGGGGCCCGAGCCTGTCAGGTAGAACGAGATGATAGACCAGCAGACCATAGACCGCATAATGGACGCCGCCGACATAGTAGAAGTGGTGTCCGATTTCGTTTCGCTGCGCAAACGGGGCGTGAACTATATCGGCCTGTGTCCGTTCCACGACGAAAAGACTCCGTCGTTCAGCGTCTCCCCGTCGAAAGGGATATGCAAATGTTTCAGTTGCGGAAAAGGGGGGACAGCCGTCCACTTCATAATGGAGCACGAGCAGATGACTTACTACGAGGCGCTCCGCTATCTGGCCCGGAAATACAATATTGAAATCCGCGAACGGGAACTCTCCGAGAAGGAGAAGGCTGCCAAAAGCCTGCGCGAAGAGATGCTGCTCATAAACGAGTATGCCCAGGATTTTTTCGTCGATTCGCTGTGGAATACCGATGAAGGGCGTAACGTGGGGCTTGCATATTTCTACGAGAGAGGCTTCCGCGACGACATAATAAGGAAATTCGGGCTCGGCTACTCGCCCGAGGCGCGCGACGCCCTGTCGCAGAAAGCCATAAAGAGCGGATACAAAAAAGAACTTCTGGTAAATACGGGACTCTCCATAGAGAGGGAGGGCGCCTCTTCCATAGCCGACCGTTTCCGCGGGAGGGTGATGTTTCCCGTATACTCGCTGTCGGGAAAAGTGGTGGCATTCGGCGGGAGGGTGTTGAGAACCAGCGACAAGGTGGCCAAGTACGTGAATTCGCCCGAGTCGGAGATATACCACAAGAGCAACACCCTGTACGGCATCTATCAGGCCAAGTCATCCATAGTGAAAAACGACAACTGCTTCCTTGTAGAAGGGTATACCGATGTACTCTCCATGCATCAGGCAGGGATACCCAATGTCGTGGCATCGTCAGGAACGTCCCTTACATTGGGGCAGATACGGCAGATACATCGCTTTACGCAGAACGTAACGCTTCTGTATGACGGCGATGCCGCCGGAATAAAGGCATCGCTTCGCGGGATAGACCTGTTGCTCGAAGAGGGTATAAACGTAAAGGTCGTACTGCTCCCCGACGGCGATGACCCCGATTCGTTTTCCAAAAAGCAGAGCGCCGAATCGTTCGCCCGATACATAGGGGAGCATGAAACCGACTTTATAACGTTCAAGACCCGTCTCCTTTTGGGCGAAGCGGGCGCCGACCCGATGCGGCGGGCTGCGCTGATAGGCGACATAGTCCGTTCAATATCGGTAATTCCCGACGATATAGCCCGTTCGGTTTATATAAAAGAGTGCAGCCGCATGATGGAAATGCGCGAGGACGTTTTGATGCAGACCGTAACGAAAGAACGCATTAAACGGGCCGAATCGGGACCCCGGCAAGATTACGTCCAGCGTGAAGCCGCGCCGCATACCGCAGCCGACGAGCACCCTTCTGGCGAGGTAATGGCGGTTCCGGACGGTGAAAGTGAGAATACCCCTGCCCCGTTCGAGGCATATGAATATCCGCTGGTGCGCCTTGTCGTAAAATACGGCCTTACCCCTGTTTGTTACGACGGTGAGGAATTGACCGATGTGGTTACCTTTGTTGTAAGGGAGTTGGAAAGCGATGAGATAAAATTTCAGAATCCGCTGTATGACAGGATTGTAAAGGAGGCCATGGAGGTGAGCGGACAATACCGCCCCGCGGATAAGGAAAAGCTGTTCCTGTTTGAAGAAGTAGATGCTTCGTCCGAACGGGAAAAAATAGCCACATGGAAAGAGTACGTCGGAAAACTGAACCGCAATTTTACCCGGCACTTCCTGAATCATGCGGAAGAGGCTATAAGTACGGCGGCGGTAGACATGATAAGCGAAAAATACCGCCTTAGCAGAAAGAATACGGTTAAGAGCGAAGAAGAACGTCTCTTTTCTCTGGTAAAGCGCAGTATTACCGAACTGAAAGACGCAATTATAACCGCTAAGATAAAAGAACTCGGCGACCGGCTGAAAACGGCCTATAAAAAGCACGACCAGGAACAGATAAGGGCGGTGCTTGAGGAGTTGAACCAGTACAAGGCAATAAAAACGCTGTTGTCGAAAGCATTGGGCGAAAGGATAATAAACCCCATGTAGCGGTCGTGCCATACAGGAAAAAGCTATAAACCATAAAAACAGGAACAAGATGAAGAGGGGAATTATTATGGCCGTAATGATAACGGCGTTTTTTGCGGTAACTGCAGTATCGGCAGGCGGGCCGCAGTACACTCTGGTATGGGAAGACGACTTCAACGGGACGGAGCTTGATACGGCTTACTGGTCCAAGATACCGCGCGGAACATCCGACTGGGACAGGCACATGTCGGCACTGGACACCCTGTACGAGGTGCGCGGGAGCAATCTTATACTGCGCGGGATATACAATACCGCCTATCCGTCCGATACCTCGCGTTACCTCACCGGAGGCGTATATACCAAAAACAAGAAGACTATAACCTACGGCAAGGTTGAGATAAGGGCAAAACTGCAAGGTGCGCGCGGCGCATGGCCTGCGTTCTGGATGGTGGCAAACGATGTACCCTGGCCGCGCGGGGGCGAGATAGACATAATGGAGCGGCTTAACAACGATACGATTGTGTACCAGACCATACATTCGCATTACACCCATGTATTGGGTATAAAGGACAATCCGCAGCACGGCGGTGTAAATACGATAGATACGGACGGCTATAACACCTATGCCGTGGAGATTTTACCCGACAGCCTTGTCTTGTCGGTAAACGGCAGCCATACCCTTACATATCCGCGCATAGAAACTGACAAGGAGGGGCAGTTCCCGTTCGGCGTGCCATACTTCCTGATGCTGGACATGCAGATAGAGGGGAGTTGGGTAGGGAAGGCCGACCCGGCCGATTATCCCGTAGAGCAGCATATCGACTGGGTCCGCTTCTACCTGCCTGCAGACACGGGGAAGGAGGCGTCCGCAAGCAAATAAATTTGCCAAAGCCGGAAGCATATGTTACATTTGCACGGAGCTAACAGCATAACAGAACAAGAACGAAAAGAAAAAACACAAGAACCATGTCGAAAGTACTGATAATCGGAGCCGGAGGAGTAGGTACGGTAGTTGCGCACAAAGTTGCGCAGCATCCCGAAGTGTTTGAAAACATCGTAATAGCCAGCCGTACGAAAGAGAAGTGCGATGCATTGACAAAAGCCATAGGGAAGCCCGGAATAATCACCGACAAGGTCGATGCCGACAATGTGCCCGACCTCGTGTCGCTGTTCCGGAAACACCGTCCGGATATAGTTATAAACGTAGCGTTGCCGTACCAGGACCTTCCGATAATGGATGCCTGCCTGGAGTGCGGCGTAAACTACCTTGATACCGCCAATTACGAGCCCAAGGACGAAGCGAAGTTCGAGTACAGTTGGCAATGGGCCTATCACGACCGCTTCAAGGAAGCAGGGCTTACGGCCATACTCGGTTGCGGTTTCGACCCCGGGGTGTCCGGCGTATATACGGCATACGCGGCCAAGCACCACTTCAAGGAGATGCATACCCTCGACATAGTCGACTGCAATGCCGGCAACCACGGCAAGGCGTTTGCCACGAACTTCAATCCCGAAATAAACATCCGCGAAGTAACGCAGAAGGGGAAATATTACGAAGACGGCAAGTGGATATATACCGAGCCTCACGAAATACACAAGCCGTTGACCTATCCCAATATAGGAGAGCGTGAATCATACCTGCTTTACCACGAGGAGCTGGAGTCGCTCGTAAAGAACTTCCCAACGTTGCGGCGTGCGCGCTTCTGGATGACGTTCGGGCAGGAGTACCTTACGCATCTGCGCGTAATACAGAACATAGGTATGGCGCGTATCGATCCCATTATGTACAACGGTGTGGAGATAGTCCCCATACAGTTCCTCAAGGCCGTATTGCCCAACCCCAAGGACCTCGGCGAGAACTACGAAGGAGAAACATCCATAGGATGCCGCATAAGCGGGACGGGCAAAGACGGCAAGCCGCTGACATATTATATATACAACAACTGCAACCACCACGAGGCATACCTCGAAACCGGGGCGCAGGCCGTCAGCTATACCACAGGCGTACCCGCCGCAATAGGGGCAATGATGTTCCTGACCGGCAAGTGGAAACGCCCCGGAGTATACAACGTTGAAGAGTTCGATCCCGATCCGTTCATGGAGAAGCTCAACCAGATGGGGCTGCCGTGGCACGAAGAGTTCAACATCGACCTTGAGTTGTAGAACCGTAGCGGCAGGTCGGGAATAAAAGGGTTTTGCATAACGGATATTTTGCAGAAACAATAAAAAGATGTACTTTTGCATCCGTTGAAAAAACAGACAAGGTGAGGTCGGGTAGCTCAGCTGGATAGAGCAACAGCCTTCTAAGCTGTGGGTCAAGGGTTCGAATCCCTTCCCGATCACCACCATAGGCGTCCGTAACCATTAAAGCGGTTACGGACGTTTTTTTGTATACAGCGTTGTGTCCGTCCGTCTTCCGGGACTCCATTAATAGCGCGTGCACCGAAGGCCTTTTCTTCCTTTTCCTTATCTGCTCCCGCAGGCAAAACGCCGGAAACGCACGATACCCGGGTAGGAGTCCGCCCCTTTGCGCCGGCGCATGTTCGGGCTAAGCCCGGCTTCCCATTGAAAGGCCGCCGCGCATAAGCCCGACAAAAAAGGCTGCGCCGGAAAAGTACGGCGCAGCCTTTTTATGCGATAAAGAGAAACAAAATCTCCTATTTCTTCATGTAGCTTGCCAGATTAGCAGGCGAGAACGATGCTATAAACGAAGCGTTCTTCTCCACCTCGGCCTCTCCGTAGCGGATATATACTTCGGCAGAGGTGCTGAACGAGTCGTTGCGCGTAGCGTCGGCCAACAGCAGGTATCCCATTATTATGTGGCCGGCAATCTCAACGAGGCGTCTTGCATGGAAATCTATGTATTCCGCATTCTTGTCGGCCGTAACGGCAGCGACGCTGCTTTCGTATTTGGCCGTCATAGCCTGCAGTTTCTCTTTAAGCGGTGCGAATTTCTCTGCAACCTCCATTGCTTCGTACTCCCTTATAAGGTTGATGTACGTCCCGCTGCCCACGTGGCGTATGGCAGCCACTACCTGCAACTGCGTAGTTCCTTCGTATATGGAGGTGATGCGTGCATCGCGGTAAATCCTTTCGCACGGGTAATCCTTCATAAAGCCAGAACCTCCGTGCACCTGGACGCAGTCGTAAGCGTTCTGGTTGCAGAACTCGCTGCCCATACCCTTAACCATAGGGGTAAGGGCGTCGGCCTTGCGCTGGGCCTGTTTCATTTCGGTGCGTTCCTCCTTTTCCAGCGGGCGTTCTTTCGATATAGCCTCCAGCGTCTTGTATAAATCAACAAAACGGGTGGTTTCGTAAAGCAGCGAACGCGAAGCGTCCAGTTTCGCTTTCATTACCGATATTATTTCGGAAACGGCCGGGAAGTTTATAATTGCCTTCCCGAACTGGTGTCTTTCCCTTGCATATTGAAGGGCCTCGCGGTAAGCGGCTTCCGATATGCCCACGGCCTGTGCGGCTATGCCGAGACGGGCGCCGTTCATCAGAGCCATCACATATTTAATAAGTCCCAGGCGGCGTTCCCCGCACAGTTCGGCCTTGGCGTTGGAGAAGACAAGTTCGCAGGTAGGCGAACCCTTGATACCCATCTTGTTCTCTATACGGCGGACCTTTACGCCGCCGTCGTTGCGGTCGTATATGAACATTGAAAGTCCGCGGCCGTCTTTCGACCCCTCTTCCGAGCGGGCCAGAACCAGGGCGATATGACCGTCGCCGTTGGTAATGAACCTCTTGACGCCGTTCAGCCTCCATGTACCGTCCTTTTCGTTGTAAGTGGCTTTAAGCATTACGGCCTGCAGGTCCGAGCCGGCATCCGGTTCGGTCAGGTCCATAGCCATTGTCTCGCCGTTGCATACGCGCGGCAGATAACGCTGCTTCTGTTCGTCCGAAGCAAACTCGCATATCGTTTCGGCGCAGTCCTGCAACCCCCATATATTTACAAAACCCGCATCGGCACGGCTTACCATGTCGGCAGCCATAATATAAGGTACAAGCGAGAAGTTGAGCCCACCGTAGCAGCGCGGCAGGGAAATACCCATAAGCCCGGCCTTTACAAGGGCGTCGAGGTTCTTTTCAGTCCCTTCGGCGTATTTCACGTGTCCGTCAACAACGTGCGGGCCTTCGCAGTCCACGCTTTCAGCATTGGGGGCGACAATGTCGCCGCTCAATTCGCCGGCAATCTCCAGAACCCTTTCGTAGCTGTCGAGAGCATCCTCGTAGTTCATCGGGGCATAGTCGAACTTCCCGGCTTCCGCGAAGTTCCTCTCGCGCAACTCTATAAGTCTCTGCATCATCGGGTGTGTCAGATGATGTTTCAAATCGGGGTTATCCAAATAAAAATTAGCCATATCTTAAGATACTGTTTTAAATTTACAATCACATTAATAAAAATCCGGGCAAAGAGTTATTTGCTGTTTTTCTTATAATACTTTATAAGTTTAGGAATAACCTCTTCCACACTGCCGGTAATTACATAATCCGCAATGCTGTTTATCGGGGCGTCCGGGTCGGTGTTTATCGATATAATCATGGAGCTCTCCTGCATACCTGCAATATGCTGGATTTGTCCCGATATGCCGCATGCTATGTACAGTTTCGGCCTAACCGTAACGCCGGTCTGTCCAATCTGGCGTTCATGCTCGGTATAGCCGGCGTCCACTGCGGCGCGCGATGCTCCGACCTCCGCGCCGAGCACCCCGGCGAGGTCGAAGAGAAGCTTGAAGTTCTCCCTCGAACCGACACCGTATCCACCGGCAACAATTATCGGTGCGCCCTTGATGTTGATTTTCGACTTGGCAATCTGCCTGTCGATAACCTTTACTATAAAATCCGTATCGGACAAGTATTTGTCGATATCCACCTTTACTATTTCTCCCTTATAGCCGGCATCCTTTATTTCGCGTTTCATTACGCCTTCGCGGACGGTAGCCATTTGAGGGCGGCAGTCGGGGTTCACAATCGTAGCCACGATGTTGCCTCCGAAGGCGGGCCTTATCTGGTACAGCAGGTTATCGTAGCTTTTGCCGGTGCGGGCATCGGTGTGTTCGCCAATCTCCAGCGAGGTGCAGTCGGCGGTAAGTCCGCTGTGCAGGGCCGACGAAACGCGCGGGCCGAGGTCGCGACCTATCGTTGTCGCCCCCATAAGGCATATTTGCGGTTTTATCTCTTTGAACAACCCCGTAAGGATAGCTGCATGCGGGAGCGAGGTATAAGGTTCGAGGCGTTTGTCGTCGGCCATATATATGGTATCTACGCCATACGGGAAAATCTGTTTTTCCACTCCGTCAGTACCTGAGGCAAGAACCAGGGCCTCCAGTTTGCAACCGAGTTTGTCGGCCAGAACGCGGCCTTTGGTAAGGAGTTCAAGACTCACATCGGCTACAACGCCGTTTTCAGTTTCGCAGTATACTATTAAATTATTCATGATTAGCCGATAGTGTGGTTAGTTATCAATTCTTTCATCAGTTCATCTATTTCATTATCAGCATCCGAGAGCCTTTTGCTCTCTTTAGCCTGAAATACTACGCTCTCAACGTTCTTTACCTTTGTAGGCGAGCCGGCGAGGCCTGTCTGGGAAAGGTCGGCATCCACAAAAGCCGCGCTCCACTCCAGCAGGTTCAGGTAAGGTCTGGCCTCATACAGGCTCTGGTCTGCGGCATTCCCTTTTTCGGTAGGGGTTTTTGCATATTTGTAGCGTTGCACCAGTTTGGCGTTGCACGGGCGGCACTGGTCGGCCGAACCGTTAACCGTAACCAGAAGCGGCAAGGACGTCTCCACGGTTTCCGTCCCGTGTTCGAGGCGTCTCATTACGGTAACCTTTTTCCCCTCTATGGAGATTATCTTTTCGGCGTAAGTTACCTGCGGAATACCCAGCTTTTCGGCAACCTGCGGGCCAACCTGGGCCGTATCGCCGTCTATCGCCTGACGCCCGCATACTATAATATCATAATCGCCCATTTTCCTTATGGCGCAAGCCAGGGCATACGATGTAGCCAGCGTATCCGAACCGGCAAAAGCACGGTCGGTAAGTAAAACACCGTTGTCCGCGCCGCGGAAGAGGCTTTCGCGCAATATGTCGGCAGCTCTTGTCGGGCCCATGGTCAGTACGGTTATGGTCGAACCCGGGTTCTGTTCCTTAATCTGCAACGCCTGTTCAAGCGCATTCAAGTCTTCAGGGTTGAAAATAGCTGGAAGAGCGGCGCGGTTTACCGTTCCGTCCTCTTTCATCGCATCTTTACCCACATTTCTGGTATCGGGTACTTGTTTGGCAAGTACGACAATCTTTAATGCCATTTCTTTTTAATTTATATTACAGTTTATAGAAAAATCGTCCGTTGTAAAAACATCCGGCTGTTTTATCCGGCCGTTTCCGGCCCGCAGGCAGATTCGGCCATGTCGGCCCGAAAATCCCGTTTCCTCTCCCTTCCCTCTTTAAAAGGTGTCGCGGATGCCGCTTGTTTTCGCTGCTTTGCAGCAAAGATAACACAAACGAGGGCAGAGACAAACCGTAAGGTTAGGCTATGCCGAGTGCAGCCTGTTTTCGCCGTTCTACGGCAAAGATAGCCAATTTAATTTTATTGGAAATAACTTTTAAGGGTAAAAGTTGCTAAAAGCTCCGGGGGCATTGCCCGGTGTGTGGGGTGGGGCATGGTCTCAAAAGGGCAGGGCCGGGAGCGTGCGGAGTCCAGGCCTCTGTTCCGGAGAGCCGGCCCCCCAGAAAAAGAAAGGATGCGAACCGTTTGTCCGGTCGCATCCTCCATTCCGTATTCAGGCGGGAGCGGAAGCCTTTCACCTCCCCGTTTCCCGTATCTTATTCCTGTTTTCCCTTTTTGTTCCTGCCTTTTATCAGTCTCCATGCGTAAACTCCGCCGAGGCCCAGCAGGCCCAGTATGCTTTCGGTAATGGGTGTTGATACATAACCAGGGTCGGAGGGACTGGTAGACCCCCAGCCACTATCACGAGCGTCTCCCTCGGACATTGTAGAGATAAATGCGTTGTCGCCGAATATCCCGCTTGCGGAAGGCTCGGGCGAATTTTCGTCTTCATAGCCGTTGCTGTAGTCTATTCCGAAGCCGTCGAACGAAGAGCGCGACCCCGAACCCTGAGGCCAGCTTTGTGCGGTTGCGAGACTTGAAAATAAGAATAGGCACAGAACTAAGGTGTAAAGTTTTCTAACCATCATTACGATAACAAATTAAAGAATAACTCAAAGGCTAATCCGTTTTGTTCTTATCATCTTCGGGTAAGTACATTATGGATGTACCGGACTTTATTCGGGATGCAAAGTTATTAAAAAAAATATATATAACCAAAACAAACGTGCTATATTTTTATACAGTGATTTTCAGTGCGATTCTTTTCCGCTGCCGTCCGTCCGGGCGTAACGCCGCGCAGGTTGCGGGTGGCGGCCGTCATTGCAGGGTAAGCCATAAAAGGCGTTCTATATCCCCCCGGTTGCCTGAAACTATGCTTTCGGCGTCGGCCTCCCTTTCAAAAATCCCGAACAGGGCCGACCCCGAACCCGACATTGCGGCGTACATGGCCCCTGCCTCGTACAGGGCATCCTTGATGCGACCCAGTTCCGGGTGCTTTGAAAAAACCGGCATTTCAAAATCGTTTACCAGCAGTCCCGGCCACTCCTCCGGCCGGCGGCGCAGGATTTCGGTCAGTTCCGTTTCCGGTTCGCGCGGCGTAATGCGAGCATATGCTTCGGCGGTCGGGACCGAGACGTTGGGCTTTACCAGCAGCATGTGCATCCCGGCCAGCGAAACCTCGGCCGGGGCGAAGTCCGTTCCCTTGCCCGTGGCCAGCAGGGGTCTGTTATACAGGAAAAACGGGCAGTCCGCGCCTATGCTTTCGGCAATGGCATGCAGTTCGTCCTGCGAAACGGGAAGGTCGTATTTCTCCTTAAGGGCCGAAAGCATGAAGGCCGCGTCCGACGACCCCCCGCCCATGCCGGCCTGTGTCGGGATGTTTTTCTTCAGCCATACCTCAACGGGCGGGAGCGCGTATCTTCCGGCCAGGGCGCAGTAAGCCTTTTCCACAAGGTTCGGCTTGCCGTCGTCGGGCATCCCTATCGTATGCAGGGCCATGTTTTTACCGGGCGGGAGTTCCGAACAAAGGTCGGTAACCTCCAGTACGTCGTACAGCGGGACAGGATAAAAAACGGTACGGATATTATGGTACCCGTCGGCTCTCTTGCCCACCACATTGAGCCCGAGGTTTATTTTGGCATTCGGAAAGACCACCATGGCGAATCGCTGAATAGAAAATTAACAGAAGCGAAGATATACCATACGTCTGTAAAAAACAAAAATAAAAAGACAAAAAACAAATAATTTATAAATCCGCTCCGGCGGTCTGTCCGCAACCCCTCTCCGGGTCCGTTCCCGGCGGGGAGGGACGGCGGTCGTGGCGTTCCCCGGTACGCCCGTTTGCACTGCTGCGGGCAAAAACCGGGGGAATACTGCCGATAAACGAAAATAAATCGTAACTTTGCGGCAACAGCGAAGGCGGTTTGCGGTTATGCCGCAACAGTCTGCAAAACAAAGGCCGAAAAATGAAAAAGATACTCCTGTTCCTCTACGAACTTGTAATAGCCATGCCGGTGCTTGTAGTGCTAACAATCCTCACGTCGGTTGTAACCATTGTCGGGAGTGCGGTGGGCAACAGCGATTTCTGGGGCTATTATCCGGCGCGCATATGGTCGCGGCTGTTCTGCTTCTTCTCTCTCGTAAAAGTAGAGGTGAGCGGGCGCGGGAACATAGACAAAGACAGGTCGTACGTGTTCGTCTCCAACCATCAGGGGGCATACGACATATTCCTGGTATACGGCTACCTCAACCATAATTTCAAGTGGGTCATGAAGCAGAGCCTGCGCAACATACCCCTTGTAGGCAAGGCGTGCCAGTCGGCCGGGCACATATTCATCGACCGCGGCAACCCCAAGGCTATACAGCACACCATTGAGGCGGCAAAGGCGAAGTTGCAGGGAGGCATGTCGGTGGTGATATTCCCCGAGGGGACCCGTTCGTCCGACGGCAAGTTGCACCGGTTCAAGCGCGGCGCGTACCAGATAGCCGTCGACCTCAATATCCCGGTAGTGCCCATGACCATAAACGGTTCGTACAAGATTCTCTCCAAAAACTCGAAACTGATAAACCCCGGGAAGCTGACATTGAAAATACATCCGCCCATATATCCCGACAAAGATTCCGGGCATAACATGGAAACCCTTGTAAAAGAGAGTTATGAACTGATAGCGTCGGGGCTGGACGAAAAATAGGCGTAAAAAAACCGGAAAAAAATTTTTTTATTAGCCCGAAACGCTATATCTTTGCGCACCGAAAAGGAAACGTAAACCCCATTTCCCTTTCAAGATATTGTCCAGTGGTGTAATGGTAGCACTTCAGATTCTGGATCTGCCTGTGAGGGTTCGAATCCTTCCTGGACAACACACACTCCCCGTCATTCCGTATGGCGGGGAGTTCTTTTTTGCCCTTCTTCCGGTTCCCGAACCGGCCAGCCCCGGTAAGCCGGTTCGATGTATGCCGAGGCCGCAAGGCCGGTATATGCACCGGACGCCACTAAGATAACCCTCCCCGCGGCGTCCGCACCCTTGCACGGCATCGGACATAACAGTAAAAATCATAAAATATTTGTATAATATGACAATAAGTTTTACATTTGCTGAAATAATGTTCGGCCTCCTGTAATTTTTCAGGTCAGTGGCGTAACCCGGCAACAAGGGGGGAGTTCTGCTTTTTCCTGCGTGTCGGGAAGGAAAACACCGTTCCGGCGGGGGCAAAGGAAGTTCCGGAGGGTTTCCCGGGAAAAGGGCGGGTTTGCCGCCCAGGCGATAGCGAAAGATAAGGATTCCATATATCAACCAATTAAAAACAAGTAGTATGAGAAAAAAATTACCTTTACTGGCAGCATTGGCGCTTGCGCCCGTGTTGGCATTCTCGCAGGCTACGCCACAGCACGAAAAGTATGTGTCCATACCTTCCGAGACTAAGTGGGCTGAGGCCTATGCCAACTGGACTCCCGGCACGCCCCTTTACGAGGGAATAGACGAAGAGCTTGCCGAGAACGAAAACTTTTTCATTTCACGTGTAAAACCCCGCGAACGCTTCACGTTTGCACAGACGCAGGTACGTCCCGAACAGGACCCGGCCCGCAAGCTGTTGTGGTGGTGTCCCATCGGCGGGGACGGCTGGAACGCAATACCGTCGTACTTCTTCGGAGGTGAAGTCTGGGGCATGTGGAACTATACCGACACATGGGGCAACTGGACGGCTCCTTTCATAACGATACCGGCAGCCATGCTCGACGCCTGCCACAAAAACGGCGTACGCGTATCGGTATGCGCCCCGGTGGCATGGTCGGCAACCATAACCCCCACATCATCGGGTTGGGGTTCCGTAATAGGCACCATGGTGAACGGCGGACATGACAAGCTTCTCAGATACCTGCAGTACTACGGCGTTGACGGAATAGGCTTCAACTCCGAGTTCTCGTGGACCGGAAACATAACGCAGGGCGAATACAGCGGCAATAGCTTTGCCGAAGCCATGAAGAACTTCCTCGGCGACTGCTACACCAATGCCCCCAACTACGGAGTACCGTTCCACAACGCATGGTATTCGCTCACGGCCAATTCCGGAAGCATAGGCGGAAGTTCGGCCCTTGACAATACGAACTGCGACTGGTTCCACTACAACGGGAAGAAGACCTCCGATGCCTACATGTGCAACTACGGGGCTAATCTTGCCACGTCGCAGAACACGGTACAGAACAAGTTCCCGTCGCGTTCGTCCTTCGACGTATATATGGGAATCGACTATCAGGCAGGGACCAAACAGACCAACTGGACGGCCCTTAGCGGATACGACATATCCATAGGCATATGGGGTGCGCACAACCGCAACATGATATACGAAGCGCGCGGCGAGCGCGGTTCCGATCCCCAGCAGCAGCAGAAAACCTATCAGATGATTCTCGAGAACGTATTTACCGGTTCAACCAAAAACCCGGTCAATCCTCCCGCCATAACCTCTACAACCCGTTTCAGCTCGCAGTCGACCGATGCCTACGGGTGGGCACAGTTCATAACCGCGCGCAGTACACTTACCTGCGCCGATTTGGAGGAAGACCCGTTCGTAACCTATTTCAACCTCGGTAACGGGCGTTTCTTCAATATCGACGGCGTACGCCAGTCCGACACCGAATGGTACAACCTCGGGCTTCAGGACTACGTTCCCACATGGCGTTGGTGGGCAACCAAGAGCTACATGGGGCGTACCGACGATGAAGTCAGCCCCGACCTGACGGCCGAGTACATATGGGACGACGCATGGTTCGGCGGATCGTGTCTCCAGATATCCGGCGAGACGGCCCAGACCTACATGCAGATGTTCAAGACCAAATACGACGTACAGAAGAACGACAGGCTGCTTATCCGTTACAAGGTGCTTTCCGGAAGCGGCGGCATATACTGGGCATGCTCGTCCGAGAATGACCCCACGACCCCCGTTGAAGCAACCATAAGTTCAAACGCACAGGCAAAAGACGAATGGGTAGAGAAGGTGGTAACCCTCGGCAGCGGCCGCAGCTCGTTGAAGATATACGACGAAACCCTCGCCCTCATAGGCTTGAAGTTTACCAACACTACCAGCGATTTCAAAGTATTGTTGGGCGAAGTATCCCTTTACCGCGGGACATCCCCCACGCCGGCAGCTCCGGTGATAACCAAGAGCAAGGTAATGGCATGCAACTACAAGGGTGTCGACATGAAGGTCATCTTCAATATGGAGACAACCAAGCAGGCCCCCGTCTACAATTCCGACGTAGACACATGGTACTTTAAGGTTTACACCCAGCAGGAAGGCGAAAAAGAAGTTATGTTTACCGCAACCACATCGTGGGCATCGTACGTGGTAAATGCCCCGTACGACTATACCGACGGTAACATCGACAAGATAAGGATAGGGGTAAGCGCCGTGAGCATGGACGGCAAGAGCGAATCGGCAATAACCTGGAGCGACTGGATGGAGATGCCCGAACCTACGGTAGTGGAAGGGCTTGTCATCGACAAACCCATAATCAAGGCTAACGAAGAGTTCACCATCTCCTATGTAGACCCCAACCACGAACCGGCCAACTGGGAAATACTCAACTCCGTAACCGGCGAGACGGTATATTCGCAAAATGACGTATCGTCCCTTACAACCTCTCTCGACGAAGAAGGTTCGTACGATGTGGTTGTAATAGTAGACGGGGCGCGTTCCTACAACCGCGGGCTTATACAGGTATCGCGTGCCGAGACGGGGGCATTGCCCATAATAGAGAAACTGGAAGCCAGCAAGACCTCCGATGTAAACGTAAATGAAGAGGTAACCGTTTCGTACGTTGCTGCACGTCTCGGCGAAGGGAAAGTATCCCGCGCAATGAAGGTGGAAGACCCGATGATGCTCCGTTTCCCCGAAACCGTAGCACGTCGCCCGTACACCTACATGATGTGGTTCAAGGCCGAGAAGTTCCTGCACAGCAACCAGGGTACCAACCTCATAGACAAACGTTCGTTCCGCGACGTATGGCCGCACAACAACTGGGGCGATTTCTGGGTAACGGTACGTCCCGAGTGCACCGGCAACAAGGAGACAGGGTCCGGTTCGGGCAATTCGTACGGATTCGCAACGCACGAAGCAAACGAAATATCGTTCAATACATACGGGTGGACGGAGCATGACAACCCCAACCACGACATGATGTCCACGGGGTACAGCGTAGATCCCGGGCAGTGGACGCACGTAGCCGTAACCTGCGATGCAAGCAACAACCAGAAGCTCTATTTCAACGGCAAGCTGGTAGCGTCGGCAAAAGTACTGCACGATAACAACAACGGCGTACGCTTGGCAGGGTCGAGCATATACATCGGCGGGACCAGCACCTACAAGGCCGGCTTTACCGGTTGGGTAGACGAATTCCAGGTATGGAACCGCGTGCTCAGCGATGCCGAAGTGCTTACCGCAATGAAAGGTTACGAAACAGCACCCGAAGGGCTTATGGGATACTGGACATTCGAGGAACTCGTCGATAACGACGAAGGCGTCAAGGTATTCCCCAACCTCGGCCGCAGCGGCAGGGAGTACTATGCCGAATACATAATCACCCAGGGTCAGAAGGGCGAAGATACCCAGCAGGTAGTTGAAACCGTAGTCAGCGCAAGCAACGGCGAGCTCGGCAACCCCGCAATAACCGGTACGCTCGATATATCGACCGAAGCGATATGGAATGCCGGCAGCAACGGTACCGTTGTCAGCACCGGCGGCACGGCCGAAGAGGGAGAGGCGCAGATATCGTATCAGGCCGCAGGCCAGTACACGCCCAACCTCACGCTTGAAAACATGTGGGGCAGCGACAGCCGCAGCATAGAGTACATAACCGTGATAGACCCGAGCGGCATAGAGGACATAGCCGAAGTAGAAGCGATGGGCGTATATCCCAACCCGTTCACCGATTATGTAAACATCCTCTTCTCCAAAGCCGGTACCTACACCGTACAGATAGTGGCAATGGACGGCCGGGTAATAGAGAACAAGAAACTCTCGGTAAATGACGGCGAAGGTGTCCGCGTCGATGTAAACGGCAGCAAAGGCACATATATAATAAGAGTCATAAATGCCGACAACGTAGCCGTACGTACAATGACCGTAGTAAAGAAATAAGCGGCACATAAACCGCAAACGCAGCGAAAAGGGGGGCGTCCGTTCAGGGAACGCCCCCCTTTCCGTTATGGCTGCGCCCGGTGGTATCGGTAGGGGGCAGGCAGTCAAAGCCGGCGCGTGAGGCGTACGCATCCCGCTTTGGCGGCATGCCGCACAATGCGCAAGGCGGCGGGAACTCCGCGAGAAATAGATTTTGCCGTTCATTCCCTTTGTGCTATCTTTGCCGTAGAACGGCGAAAACAGGCTGCACCCGGCATAGCCGAACCTTGCGGTTTGTCTCTGCCCTCGTTTGCAGTATCTTCGCTATTGCGGAAGAGGCAGACACATCCGGCAAAACCGGGGAGGGGGACCGCGCGGCCGTCCGTTTCAGCCGCAGCAGCGCTGTTTCCGGCAGCCGTTGTAAAGAGTTTCCGTATAACCAGAAAGAAAGAAACCGATGAAATATATAGGAGCGCACGTATCCGCAACGGGCGGAGTAGAGAACGCCCCCGAAAATGCAAGGGCGATAGGGGCGACCGGGTTCGCCCTGTTTACAAAAAACCAGCAGCAGTGGAAAGCCGCGCCGCTGACCGAAAAAAGCATAACGTTGTTCAAGGAGCGGTGTCGGGAATACGGATACCCGCCCCAGTCCATATTGCCGCACGACAGTTATCTGATAAACCTGGGAAGTCCCAGGCCCGACGGTCTCGAAAAGTCGCGCCAGGCCTTTATCCACGAAATGGAACGCTGTTCGCAGCTGGGGCTTACGCTGTTGAACTTTCATCCCGGGGCAACCCTTAACATGATAACCGAAGAAGAGTGCCTCGAAACCGTTGCAGAGAGCATAAACATTGCCCTCTCCCGCACCGAAGGCGTAACGGCCGTAATAGAGAACACGGCGGGGCAGGGCAGCAACATCGGGTACAGGTTCGAGCATCTTGCACGCATAATAGAACTGGTGGACGACAAGACCCGCGTAGGGGTATGTATCGACACCTGCCACGCGCTGGCGGCCGGGTACGACATAACAACCGACGAAGGGTATGAAAAATGCTTTTCCGATTTCGGTAACATCGTCGGGTTCGGGTATCTGCGCGGGATGCACCTGAACGATTCCAAAAAAGGAGTAGGCTCGCGGGTAGACCGGCACGAAACCATAGGGCAGGGGAGTATCGGCACGCTTCCGTTCTCCAGGATAATGAACGACCCCCGCATCGACGGAATCCCGTTGATACTCGAAACGCCCGACCCGTCGCGCTGGAGCGAAGAAATAGCATGGCTCAGAAGCCTGCAGTAACAGAACAAGGCAGACAATGAACACAGACAAGCAAACCGAATTGGACCGGCGATACATCCGTATGGCAACCGTGTGGGCCGAAAACTCCTATTGCCAACGCCGCAAGGTAGGGGCATTGCTGGTAAAGGACAAGATGATAATCTCCGACGGATACAACGGTACCCCGTCGGGGTTCGAGAACCGGTGCGAAGGCGAAGACGGCAAGACCCTTCCCTACGTGCTGCATGCCGAGGCCAACGCCATAACCAAGGTGGCATGCTCGAACAACAGCAGCGACGGCTCAACCCTGTATGTAACCACCGCCCCGTGCATAGAGTGCGCAAAGCTGATAATCCAGGCAGGCATAAAGCGGGTGGTCTATTCCCAGCAATACCGCCTCAACGACGGAGTAGAGCTGCTCAAGCGGGCGGGCATAGAAGTAGAGTCGCTCGAAGTCCCAACCGAAAACGAGTAAAAGATGAAACGGAGCACACAGATAATATATCCCCTTCTGATAGCCGCGGCCATAATAGCCGGCATCTACATAGGCAAGTACTACGACAGGATGTTCACCACCCCCGTCATCTATTCCGGGCACAACAAGATAGAAGGGTTGCTTAACATGATAAAGCGGCAGTATGTCGATACCGTAAGCATCGACTCCCTGATAGAGATTGCCATACCCAAGATAATAGGCGAGCTCGACCCGCACTCCACGTACATTTCCGCGGCCGAACTGCAAATGGTGAACGACGACCTTGAAGGCACGTTCAGCGGCATAGGGATAGAGTTCAGCATACTCGACGACACCATAACCGTAGTGGGGGTAATATCCGGGGGGCCGTCCGAGAAGGTCGGCATTATACCCGGCGACCGCATAATAGCCGTAAACGACACTGCGTTTACCGGCAGCGGAATCAGCAACGAGAAGGTGCTCAAGCGGTTGCGCGGCCAAAAAGGGAGCGAGGTCAGGCTCACCCTCAAGCGAGTATCATCGGCCGAGCCGATAGATATGGTGGTAACCCGCGGCGACATACCGGTAAACAGCATCGATGCCGCCTTCCGCACCAACGACGGCATAGGGTATATCAAGGTCAGCAAGTTCGGTCGCAACACCTATACCGAGTTCCTCAACTCCCTGGCAAAACTCAGGCGCGAAGGGAGCGACAAGTTCATAATCGACCTGCGCGGCAATACCGGCGGGTATATGGAATCGGCTATAAACATGGTAAACGAGTTCCTTCCCAAAGGTTTTCTCATAGTCTACACGTACGGCAACGCATCCCCCATGAACCGGGCCTATTCCAACGGCACGGGCATATTCAAGGAAAACCCCGTAGTAGTCCTGCTCGACGAGTGGTCGGCATCGGCCAGCGAGATATTCGCCGGGGCTATACAGGACAACGACCGCGGTCTGATAGTCGGCCGCCGTTCATTCGGCAAAGGCCTTGTACAGCAGCAGATTCCGTTTAGCGACGGTTCGGCCGTCAGGCTCACCATAGCGCGTTACTACACCCCTTCGGGGCGTTCCATACAGAAAGAATATAAAATGGGCGACAGCAAGGAGTACGACATGGACATAATAAACCGTTACGAGCACGGCGAGTTCTATTCCCGCGACAGCATACACCTCAACGACACGCTGGAATACCGGACCCTGCTCGGACGCACCGTATACGGCGGAGGCGGCATAATGCCCGACGTATTCGTACCGCGCGACACGCTCGGCAACACCCCCTACCTTACCAGTGTCGTCAATCAGGGGCTTCTGTATCAGTTCGCGTTCAAGTATGCCGACGACAACCGTGCGAAACTCAAGCAGTACACCACGGCAAAAGACCTGCTCGGCTATCTGCAGCGGCAACCCCTGCTCGACAGGTTCGTAACCTATGCCGCCGGCAAAGGCGTAAAGCCGCGACCCGTATACATAGGCATATCGAGGAAAATCATCGAAAACACCCTCTATGCCTACATTGCCCGCAACATCATAGGCGACGAAGCGTTCTACCCCATAGTCCTCATGGACGACAATACGTTTGTAAAAGCCGTAGAACTGCTTAACGACGATGAAACGTACATCAAAATGCTGTTGAGTGGAAAAGAATGACATACGCAGGTACATAAAAGAGCGGAAAGCCCGTCTCTCCCCGCAGTACAGGCAGCAGTGCGCCCTTGCCGTAAAGGCCGCCGTGGAGAAGGTGCCGCAGTTTGCGGCGGCGCGTACCGTATTGCTGTACAATTCGTTGCCCGACGAGCTCTCCACCCGGGCCATGCTCGACGACTGGTATCCCGGCAAAAAAATATACCTTCCCATAGTCGACGGTGCGGAAATAACGATAGGCGAGTATATCCCCGGGCGGATGCACGAAGGGGCATACGGCATATCCGAGCCGGAGAGCGGCATAAACGCTCCGGTGCAGATAGACGTGGCCGTAATACCGGGAGTGGCCTTTGCCGCCGACAAAACCCGGTTGGGGCGCGGGCGGGGCTACTACGACAGGCTGCTCTCCCGCATAAGCACGTACAAGATAGGCATAGCCTACCACATGCAGCTGCTCCCCTCCCTTCCGGGCGAGTTGCACGATGTAAGGATGGATTGTGTAATAACGGAAAAAGGAACGGTAATATAAAAACACAAACAATACGGATATGAAAAAATTTATGCTTCTGTCGCTCCTTGCAGCGATAATGCAGTCGGTATCGGCACAGCAGATGATGCCGCTTCCCGTCGATACGGCCGTGCGGTACGGCAGGCTCGACAACGGTCTTACCTATATAATAAGGCACAATGCCAACCCCGAGCACCGTGCCGATTTTTACATAGCGCAGAAAGTCGGTTCGGTACTGGAAGAAGAGAACCAGCGCGGGCTGGCCCACTTTCTCGAGCACATGGCCTTCAACGGCAGCGAGCATTTTCCCGGCAAAGGAATGATAAACTACCTTGAGCGCAACGGCGTTAAGTTCGGGACCGATTTGAACGCCTACACCTCATTCGACCAGACAGTCTACAACATAAAGAACGTTCCGGTAGATAAAAGCGGCATAGTCGATTCGTGCCTCTACATCCTGTACGACTGGTCCACCGCCATATCGCTCGAGGATGCCGAGATAGACAACGAGCGCGGCGTCATCCACGAGGAGTGGCGCACGCGCAACAACGCCTCCATGCGCATACTCGAGGCCACCATTCCCGTCATGTTCGCCGGCAGCCGTTACGCCGACCGTATGCCCATAGGCACAATGGAGGTGGTAATGAACTTCCCGTACGACGACCTCCGGGCCTACTACCGGAAATGGTACCGTCCCGACCAGCAGGGGTTGATAATAGTGGGCGATATCGATGCCGATGCCGTAGAGCGGAAAATAATCGACATGTTCGGCGGCATACGCCTGCCCGAACCGCTTGCCGAGCGTCCCGAGTTCACCATACCGGCCAACGCCGAGCCGCTGATAGCCATAGCCACCGACAAGGAGGCCTCCGACAACATGGTATCGCTCTACTGCAAGCACAAGTCCCTCTCGCGCGAGCTCTCCTCGACCATAATAGGCCTTCAGGACGATTATTACAGGGCGATAGCCGAGTATGTGCTCTTCGAGCGTCTCAACGAAGCCTCCCTCAAGCCGGGGGCGCCCATAACGGCCTCGGCCGTCGACGACGGTTTCATGATAGGGCGTCAGCAGGCATTTACCGTACATGCGTTGGCCAAGGAAGGTCAAAGCGCGGCAGCCCTGAAGCTGATAGCCGAAGAAGTGGAACGTTACCGCAGGTACGGCATCACGCCCGGCGAGTATGACCGGGCAAGGGCCTCCGTCCTGTCGGTATACCAGAAAGCCTATAACGAGCGCGACAAGCGCGACAATTCGTCCTACACCAGCGAGTACATCGACTTTTTCCTCGACGGCGGGTACATAATGGACATAGCCGACGAATACGAAGCCGTCAGGCAGACGGCGGCAGCCACCGGATACGAAAGGGTGAACAAGTACATAAAGAGCAGTATCGGGGCCGATAACCGCGTGGCAGTAATAACCGGCATAGAAAAAGACGGGGTGCCGTACCCCACCGCCGAAGAGGCGGCGGCCATACTCGGGCAGGCCGCGCAGCAGGAGTTGCAGCCGTATAACGACGATATGGCCGATAAAAAACTCATAGAAACCGAGCCCGTTCCCGGCAGGATAGTCAAAACCGAGAGCGACACCCTGATGCAGATAGTCCGCATGGAGCTGAGCAACGGGGCGGAAGTAATACTCAAGCCAACCGACTACAAGAGCGACGAGATAATACTCAACGCCGCAAGCAAGGGCGGCAGCCTGCTCTACGGCGAAGAAGACATACCCAACGTGCGGGTCTTCAACGATGTGGTAGAGATAAGCCGTTGGGGAGGGCATACCAACATTGAAATGGGCAAACTGCTGGCCGGCAAGCATGTAGGGCTTATGCTGTCGCTTATAAACAACCGCGAGATAATAAACGGGACGGCAGCGGTAAAAGACCTTGAAACCCTGATGCAGCTCATCTACCTGTCCATGACCGGCGTAACGCGCGACGACGAAGCGTTTGCCGCATGGAAAAGCAACGTGGAGGACCGTTTGCGCAACATAGGGGCATCCCCCAAGACCGCGCTCTCCGATACCATAGTCCAGGCCCTCTACAAAGGGAACCCGCGCAAACTCAACGTCAAGGCCGACGACATTGAAAAGGTCGATTACGGACGCGTATTGCAAATATGGAAAGAGCGTTACGGCAATGCCGGCGATTTCACGTTCGTATTCACCGGCAATATCGATACTGCAGCCATAAGGCCGTATATCGAAAAATACATCGCATCGTTGCCCGCCACCCGGAAACGCGAAAAGATGAAGACCGACAAGACCGGGCTGCGGCACAGCGACTACACCAACGTTTTCGACCGCGAGATGCAGAACGTTTCCGGAACCGTGTACGTGGCGTTCACCGGCAAAGCCCCCTATACGGCCGAAAACCGTGTAAAGCTCAACATGTTCAAACAGATAATGGACATAATCTTCACCGCCACCATACGCGAGGACGAAGGCGGTACTTACGGGGTACGCACTTCGGTTGTATGGCTGCGTGAAGAAGGGGAGTGGGCATACGTGATAATGTTCGATACCAACGTAAAGGACATGCAGCGGCTCAAGGAGCGCGCAGTAGCCGAATTGCAGCAGGCAATCGGGAACGGTCCGTCCGAAACCGACTTCAACAAGGTAAAAGAATACATGCTCAAGGCCGACAGCGACAACCTGCGCAAGAACCGTTACTGGGCTGCGCACCTTGCCGAACTGCGCGTGTACGGTAAAACCGACATTCTCCGTTATGCCGACATAATAAAACAGCAGACGCCGCAGACGATAAAGGAATTCGTCGGCAAGCTCTTCTCCAGAACATCCGTAATAGAAGTCATGATGCGCGGAGTAGAAGCCGGCGGGCAATAGCCGTCATGCCGGACGCACGTCCGGCAGGCGTGATGACGTAGAACAGGAGGGTGTGTCAGACAGGGAAATATCTGACACACCCTCTTTTGCCGTCGGCCGGGATTCGGGCGGGAGCGTCGGACGGCAGCCGGTCCCGGGTTGCATATCGGCCCATGTTGGCCGGGGCTGCGCAGTCAGTCGGGATTTGAGTGTTGCAAGTCGGCCAGGCATAGCAGCAGCTGGCCGGGATTTGCAAACCCTGCCCGTGTCAGGTATCAGGATTCCCCGACCCGCAGGAAAATTTCCTTGAACTGTGGAAGCCAGTACCGCCATGAAACCTTGCAGTTAAAAATTTTTGTAACAATTAGCAATAATTTATATATTGAATATATGAAAATGAAAATTAAAAGCGATAATTTCGCGCTTGAAAAACAAAGGGGCCCGGGATAAGGCGCAACGCCCTCGGCTAAAGGCCGGGAGGAAATACGTTGCCGCCATGGAAAACAGGTCGCCCCGGTATCCGGCAGCGGTCGGGTACCATTGACAGCCAGAAACAGAATGCTCCGGAAAAGGCATGGGGGATAGAACCAAAACCCCGTCAGGGCAGTTTGGACAGTAACCGGTCTGGCAAAAATGAGAAACAGAACCAAAAAATATAGAAAGCATGAAAGTAACTTTACTGTCAGCAATAGCTATGCTGATGGCCGTTTTCACGGCCGCGGCGCAGGAGCCGCAGAAGTTGCCGGCAACGGCAACCACCACTCTGGACGTTTATGAAAACTATGCCGTAAGCAATGTAACGGACGGCAGCCTTTCTTCGTTTTTCTGGGGTATTGCTCCCGCGGAGGGCGATTACATACTCCTTACGCTCGATGCAGTGTACAACATAGGCGAAATAAAGGTGTACTTCCGCGAAAAAGACCGTCCCGAGACGGCAAAAGTACAGATATCATCCGACAACGTGCAATGGACCGACATCTCCACCGTCAACAGCTATACTATAGGCGATTCCGATATGGACTGGATGCACCTCAGCGACGGCGACAACCGTGAGGCGCGATACGTAAGGCTCCTGCTCTCCCCTTCCGCCGCCTGGCTTCAGGTAGCCGAAATAGAAGTTTACGGGTATATCTCCGAGAAGACCGACGCGCCCCGCTTCTCCCTTGACGACGGAATCTCCGTAATACAGGGCTCCATAGAGGAACTCTCCATATATTCCGAAGAAGGGGCAACCATATACTACACCACCGACGGCACATGGCCCGACGAAAACACATCGCAAAGCATTGTAAGCGGCGGTGTGTTGCGTCTTGAAACCACCGCTTCGTGGCATAGCGTAGAAGTGATAAAGGCCATATCGAAGCTGCCCGGGAAGGATGCGAGCGTTCTGTCAGTATTCACATATACCATAGCGGCCCCGTACTGTAATTCGTCGTTTCCTTCGGTAGGCAATGAAGGTGTCGATTACGTCGGGAAGATGCTTACGCTTACCGTAACCGGGGCGGAGGCCGAAGCCACGTGGACCAATCCGGTAGCCGACGATGCCCAGGTAAACGGGTACGAAGGGACGATAGAGAATGCCTTTACCGTACGCCCGGGGCGGACCGTTACGCTCGACATAACCAGCAAGGACACCAAATGGGGGGCCATAAGGGTATATGCCGACAAAAACGGGAACTACATGTTCGATTCCGATGAAAATATCCTGCGGGCAGGCGACCCGAACGGCGGAGGGGAGGGCCTTGCCGCAACATCGTGCAGCTTTACCGTCGAACCCACCACGCTCGGCGGGACATATCTGGTAAGGGTGCTGTATGTGCCGAACGATATCGAAAACGGCCATGCCGACGAATACAACAGCGCCGATGCCTGCGGGACGTACCAGGAAGGCGGGTATTACGACTTTGCCTTCAGTGTCCTGACCGACGATAAGACCATAACCGCCGATGAGGCAGAACCGGGCGATGCCGCCTATGCCGTCGTATCGGTGTTGCCCGAGGATGCGGCCTCCAGGCCTCCCGTATGGGACCTCGACGGGCATTCCGTTGCGTCCGAGGAACTTGTAATAGATGTAGCGGCCACGGGCGAAGCCCCCGAGATATATATCACGGGCGCAGGAAAAATATCGGCCAGGACAATAAAGGTGAACCGCCGCATAACCTCCGACGAGTGGACGCTCATGGCGCTTCCGTTCGATGCGGACCTGTCATCGGTTACCGTAAACGGACAGATGGCGAGGTACGGCAGCAATATCCGCATAATGGAGTACGATGCGGCGAAACGCGCCCAGGGCAGCGTCGACGGTTATACCGTATCGGGGTGGACCGAAAAGACCGGCGGCACGATACCGGCCAACGAAGGGTTTGCCCTTGTGGTGAACCCTTCCAACGGGGCGGAGCAGGTAGTAACCTTCTCGGCTGCCGGCTTCCATATGGAAGCCGACGACAAGGTGGTAACATTTGAAGCCAACCCTTCGCAGGCCAACATGGTGGGCGGCAAGAGCGGCGATGCCGACTGGAACTTCAATGGCAACCCCATGTTGCAGTCCCATCCCAAGGAGGCAGGGTACACGCTGTATGTATTCGATGCAAAGACCAACACCTACGACGAGCTCTCGTCGGCCGACACCCATACCTATACCCCCTATTCCGCATACTTCCTGCAGTGCGATGCCGAAAGCGGCTTTATGGAGCTTACGTTCACGCACGGGGCCGGACCGTACCTGCTCGCTGCCGGACAGGCGACAAAAGGGTGTTTCCAGCTTGAGATAAACGGCGGGGAAGACTGCGTCCGCATAACGGAAAAAGAGGGGAGTTCCCCGGCATACCTCCGCAACGAAGACGCAATTTATTTCGCGCCCCTCTCCGGTAAAATATCGCAGCTTTGGCTTGTCGACGGCGAAGGCGTAGAAATAGCCTCATCCGTAGTCCCCGAGCCGTACCGCGAAATACCCCTTGCGTACAAGGCGGCAAAGGCAGGCACGCAGACGCTTGCCGTAACAAGCCTGATACCGGGGACGGCGGTAACCCTTGTCGACAACGAAACAGGCGCAGCCGTCCCCATGTACCAGGGGAGCGAATATACCTTTACAAGTCCGGCAGGGACCGACAACAGGCGTTTCACGCTCCTGACCGATATGGTGGACTTCTCCGGAATAGAAAACGGAACCGCTGAAACGGCCGGCATAAGAGCCGTAGTATCCGGCGGCAATATCAGGATATACGGAGTACCGGCAGGCGAGACAATAGAGGTATATACCGTAAACGGAGTATCGGTAAGCAGCGTAACGTCGACAGGCCCGGAAGAAGAAATACCCGTATCGGCATGCGGGGTGCTGCTTGTGAAGAGTTGCGGCAGGACGCTGAAAGTAATAAAGTAAAAACGGAATACATATCCGGTACGTAATACGCAAAATGAACTGCCCGCCCGGTGCGGGCAGTTCATTTTGCAATGCTGCGCAGTGCAGCCGTGTCGGACTGAATGCAGGGAGGCACGGGTTTGCAATGTATGGCAGGTTGGCCGTGGCGCAGCAGTTGGCCGGTAGGCCCGAAAAACGTATCTTTGCCGTAGAACGGCAAAGATAAGCTGCTCACAAAAAAAGCAACAGAGATGACACCCGGGCAGTCCATACTGATAAAAAACGCCGACCATGACGGACGGAAAGTCGATATTTACATAGAAGGCGACACCATAACCCGTATAACCCCGGCCGGCCACCACCGGCAAGCGGCTGTCGGGCCCCGTGCCGGCAGGGAAATAGATGCCTGCGGCATGAACGTATTCCCGCCCTTCTACAACATGCACACCCATGCCGCCATGACGCTGTTGCGCGGCTATGCCGACGACAAGCCCCTTAAGGAATGGCTGGAACGGTACATCTGGCCGGTAGAGGCAACCTTTACCGGCAGCATCGTACAGGCAGGGGTAAAACTCGCGTGTCTCGAAATGATAAAAAGCGGGACGGTGTTCTTCAACGACATGTACTGGCGGGTCCCGGACGCGCTCCCCGTAGTGCGTTCCATGGGGTTGCGCGCAGTAATGGGCGTAACATTCACCGATTTCCTCCCCGACGCCGAAAAAGAAAAAAACTTCCGGTTCATAGAAGAACATGCCGGCGGGCGCAACGCCGCCGTAACCCTCTCCGTTGCCCCCCATGCCGTATATACCGCCGGCGGGAAGCTGTTGCGGCGGTGTGCCGAAGTCGCCCGCCGCAGCAACACCATGCTGCACATACACGTAAGCGAAACGCGGGGCGAAGTGGAAGAGTGCATGAAGCGGCACGGATGCACGCCGGTGGCCTATCTCGACAGGATAGGGTTTCTGGGCGACGATGTAGTAGCCGCCCATGCCGTACATGTTACCGACGGCGATATCGCCATCCTCTCGCGGCGGGGAGTTACCGTAGCGCACTGTCCCGTCAGCAACCTGAAACTCTCCTCGGGCATGGCCCCCGTCCACAAGATGCTCGAAGCGGGGTGCCGCGTAGCCCTCGGGACGGACGGGTGCGCCTCCAACAACAACCTCGACATGCGCGAAGAGATGAAAACCGCCGCACTTCTGGCAAAGGCGGCCGGCGGGGCATGCACCCTGCCTGCAAACGCCGCGCTGGCAATGGCCACGCGGGCGGGGGCGGAGGCGGCCCGGACAGATGCCGGGGCAATAGAAGAAGGGCGCAAGGCCGACCTTATCCTTGTCCGCAACGACGTTCCCTCCATGACCCCCATGTACAGCCCCGTCAGCAACTGGGTATATTCGGCCGGCTCCTCCCTTGTCGATACCGTGATATGCAACGGCCGTCTCCTCATGCAGGGGCGCAAGGTCGACGGCGAAGCCGATATACTGCTCGAGGCGCGCGATATAGCCACCCGTATCGCTAAAAACCGGAAATAATATCGAGGTCGTCCCCAATCAGCCCGTTACGGCGGGTAACCTCCAGAATCGCCTCCTCCGTCTCCTCCGGGGGCATTATAAAACGGTACTCTGCGGGCAGGTGCCTCTCAAGCAGGTAGGCCGCACCGGCATTGTGCAGGGCCAGTGTAGCGTCGATATAGCGCAGTAACGTAGGCTCCTCCAGAATAAAGTTCAGCGTGCGCTTCCCGTTCAGGACCCGTTCGGGCGGAACTCCCGGGCCGAACTCGTCTTCTACCCCCATATTGGCAAGAAGCGCGCCGCAACCGGTCAGGACCTCCGGCGGAATCCCTTTCAGGGCATCCCTTACCCCCGTAGCCGTAACGGCGGCAAAAGCCCCGTCGAGAACCCCCGCAACGGCGGCGGTATCCCTGAAATCCACAACCTCCTCGGCCACCATGCGCAGGCGTTCGTCCGCCTGCGCCGTATCAGTAACGGCAAAGCACCTTGCCCCCTCCTTGTGCGCATAATAAAGGATGCCCGAACCCACCTTGCCGCACCCGAACACTACAATCTTCCTGCCCTTCCAGTTGCCGTACCCCAGGCGGCGCATCGCCCTGAAAAAGCTCTCGCCCGTACCCAGGCACGTCTCAATCCTTTTAATCCTCCCCCCGTCGGCAAAAAACACCGGGCGGTTGCTGTGGCGGTAGGCATCGGCGCCGCTTCGCGTAAGTTCCACGAACCCGATACGGGGCGACAGGAACGAGAACGCCCCCGCGCAGTCCGCCACAATGTCGAAAACCTCCTTTCCGCTGCACTCCCCGGCGTTGCATACGGCAATTCCGCACTCCCCCAGCAGCCGCACAACCGAAGCGTCGCAGGGCATGACCTGCGATATCCCCACCGTCAGTTCCGCCCCGGCATCCGCAAGGGCGCGGTATTTAAGCAGCGAGTTGCGGAAAACGGGAGTCGCATCCAGTATCCTTGCCCCGGCCAACGGTCTCGAATCTTTCCATAATCTCCACTGGGCGTCGAGGGCAGGGAACTCAGCCCTGGCGTATGCCCCTTCCAGTACCCTGTTTATCGGTTCAAAATCCATAACATGCAAACTCTTGAAAACACACCGCCGCCCCCCCCAGCCCGAAGTTGCGGCATCCGGCGGTTTGCGGCCACCCCGGCAAACACCGCCGGATGCGTAAAAATAACGCGGCAAAACGATAAAAGCAAATCCGTCAGATTGAGCAGCGAACCGCGGCTATTAGAGAAAACCGCGAACGGATTGCGCAGGCTTGAAGTACGGAACTTGGATGAGGTCTTTCAGTGTGTTTCTCTTTATAAGAGACGCACAGTGTGTGCAGCATCTTGTATATCAAGTCTTTATGTGGCATATATAACGGTTTTTGCCAATCTGTGGGCGATTTTTGTTCGTTACCAGACATCTTCATTTTTATTAAATTCCTAATTATCGGAAATTTTGCTTACATTTGCAGTCGTAAAAGCGTCTCTTATAAAGAGAGACACACTGTTTTGTTGTTGACCATCGACCTTGGCACCTGCCTAAGCCAGTACTGTATAGAGGTAACTGTTTATGAAAAATCTTGACAAATTAAATACAAACTACTCTATAAGAATAAAAGAATCTAAAAGTATGAAAAAATTATTACTGACAACGCTTATGCTGGTATCGGCAATATGTGCCGGTACGGTATACGCACAGACGCCCACCAATCAGTCGGCCACGGCCAACCCCGAGGTGAGTACCGCCACCGAGTACAAATGGTACACGATGGAGTCGACCAATGATGGCGACAATGAGCGGAAGCACCTTTTCCTCCTGTACGAATCGTCCAACGAAACGCCGTTGCATACGGTTCTGCTTGGCGATGGCGTGGCAGACGGGGTCAACCTTACAAACGGCGGGGAGAGCATACCCGAAAAGTATTTGTGGCGGCTCGACGATGCCGGCAGCGGCAATGTCTTCCTGGTGAACAAGGCCAGCGGGCTTCGCATATCGGTCCCCTCAAGCGCAACCAACACCAACAGCACCAAGCTTGAAATGTCCACTGTCGGTGCGGTATGGAGCAAGGAGATTCCTTCGGGCAATGCCGCCAACCAGGTTACTTTCGACTATACGGGATATAAAGATGAAAATAATACCCACCAGCCGGCATATCTCAATGCCATGCTCGCTTCGGAAGGTTACGGCGTAACAATCTGGCAAGCCGGCCAGAACCAGTCGTCAGGGTGGTACTTCTACCCGGCCTATACCGAGACTGTGGAAGCTACATACTACTGTGCGCCCAACATGAAGGTAAACAGTACAAAAGGACATCAGGAAAGGCATGTAACGGCAATCACGGTTACCGGCGGTACGGCCGATTTCAGCGGAAACGGCTATTCGTCGGCTACCGACCGCCCTGTGTACGAAGCGCACCTCGACCAGGTGATAGTCTGCCGCCCCGGCGACGTGTTGACCCCTGTCATTGCGCATAATCCCGAAGACTGGGTACATAAATACGTCTATGTCGACTGGGATGACAACAAGGTGTTCGATGTCGTTACAGGAACTCCCGGCCAGAAAAACTGGGGCGAGCTGGTCTCCTACACGTATATAGAAACTTCCTCCGGTAGCGGCAACGGATATAATTCCGAAGGGACAAGCGTCGATTCGCAGGCCCAAAACGCCAAACTGGGCAGTTTTACCGTTCCGGACACTATCGCATCGGGCGACTACCGCATCCGTTTCAAAGTAGACTGGAACAGTACGGACCCGTGCGGAAACATGTCGTCGGACAACCATATAGCCGATAACGGCGGAACGGTGATAGACCTTACGCTCAGGGTCGACAACAGGGCCAAGGCCCCCGAGTTCAGCCCTGCATCGGGTACCGGACTCACGCTGGGTGCCCAGCAGCAGATAACGATAACGTCGGATGCCGGTGCAACCATATACTATACCACCGACGGGTCTGACCCCGTGCCCGGTACCTCTTCCTCCATACAGAGCGGGGAGACGGTTCCCGTAACCGCCGACAGCTACTCCGACGTCATAACCGTAAAAGCCGTTGCCCAGACAGACGGAAAGGACCTCAGCGACGTTGCCTCGGCAACATATACTGTCATCTACCCGTATTGCGTACTGGAAGGCCAGACGCAGAACCGCAGCGACAACCGCTATGTTACCGATATCAGGGTCTCCTATGCCAGCGGAACGGAATTCTTCCGAGGAAGCGGGTATTCGCAGGAGCAGAACCGCCCCATATATGAAAAGCACCTCGACCAGGTGATAGTATGCCGTCAGGGGGATCTCCTCAAGCCGGTAATCGGTTATGAAGGCCACCATATGCACAAATATGTATATGTCGACTGGGATAAGGACGGGGTGTTCGAGGTCGCTAACGGAACCGCCGGCCAGAAGAACTGGGGCGAACTGGTCTCCTATTCGTATATCGACGGCAAGGGCAGCGACGGTTCGGATTCTAATAAGGATAATATTGATGAACCATTGGGAAGTTTTGAAATCCCGACCGACATGGAGGCCGGCGACTATATAATCCGCTTTAAGATTGCTTGGGATGATACCGACCCCTGCGGGAACGATGCGATTGCCACTGACGGCGGTGCGGTGATAGACCTTACGCTGAGAGTGGGGAACAGGACAGCCGCCCCGGTGTTCGACCCGGCGTCGGGCACGGTCTTCCCCATCGGCGAGTACGCGACCGTTACCGTAAAATCGGCCGATGTGGATGCGGTAATCTATTATACCACCGACGGTTCGGAGCCTTCAACCTCTTCCGCGCAGATAGCCAACGGCGGGGAGATATACCTGCGCACCGACAACTGGACAAATAACTATACCGTAAAGGCGGTAGCCAAGGTCGACGGCAAGGACCTCTCCAGCGTTTCCACGGCAACATATACCGTAGATAGCCCTTACGACGACATTTGCAAGCCGGAGGTGGATGAAAATAACGGAAATAAACGTGTAATGACGAAAGCCGAAATACAGAACGGGAGCGGGATTCTGAGCGTACACACGGTGTTCTCTCCCTCTGTTCTCCAAAAACAAGATCAGGCATATAGCAATATAACCGATGTAGTGGTAGTAGAGCCGGGTGCAAAGTTCAACTTTAGTGTTACTTATTCCACTCAAGTAGGTTGGGGTAACCTTGTAGTCTACCAGATGAAATCATCCGACGATTACTCAGTTATCTACGGACCGTATGACGGAGCGTGGAAACAAGGTATTTCTCCAAATAACCTTTTTGCCAGTGTATATAGCAAAAACGACGGTGCCTCTGTCGACCAAACCAATGGCATCATTACATTCCCCATAACCATACCTGCCGATTCCAAAACGGGCGACATTGTGGTGCTGAGGTTCCTTATACCCGGAGCCGACACGGTCGATACCCCTTGTCCTCAAGGGTTGGGTGAGTGCAATTATTGCGACTTTATCTTCTGCGTCTATTCCATCCCCGAAGACAAGAACGTAACGGTCGATACCGAGGAAGACGATGATGTCGTGTATGCAACGGTAACCGTGGGCAAGGAAGAAAACGCGCAGGAAGAGCCGGTTTGGGAGGTTGGCGCGCATCAGACAGCGGCCGACAGCCTGGTTATCAATGTGGAGGCCAGCGGTGCCGCCCCCGAGATAGAGATAAGCGGCAGCGGTACGATTGAGGCTTCCACCATAAGGGTGGTCCGCGCAATTACGGCCGATGTGTGGGCGTTGATGGCGCTGCCTTTTGACTTCGACCTTGCCGACGTTACGGTAAACGGCGCTGCGGCCCAATACGGCAACAATATCCGCATAATGGAATACGACGGGGGCAAACGTGCCGACGGCAGCGTGGAAGGGTATACCATGTCGGGTTGGACGGAAAAGACCTCCGGCACGATAGCCGCCAACGTGGGCTTTGCCCTTGTGGTTAATCCTGCCAACGGAGCGGAACAGTCCGTAATATTCTCGGCAACCTCATTCCTTATGGACGCAAACGATAAGGAGATAGGTCTGACCCGCCACCCCTCGTCGGTAAACATAAACGCCGACGGCAAGAGCGGCGATGCCGACTGGAACCTGCGCGGCAACCCCATGCTCCAGAAAGCGACCAAGGGTACGGGATACTCCCTGTACATATATGACGCCGCTACCGACAGCTATAACGAACACGCTTCTACCGACACCCCCGCGTATGTACCGTTCGCCGCATGGTTCGTACAGAGCGACGACGGCTTTACGTCCATGTCGTTCAGCCACGTATCGGCATCGGCAGGCGCCGCCGACGGGCGGAACATTGACGGCCGCTTTGCGGTAGCCATAAACGGCGGAGAGGATGAA
>CASFRS010000009.1 GCA_949297125.1 uncultured Bacteroidales bacterium
ATAAACGATATTTTCCCGCAATTTCCGCTATTGTAAAACAATATCCCGGAAATATTGGCGGACAGTGCGCGGTTGCCGTTATTAACTTCTTGATATAAAAAATGTTACATTTCATAGTGTCTCTCTTGTTAAGAGAAACACTTTTTTTTTAACAACCTTGAAAGAAAGGCCGCAGGCCGGAGTATGCCTTTACCGTCGCCCGTTGAAAGGCCCCTGAAAGCCCGCATAACAGGCTTCCCTTTCCGCACACCGCCGTTGCCAATACGTGGGAACGGAGCAAAAAACCCTCTGCCCAAAGGAAAAAATAGGGTCATTAGTTGCATAATTAAAAATTTGGCATTACTTTTGCGCCGCATTCCCCAATATAGCCGTCTGCAGGGGAATGGCTGACACTCTTCAGTAGCTCAGTCGGTTAGAGCATCTGACTGTTAATCAGAGGGTCGTTGGTTCAAGTCCAACCTGAAGAGCAAAAGACGGCAAAAGCTTCAGTAGCTCAGTCGGTTAGAGCATCTGACTGTTAATCAGAGGGTCGTTGGTTCAAGTCCATCCTGAAGCGCAAAAAAAGCGTCTGCCGAAAGAGATTCTTTCCGGCAGACGTTTTTTTATACCGCTGGCATACATTTACAGATATTCCTCCGCCACGCATACGGGCTGCATAACGTAAAGACGACGGGAGGGAAGCCGCTAAGCACGGCTCCCCCTCCCGTCGTTTCTATAACTGGCGGGTCAATACGGTGGTCATTTCTTCACTGCAAGGCCGCGCAACAACTCTTCGGCGCTCTTGCCGTCGAGATAGAATACCTCGGTAAGGGGTGAATATGTATAAGGAACAAATTCAAATACCTGCACGGCATTGAACGAACCGTCCTTTGAACGGAGGACATCGAGGCGCAGCGACCCTCCATGGCGCAGCACCACGCAGTCGGCCGTGAGCGTACCGTTTTCAAGCGACTCCAGCACGCGCTTTTTCGACATTGCATCCATGCTGAACTGCACCACAGCAACATCGGAACGGGTAGGCAGATATACCACCTTGCTGAATTTGCGTGCCGCATGCACCGCTCCCAGGACAACCAGTGCCGCCCCGACGAGGAGGATAAGCATGTCTGCCGAAGCCGGGAAACTGTCGTGCCCTATAAAGAAAAATGCGGCAACACCTGCGGCAACAAGCAACAATGCCGCCAAAAGCGATTTTATGTCCACTACCTTGCCCAACTTGTCGGTATCTGAAATAAGGGTCTCCGTTATATCTTTTGCATTCATAATCTTAAACTGTATATAATATTGTATGGTTAATATGGATTGTTAAACTGTGCGTCCGCATACGGCATACGTCCCGCGGCAACGAGCCTCTGCGCGGACGGCTGCCCCCTTTGGCGGACAGGTAAAAAATGCGGGAAAGCGGAGAGCGGCTAAATAAGTATGCGGCGCGTTGCTATTACATAATACCCGTAGCAATACCGGGCTGTACTGCACGGGACGCCGTCGAGCAAAAGTTCCATACGTTCCGAGACGAGGCTGCCGTATATCGATGCGCCCTTTATGATGCCCCCTATCGCATATCGGACATTGCGTTGCACAACGCGCGCATAATCGGGGTTTGAATAATTCCTGTACAGGGCTATTGCTCCCGTGGGGAGCGTAGCCGCGGTTATTGTTGAAACGGACTCGTCCCTGTCGCCTCCGCCGGTAGCGGCCGTTGAAACAGCGGCATCGGGGCGCACCTCGGGCAGCATGGCCCTCTCTGCCGCCCCCGCAAGGAGCAGCAGCAACAGATAGACCGACATTACTGCCGATGCCGTTTTCAACACCTTCAACATATCATGAGCCTTTTATACCTGCCGTGGTAACCGGTTTGCGGCAAACCCCGGTTTCATTGTCCCTTTTGTTTTCCTTCCATGCCGGTATCCGACGGACTATCCTTCCTCTTCAACTTCCGTCTCTTCTTTCGCCTGCACCGATACGGCGACCTTGTCTATCCTGGCGCCGTCCATATCCACCACCTCGATAGTGAAGCATTTCCACTTCAGGGTTTCGCCTGCCTGCGGTATGTGTTCGAGTTTGTCAAGTATAAGCCCGGCTACCGTGTTGTAGCCCGCCTCGTCGAAAAACTCCTCCTTGTCGAAATGCGCCAGGAAATCGTAGAACGGCATCTGTCCGTCAACCAGCCATTCGTCTTTTCCCGCGCGCTTTATTATAAGCGGCTCGTTGGGGTTTTCGTCCATAACGCCCACCAGCCCTTCCATTATGTCGCGCAACGTTATTATGCCGCGGAACGACCCGAACTCGTCGCACACCAGAAGCTGGCTTATCCGTTTCTCGCGCATCATCTGCAATGCCTTGTAGACATCGAGGTTCTCATGTATATACACGGCCGGATGCATTATCTTGTCGATTGAGAAATCGTCGCTTATCACCGAAAGGGCCAGCGACATCGGTTCCACAACGCCTATGACATCGTCGCGTTCCTTGCTGAATACGGGGAAAATCCCCACTTCGTCATGCTCCATGAGGGGTATGACTTCATCGCGCGTCATATCGGTGCTGAGGAATACCACATCCTTGCGGTGCGTCATAAGCGACTCGGCTTTCAGGTCGCCGAGCAGGAACACCCGCTCCATTATATCCTCTTCCACGGGCTGGACCTCGCCGCCTATACGCCCCTCTTTCACCATGGAAAGAATCTCCTCCTCGGTAACTTTTCCGGTGTTGTCCTTTACTCCTATTACACGCAGCACGAAGGCGGTGCTGACCGACAGCAGCTTGACGAACGGGGCGGCAACGGCCGAGAGGAAACTCATCGGGGCGGCGAGCACGAGAGAAACCTTCTCGGCCGCGCTCATTCCTATACGTTTAGGCACAAGTTCACCGAATATTATCGTAAAATAGGTAACTACTATAACTATAAGCGTCTGCCCGGTAATGTGCGAATATTTCGGCGCGACGCCTATACTTTCCAGCAGCACTGCAAAATTGTCGGCCAGCACGTCGCCCGAATAGATACCGGTAAGAATCCCTATCGCCGTTATCCCTATCTGGATTGTGGAAAGGAAACGGTCGGGGTCGTTAAAAAGCCTGAATGCCATACGGGCACGCTTGTTGCCTTTCTCCGTCTCCTTTTGCAGATAGCTTTTACGGGACGAGATAAGGGCTATTTCCGACATGGACAATACGCCGTTGAGCAATACAAGCAGTATGATTATCAATATTTCTGTCAAAATTCAGCTCCTCCTTCAATTAGTTGCTATAATACTCCAAATATAACTTAATATTATCGTTTTCGCCATATACTACAATGGTATCGCCAGTATTTATTACGGTATCGTTGCTGAAATTCTCCACAACCTCCTGTGTATAAGACGTTAAACCTATCATATTCTTTTTTGCCGTCCTTTTGGACATCATCAGTACCTTGAGCGAAAAACGGTCGAACCCGTTGCGGCCCACCGTAATGCCGTTGAGCTTTTCCGTTGCCGTAAGCTTTACTATCGAGTGCTTTTCGTCGGCCTTCATAATCTCCACCATTCCCTTCATGGGCATGGACTGCACGAACACGCGGCTGGAATCCTTCTCGGGGTTAAGGATACGCGCCACGTCCAGCCCCTCCAGAACCGACTCGTGCAGCCTGTTTACGGCCCGCGCATAAATAGGGTTCCTGGAGAAACTCTTCAGCGTTGCCACAATCTTTATGGAATCGCCGAAATCCTTGCCGATAGCTACAAGGAAAATATCGTCCTTTCTTATATCCACCACGGAGAGGGCCATCTTGTCGGTTGCGTTCAGGCAGAACACCGACGGTATCATATCCTTCACCTCCTCTATCTTGGCCGGCGAAACGTCGATACCCACCACTTCATAACCTGCCGAAAGGAGTTCCTCCGCAAGCGAAAGGCCGAAATTTCCCAATCCTATTATTATGAACTTCATAGTTTCACATTTTTATAATGTCATAAATTCATCAATTTATAATTATGCTCTCGGTGGGGTATGAATAGAGCGACCTGTCCTTCTCCTTCATCATGCCCCATATAAGCGTAATAGCCCCTACGCGCCCTATAAACATAAGCGACATTACGAGCCATTTTGAATCGGCCCCCAGCAGCTGCGTGGTGTCGAGCGACAGCCCCACGGTACTGACTGCCGATACCACTTCGTAAAACAGGTTGAGAGGCGGGAGCTCGGGTTCCAGAAAGAGTATGGCCACCGTGAAGACGAAAATAACCGTAATGGAGAGCAGTATAACGGCAAGGGCGTGTATGACGCTGATTCCCGATATGCGGCGGCCGGCAAGTTCTATCTTGTCGGTGCGGCGCGCCCCCGCTACCAGTCCGGCAAACAGTACGGCCAGGGTATTCACCTTTATACCTCCGGCCGTGGATTGCGCGCCGCCGCCTACCCACATGAGCATTATAACCAGCAGGGTGGTCTGTATGGTGAATCCCGTAACGGGGATGGACGAGAAGCCCGCCGTTCGGGGCGATACCGACGTGAACAGGGCCTGCACCACCCTGTCGGCAAAAGGCATCCCGGCAAAGGCCCTGTTCCACTCGAAAGCCGCTATTGCCAAAGTTCCGCCTGCAACAAGCAGCAACGTCATCCCGAGGACGATACGCGAATTAAGGTTGAACGGCAGGTACACCCTCCTCCTCCTGAGCATCGCTACACCCTTGAGCCATACGAACGACAGGACGTTTATCAGAACCGGAAAACCGAGGCCCCCCAGAATTATAAGGAGCGATATGACTATAAAAAACGGGTTGTTCCCCATAAGGAACGGCGATCCGAGATTTTCCGGGAATAAGGAAAACCCTGCATTGCAGAATGCCGATATTGCATGGAACACCGAAAACCATATCTTGTAAAGCTGCGAGCCGGGGATGCTCCCCTGAACAGAGAGCCATATAAGGAAAGCCCCGGCCAGTTCTACCGATACGGTAGTCCAGAATATACGTTTGAGTATCCCCACCAGCGACACCCCGAGGTTGGAACTTACCGCATCGCGCAACGACATTTGCGAATATGTGGAGACATTCCCGTTGAACAGGAAAACGAAGAAACAGGTCAGCGTCATTATCCCTATCCCCCCTATCTGGATAAGCGAGAGCAATATCCCCTGTCCCATGGGTGTGAACACCTCGTTTATGGGAAAGGGCGAAAGCCCCACTACGCATACCGCGCTGGTAGCTACAAAAAACGCGTCGGTTACGGAGACCCCGGCATACGACGAATTAGGGAGCAGCAACAGGCCCGCCCCGAGCGATATGACGGAGAGGAAACCGAAAGCTATTATCTTGGACGGGTTTATGTTTGCGCTCAGAACCCTCGCAAAGCCTGCCGAAAGATAGAGGACCGATGTTGCAAGCAGCAGGAAAACGCCGTAATAGAACCCTCCTATATGGACCAGTGCCGTTTCCCACCATGCATAGGGCGGCGCCACGGGGACAATGGCCGGCAGGAGGCGCAACAGCATCAGCACATAAACCGCCTTTGCCGTAATCTTGCCGATACTCCGCTTAAGCAGCAGCGCACACGCCACGCTCACTGCGGTAAGGAATATGAAAAAGTTGAGGAACGTATTGCACAAAAGGCAAAACAGCGAATTTTCTATCGACGACGTAGGGACGCCGATACGGTATACAAAGGCCGCCAGCGTAACTATGGAGAGTATAAAGCAGATAGACGTGGCAGTGGCACTTATTGCGGGAAGCACCCCCTTGATTATGCGTTTTGTGAATATGAAGCGTAAAAACCCTCGTAGAGGAGTCATAAATATATTGCAGTATCGACAATCGTCGGCAAATTTATAATCTTATTTCGTGATAACCAAATCCATATCCCCCTCCGCACGACAAACGTCCCCGATGCGGACAGACTTGCAGGGGGGTATTCCCGTGCCGGAGGGAAACCCGCAACGCCTCTCCCGGACGGGGGAAACAGGTTGGGGAGACCGGGTGCAAGGCGCTTGCGGAAGCGGGATGGCACGGAAACGTACGTATGGCCATAACGTAAGTTACGCCGGGGGAGACTCCCTCCGGCGTAACGGCGCAATGTGTCTTTCCTGAATTTGCGGCACGGCAGAAATATTCTGCACGTATCCGTATAGGTAACAGGGGGCTCTTACACCCCCGACTTCTACGTGATATTTTCATGTAAATGGAGTAAAAACATGCGGAATCGGAAAACGGAATAGACTACCGGGGCATATATCCCGACAAAAAGCCCCGAAAGCAGGACTAACCGCATTCTGCGCCTTCAGGGAGCATAAAGCCGGATACGTCTGCCATATTGCGTTTGCACGGCGGGCATACCCCTCCGTACACCATGGAGAGGCGGAGCATGCAGCATGGCGACGCACGGACCGGCTACCGCTCATACTCTATATAGAAGCGGGCTGCGTCCATATCCTTGATGTACCCGACCGTGCGGGGATAATACTCCCCTTCGCACCGGTAACTCTCCTCGGTCAAGGCTTCCGAGGCAGTCATATTGGTTATTTCCGATACGTAAAACAGGTTGTCGATATGTACGGGTTTCCCCCGTTCCCCTACCGAATAGGTTATGAAGTTCGAGAAGACCAGCGGCGATGTCCGGACGGAATAGGCTTGCGACACCTTTTCTGCCGGCACAAGGTCTTTTCCGCACTCATCGTCGGAATAGGGGGCGCTGTTCCACAGGACGAACTTTGAAATCATCCTCGCCCCTCGCGGGGGGAGCAGCAGTACCGGACGCTCCTGCCGGACCGTAAACCGGTATTTGGACGGACTCTCCCCGGACAGCCCGTAAGCATCCACATTATAGACTTCCGTAGTGCCGGCACCGTTCCTCCCCCCTCCGTAATTGCGCCTTGAAACGCTGAAACCGAGCGGGCCGTCCGCATAAAAGGACGATTTGCCCGACCCCGAAACATATACGGCATCTTCAAAATAATCGAAAGTCATGCCGTTACGGGTAAAGAACGACTTAGCCATATCTATGTAAAGGATTGAATCGGTATTGTTCACCACGGTAAACCCTGCAAACCCTCCGTTACCCCAGAAATTATACAGCACTGAGCAGTTTTCGTCCCTGAACACCAGATACCCGTCTTCCCTGACGACATTATTCCCCTTTACTTCATAAATCTGGTAATACCTGGCCGAGCAGGCGCCGAGCATAAACAGCAAGGCTAAAAACGGAACGGCAACACTCCTCTTCATAACAAAAACGCTTTTTTAAGCATGCGACCTCCGGACGCGGCAGCAGTGAGCCCGGGAAAACCGGGAACAAGGAACACGGCAGCCGGCACGGCACGGGGCGAAATGCGAAACTCCGCATGCCGCGACGGACAGGGCATGTAAAGGATAAACAATTCAACGGGGGTATTTGTTCACGGGAACAGGAAGTTTTTCAAAAAAATTTTTCCGTGAGGCGATGCCGTGCAAAAAAAAAACCGTTTTACCGGCTTTCAGGCCGATAAAACGGTTTGCGTTGTCTTACCAGGATTCGAACCTGGACAAACAGAACCAAAACCTGTTGTGCTACCATTACACCATAAGACAATCCCTGCTGCTCGCGGGATGCACCCTGCGAAGCAGGCGCAAAATTAATGCAAATTTATTTCCCTGCCAAACGGCCGGAATAAAATTTATTTTGCTATTATCAAAAAGTAGTTCTTCTTTCCGCGCTGGGCGAGGATGTATTTCCCGTTCAGGAGCGAACCTGCATCGACAACTGTATCGAATGCCGCAAGCTTCTCCTTGTTTATCATTACGCCTCCTCCCTGTACGGTCTTGCGCATCTCCCCTTTCGACGGGAAAACGGCAGCCTTTTCGGTGAGCAGGTCCACGGCCTTTATGCCACCGGCAAGCTCGTCGCGGCTAATCTCGAACTGGGGCACACCTTCGAATACGCCGAGCAACGTTGCCTCATCGAGGCTTCTGAGCATTTCGCCCGTGGCGTTCCCGAACAGGATCTGCGATGCCGCAACCGCCGCATCGTAAGCCTCGCGCGAGTGAACCATAACCGTAATCTCCTCGGCAAGGCGTTTCTGCAACGGGCGCAGGTGCGGGGCGGCTTTCTGCCCGGCTACCAGAGCCTCTATCTCCTCTTTTGTCAGCTCGGTGAAAATCTTTATGTATTTCTCGGCGTCTTCATCGCCCACATTCATCCAGAACTGGTAGAACTTGTAGGGCGAGGTATAGTTCGGGTCGAGCCACACGTTGCCCGATTCCGTCTTCCCGAACTTGCCCCCGTCGGCCTTCGTTATAAGCGGGCAGGTGAGGGCGAACGCCTCGTCGCCGTTCATGCGGCGTATAAGTTCGGTACCGGTTGTTATGTTTCCCCACTGGTCCGAGCCGCCCATCTGCAACTTGCACCCTATCGTCCTGTTCAGATAGGTAAAGTCGTACCCCTGCACAAGCTGGTAGGAGAACTCGGTAAACGAAAGCCCCGAAGTCCCTTCGCCTGCAAGACGGCGTTTTACGGAGTCCTTGGCCATCATGTAGTTGACGGTAATGTGTTTCCCGACGTCGCGTATGAAATCGAGGAACGAGAAGTCCTTCATCCAGTCGTAATTGTTTACCATCAGAGCCTTGTTGGGAATATCCGAATCAAAATCGAGGAACTTTGACAGCTGCTTCTTTATAGCCTCCTGATTATGGCGCAGGGTGGCTTCATCCAGCAGGTTGCGCTCCTGCGACTTCATGGACGGGTCGCCTATCATACCGGTAGCCCCGCCGACCAAAGCCACGGGACGGTGTCCGGCGCGCTGAAAATGCCGCAGCATCATCACGCTCACAAGGTGGCCTATATGCAACGAATCGGCGGTCGGGTCGATACCCACATAAGCCGTAGTCATCTCTTTCTGCAACTGCTCCTCCGTCCCGGGCATGATATCATGAATCATCCCCCTCCAGCGGAGTTCCTCAACAAAATTAAAATTCATCGTCTTATACAATCAGTTTATTATGGTTCAAAGTTTCAGAGTGCGAAGATACATAATTTAAAATTAACGGAATGCAATCCGAAAAAGAATATCTCGGACAAGGGAGGGCAACGCGGGCGGGAAAAACTATCCGGCATCGGACCGGGCATGGGCGAATACGGTATTGAACACACCCTCCACGCACCCGGCCAGTCCGTCCCTCTCCATACCCCATGCACGGGCGACAGCATCATAAATCCCGACAAGCGGCACGGGGGAGGTATCGCTCTCAACCAGCATGCAGCTGCAAGGCAAAACCTCCGGCAGGCGGGGGTTGAAATGCTGCCCCACACTGAGGTAAATCCCTTCGGAGAGCAATTCTTCGGCCTGATGCGGCTTTCCCCTGAAACCATGCACAATCCATACTGACGAGGGGTTTATCCGCCTGTGCAACAGCGCCACGTCGGAAGCCGCACGCACGGCATGGATAATCAACGGGAGGGAGAGGGTTTCGGCCAGTCCGGCCTGCGCCTCGAATACGGCAAGCTGCCGGCTGAAAGGGACACCGCACAAACGGTCGAGACCGCATTCCCCTATGGCGACGGCCCGGTTTTCAACGGCGAAACGGGCAAGGCCGCCCGGAATCTCCTCCGGCGGCACCGACCCGGCATCCCACGGATGCACTCCCACAGAAAAGGGGGTAGCCGGCAAAGACGCCTCGGCAGGGAAACGGAGCGAGACGATACGCCGCTCGTTTGCACACTCCGGGCGCGGAACGCCCGAATGGGTATGTACATCGGTGTATATCATTCAGGGAACAGGGTCGTAACCGCTGCCGCCCCACGGATGGCAGCGCAAAATACGTTTAACAGCCAGCCACGTCCCTTTGAACGGGCCGTACTTTTTTATAGCCTCGACAGCATATTGCGAACAGGTGGGGACATACCGGCACGAGGGGGGGAACATCGGCGATATTGCCGAACGGTAAAAATAGATCGGCACCAGCAATATGTAAGACAATATTCGTTTCATTCCCTTCGCTCCAGCTTCGAGCATATCTTTTCCAACAGGACGGACATCCTGCCTTGCATAAAACGGAAATCCGACACGTCGTTTCCTATATACATCAACGCCATATCCACGCTGCGTCCTCCGGTGGCCGCCAAAAAGGCGGGTTTTGCCAAACGGTAGGCCTCCTTCATGCGCCTGCGCAGCAGATTCCTCTTTACGGCACGCTTGAAACGCTTCTTCGGGACGGTAAACATCACCGACGCGCCGTCCGTCCCGGCATCCGCCAGGAATACGCAACGGAACGGATAGACAAGCACCCCTTTCCCTTCGGCAAAAAGGCGGTCGATTCTGCTCTTGCCCCTCAAACGCTCCCGGCGGGAAAGAGAAAAGTCCCCTGTATTAGCGACGTCAATCACAACCCTTGAAATAAGACATGCAGGCACGGTAGAAAACATTACGTCCCGAGCCTGCACGAATATAAAATAAAAACAGAAAAATACAAAACCCGACCGCCCCGCAAAAGGGGAATCCTCCCTCCCCGCTCCGGGGGTGCGGCTACTTCTTGGCCTTGGCCGCCTTTACCTGTTCCTTGAAGAACTGCTCCAGTGCGGCTGTAATGGAGGGGGCTTCGGGCGAAGGCGCAGCTACGTCCAGACGGAGACCCGCCTCCTTTACGGCCTTGGCCGTTGTTGCCCCGAGGCATCCTATCTTGATATCGCCCTGCTCGAAATCGGGAAAATTCTTCATCAGCGAATTGATTCCCGCCGGGCTGAAAAACACCAGCATGTCGTAATCGAACTTCTCGTCGGGGGTAAAGTCGTTGCTTACCGTGCGGTACATTACCGCCTTCGTATACTTTATGCCTATATTGTCGAGCATGGGATATTCGCCGTTGCTCACATCCGAAACGGGCAAAAGGTAAGTCTCCGTCTTATGGCGCGAAAGGGACGGGACCAGCGAATCGAGCTTGCCCGTAGTGCCGAAAAACACCTTGCGCTTGCGATACTGTATGTACTTCTGCAGATATAGGGCGATAGCCTCCGTAGTACAGAAATATTTCATCGTCTCCGGAACGGAAACACGCAGTTCCTTGCAAAGGGAAAAGAAGTGGTCGATAGCCGTGCGGGCTGTAAAAATAACTGCTGAATAATCCTCTATATGTATCTTTTGCTGTCTGAATTCCTTAGGAGAAAGCCCCTGTACCTTTATAAACGGACGAAAGACCAAATCCACACCATACTTGTCGGCCAAAGTATAGTATGGCGATTTTTCATTGTCGGGACGAGGCTGTGAAATAAGTATCTTCTTAACAGTCAACATGATAAAAAGCAGTATCTATAAAAAAACAAAAACTTTAACCGCTCCGTAATACATTACGGCAAGGGGGATTATTTCGACGGCGCAAAAGTACAAAATAATATAAAACAAACTATATATATTGTGCAGAAAAATCTTAAAAGTGCTGCACAAGAACAGAATACGCGACAGGGCAAGCAACGACAGGGCCGCATAGACGCCGGTTGCCGTCCCGCCCTGAGAGTAGAGCATTGCCATTACCGGCAACGCAAGCAGTACCCCGGGTATCAGGTAATACGAAAAGTTCCTCTTTGCAAGGGAAATATCCTCGCGATTATAAAAAAACAGCGCGTTCACCAAAGCCGCCACGCACTGCTGAAACAGCATCAACCCCGCAACGCACCCTGATGCGGCAGCTATATAGCGTAACGGCATGCCGGCAAAATCGGCATCGCCTCTCAACCGCATGAAACAGACAAGCGTTATGCCGGCCATTACTATCGACAGCAATACGAGGGCGCCGGCCAGGCACTTCTCGTTGGCGGTACTGCGGATGTCGCGGTTGCGGCTTTTGCTGCGCGAAAAGAACTGGCCTACCAGAATCCGCCCTTTGCCCACAAAAGCCATAACCAGGGCCAGTACGGAAAAGACAAGGATAAAAAGGGCCGAATCGTAGGATGCGGCATAGGGGAGCGGCTCCCCTTCCATACCTTCGGGAAGAGGGCGCATTTCAACCTTTATGTTGTCGAACGAAAACGGGACGGGGCGGTAATCTTCGGCATACAGCGAGTCGGCGAACCCCGGGCTGAACGGCCGCACGAAAAGGGATGCCGGATCGCCCGACCCGACAACCGCCGCAACGGCAGAATCCCCAACCGCAGCAACCGAAACGCTGTCAATTACTTCAGCCATAAACCGTACCCCTGTAAAAAAGCGAAAAACTATATGGCGGCTATCTTCCTGGCGTCGCTACGCCATGCCGGTATGCTCCTTACAAGCGAAACCGCATCGGACGGCGAAGCCGCCACACGCCACATGTCGCGATGCTCGTCGCGCATGAACTTCTCCGACACCGCACGCGACAGCATCCTCAGAATATCATCGTAATATCCGCCGGTATTCAAAATTACAATCGGCTTGTCGAAAAGGCCCAACTGCTTCCATGTAATGGCCTCGAGCAATTCCTCCATGGTGCCGCATCCGCCCGGAAGCGCAACGACGGCATCGGCAAGCTGCAGCATGCGGCTTTTCCTCTCATGCATGGAAGAAGTTATCTCCAGACGGGAAAGGGTGTCGTTGCCCCACCCCTCGTCGTACATGAACTGCGGGATAACGCCTATCGTCCTCCCTCCGCACTCCATCGCGCCGCAAGCCAGTTCGCCCATAAGGCCGCACCTGCCCGCGCCGAAAACCACACTCATGCCGGCCTGCGCAAGAAGCCTCCCCAGTTCCCGTGCCGCCGACTTGAAACAATCATCGACCTTTGAACTGGAGGCACAATAGACGCAAACCGTAAAAGACCCGCTCTCAGGCATAGGCATCACACGTTAAAACGGAAGTGCATTATGTCGCCGTCCTGCACCACATAGTCCTTCCCCTCTATGCTTATCTTGCCGGCCTCGCGGCAGGCAGCCTCCGAACCGTACTTTATGTAATCGTCGTATTTGATAACTTCGGCGCGGATAAACCCTTTCTCGAAGTCGGAATGGATAATCCCCGCGCACTGCGGGGCTTTGCTCCCTTTCAGGTACGTCCATGCACGCACCTCCGGTTCGCCGGCCGTGATATAGGTCTCGAGGTTCAGCAACTTGTATGCCTCCTTGATAAGGCGCGACACTCCCGACTCCTTCAGCCCCAGTTCTTCGAGGAACATCTGCCTCTCCTCGTAACTCTCGAACTCGGCAATCTCCGATTCTATCTTGGCCGACACGACAAGGATGCCGGCATTCTCTTCCTTCACGGCCTCCCTAACCCTCTCCACATAGGCATTGCCCGTTGCGGCCGAAGCTTCGTCTACATTGCACACGTACAGTACAGGCTTCGATGTAAGCAAAAACAGGTCGTGCGCAATCCTCTGCTCATCCTTCGTGTCGAACTCCACGGTTCGGGCTGCACGCCCCTGTTCGAGAGCCTCCTTAAAACGGAGCAGCACGTCGCAAGCCAGCCTGGCGGCCTTGTCGCCTCCGGTCTGTGCCTGCTTCTGCACCTTGGCAAGGCGCGATTCAATGGTTTCAAGGTCGCGTATCTGCAATTCGTAATCGATAATCTCCTTGTCGCGCACCGGATCGACCGACCCGTCCACATGCGTAATATTATCATCGTCGAAACACCTCAACACATGCAATATAGCATCCGTTTCGCGTATATTGGCAAGGAACTTGTTACCGAGCCCTTCCCCTTTGCTCGCCCCTTTCACGAGACCGGCAATATCCACAATCTCCACCGTTGTAGGGACAATCCGTTGCGGATGCACAATCTCGGCAAGACGGTTAAGGCGTTCATCCGGAACGGTAATTACACCCACGTTAGGTTCAATAGTACAAAAAGGGAAATTAGCCGCCTGTGCCTTAGCGTTCGACAGGCAGTTGAAAAGAGTGGACTTGCCGACGTTGGGCAGCCCCACTATACCACACTGCAAAGCCATATACAATAAAGTTTAGTTTGCGGAGACACCCCGGAAATTCCAGCCGCCGGATACCCCCGCCATTTTCCGGGACAAAGATAATGCAAATGAAGGCAGTAGCAAATTGAAAATTCGGTTCTGTAAAATGCAGCATGTCTTCGACAACAGTCAAGGCAGTGAAAGGCGGGAACAGAGGCTTTGTTCAACCGGATTTGCAAATCCCGACCGACACGGCAAACTTGTGCGAGCGGCCAACTAATACGGGGGAAAGGGGGTATCCCCCCTCCTCCTGTGCCTCTTCTGTTTCTATTTTACTTTACTACCTTGATTACTTCTTCGCCTGCCTTTACAAGCAATACTCCGTTAACCGATACCGGAAGGACGGTCTCCGCATCCGCGGCTACCGCGCTGCTTACCATTGCTCCGTTTACCGTATAGACGCTTATCACAGTCCCTGCTTCTGCTCCGTAAACGGTTATAGTCCCGCCGGTTGCTACCGCGCTTATGCCGGATGCTTCTGCCCCGGCCGTCTCTATGCCCGAAAGGTCTACCTTGGCCGTCTTCAACACAAAGCGGTCGCTGTCAAGCCCGGCCGCGCTCGTGAAGGTGTATTCGCTCCCTTCGACCATCTGCATAGCCTTGCCGGTTTCGTTGTCTACAAGCGTTACTGCTGTTCCGGGTATAAGGCTCGTTACCGTCAGCGTCTGCTCGCCGGCCGTTACGGCATCGTAGGCCAACCGTATTTCCGAATACGGCTCGGGCACTACGCTGGAGGCTATTTTGGCCCCGTCTTCGTCTATCAGGTAGAGCTGCGATACTTTACGGCTGTTGGGCGCGAAGTACATGGCGTCCTCGTTGATTACATACGATTGGGATGTGCCTCCGGCCACAGTTATGCGGGCTTCATCCTCGCCGCCGTTTATGGAGACTGCAAAGAGCCCGTCCTTGGAGGCTTCGCTGCCGGCTGCTACCGATGTCCCGTCATGGCTGAAGGTGATTATTCCGTCTGTAAGGCCAGTGCTCTGTACGAACCATGCGGCGAACGGCGCGAATATGGCGCTTTCCATTCCGGCATATTCGTCATAGGTATCGTCGCCCGGATTATACAGGTAAAGCGAATATCCTTCACCCTTGTCGGCCGTCTGGAGCATGGGGTTTCCCTTGAAGTTCCAGTCAGCGTCCACTCCGCCATTCACCTCTGCCGGATATCTCGACAATGCTATCTGCTTGTCGCTTGCATCCATTGTGAAGTTTGCGGCCGTGAACGTTACCGTCTGCTCATTGCCGTTGTTCTCGTTTACGGCTACCGCAAAACCGGTGTTGGCATCTA
>CASFRS010000010.1 GCA_949297125.1 uncultured Bacteroidales bacterium
CCGTAGCCGCCCGTGGCTTCGTGAACGGGAGGGGCCCACCGTCTGGTGGGAGGGATTCAGTTTTCCGGTGTCATCCCGACAATATGGTTCTATCAAATAAAAAAAGAGAGTGACTCCAATGCCTTATGGCTTTTGGGTCACTCTCTTTCTATACAAATAAAGACTACGGGGCGTCTACTCCCCCGCCGGCATAAGTTCAAAGCGGATATTCACGCTCTCCTCAATCTCTATCTCGTCGAACTCTATCTTGGGCAACGCCACGGCAGCACCTTCATCGGCAACCTCAGCCTTGGCGGCCAGCATTACCGTATTGCGCACAACCCCTCCGGTATAGTGGGGGGCATAGTACGATATTTTCAAGGCCGACCCGATGCTCTGCCCCAACCCTTCGGCAAGGATGCGGGCATCGGATGCCGCACTCTTGACGGCCGCAACTTTCAGGCTGTCCGACACCTGTTTGTAATTCTCGCACCACGTCCTGAGTATACGGCTGTTCGAGAGTTCCTGCGCCTTCAGCGCATCCATTACAATCTGCGCCTCCTCGGCCGTATATACAACCAGCTTGTAAGTCTTGTACTGGTAAATGCGGCGCTTCTTGTCGGTAGACACATACTGGCGGTAGAGCGAGAGCTGTTCCCCGGCATCCACATTCGCTTCGCTCAAGGCAACAGCAAGGCGTTTTTCAAGCTCTTCCATAGAATAACGCCCCTTGTTATCCGACTCCTTAAGAGTAATCTCTATCTCCGCCCTGTCAGGCAAGACTTTCGCACGGGCATTTGCCGAAACATCGACGTATGCCTTTTCATCTATCCCCTGCGAAAAAGACGGCGTACAGGCAAACAAGGCCACTACGCCCATTAAAAAAAGACGTTTCATACCTCTCTATTTTTAAATTGGACAATTATAGGCTGTTTATTTCAGCAGACGCCATTTGGCGCCCTCCTTGGTGTCCTGCACCTCAAACCCGATCTCGGCAAGGCGGTTGCGGATAAAGTCGGCCGTTGTCCAGTCCTTGCGCCCCTTGGCCTCCTGGCGCAACTGCAGCAACAGGTCGACAGCCTTTCCGTAAGCCTCGCTGTCGGCCGACGAAGCAGCCTCGCCTTCGAGCGTAAGGCCCAGAATATCGAACATGAAGACCTTGAATACCTCCTTCACCTCGGCCAGGTCTCCGGCCGTTATCGTCGCCTCCCCCGCCAGTACGGTATTAATCTGTCGCACAGCATCGAACAGGTGCGAAATTACTATCGGCGACGACAAGTCGTCGTTCATGGCCGCATAGCATTTCTCCCTTAGACCGGCCACATCGGCAGTGGTCCTGTCCGACGGTACAACCGATGAAAGAGACTTCCACCCCTGGCAAAGGCGGCGGTATGCCTTTTCCGAAGCGGCCAGGGCATCGTTGCTGAAATCGAGCGTACTGCGGTAATGTGCCTGCAGTATGAAGAAACGGATAGTCATGGGCGAGAACGGCCGCTCCAGCAGCGGGTGGCTGCCGGTAAAGAACTGCTCCAGAGTGATGAAGTTCCCGAGCGACTTGCCCATTTTCTGCCCGTTTATCGTAATCATGTTGTTGTGCATCCAGTAATGCACCGATTCCTTGCCCTGTGCGGCAACCGACTGCGCAATCTCGCACTCGTGGTGCGGAAACATCAGGTCCATTCCGCCCCCGTGTATGTCGAACACGTCGCCCAGGTATTTCGCGCCCATTACCGAGCATTCGAGATGCCACCCGGGAAACCCGTCGCTCCACGGCGACGGCCAGCGCATTATATGCTCCGGAGCTGCCTTTTTCCACAACGCGAAGTCGACCGGGTTGCGTTTCTCCGACTGCCCGTCCAGCTGGCGGGTGGTATTCAGCAGTTCGTCTATATTCCTGCCCGACAGTTTCCCGTAGTGGTAATCCTTGCTGTACTTCTCCACGTCGAAATAGACCGACCCTTCGCTTTCATAGGCATACCCGGCATCCAGAATCCTATTTATATACTCTATCTGCTCTATTATATGCCCCGACGCATGCGGCTCTATGCTCGGCGGCAGCACGTTCAGCGCCTCCATCGCCTTGTGGTAGCGGTTCAGGTAAAACTGCACCACCTCCATAGGCTCCAGGCTGTCGAGCCGCGCCTTCTTTGCAATCTTGTCCTCCCCCTCGTCGGCATCGTGTTCCAGATGCCCCACATCGGTAATGTTCCGCACGTAGCGCACCTTATAGCCGCAATGCATAAGGTAGCGGAAAAGGAGGTCGAACGTTATTGCCGGGCGGGCGTGTCCCAAATGGGCGTCGCCGTAAACGGTAGGGCCGCATACATACATTCCGGCCATCCCTTCGTGAACCGGCTTGAAAACCTCTTTCTTGCGCGAAAGGGTATTATATATTACCAAAGGTTGATTTTCCATGATGTCTGATTAAAACTGTTACTTGCGTACAATCAATTTGCAAACGGCGTTGCCGTACCACCCTGCTGGCGGCCGGCGAGGTTTATCTTGCCGTACTGCGCCTCATACTTTGCCATATTGTCCTGAAGTGCGAAGAGCAGGCGCTTTGCATGCTCGGGCGTAAGGATTATCCGCGACTTTATGGGAGCTTTCTTAACCCCCGGCATAATGCGGGCGAAATCGACGATGAACTCCGACGAAGAGTGCGATATTACTGCAAGGTTCGAGTAGACCCCTTCGGCCGTTTCGGGCGTCAGTTCCAGTTCCAGCCCGTTTTTTTTATCTTCCATGGCAAAAAAACATATTCAATAAATAAACAACTTTCAATTATCTGACACTTTTCCGTCGCAAAGGTTTATTATCCTGTCCGAGACGGAAGCAAGCGCCATATCGTGGGTAACTATTACAAACGTCTGTCCCATATCGTCCCGCAACTTCAGGAAGAGGGAATGCAGTTCCTCCTTCTGCCGCGTGTCGAGGCTGCCCGAAGGCTCATCGGCAAAAATGACGTCGGGACGGTTCATCAATGCTCGGGCAACCGCCACGCGCTGTTTCTCGCCGCCCGACAACTGCGCCGGCTTGTGCCGCATACGCCCGGCAAGGCCGAGAAAATCGAGCAGCCCGGCCGCACGCTGCGATGCCGCGCCCCATTTGTCCCCCTTTATAAGTGCGGGCATCATCACGTTTTCCAAAGCCGTGAACTCCGGCAGCAACTGGTGAAACTGGAACACGAACCCTATGTGCCTGTTCCTGAAATCGGCCAGTGCGCGCCCTTTCAGGGCCGTAAGGTCGGTTCCGCATACCGATACCGTCCCGGCATCGGGAGTATCGAGCGACCCGAGAATCTGCAACAGGGTTGTCTTCCCCGCGCCGCTCGGGCCTATAACGGATACGACCTCCCCCTTGCGTATGGAAATATCCACCCCTTTGAGCACTTCTATATTGCCGAAACTTTTGCAAATACCCTTAGCCTCAACCATTACCATAAACCAGCAATTTTGCGGACGGCATAAGCCGCCAGATAACACCCGAACAGGGCAGGCATAAAAGAGAGCGTCCCCACGGTAGAACGCTTGTTGCGTTCATTTACGGGGAGAACGAACCTGCCAGGGACAGGCTCCGTCGAAAACACGGTCATGACGCCCGATGTTATCCCGCGGGCGCGCAACCCTTTCCTTACGGCCCGCGCCAGTGCGCACTGCTCGGTCGCCGATATGTCGGCAAACCTTACGGCAGCAGGGTCAATCCTGCCCCCTGCGCCCATGGAAGAGACCACCTCCGTACCGTTTTCCCTGCACGCTGCAATAAGGGCCACTTTGGGCGCCACTGTATCGATAGCGTCTATTACCATATCGTATCCGCCGCCCGAAACAATCGCGGCCATCTCCTCCGCTTCGGCATAATGCGGGATTACTGTCAGTTCCAGCCCGGGGTTTATATCGGCAAGGCGCGCAGCCATAACCTCGGCCTTCAAACGCCCCACGCTGCCCGTTGTAGCCGGAAGCTGGCGGTTGATATTCGACGGGGCTACCGTATCGCCGTCCAGCACGGTCATGCGCCCTACGCCCGCACGGGCGGTCAGTTCGACAGCATATGCCCCCACGCCGCCCAATCCGGCGACAAATACGCTGGCCCGGGCAAGGCGTTCCAAGCCCTCCTCTCCGACGATAATCCCCGTCCTCGACAGCCACTCTCCGCCAACCGATGCCATTACCGCATATTTATCCGACGACAAACTATTCCGGGGACAAAATCAGGCGTTTCCCTTCAAGGCCGCGTCCATGTTCATTGCCGCCCTGCGCCCGTCGCCCATGGCCAGGATAACCGTAGCCCCGCCGCGGACAATATCTCCGCCGGCATACAGGTCGGGGAGAGCCGACTTCATAGTGTTCTCGTCCACCACGATAGTTCCCTTGCGGCTTATCTCCAGCCCTTTGACAGTATTGGGAATAAGCGGGTTGGGCGAAACCCCCACGCTTACTATAACTTCGTCTATCTCAATCGTCTCCACTGCGCCTTCTATCGGCTCGGGCGAACGCCGTCCCGACGCGTCCGGTTCACCCAAACGCATCTTCTGGAGCTTCATGGCCTTTACGCGCCCCTTTTCATCCCCTATATACTCTATAGGGTTGTGCAGCGTCATAAACTCCACACCCTCCTGCTTTGCATGGTGTATCTCCTCTATACGGGCAGGCATCTCCTGCTCGCTGCGGCGGTAAACTATAATGGCCCGCTCCGCCCCTACGCGCTTTGCGGTACGCACCGAGTCCATAGCCGTATTCCCGCCGCCTATTACGGCCACGCGTTTCCCTTTTATTACCGGAGTATCCGAATCGTCCGAAGCCGCTCCCATCAGGTTGACGCGGGTAAGGTATTCGTTGCTCGACATGACCCCTATCAGGTTCTCGCCGGGAATATTCATAAACCGGGGCAACCCTGCGCCGCTGGCCACAAACACGCCCTTAAAGCCCATTTCGTGCAGATTCTCATAAGTGAGCGTCTTGCCCACTATGCAGTCCGTTATGAACTCGACGCCCATTTTCCGAAGCCCGTCTATCTCCACATCCACTATGCTGTTGGGAAGGCGGAATTCGGGGATACCGTATTTCAGCACCCCGCCTATCTCGTGCAGAGCCTCGAATACCGTAACCGAGTAGCCGTACTTGGCCATTTCCCCGGCAAACGAAAGGCCGGCCGGGCCCGACCCCACGACGGCAATCTTTATGCCGTTCTTCTCCTTTATCTCGGGGACGGAAATATTTCCGCTCTCGCGTTCGTAGTCGGCGGCGAAACGCTCCAGATACCCTATTGCGACAGGCTCCTTGTTAAGCTTCTGCTTGTAGAAGCATTTCGACTCGCACTGTTTCTCCTGCGGGCATACGCGCCCGCATACCGCCGGCAGCGCGCTTGTAAGTTTCAGTGTACGTGCAGCCTCCAGAATTTCGCCGCGTTCTATGTTCTTTATGAAAGTAGGTATGAATATCCCTACCGGACACCCTTCTATACATTGCGGGTCGGGGCAGTCCAGACAACGCGAGGCCTCGCGCCGCGCTTCCTCGAGCGTAAGTCCGCAGTTGACCTCCTCGTTGTTTGTAATACGGTATTCAGGGTCGAGTTCGGTCATCCTGACCCTTTCAATATTCACCCTGTCCTTGTTCTTGATTTCCTTGCGCAACTCTTCACGCCACGCCTCGGCTCTCTGCGCCGATATAATTTCCTTACTCATAGCAATCCAACTTAAAGCAAACGCATGCAAATTATTCCATACCTTTGTATGACGACAGGCGCATAAGCATCTCGTCAAAGTCTACCTGATGGGCGTCGAACTCCGGACCGTCTACACACACGAACTTCGTCTTGCCCCCCACGGTAATCCGGCAGGCGCCGCACATGCCGGTGCCGTCGACCATTATGGTATTGAGCGAAGCGACAGTGGGAATAGAATACTTTTTGGTCAGCAGCGACACGAACTTCATCATTATGGCCGGGCCGATAGTAACGCACAAATCCACCTTTTCGCGGTTTATCACCATTTCCGCGCCCTCCGTAACAAGCCCCTTGTTGCCGTACGAACCGTCATCGGTCATGATAATCACCTCGTCGGCCGAAGCGCGCATCTGTTCTTCCAGTATTATCAGCTCCTTTGTACGGGCGGCCAGCACTACAATCACCCTGTTGCCGGCAGCCTTGAAGGCCTCCACGATAGGAAGCAGCGGGGCAACCCCCACGCCGCCGCCGCAGCAAAGCACCGTCCCCACCTTCTCGATGTGGGTGGCCTGCCCCAACGGGCCTACGACATCGCACAGATAATCGCCCGGTTCGAGGGCGCATATTTTTTTGGTAGACTTGCCGACAGCCTGAATAACAAGCGTTATAGTCCCGCGTACCGGGTCGGCCTGGGCAATGGTGAGCGGGATCCGCTCCCCCTTTTCGCAAGAACGCACTATAACGAAATGCCCTGCACGCCGGGCCTTTGCAATAAGCGGAGCCTCCACCACGAGCTTCACGACATTTTCCGAAAAGTGCTCTTTCTCTAAAATCTTATTCATTGCAGTATCTGACAATTAACGGTCCGGACGCAAAAGGCGCACGGACAAACATAAAAAACAGTTCCAACCGGCAAAGATAGAATAAAGTTAAGAGAAGAACAAAAAAGTATTAAAATACCGGCGGTTAAAACCGTCCGTACAGCAGCGGGGAGGAAAGACGGCAAAAAAGTTTTTTGCAATATTCCCGCAATACACTAACTTTGCGTCCGTAAAACAAGAACAGAGTGGAAGGATTTGACTGCTTGCAACCACTGAAAAAAATGCTAAAACCGCGTTTGTCAGTGCCTGTATCCGCGTCGGATTCTCTGCTCCCGAAACAGAAAACGACAATAAAAAAGAAGATACAGCCATGAGTTACCTGTTCACCTCGGAATCAGTATCGGAAGGACACCCCGACAAAGTAGCGGACCAGATATCCGACGCCCTTCTCGACGAATTCCTTGCCTACGACAAAAAATCGAAAGTTGCCTGCGAGACCCTTGTAACCACGGGTCAGGTAGTAATTGCCGGCGAAGTAAAATCGGACGCCTACGTCGATTTAATGGAAGTGGCCCGCCGCGTGATAAACCGCATAGGGTACACGAAGAGCGAATATATGTTCGACGGCAGTTCGTGCGGCATCATGTCGGCCATACACGAACAGTCGCCCGATATAAACCGCGGCGTCGAACAGGCCGAAGAGATAGAGCAGGGAGCCGGCGACCAGGGAATGATGTTCGGCTACGCCTGCAACGAAACGGAGAACTACATGCCGCTGCCGCTCGACCTGTCGCACCTGCTGCTGCGCGAACTGGCCGACATAAGGCGAGAAGGCAAGGATATGCCGTACCTCCGTCCCGACGCTAAATCGCAGGTAACGGTAGAATACGACGACAACGGCAAACCGTTGCGTATCGACACGATAGTGGTCTCCACCCAGCACGACGAATTCATCACTCCGGCCGAGGCGGGCAGCCAGGAAGAGGCCGACAGGCAGATGTGCCGCAAAATACGCGACGACATTGCCGGCATACTCCTTCCGCGCACAATCGGGAAACTGCCCGAACAGATACGCAGGCTTTTCGACGACAGCCTGAAACTCCACGTCAACCCCACCGGAAAATTCGTAATAGGGGGGCCGCACGGCGACACCGGACTGACAGGACGGAAAATAATAGTAGACACCTACGGCGGTAAAGGCGCGCACGGCGGAGGGGCATTCTCGGGCAAGGACCCCTCGAAGGTAGACCGCTCGGGAGCCTACGCTGCACGGCACATAGCCAAAAACCTGGTAGCGGCAGGCGTAGCGTCGCAGATACTCGTGCAAATCTCGTACGCCATAGGGATAGCCGAACCTATAAGCATCTACGCCGACACTTTCGGAACAGCCGCAAACGGCATGAGCGATGCCGAAATAGCCCGCAAGATAAGCGAAATATTCGACCTCCGTCCGCATGCGATAGAACAGCGGCTCAAGCTCCGCAACCCCATATACGAAGAAACGGCTGCATACGGGCACATGGGGCGCACCCCCCGCACGGTAGTAAAACGCTTCAACTCAAAATATTACCCGCCGGTAGAGTGCGAAGTGGAACTCTTTACGTGGGAAAAACTCGACTACGTAGATACAGTAAAAAAAGCCTTCAACCTGTAAAAGGCGGACAAGGACGGCACAAGGACAGGGAGAGCGGGAAATATCCTGCCCTCCCTGTTTCCATATCAGGCCCTGCAGACACGGCCCGGACGGAGCAGACGGGCGCAAATCCGCTCGAACAAGTCCGGCCCGGCACAGCCAAATAAATTTGTCCTTGCTCTCGCCTTTCACTTCTTTGACTTGCCGTCGAAGACAGGATGCGGCCCGGCATAGACAAATAAATTTGTCTCTGCTCCCGCCTTTCACTTCTTTGACTTGCCGCCGAAGACAGGATGCGGCCCGGCATAGACAAATAAATTTGTCTCTGCTCTCGCCTTTCACTTCTTTGACTTGCCGCCGAAGACAGGATGCGGCCCGGCATAGACAAATAAATTTGTCTCTGCTCTCGCCTTTCACCTCTTTGACTTGCCGCCGAAGACAGGATGCGGCCCGGCACAGCCAAATAAATTTGTCTCTGCTCTCGCCTTTCACTATCTTTGCTGCGAGACAGCGAAAATAAACTGCACTCGGCAGAGCGAAACCCTCGGAGGGGTTGTCTCTGCCCTCGTTTGCATTATCTTTGCCAAAAAATAAGGATAAACAACCAGCAAACCATGGACTTCGCATCATTTCTGCCAGACCTTCCGATAACCAACTCGGCATTGATATTCTTCGTCGTGCTGACAATTATCCTTATGTCGCCGGTAATACTGGACCGCCTGCACATCCCCCACATAATAGGGCTGATATTTGCCGGCATGGTAATCGGCCCGCACGGGATAAACCTCCTCGCCTACGATGCAAGTTTCGAGATATTCGGAAACGTAGGCCTGCTCTACCTGATGTTCCTCGTAGGGCTCGAAATGAGCGTCTCGGACTTCAAGAAATACAAGAGGGAAGGGACAAGTTTCGGCATATACACATTCCTCATCCCGTTCGTGCTGGGAACCGCCTCGTCGCTATACCTGCTCAAGCTCGGGTGGCAGGCGTCGCTGCTGCTCGGTACGGTGTACGCATCGCACACGCTGATTGCGTTCCCCATAATAAGCCGTTACGGAGTAACCCGCACACGGCCGGTATCGGTAGCCATAGCAGGCACGGTAATAACCGAAGTCATATCGCTTACCGGAATGGCCGTGATAATAGGCGTTACCGAAGGTGGGAACGGTCTTCTCTTCTGGGTCCGCTTCATAGCGGGGGTAACCGTATACGCCGCCGTGCTGCTTTACCTCTACCCCCGCCTTACCCGCTGGTTCTTCAAGAAATACAACGACCACGTCCTCCAGTTCATATTCATACTTGCGCTCGTCTTTGCCGCCGCATACATGGCCGAAGTTGTAGGCATGATAGGGATAATAGGCTCGTTCTTCGCCGGCATAATACTGACACGCTACATCCCGTCGGTATCGCCGCTGATGAACCGCATAGAATTCGTGGGCAACGCACTGTTCATCCCCTACTTCCTGATAGGCGTGGGGATGATGATAAACCTCAGCGGGTTCACATCGTGGCACAGCATATCGGTAGCGGCCATAATGATTGCGGTTGCAATAGCCACGAAATGGGCGGCGGCATGGATTACGCAAAAGAGTTTCAGGCTGCCCAGGACGGAGGGCGACATGCTGCTCGGCCTCAGCATCTCCAAAGCTGCCGCCACGCTGGCGGCAATGCTTATAGGCTACCGCATAGGCCTGTTCGACGACGCCATACTCAACGGCACCATTCTGATGATACTCGTAACCTGTACGTTGAGTGCGTTCATAACCGAAAAGGCGGCAAAGAAGATAGCCATAGAGTCGCCCGCCGAACCCGCCAGGGCCCGTGCGGCACAAGGCCCTGTACGCATACTGGTCCCTATCGTGGCCAATGCCGAGCTGACCGACAACCTTATAAACCTGGCCATAACGCTCAAGACGCCGGGTTCAAAAACGCCTCTCTACCTGCTGAACGTAATAAACGAAGCCCGGCAGGACTCGCCGTCGGCGCTTAAGCAGTCGAAAGAGATACTTGTGCAGGGGAGCAAGATTGCGGCCGCATCCGACATCCCGGTAAAGACCATAACCCGTTACGACATGAACGTGGCCGGCGGCATAATACACACGATAAAGGAAAACGACATATCGGAAGTACTGATAGGCCTGCACCGCAAGGTAAACATTGCCGACACCTTTTTCGGGACGAAAGCCGAGACGCTGCTGCAAGGCTCGAAAAAAATGGTAACGATAGCCAAGATGAATATCCCGGCCAACACAATCACCCGAATAGTGGTAGCCATTCCCCCCAAGGCAGAGCACGAAACCGGCTTCACCAAATGGATATACCGCATTTGCAACATGGCCACCCAGTTGGGTTGCAGGGTAATATTCTACGGACACCACGATACGCTGCTGCAGATAAAGGGACGCATATACCGCGCAAAGCGCAACATACGCGCCGAGTACCACGACATGGAGAGTTGGGCCGATTTCCTGATGCTCACCGGCGTAGTGCTGGAGGACGACCTTTTCGTAATCGTCTCCGCACGGAAAAACTCGGTATCCTACAACAGCGACATAGACAAGCTCCCCTCCTTCCTCAGCCGGTACTTCCCGGGCAACAACATAGCAGTGCTGTACCCCGAACAGTTCGGCCAGGAGGGAGAGATAATGTTCTTCAGCGACCCGCTTGCCATAAACGTAAGGCAGAACCACGAGTATCTGCTGCGGTTGCGGAACACGGTAAACCATTTCATGCCGAAAAAAAGAAAAAAAGAGAATTGACGATGCCTGTTTCAAAGAAATATGCAAGAATGCTGCTGATAACGGCCATAATGCTCGTTGTCGCACAAAGGGCGGACTGCCAGATAAGCGAAGGGGGGACACCCCCCAGTTTCCTCTATGCCGGGCGGGACACCCTGCAGGCCCGCAATACGGAAGAGGTTGCGGCATACAGCATCGCCTCTCCGTTCACCGCAAGGCAGCTGATAGAAGAAGACGAGAACGCGCCCGAGGGGACCCCTTACAGGTTGGGGATACTCCTTGCGGCAGGACTCGAATTCCCGCAGGACGCAGTAAAGAGCACCCTCCCCGGGGGCGAAGAGATTTACCGGATGAGGATAAAGTCGGACGGGGCGGTAGCCCTGTCGCTCTACTACGACAGGTTCGAGATACCCGAAGGGGGGAAACTCTACATCTACAACAATGACCGCACCCAGCTGCTCGGAGCATACACCCCGGTAACCAACCCCGACGGGAAAGCCTTCTCCTCGCAGTTCGTGGCAGGCAGCGACATAACGCTCGAATACGCCGTACCCGAAAGCGGCGCGCTCCCCGACATAAAAATCTCCGACATAGGGTACGGATACAACCACCTTGAAATCCGCAACAGCGGTACGGTAGACCTCAGTTGCATGGTAAACATAAACTGTCCCGAAGGGGACGGCTGGCAGGACGACAAAGAAGGGGTAATAAAAATGGCCACCCGCTCCGGCTCGTCAATATACACGTGCAGCGCCTCGCTGCTGAACAACACGTCCGACACCCCCACTCCGTACATCTACACCGCATTCCACTGCCTTGGCAGCGGGACCCGGCAGTTCACCGAAGACGAGCTGCGGCAGGCCCAGTTCGTCTTCCAGTACGAAAACACGGGCTGCAACGGGGAAGAGACAAGGAAATCCACTACCCTTACCGGATGCAGCTACCTTACCGGCAGCGACCTGTCGGGCGGATACGACCAGGCGTTGCTGCTTCTCACGAGCAACATCCCGGCCGATCTCAACCCGTACATGTGCGGCTGGGACAAATCGGGCAACAGGCCTCAGTCGGGCGCAGGCATACACCACCCCAACGGAAGCACCAAGAAAATATCCACATATACGTCGCCCGCAACCGACGGGACATGGGAAACATCAACCGAAACGGGTGCGGCCGGAGGACATTGGGTCGTATATTATGCCAAAACCCAGTCGGGGCACTCGGTAACGGCCAAAGGGTCGTCGGGTTCGCCCCTGTTCGACCAGAACCACAAGGTGGTAGGCTCGCTCACCGGCGGCAGTTCCACGTGCAGCTACCCTAACGGCTCGAACTACTACGGGAAGATAGAGAAGTTCTTTCCCCGGATTTCCCGATACCTCGACCCCTACAACACGGGAGACCTCAGCGTTGAAGGGCGTTACATGCGGGCCGTAAAACCCGCGCCGCAGAACCTTACGGCAACATACAGCCAGGCGATAAAGGGCGCCGAACTCGCGTGGGAGACAGACGCAGAAGACGAACACCCCGTGTCGTATATCGTATACCGCAACGGGTACGAAACAGGCCGTACGCAGGCCGGGAGATTCTCCGAAGCCGGCCTCTACCCGGGGCTGCACGAGTATACCGTGGCAGCCGTCTACGATGACGGCACAATTTCCCCCGATTCCCCGCCCGCAACCGTCAAGGTACACATAACGGCCCCGCCCGCAGGGGTAGAGGTAAAACGCACCGGCGAGCAGGCCACGGAAATAAGCTGGGGAGTTCCCGTTCCCGAGCAGCCGGTATTCTGGGGCAAAGGGAGCGCCGAAATGCTGTACCGCGGCACGTCGCTTCCCCTGTACACGGGACAGAGATGGTTTCCTTCCGACCTTGAAGAAATAGACCGGTACACGATAAACAAGATAGAATATTACAGCACAGCAGGCACGGAATACGAACTGTTCATAAAAAACGGGAAAAACGAGTATACCCTGAAGGCAGACCCGACGGCAACCGACACATACGTTACAAAGCGGATAACGCCGTTTACGGTAGATGCCGCACGAAGCCTGATGTGCGGTCTGAAGATAACATCGGGCAAAGACTTCCACTTTGCCACCGATTCGTATGAAGCACCCGACGGGCGCGAAATGCTCATATCGTCCGACGGACGCGACTGGGCTTCGCAAAGCGGCCTCACGCACAACCTCACCCTGAAGATGTTCATTACCCCGCCCACCGACACGCCCGAGAACGCCACTCCCCCAAGCGGCGAAGCAACGGCAAAGAAAGCCTCATCGCGGCCGGTACGGGCGGCCTCCCCGATATACCGGATAATGCGCAACGGCACGGAAATAGCCGTAACGGGAAGCGATGAAACCAGCTATACCGATACCGGCCTCGAACAAGGGATTGAATACACATACACCGTAACTGCCGACTACGGTAATGAAGGGACGGCCGAGGCCGTTGCCGACCCGTTCCTGCTCAAAACCGAAAGTTTCGATGCCGACATAAGGTCGCTTACCGTAAACGGCGCGGAAATAACGTCCGATAAAAACGGCACGTACGCCGTGCCCCTGCAATGCGGTACGGCAAGTGCCGTAATAAACATAACCGCACATCCGCAGGCCTCGGTAACCGTAAACGGGCAACCGGGCTGTACATACACCCTTGAAACAGAAGCAGGCGGCAAATACGAAACGGAGATAACCGTAACATCCCAGAGCGGGGAAAACAGCAACACGTACAGGCTGCTGACGTACAAACTCCCCGACAACATAATATTCAAGCGGTGGGACGATGTACTGGTAGTAGTGAACAACCCTGACAACAACGGAGGCCTGCAGTTCACCGGGTACAAATGGTTCATAAACGGCAAAGAAACGGAATACACCGAGCAGCACATATATCTGCCCGAAGGCATCGACCCCGAAGCAGTCTACAAGGTTGAAGCGGTTACCACCGACGGCATAACGCTTACAAGTTGCGGACAGAGTTTCCCGACGGAGGGCGAAGACGTACGCCTGTACCCTACGTTTGTAAGGCGCAACGGAGAGATGACGCTCTATGTAAAACCCGACGGCGCCACATACGGCAAACCCGCCACGGTGTACATGACCGACATGAACGGACGCACCACAACCCGGCAGATAACAGGAGAATACAATACCATAAAAGCCCCGGACACAGAGGGGAGCTACATAATAACGGTAGTGGCGCCCGACGGCGATTTATCGGAATTCAAAATCAGAGTAAAAAACTAAAGCCATGAAAAGGAGATTAGCTACAGCAGCGGCAATCCTGCTCACAAGCATTGCAGCAACGGTATACGGCAGAGGTATGGACAACGAAATATCGTTCGAGATAACCGGAGGGCTTTCGTCTATCTGTTACAGTACCGTGTCGGGAGACTACAAGCCCATGGCCGGTACATCGGCAGGCATCAACTACCTGCACCGCTTCAACCGCAACTGGGGGTTGGGAACAGGGGTCGGGTTCCGTCTCTACCAGAGCCGTCTCAACTTCGGGACGTACAGCGACACCTACACGGCAACCACCACCGTACCGCCGGTGGCAACAGGGAGCGACATAAACAGTTTCAGGTTCAGCTACACGTATACCGAACTTCAGGACAAACAGCAGGCGTTCTACCTGAGCATCCCCGTATTTGCCCAGTACGAGCATGAGTGCGGATTCTACGCACGTCTCGGGGCCCAGTTAAACATCCCCATGGGCGGAGGGAGCGAAGTCAGCTTCGAACTGCTGAAAACAAGCGGGTATTTCCCGTACGAGAACCGCACATACACAAACCTCCCCTCGCACGGGTTCGGGTCGTACTACGACGACGGCACGGACGAATCCATGACATACCTCGTAAACGGCTCGCTCTATGCCGAGATAGGCTGGAACTGGGACTGGGACGAGCGTTTCGTCCTCTATCTGGGGCTTAACGGCGAATACGGGGCAGGCAAGATATACAACCGCGAAACCACGTCGCCGCAACTGATATACAACAACGGCGACCTCGCCTACACCCCGATATGGAACGCCGACATAACCGACGGCAACGGAGGCCGTAAAGCCATAACCGGCGACAAATACAACAACTACGCCTTCGGCATAGTGCTCCGCTACTCGTTCGGGTGGTAGCGCCCCCCTCATGGACGCCCCCGATTGCAACGGCACAAGAAAACCGGGGTACGACAATTGCCCGAATACCTTGCGGCTTTACGCCATGGGACAAAAAAAGGGATCTGCCTTAAAAAAACGGCATATCCCTTTTTTGTTACCCTGGCGTGTATCTCTTTAGAAGAGATACACACAAGATGTTAAATGCCTCTTCTGTAAATATTTGTGTACAGTCTGCCCATGGGGATGCCTGACAATTCCCGGGTTTTGTAAAGCCGAACCGTATTTTTGTTCCGATTAAGTTTGTTATTATGAAAACTTTACATACCTTTGTGATTATATGTGTATCTCTTCTAAAGAGACGCACACCCTGCAACCGGCAGAGACAATGCGGGATTGCAACATTATATAATCATTTATATCGATTGCCTATGAAAACGAGTTTTACAAAAATCTTATCGGCATCCTTGGCGCTCTGCTTCGCGATAGATGCTTCTGCCTACGATTTTGAAGACGGCGGAGTATACTACACCATTACTTCCGAAACCGATAAAACCGTTGAGGTAACTTCGGGAGACGACGGACGGGGAGACCTGGCCATTCCGGAAACGGTGAACATCAACGGGACGGACTACGCCGTTACGACAATTGGGAACAATGCCTTCTCCGGCCTCAGCCGGCGTTCGTCGATAACGCTCGGCAACAGCATTACGGCGATAGGGGACTCCGCCTTTATCAACAGCAGGATCAGTTCGATTGTTATTCCCGACGGCGTTGAAACGATAGGAGACTGCGCGTTTATGAACTGCAGTTCGCTTTCGTCGGTAACGCTCGGCAGCAACCTTACCTCGCTCGGCGATTCATTATTTCTATATTGCAGAAGACTTGCTTCCATCGACATCCCGGACGGGGTTACGGAAATAGGAAGCCATATATTCTTCGGGTGTACCGCTCTCACATCGGTTACCCTCCCCGAAAATCTTACGGCAATAAACGAATATTCTTTTGATGGGTGCCAATACCTTGAATCGGTAAATATCCCCGCCGGGGTTACCTCGATAGGCGATTATGCATTTCGGGATTGCAGGTCCATCGCCTCTATAACAATTCCCGAGGGTGTTGAAACAATAGGCGACTTCGCCTTCTCCCGTACCTGGCTTATGGAAATATACTGCCGGGCAACTACTCCGCCGGCATGCGGTACCAACAGCCTCGATATTTTGATTGCGAACACTTGCAAGCTTTACGTACCGACAGGGACTGCCGAGGCCTACAGATCCGCTGCCGAATGGAACAGGCTGGGCGGCAACATTGAAGAGACCGATTTTGCTACGACCGGGGCTTACGACTTTGAAGCCGACGGAATTTATTACAACATCACTTCCGAGACTACGGCAGAGGTAACGTTCGAGATATCGGAATTTACGCCTACCGGCAATTACACCGGCAGCATAACAATCCCTGCAACAGCAAGCGATGGGGAAACGGCCTACACCGTTACGGCAATAGGGTACAATGCCTTCTACAAATGTTCCGGCCTTACGGAAATAACCCTTCCGGAGACCATTGAAACAATAGGGGAAATGGCGTTCATCGGTTGCGGAAACCTCGAGTCGATAACCGTTCCCGACGGAGTTACGGAGATAGGGGCATCGGCATTTGAAAGTTGCGGCGCCCTTACCGCGGCAACCCTTCCCGAGTCCCTTGAGACGATAGGGATAAGTGTGTTCTCCGGTTGCGAAAACCTTGCTTCAGTAAACATACCGGACGCCATTACCGAGATAAAAGCAAATACTTTCTCCTATTGCAGCAGCCTTGCCTCCATCGATATCCCCGACGGGGTTACGGCAATAGGGTCGTATGCATTCAGCAGTTGCAGCAGCCTTGCCTCCGTCGATATTCCGGACGGGGTTACATCCATAGGAGAAGGGGCTTTCTCCGGTTGCAATAGCCTTGAATCGATAATTATACCCGATGCTATTTCGGAGATAGGGGCGAGTACTTTTAGCCGATGTACGGCCCTTGCCGAAGTAACCCTCCCGGAGAACCTCGAATCGATAGGGGACGGGGCTTTCTCCAGTTGCAGCAGCCTTACCGGAATAACAATCCCGGGCAGTGTAGTTTCAATAGGCAGCAATGCATTTAATGCCTGTACGACCCTTGCCGAAATAACCTCTCTGGCAACAGAACCGCCAGTATGCGGCAGCGGCTGCTTTACGCTTGTAGACCAGGAAAACTGTACCCTCACTGTTCCCGAAGGGACAGCCGACGACTACAGGGCGGCCGGGGAATGGAAATATTTCTACATCGTAGAATATGACCCGTCGGGAAGCGAAGAGATTTCCTCCGATGCCGGAACAGCCGCAAAGGTATACGCAGCAGCAGGGCGCATAGTTGTCGAGAACGCCGAAGCCGGAATGCCGGTAGCCGTTTACACTGTCGGCGGGGTACAGATATACGGCGGCATGTCCGACGGCTTCCGCATGGAGATCCCTGCCGCAACCGGCCGCCTCTACATTGTCAAGTACGGCGACAGCGTATTCAAGGCCGCCATGTAACGTACCGGCGCTTACGTGCCGCGTACGGCCGCAGCCGCTGCGCAAACCTTGCCGCACACGCCTACAACCTGTTTTCTTCCCGATGCAGCCGATTCCTGCATCGGGATTTTTTCATTGAAAAACACCGGCTGTCAAAAACAAGTGAAACACACTCCGCGCATGGATAAACGGGATTTTTTTCGTATCTTTGTTGCGGTGCGCATACCCTTTGCAAAAAGATGCAAAAGGGATATTCCCGAACGCGCCCCCTGCAGGGCATACCCGCGCGGGAATGGAAAACCGGCACCGCAATAACGTAAAAACAGAGCTGAAAAACGATGTCAGAAGAAAAGTTGCAAAACGACAAAAGCTACTCCGCCAGCAGCATACAGGTACTGGAAGGGCTGGAAGCAGTACGCAAACGCCCTGCCATGTACATTGGCGACATAAGCACGAAAGGGTTGCACCACCTCGTTTACGAAGTAGTGGACAACTCGATAGACGAAGCTCTTGCAGGATATGCAAGCAAAATTGACGTAACCATAAACGAAGACAACTCCATAACCGTAGTGGATAACGGACGCGGTATCCCTGTGGACATGCACGAAAAAGAGCACAAGTCGGCGCTCGAAGTGGTACTTACCGTACTGCACGCCGGCGGGAAGTTCAACAAGGACTCGTACAAGGTGTCGGGAGGTCTGCACGGGGTAGGCGTATCGTGCGTGAACGCCCTCTCCACCTACCTGCGCGCCGAAGTAAAACGCAACGGGCATATCTACATGCAGGAGTACAGCAAGGGGAAACCGCTGGCCGATGTAAAGATAACGGGCGATACGGACGAAACGGGCACGACGGTAACATTCCGCCCCGACAGCGAAATATTTACCGACACCACATACCAGTTTGCAATACTCGCAGGACGCCTGCGCGACCTTGCATTCCTCAACGCAGGCATCCGCCTGTCGCTTACCGACCGCCGCGACAGGGACGAAGCCGGAAACTTCAAGCATGAAGAGTACTATTCGGCCGAAGGGCTCAAGGAGTTCGTCCACTACATCGACAGCAACAAGGAGCACCTCTTCGACGACGTAATACACATAAATACCGAGCGTCAGGGCGTACCGGTAGAGGTGGCCATGACCTACAACACCACATACAACGAGACCCTCTTCTCGTATGTGAACAACATCAACACGATAGAGGGCGGGACGCACGTTGCGGGATTCCGCCGTGCCCTTACCCGTACGCTCAAGAAATATGCCGAAGACTCGAAACTGCTCGAAAAGGTAAAGGTGGAGATAAGCCCCGAAGATTTCCGCGAAGGACTTACGGCGGTAATATCCGTAAAGGTAATGGAGCCGCAGTTTGAAGGGCAGACCAAAACCAAGCTCGGCAACAGCGAAGTAAGCGGGGCGGTTGAGGTTGCAGTGGGCGAGGCCCTCAGCAACTTCCTCGAAGAACATCCCAAACAGGCCAAGATGATTGTGGACAAGGTGGTGCTTGCCGCTACGGCGCGCCATGCCGCACGCCATGCCCGCGAACTGGTACAGCGCAAGTCGCCCCTGTCGGGGGGCGGTCTCCCCGGCAAGCTGGCCGACTGCTCGAAACGCGACCCCGAGATGTGCGAGATATTCCTCGTAGAGGGAGACTCGGCAGGCGGTACGGCAAAACAGGGACGCAACAGGAACTTTCAGGCCATACTGCCGCTCCGCGGAAAAATCCTCAACGTGGAGAAAGCCATGCACCACAAGGTGCTCGAAAGCCAGGAAATACGCAACATATACACCGCCCTCGGCGTAACGATAGGGACGGAAGAAGACAGCAAGGAGGCAAACCTCAGCAAACTGCGTTACCACAAGATAATAATAATGACCGATGCCGATGTGGACGGAAGCCACATAGCCACGCTGATAATGACATTCTTCTTCCGCCACATGCGCCCGCTGATAGAGCAGGGTTACCTCTACATTGCAACCCCGCCCCTGTACCTGTGCAAGGCAAAGGGGAGCAAAGTGCAGGAATACTGCTGGAACGACCTGCAGCGCGAACAGTTCTCGCAACGGTTCAACGGCGAGATAACCACGCAGCGTTACAAAGGTCTTGGCGAGATGAACGCCGAACAGCTGTGGGAAACCACAATGGACCCCGAAAACCGCACGCTGCGTCAGGTAACTATAGAAAACGCCGCCGAGGCCGACCGTATCTTCTCCATGCTGATGGGCGAGGACGTGCCGCCGCGTCGGGAGTTCATCGAAGAAAACGCCGTATACGCCAACATAGACGCCTGATTCGGCACACAAAACCCAAAAGAGACTGTTACACCCTTGATTGCAGGGAGGAGTAACAGTCTCTCATTTTTTTCGGGAAGGAAGATAAAAACATGCTACCGGCATTGCAACCGAGCGGAGCCGCACGACGTCAAAAAGGTAAACTACGACACTAAAATGAAAAAAAGATTCATCACGCTTCTGATTGCCGCATGCAGTTACATAACAGCATCGGCGGCCGCCGAAATAACAGGAACCGTTACCGACCGCAACAACGGCAAAAGAATAGGATACGCCACGATAGGGCTGAAGCCCGCAGGGGGCGAAGCACAAGCTAAGGCCGCCATAAGCGGCGATGAAGGGACATTCTCGTTCAGGCAGGTGGCGCCGGGGCGATACACTCTTACCGCATCGCTTCTCGGATACGAAGATGCCGTAATGGAAATAACCGTAAACGGCGAAAACGACAACCGCCGGCACGTGGAGATAAGGATGACACCCGCGGCAAACACCCTCGACGAAGTAAACGTAATAGGGCAAAAGTCGCAGATGCGGCTGGAGATAGACCGCAAGGTATTCGACGTGGAACAGGACATAGCGTCGAAAGGGGGGACGGCAGCCGAAGCGTTGCAGAACATCCCGTCGGTAAGCGTCGATATAGAGGGGAACATATCGCTGCGCAACAACAGCAACGTCGACCTGTGGATAAACGGCAAGCCGTCGGGACTGACAGGCAACAACCGCGCCCAGTACCTCGAACAGCTCCCGGCCGAGAGCATAAAAAGCATAGAGGTAATAACCAACCCGTCGTCGAAATATTCGGCCGAAGGGGTAGCCGGGGCAATAAACATAATACTGAAAGACGGCGGGCTGAAAGGGCAGTACGGCAGCATAAGCGTCAGCGCGAACACCTACGGCGGGGTAATGCCGTACGGGAACTACACGCTCAATGCCGACAAGGTGGACTTCACCCTTATGGGCGGCGTGCAGTACATGAACAACATCGACTTCACAAACGACTACACCCTTACCTCGTGGGAAGGGAAGGACACAACAACGATACGCCAGTACAACAAGTCGGACTACGGCAATCTTGGCGGCATGTTGCGGGCAGGGCTGACATACCGCATTACCGACAAGGACCAGATACAGTTTACCGCCACCGGCATATGCTTTTCGCAGAAAGGGGAGACCACCCTGGAGACAAGCGATGAAACGGGAGATATATTCCGATACCGCACGGAGAATAACGACCCCTCCCGATTCGGCATGTTCAGTGCAAACGCCGACTACAACCGCACATTCGCAAAAGACCATACCCTCAGGCTCTATGCCGCGTTCAACATGCAAAAGAACAGGAGCTACAGCGACTACGAACAGACCTCGTACGGCATATACACGCTGCAAAAGGAACGTGCCGCATCGACTGCGCGCGTGGGAAGTTTCCAGCTCGATTACAGCAACCAGCTTACCGAAGCGGTAAAGGTAGAGAGCGGGCTGAGTTCGATATTCGGGATATGCGGCTTCAACATATTCACCACATCGGGTACGGGTCCCGCCGACCTTGTCCCCGACCCCCTGCTCAGCAATGACTACGACTACCGCCGGGGCAAACACGCCCTCTACTTTTCAGTAAGCGGGAAAATAAGGAACTTCGGCATACAGGCCGGACTGCGCGGGGAGTACATGATGAACGACATAAGCAGCAACACCCCCGACGTTCAGATGCCGAACGCCCGAACCGACCAGTGGCACCTCTTCCCGTCGCTGTTCATGTCGTACAAACTGCCTAAGGAAAACGAGATGCAGCTAAACTATACCCACCGCGTAAACTACCCCGGGGACAACCAGCTGAACCCGTACCGGCAGATAACCGACTCCACGGCAATATCGTACGGTAACCCCGCCCTTACCTCGGAGTACTCGCACCAGGTGGAGATGAACTACATAAAGAACTGGGAAAAGCATATCCTGTCGGCATCGCTCTACTACCGGTACACGTACGACGTGATACAGCAGGTAGGGTACTACGACGCCCCGGCGATGTACTACACCTACCGCAACATATCCGACAGACAGGACATGGGGGTCGAACTCGTATCCAAAAACAAGCTCTGGAAGATACTCGACCTCACCACCACCGTAAACATATACTACAACCGGCTGTCGCCCTACACGTTCGTATATACCGACAGCAACGGCAACGAAGGGAGCACCGCCTACGACGGGAGCAGCAACTTCACATGGACGCTGCGCATAAACGCATCGCTCGCCCTGCCGAAGAACTTCATAATACAGGGCAACGGCGAATACAACGCAAAACAGATAATGCTGCAGGGCGAAGCGTTGCCGAGCTACGCCATGGATTTGGGTATAAAGAAGAGTTTCCTCGACAAGCGGCTCGTGGCAAGCATATCGGGACGCAACCTGCTCAATTCCCGTTCATACACCACCGAGACCTACGGCGACACCTTCTACCAGCACAAAAAGATGAAATACTCGAGGTGGATGTTACGCTTCACACTGTCGTACAAGTTCGGCAAGGCCGGGACAAACAGCACCGATGCCATACCCGAAGACTTCAGCATAGGGATGTAGCGCGGGTACGGCAACAGGTTCAAGCCTGCCCGACAAACCTGAAACGCTCCACATCGAACAGGCCCGAAGCGGTTATTTTCAATGCGGGTATAACGGGGAGCGACATGAACGAGAGAGTCATAAGGGGCGACGGCATACGGCATCCGTTGCGGCGTATCCTGTCCGACACGGCCGAATAGGCCGCAACCACATCGTCGGCAGAAGCATCGGACATAAGCCCCCCTATAGCAAGCGGCATTGAATAAAGCTCTTTCCCGTCGAAGAAGGCCACCCCTCCCTTCATCTCCACAATGGCGTTGATCACCTTTACAATAGAGGCGTCGTCGCACCCTACCACTGTTATATTGTGGCTGTCGTGCCCTACGGTAGAGCCGAATGCGCCGGCCTTCAACCCGAAGCCGTGGACGTAGGCCGCAGCAGGTCTGGCTGTGCTGCTGTAACGGTTATAGCAGACTATCTTGGCCACATCGCCGATACCGGTGCCGCAAGTCAGGTGGTCGGTATAAAGCGTATCGGGATGCACACCTATGATATGGGCTGAATCGGCAGCAGGGATTTCACCTGCCGACAACCGGCGGGCGGAAAAGTTATTCACCGTCGGGGCAACAGGAAAGAACGGCGCAGGGGCTGCTTCCCTGCCGTCTATATATACTGCGGCCGGGAGAAAGTTCTCGAGGTCGGGGGTTATTATAAAATCGGCGCGGTCGCCCTTCTGCAACAACCCCACGGGGAGCGAATAGTGCCGTACGGGGTTCAGCGTAGCAGCCCGCAGCGCATTGAAAAGAGGCACTCCTGCAGCCACGGCACGCGCCACAAGGAGGTTTATATGCCCGCGGACAAGGTCAAACGCCTTATAGTCGTCGGTACAGAACATGACACTGTCGGGATACCGCTCCAGCAGAGGCAACAGTTCGTTGAACGACTTTGCCGAACTCCCCTCGCGAATCTGAATCTTCATGCCGCACATGATTTTCTCCTCCGCCTCACCGAAGGAGACGCACTCATGGTCGGTAGAGATTCCCGCTTCAACATACTTCCGCAACTCCCCGCCCCTTAGCCCGGGAGCATGGCCGTCCACGGGCAGCCCCGCACGGCGTGCCGCATCCAGTTTGGCATGCACTCCGGCATCGCCGTTTACCACGCCCACACTGTTCATCATCTCGCTCAACCCTACGAAACGCCCCCCAGCCAACAGCCGCCGGGTAGCGGCAGGACCGATTTCCGCGCCCGACCTGTCGAACGGCACCGACGGCACGCACGAAGGAAGCGTGTAGAATATCTTCATGGCACTCCGTGCGGCATCGTCCAGCATGAATTCTATCCCGGCTTCGCCGCATACGTTGGCAATCTCGTGCGGATCGCTGACGGTAGCCACCGTTCCGTGCCGCACGGCATTGCGCGCGAACTCCGACGGGACAAGCATGGAGCTCTCTATATGGCAGTGCGAATCGACAAACCCCGGCATCAGGTAACGGGCATACTCAGCCCCGTTCCCTGCTGCAGGGAGAATATCGGCCACTATTCCGTCCGAAATGAACACATCGGCCGGATAAACGGCCCGCTTTACCACATCGACCAATTTTCCTGAAACCTTTTCCATGGCATTTTAAAAACAGACTATCCGACAGCTAAGTTAAACAAGATAGCCGAAACTGTAAACATAAAGGGAAGGAAGCATCCCTCCGGCAACTCGCACCGTACACCGCGAAGGGGCGGCGAGAGTGAGGAGGCATGGATACCGGGAAAAGTGCGGGCATCCGTGCCATGCCGAAAAAAGATGCGCCGGAGTCGGACCCCGGCGCATCTTCCGTTATGGCGTATTCCGCATCCCCACACAAGCGGGAGAGGAGGGAATCCTGTGCGGTATCAGTCTCTGATAGGGTGATACTGTACGAATGCCTCTATCGCCTCGTACGAAGCAAGCCCGAGTTTCAGATAGAGTTCGGCCGTAGCCTTGTTGCGGTCTTCGGCACGCTGCCAGAAGAGGCGTTCGTCATCGCCGAGGAACGGGGCGTTCTCCATCTGCGACTGGTGCTTGAGGATAGAGTTGCGTTTCGACCTGAGTTCTTCGGGCGAAATGGGCACTGCCATTTCTATGTAGTCGATATCCCACTCTGCCCATGCGCCGCGGTACATCCATATGCGGCAATCCTGCATCCAGTCGTCGTCCTTCACCTCGTCTATCGCGGCAAGGACTGCATCGAGGCATACGCGGTGCGTACCGTGCGGGTCGGCAAGGTCGCCGGCAACGAATATCTGGTCGGGCTTAACGTCCAGCAGGAGTTTCTTTACTATATCCACGTCGGGACGTCCGAGAGCCCCTTTCTTTATCGTCCCGGTTTCATAGAACGGAAGGGCGAGGAAATGCACGTTCTCGGGTTTTACGCCCATGTAGTTGCAGGCCGTGCGGGCCTCTGCGCGGCGTATCATCCCTTTCAGGTAACGGGCTTCATAAATATCCACGTCGCCCTCCTTCTTGGCCTTCACCGAAGCGTCGATGTCATCGAGGTACTTCATGGCCTCGGGGTTGTCGAACTTGAAGTCCTTCGCTATGCTCTTCATCAGCATGACGTAACGCATCATGTCCTCGTCGCCCACGGCTATGTTGCCGGAAGTCTCGTAAGCCACATGAACATCGTGGTTCTGCTTTACAAGGCGGCTGAGCGTCGCGCCCATCGATATTACATCGTCGTCGGGGTGCGGGCTGAATACGATAATCTTCTTGGGGTACGGCTTGGCACGTTCGGGACGGAACGTGTCGTCGGCGTTAGGCTTGCCGCCGGGCCACCCGGTTATGGTATGCTGGAGGTCGTTGAATATCTTTATGTTCACGTCGTATGCCGACTTGTAGATAGCCAGCAGTTCGCTGAGCCCGTTATCGTTGTAGTCCTTGTTGGTGAGTTTGAGGATGGGCTTGCCTGTAACGCCGCAGAGCCATACTATCGCGCGGCGGATAAGGCGGTCGTTCCATTCGCACGACGAAACCAGCCACGGCTTGCTTATACGGGTGAGTTTCTCGGCCGCAATCACGTCGGTTACTATACATGCGTTCTTGCAGGTCTGGAGGAAACTTGCCGGTACCGTATCGGTAACAGGCCCTTCTATCGCATCGCGCAGTTTTACCGAAACTTCTTCGCCCCAGCCTACCACGAATACGTGCTTTGCCTTGAGGACAGTGGAGAGCCCCATCGTTATTGCGTTCTGCTGGGCCATTTCATTGGTCTGGAATACTTTCGACACAAGGTTGTGCGAGTCGTTGCCCAGCAACATCAGGCGGGTTGCCGACGTAATCTGCGAACCGGGTTCGTTGAATATAAGCGAACCCGATATGCCTATCTCGAGCAACACGGCATCGAGCCCTCCCAGCGAAGCTATCTTCTCCTCGTACTGGCGGCAGAATTCAAAGACACTCTCCTTTGCAGCCTCGCCCGAAGGGGTGTAGATATTTTCGGGCTTGATATCGACCTTGTCGAGCAGGTTCTCCTTCAGTACGCTCAACGTGCTGTTGGCCCCTTCGACCAGAGGATAAAACTCGCCGACATTGAAAACCACCACATCGGCAAAACTTACCTTGCCGGCCTTGTACATCTCCACCAGTTCGTGGTATACAAGATGCGTCCCTGTCCCCCAACCGAGAGCCATTACGCATTTGCGGTTCTCCTTGGCGCACTTTCCTATTATGTCGGCAATGCTTTTCGCAACATACACGGCGCCGTCTTCGGCCGTTTCATGAACGTCCGTGAAAATTTTTTCAAATCTCGACAAAGCCGTAAGTTCCAAAGCACTATCGGGACGGTAATACTTTTTGGGTACCCTGTCGAGCTTGATCTGAGAGCTTAAGTTAGTTTTCATAATTATTGTTGTTTACACGAGAAATATTTCCGATCTTCATAAACAGCCCTGCTTCGCGATGCAAACGGGGGCAGAGGCAAACCTTACAGGTTCGGCTATGCCGAGTGCAGCTTATTTTCGCCGTTCTACGGCAAAGATAATGCAAACGAGGGCAGAGACAAACCGCGAGGTTCGGCTATGCCGAGTGCAGCTTATTTTCGCCGTTCTACGGCAAAGATAATTATTAAAAACATATGTTATTCCAATAAACAGGCAAAAATTAATATAAAGCGGCAAAAAGCGGAACAGGAAGCCCGGCGTGCAACGGAATGCCCTGCACCTCAGCCCGGAGCAGCCGCAGCGGAAGTTTTCTCAGCACGGCGGGACCGGGATGACGCACGAAAAAAAAGAGAAAGAATATGATAAAAAATCATTTGCTTTTTCATCAAGTATAGACTATCTTCGCATATTATATAAATCAACCATTAAAACACAAGGTAAACCATGAGACTTATAATCCAACCGAATTACGAGAACGTATCGCGCTGGGCGGCCAACTACGTCGTATCGCGCATAAAAGAGTTCAACCCCACGGAAGAGAAGAAATTCGTGCTCGGCCTCCCCACCGGCTCGTCCCCCCTGGGTATGTACAAGGCGCTGATAGAGCTCAACAAGAAGGGTGTGGTATCGTTCCGTAACGTCATAACGTTCAACATGGACGAATACGTAGGGTTGCCCAAGGAACACCCCGAAAGCTACCACTCGTTCATGTGGAACAACTTCTTCAGCCATATCGACATACTTCCGGAAAACGTAAACATCCTCAACGGCAACGCACCCGACCCGATAGCCGAATGCGCAGCTTACGAAGAAAAGATAAAGGCGGCCGGAGGCATAGACCTCTTCCTCGGGGGGATAGGTCCCGACGGGCATATAGCCTTCAACGAACCGGGTTCGTCGCTTTCCTCGCGTACCAGGATGAAGACCCTCACCACCGATACGATAATAGCCAATTCGAGATTCTTCGACAACGACGTGAACAAAGTTCCCAAAACGGCCCTCACCGTAGGAGTAGGCACGGTAATGGACGCAAAGAGCGTACTTATAATAGTAAACGGGCACAACAAGGCCCGCGCCCTCAAGCACGGCGTTGAAGGCGGCATATCGCAGATGTGGACGATAAGCGCGTTGCAGAACCACCCGCACAGCATAATAGTATGCGACGAAGCCGCTACGGCCGAGATAACCGTCGGTACATACAAATACTTCAAGGATATAGAGAAGGACAACCTCGATCCCAATTCGCTTCTCTGAAAAAGGGACAACAGGAAAGGAGGCGCGCCGGGCAGGATGTTCCGGCGCACCTCCGTTTAATATAAGGGGAAACCGGCGCAGAGGCAAACCTTTCCGGACGGGCAGGGCCGGGAAGACACCCTTGCGGAAGAGGACGGGAGCGTTCCGGGAAGGAGAGACGCCGGCGCGCAAGATACGCGGGGACAGACAGGGAAGATACCGGAGCCGCCGTTACCGGGCGGTTCCTGCAGCACGGCGGGCTGCACTGCGCATAAATTCACACTGCGTAATACGATATGGGCAAGAAGATACTTATAACGGGAGCAGGAGGCTTTATCGGCGGCTTCATAGTAGCCGAAGCCCTTAAGCGCGGATACGAGACGTATGCAGGCATACGGCACTCCACCAACCTGCAGTTTCTGCAGGACGACAGGATACACAAGGTTTACCTTACATATCGCGACAAGGCCAGGCTTGCCGAAGAGATAGAAGCCTTCAAGCGCGAACACGGGAAATGGGACTACATAGTCCATAACCTCGGCGTAACCAAGACCTCCGACAAGAAAAGATTCGACGAGGTAAATTTTGAATACCTGAAAAACTTCGCCGATACACTCATAGCAACCGGCAGCGTCCCCGAAAAGTTCATCTACATGAGCAGCCTCAGCGCATGGACCACCGGCGACAAAGGGTATACGCCGATAAACGACAACGATACGCCATGCCCCGAGTCGGCATACGGGCGCAGCAAACTCCGTTCGGAACTCTACCTGCGCACGCTCGGAGGCTTCCCCTGCGTAACCCTCCGCCCGACAGGCGTCTACGGCCCTCACGAAAAAGACTATCTGATGATGATAAGGATGATAGGCAAAGGGATAGACGTAGCCGTAGGGAGCAAGCACAAAGTCTACACGTTCATATACGTAAAGGACCTTGTAAAGGCCATATTCCTTGCAATAGACCGGGGTGTTGCAGGGCACGGGTATTTTATAGCCGACGGGAAGACCTACACGCAAAAGGAGTTCCGCAACATAGTGGCGGCCCGGCTCGGCAAACGGTACGTACTGCCTGTAACCGTTCCAGAGGCGTTGTGCCGTTACGTCTGCACAAAAGCGGAAGAGATTGCAAGGAAACGCCACAGGGCATCCACGCTCAACAGCGACAAGTTCTACATACTGAGGCAGCACAACTGGGCGTGCGACACATCGAGAGCCGAAGAAGAACTCGGGTTCTTCGCCGACTACAATCTGGAACAGGGAATAGACGAAGCCGTAACATGGTACAAGGAAAACGGCTGGATATAAGATAATGAGATTACAAAAAACAGAGAGAGCAATGACATACGAATACGATTTCTTGGTAGTCGGCTCGGGAATAGCCGGCATGAGTTTCGCCCTGAAAGTAGCGGAAAAAGGCCGGGTAGCCGTAATATGCAAGACCGGCATAGAAGAGGCCAACACTTTCTATGCGCAAGGGGGGATAGCCTCTGTAACCAAACCCACCGACAATTTTGAAAAGCACATACAGGATACGCTGATATGCGGAGGCGGGATATGCGACAGGGCAGCCGTGGAAAAAGTGGTCAAGGAAGCCCCCGGACAGATAAAGGAACTTGTGGAATGGGGCGTAAACTTCGACCGCGATGAAAAGGGGGGATTCGACCTTCACCGCGAGGGGGGGCATTCCGAATTCCGCATACTCCACCACCAGGACAACACCGGGGCAGAGATTCAGGACAGCCTGATACGTGCATTGAAGAAACACCCCAAGATAAAAGTGTTCGAGAACTTCTTCGCCATAGAGCTGATAACGCAGCACCACCTCGGCATAAACGTAACGCGCCATACCCCCGACATCACATGCTACGGCGTATATGTACTGGACCAGAACACCAACCACATACATACGTTCCTGTCCAAGACCACCCTTATAGCGACCGGCGGGATAGGCAACGTATACCGCACCACCACCAATCCCCCCGTGGCCACCGGCGACGGAATCGCAATGGTTTACCGCGCAAAGGGCGAGGTGAAGGACATGGAGTTCATTCAGTTCCACCCCACGGCACTGTACAACCCCGGAGAACGCCCCAGTTTCCTTATAACCGAGGCAATGCGCGGATACGGCGCGGTTCTCCGCACAAAAGACGGCAAGGAGTTCATGCAGAAATACGATGAACGCCGCTCGCTCGCACCGCGCGACATTGTGGCGCGTGCCATAGACAACGAAATGAAGATCCGCGGCGAAGAATGCGTCTACCTCGACGTAACGCACAAGGACGCCGAAGAGACCCGGCACCACTTCCCCAATATCTACAACAAGTGCCTATCGCTCGGTATAGACATAACAAAAGACTACATACCGGTTGCACCGGCAGCCCACTACCTTTGCGGGGGGATAAAGGTAGACCTGAATGCGCGCTCGTCCATAAAACACCTCTATGCCGTAGGGGAATGCGCCTGCACGGGACTCCACGGAGGCAACCGCCTTGCTTCCAACTCGCTGATAGAGGCGGTTGTCTATGCCGATGCTGCGGCAAAGCACGCCTCCTCCATAATAAACGGCATAGAAATCCAGCGCGGGATACCCGACTGGAACGACGAAGGGACGTCCCTCCCGGAAGAAATGGTGCTGATAACGCAGAGCGTACGCGAAGTAGAACAGCTTATGTCGGCATACGTGGGGATAGTCCGCTCCAACCTGAGGTTGAAACGCGCAATGGACCGCCTCGAAATCCTCTACCGCGAAACGGAACACCTGTTCCAGCACTCCATAGTAACGCGGCAGATATGCGAACTGCGCAATATAATAAACGTCGGGTATCTGATAATAAAGCAGGCCATGGCCCGCAAGGAAAGCGTAGGGCTGCACTATACGATAGACTACCCGAAACCTATCGAACGCAGGCTGCAACAGTAAAGCGGCACAGGAAACCCGCACCGGTACGGTACGGCACACAATACCCGCCAAGCGGGGAAGGAGGTCCGTCTCGCGGACAGGGCGCAACTGTCGCCTGCACCGTATACTGCAAGAGCCGTATCCATGCCGATAAACGGCAGGATACGGCTCTTGTGCTGACACGGCCGGCGGAAGAGAGAACGGTATCGGAAACCCCGGGCGGCAAAGGTCTCTTCCGGCCCGTGTAACGGCGACATCCGTCCCCTATTTTTCGGCGTTGACGTCGCACCACGCTTTCAAGCGGTACTTCTCGGCATACTTCTTCTCCCACAGAAGCCAGACGAAAAATATAAAGACCGACATGGCCATGCCCGAATAATCGTGTGCAGCAGGAAAGAGGGCCATATCGTATTTGGTAACCAGATTCAAAATGGCCAGGCGGAAACAGTTTATGGCGAAAAAGGCCAGCAGGGCTGCCGGCACAAACCAAAGGCGCGGTTTCGACGGGCCGGGGATAAACAGCATCACGAAGAGAATAATCGCCATTTCGCGGTTTCCCCCGCACGAGGGGTAAATCTGTATCCCTCCCGCCGTATGGCCGTTCTCCAGAAGGTATATGATATCATACCTCAAAAAAGTATCCTGAAACAGGACATACTTGCAGAAGAAGTTCACCCCCTTTGCCGTTACCGTGCTTATCCAGTTGTTATACCCCTCCAGATTGATAAAGGTAAATATGGGCTCGGGGTCATATACGCCGTCGTAGCCGGTATATAAGGCAAGGTTATCGTCGCCCCCCCACCACAGAAGGCGCACAACGGCAAATATGGCAAAAAAGAGAATCAGACCGGCAAACCCGTTCACCCTTTCATCGCCCACGTTGCGCCACTGCTTCTCGGGCAGACGGCGTTTCAGGTATCGCAAGAATCTGTAATACAATTTCATAATATCAGTATAATAATAATATCAAGCAAACAGAGGCGGCAACCTCCCGCCCGGCGTATTCCCCGGTTACTGCCCCGGCATATCGCGCAGCAGTTCCGCCACCGTCCGCTTCGCCACAGGGTGCACAAAGCCGGGAGCAATCTCGGCCAGCGGTTCCAATACGAACCTCCTCGACAACATCAACGGGTGCGGGACGGTCAAATCGGGCAGTGAGACGATACGGTCGCCATAAAAGAGAATATCTATATCTATCGGCCTGTCCTCGTACCCTGCCGCAAGCCTTTTCTTCCGTCCCAGTTCCCGTTCAATCTCCTTGACCCTTGCCAGCACCCCGGCAGGTTCCAGCGCAGTCTCGACTTTTGCCGCGGCATTGACAAAGACGTTGTCCGAGACAAAACCCCACGCCTCATACTCGTAAAACGAAGAGAGCGACATCACCGGACCTACCCGCTCGCCGACAAGCGATACGGCGGCTTTTATCAACCCTTCGCGGTCGCCGAGGTTGGAACCCAATCCAAGGAAAAGCGCCGGCATCAGTCTACAATAAGCATGGCATCGCCGTACGCGCCGAAGCGGTATCCTTCCTTGACGGCCAGGCGATACGCATCCATAACAAGGTCGTACCCGCCGAATGCCGACACCATCATCAGCATTGTAGAGAGAGGCATGTGGAAATTGGAAACCATGGCATCGGCCACGGCAAAATCGTACGGGGGGAAAATAAACTTGTTCGTCCACCCTTCAAACGGCTTTACATGGGGTGCCGTACTGACTGCCGTCTCCACACCCCTCATCGTAGACGCCCCTATGACGCAGACGCGCTTTTCGGCATCCTTGGCCTTATTTATCAACCCTACGGTATCTTCATCGATGAACATCGGTTCCGAGTCCATCTTGTGCTTGGTCAGATCCTCCACATCAATATCCTTGAAACTGCCGAGCCCTATATGGAGCGTCAGGAATGCCGAATCTATACCTTTTATCTCCATCCTCTTCATCACCTCCCTGCTGAAATGCAATCCTGCCGACGGCGCGACTACCGCGCCTTCGTTCCGCGCAAAGATTGTCTGGTATCGCTCTTCATCCTCTTTCTCGGGCTTGCGCGCAATATAGTACGGAAGCGGGGTCTCGCCGAGAGCCAGCAGCGACGACTTGAACTCTTCGTGGTCGCCGTCGTAAAGGAAACGCAATGTCCTGCCGCGCGACGTGGTGTTGTCTATAACCTCGGCAACCACCGACTCGTCGTCGCCGAAATAGAGTTTGTTCCCTATCCTTATCTTGCGGGCGGGGTCGACAAGCACGTCCCACAGGCGGTTGTCCCTGTTCAGCTCACGCAGCAAAAACACCTCTATCTGCGCCCCGGTCTTCTCCTTGTTGCCGTACAGGCGCGCAGGGAAGACACGCGTATCGTTAAAGACAAAAAGGTCGCCTTCATCGAAAAAGTCTATTATGTTTTTAAATACAAGGTGCTCTATATCGCCACTCTTGCGGTGCACCACCATCATTTTCGACTCATCGCGATGCTCTGCAGGATACTGGGCTATCAACTCCTCGGGCAATCTGAATTTAAACTGCGAAAGTTTCATACTATCTGGTTATTATAAAAAATCAAGAACAATCCCCGGCGGATGCGGCGCTCCCCGCCCGACCGGCGGCAGCCTCATCGGCATCGGGCAATACGGCACGGGAAACAATCTCCTCTATCTGCGATACATCGTAGCACATCTCCACCCGCACATCCCCCACGCGGGTCCTCCTCAGAGCGGTCAGGTACCCGCCGCTGCCAAGGGCGGCACCTATATCGCGGGCCAACGAGCGGATGTACGTCCCCTTGCTGCACACCACCCTTACAGTCATCTCCGTCTGCGAGAACTCCAACAGCTCTATCTCCGCAATGCGCACCTTCTTCGCTTTCAGTTCAACATCCCTCCCTTTGCGGGCAAGGCGGTACGCCCTCTTGCCGTCTACCTTTACGGCCGAGAACAGGGGAGGGACCTGATCTATCTCGCCCACAAAGGAGTTAAGCGCCTTTTCGGCCATTTCGCGCGTAATATGCGAAACCGGGAACTCTGCATCCACTTCCGTCTCCATATCGAACGACGGCGTGGTCGCCCCGAGACGGAGAGTAGCCACATACTCCTTGTCGCTCTCCTGCAACATCGGAATCAGTTTCGTCGCACGTCCCGTACATACGGTCATGACCCCGGTCGCAAGGGGGTCGAGCGTCCCGGCATGGCCTACCTTGAAATTCTTCACGCCGAGTTTGCGGTGGATATGCCCGCGCAATACCTTTACAAGGCGGAACGATGTCCAATGGAGAGGCTTGTCGAAGTGCAGAATCTCCCCCTCCACAAAATCGAATTTCCTGTCTTCCGGTATAGCCTTCACTGCAACACGCTCCCTGTTTTAATCAGACAAGATCGTAAATTATGGCAAACAGGCCCGCCGCCACGCAATAGTAGGCAAAATAAACCAGTTTGCCCCGCTTTACTATAGAAAGCATCCATTTGCACGCCACGCACCCCGAAACAAAGGCCGCAGCGAACCCTACTACCAGCGCAGCGGCCGATATGCCCGAAGCTTCATGCGTAAGCCCTCCCTTCATAAGGTCGAGGAACGCCTCACCCAAAATAGGGATAATCACCATCAGGAACGAAAACTTGGCAACATCCTCTTTCCTGTCGCCCAATATCAGCCCCGTTGCGATAGTGGTCCCCGAACGGGAAAGCCCCGGCAACACGGCAAACGCCTGGGAAATACCTATTATAAGGGCATCGCTAAAGGAAATCTTCCCCTTCCGCGGCTTTGCAAAATTGGCGAACACCAGCAGCAGTGCCGTAACAAGCAGCATAACCCCCACAAGCATCAGCCCCGCCCCGAAAAGCGACTCCACATAATCCTTGAAGAAAAGGCCGACTATGCCGACCGGAATCATCGAGAGGAATATCTTGGCCATATACTGCGTCTCCTCGTTCCAGCGCAGCGATGCAGTGCCGCGCAGCAGGGAATATATCTCCCTCCACAGGATAACCAGAGTACTGCACACGGTTGCCGCATGCACCACCACGGCAAATGTAAGATTTTCCTCACCGTCGGTATTTCCCATGAGGGCCTGGGCAATCTGCAGATGCCCCGAACTGCTCACCGGCAGATACTCGGTAAACCCCTGTAACAGGCCCAGCCATAAAGCATCCAACCACGTCATGCCTCGCCCTCCTTGCCGTTTTTATCTTTCCTGCCCCTGTACATTATGGCAAAGACCATAAATACAAACCCGAGGAATGCAATGGTGGGTGCAACCACAATGCGCCTCCGGCTGAAAATGTCGGGATTATAGTTTTCGGGCGTAGAGCCGCTGCCCGCCATTAGGGCCAGCCCCAGCACTATCACCACAAAAGCGGCGGCAATAAGGATATAGTTCGTCCGGCCCAGAGCGAAACGCGAAACCGGCTCTTTCAACGTACGTTTGTTTTCAATAGGTTTAAGTCCCATAACTGCATTACAAATAATAAAGGTCCTCCCTGTCCATGGAAATATACCTGTTCACGGCAAAATACGCCGAAACTGCCGTAAGCACTATGCCCAGCACTATCACCACTGCGAATACCTGCGACAGCGTAACTATATTTATAAGCGTAGAGAGGTTTTCAAATTCTTTTACAAGGTAGAGGGCGCACCCCGACAACAGCGCCATTGCTATAAATGCGGCGAAAATCCCGCCCGCAATGTTGCTTACAATAAACGGGCGGCGGATGAACCCGGGTGTAGCCCCGACGAGTTTCATGGTGTGTATAAGGAACCTTTTTGAATATGCCATAAGGCGTATGGTATTGCTTATAAGGGCAAACGATATTACCATCAGCACCACTGAAAGTGAGAGCAGGATATACTCGGCCTTGCGGATATTGTCATTTATAATCTGGATTACATCCTTCTGGCAAATGACATCCGCCACTGTCGCCTCGTACGCCCTTATATCCTTCTCTATCCACGCAAGGCTGTCGGGGTCGGCATATTCGGCAACGAGTTTCACCTCTATCGACGACTGCAGCGGATTGAACCCGAGCAGATCCTCCGGATTCTCGCCCAGTTCCAGCTCCAGTTCGCGCAGGGCGTCCTCCTTCGATATGAACTGTACCGCACGCACATACTGAGCGGAATTAAGTTCCTTTTTCAGGTTCTCGACACCGTAATCGGGGGCGGAATCCTTCAGCACCACCGAGAAACCCATGTTTTCCCTTATATAGCGCGTAAGCTGCGTACCGAGAATGGACATCAGCACAATTACGCCGAGAATAAAAAGGACCAGTGAGATGCTTATCGTAGAGGTAACACGCGCATTTAAAAAGGAGATATGGCGCTTTTCGTTAGAATCCTTCATTTTCAAAAACAGAATTTGCCGTACAGGGAACGGTGCAGGGTAGCACAAGCCTTAAAAATGACGCACCCCACCCAATTTGGGGACAAAAATATAAAACATTCCGCGAAAATCCTTGCCCGCAGACAAGAAAAACGCACTTTAAACGCACGAATATAACGGGATAAACGCCGCCGGATTCCGCGCTGCCTTCCCAAATGCCGGGAAAACGGGGCGGACGGGTGCGGCGACTTACGCCGGAGCGGCTAAAAATCCACTCCCATACCCACGAGGAAATTGATTCTCTGCGCCGGCATGCCGTAGTAAATATCGTAATGCTGCGACAGCAGGTTGTTCCCTTCGGCAAAAACGCGTATCATCTTCGTAATGTTGTAATCGACGGAGAGGTTAAGCTCGTAGATATCGCTCATCCTCGCCCCCGTCCCCTCTACGCCGGCAACGGCGTCATAGCGGTATCCGCGACCCGAACCTATATAGAACAACGCCTTTATGGCAAGCGACTTGACAGGATATACCCCCAGGTCGATATACCATTCGTTGCGCGGCAGCGACGAAAGGATAAAGTCCCTTCCGCCGCGGGTCATCCAACCGTTATAGACCCAACGCACCTCCCCTTTCAGGATATTGGACAGGTTGTATTCCACATTCACGCCGCCCAGCACCCTGAAAGCGTCGAGCGGAACGTAGTCCACCACCTCGTGCGACGCTATCAGCCCGTCGGCCGTTACGGCCTCGGCGCGGCGCATGTCGAACAGCGCCGACACGGAACTCTTCACCCCCACGAAACCGCGCACCTTGAACCCCGGCAGATAGTCGCAGTAAAGCCCCACAAGGGCGTCTACGGGGGTATATGTCGATGCGAGCCTCTCCGTCGGGTTCAGATATATGTTGCGCGACGACATCCTGCTCCACGTATTGAGTTCCTTTCCTCCTTCCACAACAGTATAGAAGTGGAACGATTTGCCGAAATCGACATTGAACTCCACATCGGGGGCAAACCTGAACACCGTACCGTCATGTGCCGACACGTCCATTTTCGCGCCCGCCTTGAAGCGAATCTTGTCGGAAGCGTATTTGTAGAACGGGGTGAAGGAAAACACCGTATAGTTTCGGGCATGGGTACGGCGGTAAAACAGGTTGTCGAGTTTGGTGTCGAACCCGAGGCGGTGCCTGCTCCCCTCTCTCATGGCCACGGCAAGGGTAAGGCGCGTTTCGAGATGGTTCTCCACCCCGCCGTCAGACCCTATCATATACCCTATCCGGTTCCTGAACCCTTCAAACCCCACCGAAGCGTCGAACACCACAAGTTCGTCCTTTACCGAACGGACAGCCGTAGAAACCGCATACTGGTTTACATGCTGGGTATTCTCCCCTTCCATTACGGGAAGAGGACGGAGAGAGAAGCCGTAATAATTGAAGGCATTGCTGCGGTAGGCCCCTGCGGTTTTCCATTCCACCTTTTTGAACAGGTGCTTGTATGTAAGGTTTACGGTATTGCTGTTCTGGTGCTGGTACACCTTGTCGCCGCACCATTCGGGAGGGTCGAGGTAAGGCAGTCTCCCTCCGGTGGAATAATGGTTGTACCATATCCCTATCTGGTCGGCAGGGGTATTCAGCAGCCTGAGACCCGCATCGCCGCGTATATTCAGGTTGTTTCCGATACCGAACTGCGCATACCCGAACTTCTTGTCGAACGGTTCCTGCGTTGCCAGCAGGCTTGCAGGCAGCGGCTGTGTCCTGGGCGACCCCATGACCGGAACCGCCCATGTGGAAAATTCGGCAAGAGGCTGTTCAACCAACGGGTCCTCCACCTCGGGGACTCCGGTTATTTTCGCGGCATTGTCCACCCTCGGGGAATAACTCTTCTCAACGGTAACCTCGCGCGAAAGGGCGTCGGAATCCTGGGCCGATACGCTTGCCCCGCCCAACAGCAGGGCCGCGGCAACAACAATAACATTTTTCATGTATCAATCAGTATATAATTCCAGTCTTTTATCAACAATCTCCTTTATATCGTCATCCTCGCCGTAATTCTCCGAGAGGCTTTTCAGGTACTGCACTGCCTTGTAGCGGTCGCCCTTCCTGTACGAAATATCCGAAAGGAGTACGATACCGCGTGCCACCCAGTAACGCTGTCCCGTACCGCTCGAGACAAGGGCCGAAGCATAAGCGGCAGCCCCGTCCATATCGCCGGCGGCATAACGTCTCTCCCCGAGACGGTAAGCAGCCTCCGCCCCGTAGACGCTCCGCATGTCGGCGGCAAGCCTCGCCATATCGGCATCGGCTGCCTCCGTCTCCCCGAGTTTTGAATATGCCGAGGCGCGGAGGTAGAGCATATGGGCGTAATCGTTCGGCGGAAGGGAGGAATTCAACAACAGGGAGGCCTCCGATACGGCAACGTCGAACCTGCCTGCCCCGAAAGATGAACGGACAAGCCCGCAACGCGCCCCGGTACACCCCGCCCAGTCGGGGAATCCGTCCGAAATCCTGCGGTACAACTTTTCGGCAACGGCAAAATTCCCCGCATTCTCTTCAACCGATGCGAGCAGCGAAAGCGACTCCGCCGCAAAACGGGTGTTACCTCCTTTCCCCACGGCCTTCTGCAAAAACTGGCGGCAACGGGACGTATCCCCTTTTTCATACATGTAGCTGCCGGCATAATAAGCGGCATCGGCGGCAAAAGCCCCTTCGGGGAAACTCTCGAGATACCCTTCCAGACGGGCTATCCCGTCGGACGGCAATTTCAGGAAAAGGTTTTCCGCGGCAAGGAAAGTCAGCGAATCAATCTCTGCCGCATCGTACCCTTCGCCTTTCCTGTAATCGTTCAAGTACTCCATATACCCCTCCATGTTGCCGCTCTGCACATAAAGGTTCTTCAAATCGGCTTCCGCAATCCCGGCCTCTTCGCTTCCCGGATACATGGCAACCACCTTTTTATAAGCATCCAGGGCCTCGTCCATATCCCCGGCATTGACATAAGCCACGGCCCTCTGCAGCGATGCGGCGCGCGCCGCATCGCTCGACGGGTATCGCGAAACAAGCGACGACAGCACCCCTATCCCCTTATTCTCCTTTCCGGACGCAATAAGGCTCATCCCCTCAAGATACATGGCATCCGGCAGATACCCGGAAGAGGGGAACTCCTTGCGCAACCGCTCCATAAACGTGAGAACCCCTTCGGGACGTTTCTGGATTTGCGCTATGACCCCTTGCCGGAAAATGGCATAATCGGCATTTTCGGGATAAAGTTCGCCCCCTTTCACATATGCAGCCGAAGCGCCGGAATAATCGGAAGCCATATAGCGGCAATCCCCTATCCTGCACCACGCATCGGCGGCTACGCGCGGAGTTGCGCCACGTGCCGAGACGAATCTGGAGAACATCTGTTCAGCCCCGATATAGTCGCCCGTCGAAAACCGTGTATACCCCAGACTGTAATAAACAGAAGGAACAACGGAGGGCGAACACTCCAGGGCTTTTGAGAAATCGGTTGCCGCAGCGGCGAAATCGCCTTTGGCATAGGCAATCTCACCCCTCCACAGGAGAGCCTTGCCCAAAATATCGGGCGAGAGCGCGCCCATATCGGCAGCCTGCGAAAAGCGGGAAAAGGCCTCGTCCATATCGCCGTCCACATATGCCTGCGAACCCATGCGGTAAAGAATCTCCTGCCTTGCCTTCAATATCACTTCATCGGGATTATCTATATTTTCAATAGAGGCAAGCGCCTCTTCGTAGTTGTCCGCCGTAAAATAGCGGTTTACAAGGAGGCGGTTTATAACATCCACATTCCTGGAGTCGGGGAACATGTTCACGTACGACTCGAATGTAGCCACGGCCTTTTCAAAAGAGACAATCGACGTTTCGTTCAGCAACAGGGCATAATTGAAAAGCGCGGCTTCCCTTACCGGCATGTCCGACCCCCGCTCCACGGCATTGCCGTATGCCAGCAACGCCCCGTCCTTGTCCCCTTCGGCAAGGTAAGAGTGCCCCAGATACAGGGATGCGCTCTGCATCAGCTCTTCATCATCGCCCTCAACCCTGCCGAGCGACGAGATTGCTCCGCGGTAATTGCCGTCGGAATAATACGACACCCCGAGCATATAAAAATCGGTCGGCAACGGCTTGTCGGCAATCCCAGCATACTCCTCGAGGAAACGGATGCACTTCTCGCGCTCGCCCGTATAAAATGCCGACTCGCCGCAGATACGCAACAGTTCGGCGCGCGCACTCACGTCGCCGGAAGAGGCGGCAAGCAGTTCCTCGCCCGATTCCAGGGCACGTCCGAAACGCTTGTCGGCATAATAGATGCCGGTCAGGAAATAGCGTGCCGCATCGGAATACTTCTCCGTCCGCGACAGCTTGTCGAAACCGGTTTCGGCCTCGGCGTACCCGCCCGTCGCATAACAGGCGGCCGATTTATAAAAAAGCGCATCATCGCCGTACTGCGAAGAGGGCGACGGGGGAAAGCCGTCGAGCAGACGTTCCGTTCCGGCAAAATCGCCCCTTTCGTATTTTATAATGGCCTGGTTGAGAGTCATCAGCTCCCGCTCGTTACGGGAGAGCGTACGGCTGTCGATACCGGCATAGAGAGTTTCGGCATCATCCGTCCTGCCCGATTTCATGTAAAGGTCGGCCAGCATGGCTTTGGCCGAAGGAATCCCCTCCCTCTCCACGCTTCCGGCTATATACCGTTCCAGCAACAGCACGGCATCTGCATCGCCGTTTTCATACGCCGACTTCACCAGAGCCGATCCGGCTTTCAATCCCGCCATGGGCAGGCCCGACTCGTCCGACAAGGACTTGCCGAAAGCATTCCGGCTGCCCATAAAAGATTTTCCCGCAGCCATTCTTTCGCCGACACCGTACCAGTAGGGCGTGGAAAAATTTCCGGCAAGGAGACCTGACATCCCGCCCTTTACGCACATAACCGCCACGATGCATATTACATACCGTGCAAGTCTCTCCATATTGTCCGACAATAAAAACTGATGAAAAAATCCGGTTGTCTACATCTGCCATCCGCCGCCCAGCACCTTGTAAAGCTGCACAAGGGCGAGGTGTTCGTCGCGTACGGCATTGCTCAATGCTATCTGTGCGGAGAAATAGCGGCGGTGCGCATCCAATACATCTATATAGTTTATGCTGCCGCCCCTGTACTGCAAATGCGCCAGATCGACATATTTCTTCGATGCGTCGCAAAGGTTCGCCATAAGCTGCAACGTCTCCCGCGACTTCTTGTACGTTATAACGGCATCGTTCGCTTCCTTGAAAACCTCCAGCACCTTCTGTTCGTAGTTAAGGCGCGCCTGGTCGTAAGCGGCAAGCGCGGCCTTGTATTTTGCAAGTTTGCGGCCGAACCCGAAAGCCGGAGAAGCCAGCGACCCTATAAGATAGGTGAACGGCGACTTGAAATAGCTTGTAAAGACATTGTTCTCCCAACCGCCGGTAAGGCTGATTGTAAGTTTGGGGAAACGGTCGGCATAGGCAATACCCGCATCGGCCATGGCGGCCCGCAGGTTCTGTTCCGAAGCCCGAACATCGGGACGCCGCTGCAACAGGACGGTAGGCAGCCCGATGGGTATGGAGTCGGGGAAGTCGGGCGTGGTGCTCATTTTCGAGCGGATAATCTCCCAGTCGGGGTATTCGCCCATAAGCAGTGCGATGCTGTTCTCCGTAATCTTTATGCGGCTCTCCAGGTCGGGGATAAGCGATGCCGTAGTGGCATACTCCACCTTGGCCTGCTGATAGACCGTTTCCGAGGTAAGCCCCCCCTCGAAGCGCACCTTTGCCTGAAACTCGCTCTCGCCGCGTGTGGTAAGGGTCCGGCGCACTATGGCAAGTTCGTTGTCGAGGGCCACCAGCCTGAAATATGCAGAAGCCACCTCCGAAACCAGCAGCATCTGCATGGCACGCTGGTTCTCGAGAGTGTTCAGGAACTCGGCCTCTCCCTTTTTCTTCGCCCAGCGCAGGCTTCCCCACAAATCTATCTCCCAGCTTATATTCCCTTTCAGGGCAAGTTCCACCTCCCGTTTGGGGTCGGAATCGTAATACTGGTAACGTTCGTCGTCGCCGTAGGCCGTTATTCCCAGCTCCGGGGCGAAATTGGCCTTGTCTATCCTGTAAAGCTGCCTCATCTGCTCCACGCGCGCAGCCGCCGCCAGCATCTCCTTGTTGTTGGCAAGCGTCTTTTCAATTATGCGGCACAACAGCGTATCGCCGTAATACTCCCACCAGCGCAGGTCGGCAATGGTAACGGAATCGGCATCGATTCCCCGCACAATCTGATCCGGCAGGTTCAGTTCGGGCTGCTTGCAATGCTTCTTTACGCCGCACGAGACCATGGCGGCAAGACACAGAAGAGAGAATACTATCCTTATTTTCATTTCTTAAATTTCGCTTTGATACGATAAACCCAGACAAAGAAGAACGGGACGAACAGTATACCTACGGTAATGGCCACAAGCATACCGAAGAACACCCCCGTACCTATACCCTGACGGCTTGCCGAACCGGGGCCCGATGCGAACACCAGCGGCAGCAGGCCCAATATAAAGGCCAGCGAGGTCATGACAATTGGGCGGAAGCGCAGGTGCGCCGCCGTAACGGCAGCCGACACCACATCCTTGCCCTTCTCCACCTCCTCCTTGGCGAACTCCACTATTAGGATGGCGTTCTTGGCCACAAGCCCCACGAGCATTACAAGACCTATCTGGAAATAGATATTGTTCTCCAGCCCGCACATCCATATGCCGAGGTACGCGCCTATACCCGCCACCGGCAGGGAAATAATCACCGCAATCGGTACGGACCAGCTCTCGTACTGCGCGGCAAGGAACAGGAACACGAACAGGAAAGCCAGCGCCAGCACCACCCCGGTCTGGCCGCTGACGTGCTTCTCCTGATAGGAGAGGCCGCTCCATTCCACCCCGATATTCGGCGGCAGGTGCTGCTTGACTATATCCTCCAGGACCTCCATGGCCTGTCCCGAACTGTACCCGTGGGCGGCCTCGCCCGATATGGTAGCGGAAGTAAACATGTTAAAGCGTTTTATAGTCCCCGCCCCCGTGGTATAATGGGTATTGCCGAGCGAGGTTATAGGAATCATCGCACCGTCGTTGCCCCTTACGAAGAAGAGGTCGAGGCTGTTGCGGTAAGCCCTGTAAGGGGCCTCCGCCTGGATATATACGCGGTAGATACGGTTGAACATGTTGAAGTCGTTCACATATATCGAACCGGTAAAAGCCTTCATCGTCGAAAATATGTTCGACATGGAAACCCCCTGCATCCGCGCCTTGTCGCGGTCCACATCGAAGTAGAGCTGCGGGATATCCCCCTGCATGGAGTGCATCAGCCCGGTAAGTTCCGGACGGCGCGAGGCATAATACATGAACGTGTCCACTGCCGCCTGCAATTCATCGTAGGTAGTATTCCCGCGGGCCTCGAGCACCATCTCGAACCCGCCCGAGTTTCCCAGACCGGGGATAACCGGAGGGGTGGATATGTAGACCTTGCTCTCGGGGTATTTCGAGAATTCATCCCTTACGCGCGCCATAATCTCGTTTATGTCTTCCGACTCCCTCTCGTTCCACGGCTTGAGTATAACCGTAAGCTGGCTGTGCGCCTGGTTGGTGCCCACGCGCGGAGAAGAACCGGTAACATTCAGCACGTACTGCACGTCGGGGTCCTGCATAAGGTAATCCATCGCCCTGTCCGTAACAATGCGCGTGCGCTCTATTGTAGCCCCTTCGGGGAGTTCAAGTTCAACGGTAAAATACCCCTGGTCCTCCTGCGGCATGAAACTCGACGGCACAATCCTGTTAAGCACGAAAATGGCAATCAGGATAATGCCGAAAGCGGCGAACATGCGCCGCGAATGCGCAAGCGTCTTCAATATAAGGCGTCCGTACGTGCGGTTGCCGAGAGCCAGCCCTATGTTTATGCGGCGGAATATCCCCCGTTTCTTCTTGCCGTCATCCGGTTTCAGGAAAAGCGATGCCATTACGGGGCTGAGCGTCAGGGCCACTATAGTGGATATGACCACCGATACGGCAATGGTTATCGTAAACTGGCGGTAGAGCTGGCCTGTGATTCCCGACAGGAAACTTACGGGAACGAACACGGCGCAGAGCACCAGCGACATCGCTATCAGCGCGCCGCTGAGGCTGCGCATGGCCTTCTTCGTGGCCTCGTACGGCGACAGATGCTCCTCGTTCATCAGGCGGTAGACGTTCTCCACCACCACAATGGCGTCGTCCACCACAATACCTATGGCAAGGATAAGCCCCAACAGCGTAAGCATGTTCAGCGAGAAACCGAAAATCAGCATCACGCCGAACGTACCGACAAGCGAAATGGGCACCGCCACAATCGGGATAAGCGTCGCCCGCCAGCTCTGCAGCGACAGGTAAACCACAAGGATAACCAGCAGCAGGGCTTCAAACAGGGTGCGGTAAACGTGGTGTATCGATTCCGAAATGTAAGTAGTCATGTCGAAAGGAATCTCGTACGAAATCCCTTCGGGGAAGTTGCGGCTTATCTCTTCCATGGCCACCTTAACCGATTCTGCAACCTCCATGGCGTTGGCCCCGGGCAGCATCCTTATATCGAGCACGGCGGCATTTCCGCCGTTTATACCGCTTTCGGTATTGTACGATGCAGCCTCCAGCGAAATACGGGCCACATCCCTGAGGCGGATAATAGAACCGTCGGGATTTGCCCGCACCACAATCTCCTCGAACTGGCTCACCGACGAAAGGCGTCCCTGCGCGGTAATCGGTGTGGTAACATCTATTCCCTCCATCGGGGCCTGTCCCAGCACACCGGCTGCCGATTCGCGGTTCTGGTCCTTCAGCGCCGACTGCAAGTCCTGTACCGTCAGCCCCAGGTCGGCAAGTTTGTCGGGCTGCACCCATATCTGCATCGCGTAGTACCGGCTTCCCACGTTCGACACCTTACCCACGCCTGGAATACGCCGCAACATGTCCAGCACGTTCAGCGTGGCGTAGTTGCTGAGGTATATCTCGTCGAACTTGGGGTCGGACGAGAGGAGCGTTACCGTCATCAGTTTGTTCGACGCCCTTTTCTCTACCGAAATACCGTTCTGCACAACCTCGGCCGGAAGGCGCGATTCGGCCTCCTTCAACCGGTTCTGTATATCTACTGCCGCAAGGTCGGGGTTTGTGGAAATGTCGAATGTAACCACGGCCGAGAAACCTCCCGAATTGGAACTCGACGACTCCATGTATATCATGCCCGGCGTACCGTTCAGTTCCTGCTCTATAGGAGTAGCCACCGCCTGCGTTACCGTCTGCGCGTCGGCTCCCGGGTAAGAAGCCGTAATCTGCACCACCGGCGGCACAATCTGCGGATACTGGTCTATCGGGAGCAGGGTAAGCCCTATCAGGCCGAGAATCAGTATTACAAGCGACAGTACTGTCGAAAATACGGGACGATCTATAAAAAAATCCGCTTTCATACGTCAGTTACTATTCAGCCTGTTCCGACTGTTCCGGCACGACCTCGACAGGCGACACCTTGATTCCGTGCGACAATTTGTTATACCCTTCCACCACTACTCTCTCGTCGGCGGCAAGCCCCCTTTCCACAACTATGTTGTTCCCTATCTCGGGGCCTGTTTCAATAAAACGCTTTTCAACTATGCTGTCGGCGCGCACCACGAAAATATGCGCCCCGCCCTTCTCTATTACAATGGATTTCGACGGGACCACAACGGCATTCTCCCTCACGTCCAGCAGCAGCCTCACACGGGTGAACTGCCCCGGCAGAAGGATATGGTCGGGGTTGGCCATTTCGGCGCGTACCGAAAACGTCCCCGTCTGCGGGTTCACCTGCGGGTCGGCAAAATCGACAAGCCCCCTGAACGGGTATTTCGACCCGTCGGCAAGCGTAACCGTAATGTACGGGTCCCACGTACGGGTAGAGTCCTTGTGCCCAATGTTTACGTTCCGGGCCTTGCTCCGGAGGTAGTCGAGCGCCGTCATGCTGAAATCCACCTGAACCGTATCGCTCTTCACAACCGTGGCAAGGAGCGACTTGCCGCCCGGCCCCACAAGCGTACCTATGTCGGCGTTGCGTTCCGATATATACCCCGATATGGGAGAATGCACCGACGTATAGCTCAACGTAAGTTCCGCCTGCGTAAGGTCGGCCTCGCTCACTATCACGTCGGCCGTAGAACTCTCGTAAAGGGCAATGGCGTTGTCCAGATCCAGCTGGCTTGCCGCATTGTGCTCATAAAGCGGGCGGATACGGTTCAGGTCGCGTTCGGCCTTCAGGGCCTGTGCCTTGGCCTTGTTAAGTTGCGCCTTTGCGCGTTCCACCTTGGCCTTGTACAGTTTCGGGTCTATTATGAAAAGCGTCTGACCCTTGCGCACGTAAGTACCTTCATCGAAGAGCATCTGTTCCAGATAACCCTCCACCCTGGCGCGTATCTCCACAAACTGCTGTGCCCTTATCCTGCCCACATACTCGCCGTATATCCTCACGTCGTCCGTCCTGACGGGCTCCACTCCCACGACCGGGAGAGCCGGCGGCAGGGGTTCGGGACGGAGCAGGAAATAAAGCCCCACGGCCATGGCCGCCAATACCGCCAGTATCAATACCTTGCTTTTGTTGCTCAAACGTATCCTTATACCGGAAACCTTGCGATAGCACTTCTTTACGGCAGCATACAGCTTCTGCAGATACGGCTGCAACTTTTCAATCAGATTCATAAAAACACTTATATGGCGACTGCCTTGCCGGAAAAAGCCGGCACGCAATCATATAAAAAACAACTCCCATGCGCGGGTACGCCGCCCTGTGCCCTCCCCTCTCTGCGGCATTGCCCTTTCTTTATCCGCCACGGCAGGCGGCATATTCGCAACCTCTGCCAGGATAAGCCTTTAACAAGGGCGCAGATTATATTTCCCTCTCCGGCAAAAATAATGCAAACGAGGGCAGAGACAAACCGTGAGGTTCGGCTATGCCGAGTGCAGCCTGTTTTCGCTGATTCGCAGCAAAGATAATGCAAACGGGTGCGGCAACAGACACAAGAGAGCCCCGTTGCACCAGGCGCAGCCTATCCCGGCCGGATAGGCAAAGATACGCAAAAGCCACCTACAATCAACAGGATATATACATAATTAATACAAAATAGCATTCCTCAAGCAATAAAAAGATATAATACCGGCACCGACGCCGAACCCGGGGAAAGCGGATTTTGTTACAACACGGGCGGGGAGGCTATGCGGAGAAGCATTACAGGCGTACGGGGAAACGCCTTATCCTGTCGTCGAGCATTTCGGCCGGGATAACGGTCTTTACAATATCCACAACCGAATTCAGGAGCCTCTCCCTGATATAGTCGGTACGTATGGCAAGGGAAATCTCCCTGTGCACTTCGGGGTCCACAATCTCCCTGACATTGCGCCGCTGCCCGTCGGTCAGGTATTTTATATGGAGTTCGGGAATAACGGTATAGCCGCCGCTGGCATCGACAATCCTGACAAGCGTGTCGATGCTCCCCGCATCATAGACATGGGCGGGCGCACCGCCGTTGTTGCGGTTGCAGAAACTGAACCCTCCGCCCTTGACTATGCAATGCCCCTGGCAAAGCACCCACACGTTATCGGAAGGCATGTTCCCGGCAACGAAAGGGGTGTCGCGATACGGATAGCCGGGCGAAACATACGCATAAAACCTCTCGCGGTAAAGCGGCACGGAAAGCACCCCTTGCGGTACGGCATCGGGCATGGAGGCAATCATTATATCCAGGTCGGAAGTCCTCACCCTCTCCAGGCCTTCGGCGGCGGAGAACTCCGAAATGCGCAGGCGCACATCGGGGTACGCCTCGCGGTAACGCGACAGGAAGAGAGGCAGTATATAGGGCGCGGCCGTAGGGATGATGCCGAGCGACAGGTCGCCGGCAAGCGAACCCCGCTCGGAAGCCACCGTCTCCTTAAGCCGGTACGCCTCCTTCAAAGCCGTCTCGGCCTGGCGTATCAGAAGGCGTCCCGTTGCGGTAGGTTCCACCGGGTGCTTGCTGCGGTCGAAGATTTTCACGTCGAGCTCCTCTTCGAGCTTCATTATCATTGCACTGAGTGTAGGCTGTGTAACCCCGCACTCTTCGGCAGCTTCGACAAAACGGCGGTGTTTGTCGAGCGCCACTATGTATTCGAGCTGTTGTATGGTCATAGGCCGGATAATTATAGACGTATTCTATACAAAGATAGAAAATATCTGTTTACCGAATAAATTCCGCTCCGTATTTTTGCAAGTGAGAAAACGGAGATTACAATAACAATTAAAAACTAAAGCACCATGGAAGCAAACAACAAAATCACCACCATGCCGAGAATAGGCGACAAGGCGCCTTCGTTCAACGCGGTAACCACGCAGGGTAACATATCGTTTCCGCAAGACTTCAATGGGAAATGGGTAATCCTGTTCAGTCATCCGGCCGACTTCACCCCGGTCTGCACGACCGAGTTCATGACATTCGGGAAAATGGCCGGCGAGTTCGAGGCGCTCAACTGCGCACTCGTAGGGCTGTCGATAGACGGGCTCTTCAGCCACATAGCATGGTTGCGCACCATTAAGGAAAAGATAGAATACAACGGGATGAAGAACATTGAAATAAAGTTCCCGCTTATAGAGGACATAACAATGGAGATTGCCAACCTGTACGGGATGATACAGCCGGGCGAAAGCCAGACCAAGGCGGTAAGGGCAGTATTCTTCATCGACCCCGAAGGGATAATCCGCACCATAATGTACTATCCCGCATCGGTAGGGCGCAACTTCGACGAAATAAAGAGAACCCTCATCGCATTGCAGACCACCGACAAGTTCGGGGTCGCAGTTCCGGCCGACTGGCGGCCCGGCGACGACGTGATAGTCCCCCCGGCCGGTTCGTGCGGGGCGGCCAAAGAGAGAATGGAAGGGAGCGAAGCCGGGCTCAAGTGCTACGACTGGTTCTTCTGCACCAGGCCCATTCCGGCCGGGGAAATAAACACCGGCAACAAATAAGCCCCATATAGAAAAACACCAATATAAACCGGCAGCCGCTGCGGCGGCTGCCAAAACAGGAAAAGAAAATGAAAACCATACATCTTACACTGGACGAATTCAAGACGAAAGTAGCCGATACCGACAATATCGCGGAGTGGAAATACAAGGGCGACAAACCTGCACTGATAGACTTCTACGCCTCGTGGTGCGGGCCGTGCCGCAGCCTTGCCCCGATACTGGACGAAATAGCCGGAGAGTACGACGGCAAAATATACGTTTACAAGATAGACACCGACAGGGAAGAAGAACTCGCGGCCCTGTTCGGCATACGCACAATCCCCACACTCCTTTTTGTACCGATGCAGGGAATGCCGGTGCGCCACGTGGGAGTACTTCCCAAACAGGCTCTCAGACAGGCAATCGACGACACGTTATTAAAATAGTCCTTGAAACAGGGTGTTTCCCGCCGGTACGCCCCGCCCCTGTCGCAACGATACGGGCGGGGTTCAATTCAGGCAAGTGTGCCGTCCGGCGTTACTCAATGGCATAATCCCTCTTGCACAAATCTGCGACAGCCTCGTAGATATGCGGGTACGCAAAACGGAAGCCGCTCTCCTCGAGCAGCTGCGGCAGTGCGCACTGCCCCTCGGTAAACAAGACGGCGCGTTCGCCGAGAAGAAGCCGCAGGGCGCACTTCGGCACTATCCACAACACCGACGCCCCCGCCTCGCGCGACAACTGGCGTGAAAACGTACGGTTGTCCGTAATCTGCGGCGCAACGCAGTTGACCCTGCCGCAAATCTTCTCGTTTGTAAAAATCCAGCAGTATATCCGCAACAGGTCCTCCAGCATTATCCAGCTGAAATACTGGCGGCCGTTGCCTATCCTTGCCCCCAGCCCCTTGCCGAAAAGTTCCCGCATTCGGGGGAAAAAACCTCCCGTTCGGGAAAGCACTGGAGCCATGCGCGTTATTACCAGCCGCACGTCGGGCGAGACCTTGGCCGCCTCCCCCTCCCATTTTGAACAGACATACGGCAGGAAACCGTCGCCCCGGGTAGGGGACGAATCGCGGAAGCACCCCTCCGACGGATAAATCCCCACGGCCGAAGCAGATACGAACAGGGCAGGTTTACGGGAAAGCGAGTTGACCGCCTCCACCATACGGCGTGTAGTCTCCACGCGGCTCGAAAGGATTTCGCGCTTGTACTGCGGCGTCCACCGGGCATTCAGGTTGGCCCCGGCAAGGTTCACCACCACATCGGCCGCGGCAATCTTCGCCGCAAGAGCCGTTTCATTCTCAGGTAAAAAGTCGGAACGTTCAAGCGGCGTAACCCTGCCGCCCATTTCGGCTATACGGCGCGACAACGCGCTCCCTATAAACCCCGATGCACCGGAAATAACAAAGTCCATACCGAAAACATGATGCGAGGGGCGAAGCCTTTTCTAAACAAAGCGCGATGCAGGGCCGGAATAAGGCAAAGGGAAAAAGGAAGCATCACCCCGGCGGCATATCAACCCTCACGGCCGGTACTGCTGTTGGGGACCCATTTGAAGAGTTTGTCCGACGGACGCACCTTCACATCCACGGCTATTGAGAACCTGTCGCCCTTGACCGCCTTCGGAACGCTTTTCAGGTCGACGCGTATATCGTCGGCCCGCAGAGTTACGGCACCTGTCGTAGGGCCGGTTATCAGAACCTCGTCGCCTGCACACAGTTCACCGCTCTCCATAACGAACTCCGCCACTTTCAGCTTCGAGAAATACTTCACGCCTTTCCCTATGTACTCCTTGCGCATGGTAGCCGACGAGCCGTAGTTCGGGCTCCATTCGCCGAGCCTCTGCCCGAGGTAATAGCCGTTCCAGAAACCGCGGTTGAACACCGTTGCGAGCCGCCTGTCCCAATCCGCCACGCGCTCCGGGGTAAAAGAACCGTCAAGGCAAGCCTCCACCCCTTCGCGATAGCACTCCGTTACCGTCCTCACATACTCGGGACCTCTGGCGCGCCCCTCTATTTTGAAAACACGAACGCCCGAATCGAGCATTTTGTTCAGGAAATGTATCGTTTTCAGGTCTTTCGGCGACATTATATACTGGTTGTCCACCTCAAGTTCAATATCCGTCTCCTTGTCCTTCACCGTATAGGCGCGGCGGCAAATCTGCATGCACGCGCCGCGGTTGGCCGACGAGTTCATCTCGTGCAGGCTCAGGTAGCACTTGCCCGACACGGCCATGCACAACGCTCCGTGCGCGAACATTTCAATCCGCACAAGCTCGCCTTTGGGGCCCCTTATCCCCTCGCGGCATACGGCGCGGTAAATCTCCGCCGTCTGGTCGAGGTTCAGTTCGCGGGCCAGTACTACAACATCGGCAAAGCGCGAATAAAAACGGAGAGCCTCCGTATTGGAAATATTGAGCTGCGTGGAAAGGTGCACCTCCATTCCCGCCGAGCGGGCATACGACATCACCGCCACATCGGCTGCGATAATGGCCGAGACCCCGCTCTCCCGCGCCGCATCCACTATGCGCCGCATAAGCGGAATATCGCCGTCGTAAATTACCGTGTTGAGCGTAAGGTAGCTTTTAACCCCGTGGCTGCTGCAAAGCGAGGCTATGTTGCGCAAATCGTCGAGAGTGAAATTGTTCGACGAACGCGAACGCATGTTCAGCCCTTCCACTCCGAAATAGACCGAATCGGCTCCGCCTTGCAGGGCTGCCGTCAACGAGTCGTACGACCCTATCGGGGCCATTATTTCAATATCCTTCCTCTCCATACCGTTACGTAGCCTACCTCCCTAAAATAATCTTCTTTATATCGTTGAGCTTGTTGAGCGCCTCCACCGGAGTAAGGTTGTCGATATCGAGACCCACAATCTCATTCCTTACGCAACTCAGCACAGGGTCGTCCAACTGATACAGCGACAACTGCACGCCGCCCGCCTGCTTCGCCTCCGGCAGCGGTTTGGCGACCCCTTTCCCTTCGCCCCCTTTCTCAAGCTGGACCAGAATCTCCTCCGCCCGTTTCACTATGCTCTGCGGCATACCGGCCAGCTTCGCCACATGTATGCCGAAACTGTGTTCGCTGCCTCCGCGCACCAGTTTGCGCAGGAACACGACCTTGTTGTCTACCTCCTTTACCGACACGTTGTAGTTTACCACCCGTCCGAAATTCTTCTCCATTTCGTTCAGTTCGTGGTAATGCGTGGCAAAAAGGGTCTTGGCGTGGGCCCGTTCATTCTCATGGATATGCTCCACAATGGCCCAGGCAATGGAAATCCCGTCGTAGGTGCTTGTCCCCCGCCCCAGTTCGTCGAAAAGCACAAGGCTTCTCTCCGACAGGTTGTTCAGTATGTCGGCCGCCTCGGTCATCTCCACCATGAAGGTCGATTCGCCGAGCGATATGTTGTCCGACGCCCCCACACGCGTGAACACCTTGTCCACAATCCCTATCCGCGCCGATGCTGCAGGGACGAAACACCCTATCTGCGCCATTATCACAATCAATGCCGTCTGCCGTAGCAGAGCCGACTTGCCGGCCATGTTCGGGCCGGTAACAATCATAATCTGTTCGCCGTCGTTATCGAGGTGTATGGAATTTGAAACGTACTCTTCTCCGGCAGGCAGCTGCGTCTCTATTACAGGATGCCGCCCCTCCTCTATATCGAGGCAGAGCGAGTCGTCCAGCACCGGACGCACATAACGCCGTTCGTCCGACACCACGGCGAACGACACCAGGCAGTCCAGGCGCGCCAACAGCAGCGAATCGCGCTGCAACGCCGCGATGAACCCTGCGGCATAGCCTACCAGTTCGCCGAACAGGCGCGCCTCGATAGCGAGAATCTTCTCTTCCGCCCCGAGGATTTTCTCCTCGTACTCCTTCAACTCCTGCGTTATATAACGCTCTGCGCTCGTCAAGGTCTGCTTCCTTATCCACTCTTCCGGCACCTTGTCCTTGTGCGTATTCCGCACCTCCATATAGTAGCCGAAAACATTATTGAACCCTATCTTCAGGCTCGGGATGCCGGTACGTTCGCTCTCCTCCTGCTGGATACGCAGCAGATACTCCTTGCTGCGTCCCGACAACTCGCGCAACTCGTCCAGTCCGGCATCCACGCCGTTCCTTATAACGCCGCCGCGGTTCAGCTGCATCGGGGCATCGGGCATAAGCACCTTTTCAATACGCCCCCGCAGGTCGTCGCACAAGTCCAGCCCTTCGGCAAAAGACGGGGCGCCCTCTTCCTGCGCCCCGGCAAAAGCCGCCGCTATATCGGGCAGTGCGGAAAGCGCCACTTTCAACTGGTACATCTCGCGCGGGGTTATGCGCCCCACGGCAATTTTCGATGTAAGGCGCTCCAGGTCGCCCACGCACGACAACTGACGCTGAACCGTCTCCTTCACTTCCGGATTGCGGAAAAAGAACTCCACCGCGTCCAGCCGCCGGTTCAGCGCAGCCACATCCTTAAGCGGGAAAGTAAGCCACCTTTTCAGCAACCTCCCACCCATGGGCGACACGGTACGGTCTATGACATCGAGCAGCGACTTGCCCCCCTCGTTCATTGTCCCGAGCAGTTCAAGGCTGCGGAGCGAAAACTTGTCGAGCCTTACGAACCGCTCCTCCTCTATCCGCCGCAGCGATACTATGTGCGATATCGACGTATGCTGCGTAATATCCATATAATAGAGCACAGCTCCGGAGGCCACCAGCCCCAGTTTCAGGTGCTGCACGCCGAACCCTTTCATGCTTTTCGTGCCGAAATGCTTCAACAGCCGTTGCGAAGCCGCATCGGAAGTATAAATCCAGTCATCCAGTTCAAAGACGAGGAAACGGTGTCCGAAACGCGACTCGAACACCCCCTTTTTCCCGCGTTCCACAAGCACCTCCTTGGGCGAAAAGCTGTTCAGCAGTTTGTCGATATGGTCATATCCCCCCTCGGCCGTCAGGAACTCGCCGGTCGATATGTCGAGAAAAGCCACCCCGCAGGCGTGGCGGTCGAAATGCACCGATGCAAGGAAGTTGTTCTCCTTGTGGCTCAACACGTTGTCGTTCATCGACACTCCGGGGGTAACCAGTTCGGTAATGCCGCGCTTTACAAGTTTCTTGGCCATTCGGGGATCTTCCATCTGTTCGCAGATAGCCACCCGCTTGCCTGCGCGGATAAGTTTTGGCAGATAGACATCCAGCGCATGGTGGGGAAAACCGGCCAGCTCCACATACTGGGCCGCACCGTTCGCACGGCGCGTCAGGGTAATGCCGAGGATTTCCGATGCCGCAATGGCATCGTCCGAGAACGTCTCGTAAAAATCCCCCACCCTGAAAAGCAGGACGGCATCGGGGTGTTTCCCCTTCATCTCAATATACTGCTTCATCAGCGGAGTCTCCGCAATCTTGTTAGCCATAAACCCAACCGCTACGATAATAATGATGCGAAATTACAAAAAATACCGGGTTTTACAACCCGATAAAAATGGTTACATTTGCTGTCGCGCCCCACGGAGGGGCAGACACGCAAACAAGCGAAAGGCCGACACCCCCGGAAGCGTTGCACAACACGTCCCGGACAGGAAACACCGCACGGAATATGCAGGAAGGAAAAGAGAGGAAAATAGTACTTGTCCCCAACGGGGGACTTGCCAACCGGATGCGTGCCGTAAACTCCATGGCAGAGTTCACCCGGGCAGAAAAAATCGGTCTGCATGTCATCTGGATAAGCAACAGCGAGCTGAACGCCCCGTTCTCCTCCCTGTTCAAGCCCCTTCCGCACACGCATGCAACCCTTGAGGAAAGGGGTATAGCGGCATCGCTGCTGTACAACTCGCCCCGCAAAGGCAACCTCTACCTATCGGCGCTTGCAACCCGCCTGCTGTTTACCCGCCGCCTCTTCTGGCGCGATGTAAAGGAAGCTAAAGAGGCAGGGCGGCTCGAAACGCTGCTAAGGCAACCCGGCACGACATTCATAGAGAGCAACTACGATTTCGGCGACTACTCCGGCAGGCTTGCCGCCAACTTCAGGCCCTCCGGCGAGGTGGAAGAGAGTGTAAGGCGGTTCACCTCCCTGCACTTCGCCCCGCGCACGATAGGGATACATATCCGCCGCACCGACAACACGCACTCCATAGCGGGGTCGCCGACAGGCTTCTTCATCGATGCGATACGGAAAGAACTCGCCGATGCGCCCGATACGAAGTTCTACGTCGCTTCCGACGATGCTGCAGAAAAAGAGAAACTGGGAAAAATATTCGGGCAAAAAATCATAACCCGCAACATAGAGTGCCGCAGGAACAAGGAAGAAGGCATAATCCGTGCGGCGGAAGACCTCTTCATCCTGTCGCGCACGGCAAGAATCTACGGCAGCTATTACAGTTCGTTCTCCGAAATGGCCTCCGCACTGGGTGGCGCGGAACTCATATTGCCCCGGTAACCGGACAACAGCTTCCCGAGCCCTCCGGCAACAATGCGGGCCACCCCTTCCCTTACTGAACGGAGCCCGAAAGCCGGGACGTCCAGTTCCGACAACGGGACGAACATCGCCTCAGCCGCATCGTCGTGTGCGGAAGGCGGCACGCCGTCATCCACCCGGCACAGGAAAAACAGATCCATGGTATGCACCTCCATGCCCGAAAAAAGGTAGACATTAGGCAAGGAAAAGAGGAACTCCGTTTCCGTTACCGTCAAGCCCGTCTCCTCGCGCACCTCGCGGCGCACCCCCTCCTCGGCCGTCTCGCCTATATCGGTAAAACCTCCCGGCAGGTCGAGCGTCCCCTTTGCGGGGTCGTCGGCCCTGCGGCACACCAGAATCTCCCCCATGCCGTTCACAATCACTGCAACCGTGGCAGCCTTAGGATTGGCATAATAGACGAACCCGCACCTGCCGCACCGCTTGGAATAACGGTCGTTCACCCCAAACCGCTCCGAACCGCAGGCAGGACAGTATCTGAAAACCTTCAACGGATGTTCCATAACGCAGGCATCAGCGCTTACCCTCCCCTTTTGCGGGCTCGAGCAGCGATTTGTAACGGACCGGGTCATTCAGCAGCTTCACCCCCTCGGCAGCATACGCATCATCCTTCAGCACCTGCCTTATAGCCCCTTCGTTAAGATAATAACGGTGTATGATAGAAGCCACGACAGCCTCCCGCAAGTCTTTCTCGAAAGTAACAAGGTCCTTGTCTATATCGTGGGCAAGCTGCTTTTCAAGCAGGGCGAACGTTTCGGCCGCCTCATCCATATACCCCTCGAAGTCGGCCACCTCCTTGAGTTCCGACAGGAGCTTGTCGCTGTTACGGTCATAATCAAAGCCGCGTTCCTTCACAAACGCCTTGAACGCCTCATAATCGGCATCGGTAAAGACAAACTCGTCAACCGGGGCAATCGTCGGGTGCTTCACTCGGTAGTCCGATACGAAATCGAAAATAACCAGGTCGCGCATCATGTAATAGATAATATTGCTCTCCTTCTCCGCGGGGATAACCACATCGGGGACAATCCCCCCTCCGTCGCGCACCACGCGTCCGGCAGCCGTCCTGAACTCGTTGGTAGCAGAATCGGGAATCCTCTCCGCGCTGCCGTCGTTGTTGCGGTGCGAATAGTCGATAGCCTGAATCAGGCGTCCGCTCGGGATATAATATTTCGATGTGGTAACTTTCAGTATCCCGCCGTACGGGAGCGGGCGCGTCGACTGCACCAGCCCCTTGCCGTAAGTCCTTTCCCCTACTATAACCGCGCGGTCCATATCCTGCAACGCCCCCGAAACTATTTCCGAGGCCGAAGCCGACTCTCCGTTTACCAGCACCACGAGCGGCATATCCCCGGCAACCGGTTTCTGCGTGGTTTTATACACCCTGTCCCACTGCTTCACCTTGCCGCGCGTTTCAAGCACGGTTTTCCCTTTCGGGACAAACAGGTTCACCACCTCAATAGCCTCGTCGAGAATCCCGCCGGGGTTATCCCTCAAATCGAGGACAAGCGAAACAATCCCCTTGTTCTGCATCAGGTCGGTAAGGGCGGCCTTGACCTCGTCGGCAGCCTTGTCGTTGAAGTTGGTAAGGTAAATATACCCCACCCCGTCGGCTATAACGCCATAGTAGGAGACCGCCGGGATATATATCTTCTTGCGCGTAACGGGGACGGTCAGGACCCCTTCCGTACCCGGTCGCGAAACCGAGACCTTTACTACCGTGTTGGTCTTCCCTTTCAGCTTGTTGCTGACATATTCCGTATCGCGGCCCACTACGCGTTCGCCGTCGACGGCCACAATAACGTCGCCCACGCGCAGGCCGTCGGTATACGCCGGATTACCGGCATAGACATCCGATATATACACCAGCGAATCGTCGCGCAGCCCTATCAGCGCACCTATACCGGCATACTCCCCGGTAGTTATGAACTTCATGTCGTCGCGCCTCTCCTCGGGAATATAGTTCGTAAACGGGTCGAGCGAATAGAGCATCGCCCTGATGCCGTTCCCGATAACCTTGTCGGCATCTATCGAATCGACGTAGAACGTATTCAGTTCCTTTACTATCGTGTTGAAGACCTCCACGTTCTTCATCAAATCGAAATCCCTCTTGTCGGCCGAAGCCGGGACAAAAGCCGAGAATGCAACTACACACAGCGAAACGCGCAACGCGGCGCGGCTAAAAAGTTTACAGGACATAACAAAAAAATAATCTGCAAAAACGGGAGGAAAAAGGCGAAAGCGGAAAAACAGGCATGCCCTGTTTCCTGCCGTGCCCGGCTCCGTTCCCGACGCATTAAAAATTACAGAATGCTAAGGTAATCAATACAGGCGGTAAATATAATACGTTTTAAACAATTTAGCTAAAACGGCGCCCAAAACAACAAAAAGCAACAAAACCCTCCCCTGCCGCATCCCTCCGTACAACAACAGGGAGGGCGGCCAAAGATAGCTCCTTGGCCGCCCTCCTGCCTGAAGGCCTGTCGGCACGGGATTGTCATCCGCGCACATATACCTCGGCATACTCTATACCGTCCGAATCGTAGAGGTACATTGTATTGCCGTCTATGGAAACGAAGCAACTGTCTACTTCGCCATCGCTCGAGAGGAAGCTGATAGTACCGGCCTTCTCGTCGTACGCGTAGGTAAACGGCTCATACACCCCTTCCGACTCATAGATCCATGCTCCCGTTCCGTCGGCATTGAACACGTACTTGTCTTCATTCCGATTCCCCTCATAATACCACGTGCCGACAATCTTTTCAGATGCGGTTTCGTCGTCGTCCTTGCACCCGGTAAGATTGACGGTAAGCGCCGCAACAAAAATTACAAACAAAATAGATTTAAAACTTCTCATAATAAAAACACGGTTTAGGTTAATAATTCAGGTTAATATTCATGTTGTCTTCAAGTAGAATCATGCCTTTATGTACCGCCTGCTACATCGCCGTTTTGTACGCCGCGTTGCCGCACCTTACAATATAGAGTTTCCCTGCCTGCGCGGGAATCTCTGTCCGGCCGCCGGAGGCCGTACCGCCGTATACCTGTACACCGTCGGCGGTATAGACGGCTATCGGCGTCCCTGCCGCGGCATTCTCGACAACTATGCGCCCTGCGGCTGCGTATACCTTTGCGGAAGCCGTTGCATCGGCCGCAATCTCCCCGCTTCCGGCAAAATCGGTCTCCACTATATTGAAGAACTCTTTCCAGCCGTCGGCTGCCCTGTAATCATCGGCCGTCCCTTCCGGCACATTGAGCGCACAGGCATTTTTATCGACACCGTAAAAACTATATGCTCCACATACAGGCGGGAGCGTTGCAAGGGAGTTTATTTCGGCAAGGCTGCGGCAACCGTAAAAAGCATAATCGCCTATTGTTTCTAATCCGCTGCCGAGCGTTACAGACTCGAGGCTGCTGCAATAGTAAAAAGCTCTATCGCCTATCGAAGTAACGGTATATGTAATCCCACCGTTTTCCACGGTTGCGGGGATTGTTATATCGCCCGTATACTCTCCGGCTAATACCGTTGCAATATTCCCTTGCGGGGAAGTCTGGGCACTGTATTTTATGCCTCCCGATATAAAATATTCATAGAAGAACTCTTTCCAGACATCGGCCGTTTTATATGCCTCTTCCGTCCCTTCCGGCACGCTAAGGGTACAGTTGCTTATATCGACATAGGCAAAGCAATCCTGTCCGCATACGGGCGGTACCGTAGCACGGCAGGTTATTTCGGCAAGGCTGCCGCAACCCATAAAAGCTTCATCGCCTATTGTTTCTAATCCGCTGCCGAGCGTTACCGACTCAAGGCTGGCGCAACCGGAAAATGTATTTTCCCCTATCGAAACAACCCCGTCGGGAATATCTATGGAGGCAAGACTGCTGCAATCGGAAAAAGCATAATCGCCTATCGAAGTAATCCCATCCGGAATATCGACCGACTCAAGCCTGCCGCAACTGGAAAAAGCATAATCGCCTATCGAAACAACTCCGTCGGGGATATTTATCGATTTAAGGTTTATGCAACTCATAAAAGCATAATCGCCTATTGTTTCTAATCCGCTGCCGAGCGTTACCGACTCAAGGCTGAAGCAATCGGAAAAAGCACTCTCCCCTATCGAAACAACCCCATCGGGGATATCGATAGAGGTAAGACCGCAACCCATAAAAGCTCTATACTCTATCGAAGTAACTCCGTTGGGGATATCGACGGAAGTAAGGCTGCTGCACATGGCAAAAGCTGCATCGCCTATCGAAACAACCCCGTCGGGGATATCGACGGAGACAAGGTCGCTGCACTCGGCAAAAGCATAGCCCTTTATCGACGTAACGGTGTATGTAATCCCCCCGTTTTCCACGGTTGCGGGGATTGTTATACCGCCCCTATAATCCCCTCCGGCTACTACCATGGCAATATTCCCCTGCGAAGAAGTCAGAGCTCCGTATCTTATACCTCCCGACATAAAATATTCATATAAGAACTCTTTCCAGACATCGGCCGTTTTATATGCCTCTTCCGCCCATTCCGGCACGCTAAGGGTACAGTTGCTTATATCGACATCGGCAAAGCAATCCTGCCCGCATACGGGCGGTACCGTAGCACGGCAGGTTATTTCGGCAAGGCTGCTGCAACCTTCAAAAGCCCAATCGCCTATTGTTTCTAATCCGCTGCCGAGCGTTACCGACTCAAGGCCGCTGCAATAGCAAAAAGCGCCATCCCCTAATGAAGTAACCCCGTCGGGGATATCGACGGAGGTAAGGCTGCTGCATTCGGTAAAAGCATAATCGCCTATCGAGACTACCCCGTCGGGAATATCAATGGAAGCAAGGCTGCTGCAACCAATAAAAGCAGAATTTCCTATCGAAATGACCCCGTCGGGAATATCGACGGAGGTAAGGTCGCTGCAATAGGAAAAACCCCCTATCTTTGTAACGGTATACGTATCCCCCCCATACTCCACGGTTGCGGGAATTGAAACATCCACGACATATTTATTGTCTACGGACGTTACCTCTACGGTTTTATCGGCTTCGGACGTAATATAGTAATAAATCCCGTCCGCTTCAAAAATGCCGTAGGCCGATGCACCCGGCGACACAAAAAGCGCTGCCGCCGCCAGCAAAACTTTTATAAAACTTTTCATCATAAACAATCAAAAATTTTAATCGACACTATTATATATGTTAAGGTTATATCCACAATTGCACTTATATTGTGTTTCTCTTAACAAGAGA
>CASFRS010000011.1 GCA_949297125.1 uncultured Bacteroidales bacterium
AGTGTTTCTCTTAGCAAGAGAAACACTGTATTTGTATTACACAAGATATAACTTAAATAAAAAATATATATAGTATTGTTTTTAAACTTTGTACTGTTTATGAAGAAAAGTTTTACAAAAGTTTTGCTGGCGGCAGCAATGTTTTGCGTGTCGTCGGGCGCGTCAGCGTACGACTTTGAAGCGGATGGGATTTATTATAATATTATGTCCGAAGCCGGTAAAACCGTAGAGGTAACATCCGGAGAAAATAAATATTTCGGGGATGTTTCAATTCCCGTAACCGTGGAGAACGGGGGGGACGACATACACCGTAACAAAGATAGGAGAAGATGCTTTTTACGAGTGTAGCGGCCTTGTCTCTATTGATATCCCCGACGGTGTTGTATCGATAGGCGGTGGCGCTTTCATGGATTGCAGCAGCCTTGAGTCGGTAACGTTCGGCCGAGGACTTGAAACAATCGGGGAGGCTGCTTTTTGCTATTGCTACAACCTTGCTTCCATAGATATCCCCGACGGGGTTACTTCATTAGGGGATGGCACTTTTTCCTATTGCAGCGGCCTTGAGTCGGTAACGCTCGGCAGCAGGGTAGAAACAATAGGCGATTTTGCTTTTTACGGTTGCGACAACCTTGCCGTAATAGATTGCCGTGCCGTGCTGCCTCCCGTATGCCTGACCGCCATGTGTTTCGGAGATATAAGCAACTGTACCCTTAGCGTGCCGGAAGGGGCGGAAGAGGCATATAAAACGGCCGATGTCTGGAAAGAGTTCTTCTATGAATATTTTATGCGCGGAGGCATAAAATACGGAGCACAGACTTCCCCGCAAGGGAATATTGCCATGGTAGTAGCCGGAGGGGAGTATACGGGCGATATAACAATCCCCGCAACCGTGGAAAACGGGGGGATTACATACACCGTTACGTCGATAAGGGGCAATGCTTTTTCCGATTGCAGCGACCTTGTCTCCGTCGATATACCCGCCGGGGTTACCTCGATAGGCGATTATGCTTTTTACTATTGCAGCAGCCTTACTTACGTCGATATCCCCAACGGAGTTACTTCGATAGGGTATGGCGCTTTTTCCGATTGCAGCAGCCTTGTCTCCGTCGATATCCCCGACGGAGTCAAGTCGATAGGGGGGGATGCTTTTTCCTATTGCAGCAGCCTTGAGTCGGTAACGCTCGGCAGCGGAGTAGAAACAATCGGCGATTATGCTTTTTCCGATTGCAGCAGCCTTGCCGAAATAAACTCCCTTGCAACACTCCCCCCTGCATGTGAAATATCTTGTTTTTTCGGTGTCGATAAAAATGCCTGTACGCTCAATGTGCCGGAAGGGACGGCCGATGATTACAGGGCAGCCGACGGATGGAAAGAGTTCTTCAATATAGTGGAGACCGACTTTGCCGGAAGCGGGGAGATTGCGGCCGATGCAGCGGCTGCCGCAAAGGTATACGCAGCCGCAGGGCGCATAGTTGTCGAGAATGCCGCGGCAGGGACGCCGATAGCCGTCTATACCGCCGACGGTGTACAGGTATACGGCGGTACGGTCTCCGACGGCCGAACAGAGATTCCCGCGCAGGCAGGGAAACTCTATATTGTAAGGTGCGGCAATGCGGCGTACAAAACGGCAATGTAGCAGGCGGTACATAAAGGCATGATTCGAGTAAAAGACAACATGAATATTAAACTGAATTATTAACCTGAACTGTGTTTTTATTATGAGAAGTTTTAAATCTGTTCTGTTCGTAATTTTTGTTGCGGCGCTTACCGTCAATCTTGCCGGGTGCAAGGATGACGACGATGATAAAACCGTATCGGAAAAAATCGTCGGTACGTGGAACAATGTAGATTATCCCGAAGAAATAATTGTGTTCAATGCCGACGGGACGGGAATATATAAAGATGCTACGGACGAAATGTTCTATTATACGTTCTCTTTTTCATACGATGAAGAAACCGGGATATTGAAAATGCGCCGTCCCGACGGAATCGTAGCGCAACTCCATGTAACAATAGACGGAAACCGCATGTACGTATATGAGGATGGTATAGAGTATGCCGATATATATATGAGGGGTTGACAGGCTCTCGCAGATTGAAATGCTGCAGTCATTCCCAAAAAATGCAGGCAAAGCCTATCTGGCAGACAAACTCCCGGTTAGGGTAAAAAACAACAAGAATATTAACTTGAATTATTAACCTAAACTGTTTTTATTATGAGAAGTTTTAAATCTGTTCTGTTCGTAATTTTTGTTGCGGCGCTTACCGTCAATCTTGCCGGGTGCAAGGATGACGACGACGATAAAGCCGCATTTGAAAAAATAGCCGGGACATGGAGCTATGAAGGAGATCCGGACGACAAGTACGTGTTCAATGCCGACGGGACGGGAATATATAAAGATGCTACGGACGAAATGTTCTATTATACGTTCTCTTTTTCATGCGATGAAGAAACCGGGATATTGAAAATGCGCCGTCCCGACGGAATCGTAGCGCAACTCCATGTAACAATAGACGGAAACCGGATGTATATGCGCGATGCCGACGGATCTATCCTCAGCTCAATGGTAAGGATATAGGGTAACGGTACATATGCGAGGGGTTGCCTCTCCCTCTCCCCGATGACGGGGAAATTACCGGACAGGTGCACTGCAATATTGCGGAGCACCTGTCTTTTATATCGGGTTGGCAGTATTCCGTATAGAAACCCGGGCGGTGCGCGTATTCTGCCCTGCGGGCTGCCGTAAACAAGGATGTTTGCAATGCCATGCGGCCTTAAGGGCGTTTTATTCCTTGTATTAAAATAATTTATGAAAACATTTTGAAATAGGGCGTATAATTTTTTAACTTCGCAGACTGGAAATATCAAAATCAATAATAATAATAATAATAAAACAGACCGATTATGCTGACAGCAATAGTAGTAGTATTTATTCTCGGCTACATGGCCATAGCCCTCGAGCACCCGTTGAAAACCGACAAGACCGCCTCGGCGCTTCTTCTGGGCATGCTGTTGTGGACGATGTATGCCGTGGGAGTCCTGTCGGGCGACATATTCCCCGACCGCAACATGGACCTGCTCAACGGTTCCATAATAGAACACATGGGCGACATATCCGAAATCCTCTTCTTCCTGATAGGGGCGATGACAGTGGTGGAACTGGTAGACGTACACGGGGGGTTCTCCGTCATAACCGACAAGATAACCACCCGCAAGAAGCGCCGGCTTCTGTGGCTGCTCTGTTTCGTAACGTTCTTCATGTCGTCCGTGCTCGACAACCTTACCACGTCGATAGTAATGGTAATGCTGTTGCGCAAGCTTATAAGCTCGCAGAAAGAGCGCTGGATATTCGGCAGCATGATAGTCATAGCCGCCAACAGCGGCGGGGCGTGGTCGCCCATAGGCGACATAACCACCATAATGCTGTGGGTACGCGGAAACGTAACCACCGAAGGCATAATGACAAGGGTCTTCTTGCCGAGCATTGCCTCTATGGTTGTGCCCCTGCTTCTCATATCGTATAAACTGAAAGGCGAAGAGGAACAGAAAAACCGGGACGGGGAGGCTGAAAAAGCATGCGTGAAAAAAGGCGACAGAACGCGCCTCCTGATATTCGGGGTCCTTGCTCTGGTGCTTGTGCCGGTGTTCAAGGCTTTTACACACCTTCCCCCGTTTATAGGCGTCCTCTTTTTCCTCAGCCTGCTGTGGATTTACATGGATTACTTCTATAACCGCAAAAAGTCCGTCGACGGTTCGGAGCACCGCCTGCCGAGCATACTGAGGCGGATAGACATGCCCACAATCCTTTTCTTCCTCGGTATACTTATGGCCGTGGCCGTATTGCAGGAGACGGGCATACTGGGCAGTGTTGCAAAATACCTCGACGAACACGTACACAACGTATACGTAATAAACCTCGTGTTGGGCTTCCTGTCATCGGTAGTGGACAATGTTCCCCTCGTGGCAGCGGCAATGGGCATGTACCCGCTTGTCGATCCGGCCACCCTCGCTTCGCTTCCCGCAGCCGAAGCGGCCTATGCAGTCAATTTTGTACAGGACGGCGTATTCTGGGAATTCCTCTCCTATTGCGCCGGAGTAGGCGGCAGCATGCTTATAATAGGCTCTGCAGCCGGAGTAGTGGTAATGGGGCTTGAAAAGATAAACTTCATCTGGTATTTCAAGAACGTATCGTTGCTTGCCCTTCTCGGGTATCTTGCCGGGGCGGCGGTATACGTGGCGGAGGTAGCCCTTTTCATGCATTGATGCCGCCCGCATACGGGGAGGCGTGAAGCCGCATGTTCTTTTAAAAGAGAAGAAGTTCGGGCTGACGTAATATGAGAGTTGCAATATGAATGTGAAAAAAACACTGCCGGCCGTTGCCCTGCTGTTTGCTGCAGGCGCAGGCATGGCGCAGGAATATGTCGATTTTGTCGATCCGCTGATGGGAACGGCCTCTACGTTCGAGTTCTCGCACGGCAATACTTATCCTGCAACGGCCCGTCCGTGGGGGGTCAACTTCTGGTCTCCGCAGACAGGCGCCAACGGCAGCGGATGGATGTATACGTATGCCGATTCCGTAATATGCGGATTCAGGCAGACCCACCAGCCCAGTCCGTGGATAAATGATTACGGCACGTTTTCCGTAATGCCGGTTTCGGGCGAGTTGAAGATACCGGCCTGTGAGCGCGGCGTCCCGTTCCGTCATGAAAATGAAAAGGCCTCGCCCGAGTCCTACGAAGTAATATTGGAAAACGGGGTAAAAACCGCGCTGACGGCGACGCGTACCGGAATGATAATGGAAGTTGCCTATCCGTCGGCGGCAGGGCAGTATTTCGTAATAGATGCCATGCGGGGCGGATGCCGCATAGAGATTGACCAGATAAACCGGCGCGTAACGGGTTACGTCAAGAACAATCACGGAGGCGTTCCCGACAATTTCGCCAACTACTTTATAATGGAGTTCAGCCATCCCGTAGCGGAGAAGGGGGTAATGGTGAACGACTCGGTAATGCCGGGCAAAATGGTGGGCGAGCACGACCGCGTATGCGCCTATCTGCGTTTTCTTGTACCGCCGGGCGACCGCCTAACCGTAAGGGCCGCATCGTCCTTTATCTCCCCGCAGCAGGCCGAGTTGAACTTCAACCGCGAGGTTGCCGGCAGGACATTTGCCGAAACCCGCCTCGAAGCGCGGGCCGAATGGAACGGGCTCCTTGGCAGGATAGAGGTTGGCGGCGGAACCCCGGAGCAGCAGAAGACATTCTATTCGTGCCTTTACCGGACGCTTCTCTTCCCCCGCGAACTTTACGAGTTCGATGCCGACTCCGTCCCCGTCTATTACAGCCCTTACGACGGGGGGATACATGAAGGGTACATGTATACCGACAACGGTTTCTGGGATACGTTCCGTGCGGTACACCCGCTCTTTACGCTGCTTTATCCCGAAGTAACCGGACGGGTGGTGTCGTCGCTGCTCAATGCATACGATGAAAGCGGCTTCATGCCCGAATGGGCGTCTCCCGGACACCGCAACTGCATGATAGGCAACAATTCCCTGTCGCTGATAACCGATGCCTATGCAAAAGGGATACGCAACTTCGATACGGAGAAAGCGCTCAAGGCAATGATTAACCAGGTGGAAGCGCAGGGTCCGGTAACGTCGAGCGGGCGGAACGGAAGCAAGGAGTATTTCGAGAAGGGGTACCTCCCTTATCCCGATTATCCCGAGGCGACGGCCAAGACGCTCGAATATGCGTACGCCGACTGGTGCCTGTCGCAATTCGCCTCGGCCACTGGTAATGCCGATATTGCCGATGAATACGGAATTACGGCATACAACTACAGAAACCTTTTCGACGCGCGGTACGGATTCATGCGTGCCCGCAACAGGGACGGGGAGTGGATAGAGCCGTTCCTGCCGGAAGAGTGGGGCGGGCCTTTTACCGAAGGTTCGTCATGGCATTACACGTGGAGCGTAATGCACGATGTGGAGGGGCTGGCGCGCCTGATGGGCGGGCACAGGGCAATGGAAGAGAAACTCGATTCGATGTTTGCCGCACCGCCTGCATACAATTACGGTACATACGGGTTTGTGATACACGAAATAGCCGAGATGGTCGCCCTCGGCATGGGGCAGTACGCCCACGGCAACCAGCCGGTGCAGCATGCGATATATCTGTACGACTATATCGGCGCTCCGTGGAAAGCGCAATACCATTCGCGCGAAGTGCTGGAGCGTCTCTATTCTGCCGCGCCCGACGGGTATTGCGGCGATGAAGACAACGGACAGACTTCGGCATGGTACGTTTTCAGTGCAATGGGGTTTTACCCGGCATGCCCCGGGCGGACGGAATATGCAATAGGCTCTCCGTTGTTCGACAGTGTCAGGCTGAACCTTCCCGGCGGGAAAACATTCCTGATAACGGCAACCGGAAACGGAGCGGGGCGGCCTTATATCGAATCGGCAAGACTCAACGGGAAAAGTTTCAGTCGCAACTATATCCTGCACGAAGAAATAACGGCCGGAGGCGAGTTGAAAATGAAAATGTCCGACAAGCCGAATACCGACAGGGGGACGGAAATATCGGCCTTCCCGTCGTCTATGACCCCGTTGTCGGAAAAATGATACGCGAACAAGAAAACCAGATATGAAAAAAAGAACCATAACACTCGCTTTTGCATTAATAGCGCTCTTTGCGGTATTGCCCCGGGTCTCTTCGCAGAATTCCCGGAAGATACAGGCCGATATAAAGACCAACACGGTATCGTCGCCCGACGGCAGGATAAAACTCTATTTCTCAACTTCGTGGATGGGAGAGCCGTTCTACAAGGTTACCGTCGACGGCAAGCCGTTCATAAACGAATCGGGACTGGGAGTTTCCTACGGCGGCTCCGCCCCTACGGGCCATTCGGTAGACAGGGTCCAGTACAGGTGGGAACAGAAAGAGTTGTGGGAGCAGCCGTGGGGCGAAAACAAAAGGAACCTCTCGTACTATAACGAGATGAAGGTAACGCTGCTGTGCGGCGTGGCAACATACGAGACGATATATTTCAGGGTGTTCAACGACGGCTTTGCAATACGTTACACATACGATGTGGACAACGCCGTTCAGGTGCCGGTTATAGAGGATAATACTTCGTTCATGTTCGCTGAAAACGGAACTGCGTGGTGGCAGCCCGCCGATGCCGATACATACGAACTGGAATACAAAACCACCCCGCTCGACAAGGTGGAGCACGCCAATACCCCTATGACGGTAAAGTTCGACAGCGGGCTGTATGCTTCAATACATGAGGCCGCCCTCTATAATTTCCCTGAAATGACGCTTATGCGGCATCCGTCCGACAGCCTGTTGTTCGTGGCCTCGCTCTCCGAGACGGTAAAAGGCGTCTCCAACATAAAGGCTTCTGTAAATGCGTATTTTGAAACGCCATGGAGGACTGTACAGATAGGGAGGAAAGCTGTCGACCTGATAAACTCGTCGCTGATACTCAACCTTAACGAACCCTCCAGGATAGAGGATACATCGTGGATAAGGCCGATGAAATACATAGGCATATGGTGGGGAATGCACCTCGGGATAAACAGCTGGACAAACGACGGACGGCACGGGGCGACCACATCCGAAGCCAAACGGTATATCGATTTCGCCGCAAGACACAAAATAGACGCAGTGCTGGTAGAGGGGTGGAATGAAGGCTGGGAGACATGGGGCAATACGCAGAAATTCTGCTATACATGCCCGTATCCCGATTTCGATATAAAGGAAGTGTCGGAATATGCCGCCAGGAAGGGGGTGAAGATAATAGGGCATCACGAAACCGGCGGAAACATCCGGGCATACGAAAGCAGTATGGATACTGCCATGACGTGGTACGGGAAGTACGGGATAGACTGCATAAAGACCGGATATGCCGGCGGCATACCGGGCAACTTCACGCATCATGGGCAATACCTTGTAAACCACTACCAGAAAGTGGTGGAGACGGCGGCAGAGCACAAGGTGATGCTGGATGTCCATGAGCCGGTAAAGGATACAGGAATCCGCCGTACATGGCCCAACATGATGACCCGCGAAGGGGGACGGGGCATGGAGTGGAACGCATGGAGCAGCGGCAACGCCCCGTCGCACACGGTAATACTCCCCTATACCGCACTCCTTGCCGGCCCAATGGATTACAACCCCGGAATATTCGACATCCTGTACGAGAACACCCGCAATCTGCCGCAACGTAAAAAATGGAATGCCAACGACACCGGCGACAGCCGCGTAAATACTACATTGGCGAAGCAGATAGCTAATTGGGTGATTCTGTATTCTCCGTGGCAGATGGCTGCCGACCTGATTGACAATTACGAAGGCCACCCGGCATTCAGGTTCTTTGAGGAGTTCGACCCCGACTGCGACGTTTCCCGTGCCGTAGCCGGAGAGATAGGCGAGTACATAGTTATGGTGCGCAAGGCCGGCGACAGGTATTTCCTCGGGGCATCGACCGATGAAACCGCACGCGAAATAGCATTGCCCCTGTCATTCCTTGAAAAGGGCAGACAATACAGGGCTACCATTTACGCCGACGGAGAAAAGGCCGACTGGAAAACCAATCCCACCGATTACAGGATAATGGAAAAGGGAGTGTCGGCTTCCGATACGTTGCAGGTAAAAATGGCATCGGGCGGCGGACAGGCAATAATATTCGTCCCTGTTGCGGGGAAATAAAAAGCCCGGTCAGTGTTGCCGCGGCAATACCCAGCCGTACCGGAAAGTGAAAGAACGCAATTGACGGTAACTAATTAGATCCAATCATAAAAAAGCCGCTTAAAATAAGCGGCTTTTTTATGATTGTTCAGAACTGATCTATGTGCAGAAAGAAACTGTTATCCACATATTTTTATACCGTATTTATACCATGGAACATTTTCGGAATTTGTCCTGATGTTGCTATGACGTAGTAGTTGACGTGTGTTGATAATGGTTCACGAGAGCAGACAAAAAGGAATAAAAATGCAAGACCAAAAGTAATGATTAACGAAAATATGGAGGTCAAACAATATGGAAGTAAAAAGAATCTGCCAGTGGTCTTGCCGCACTATTTGGACTCTTCGATAAACACCACACCCATGGCGTCCGGTTTCTCCGCGAGCAACTTGTTGGCTATTCTCATCCTGTAAATCTTATTATCCTTTTGCTATAATTATTTTAGATACTCTTGGATTGCTTGAATAAATTCATCACCATATTGTTCATATATACGGTTTCCAACTCCTTTAATTGCGACAAATTCTTTACGCGACACAGGCATATCTGTAGCTAATCGGACCAAAACGTCATTCTGTAGAATACGAAATGTTGGTAAATCATTCCTTCGCGCTATCTCTTGTCTCAGTTTTCTAAGTTTTGCGAGGAGTACCATATCTGTCAGCACTTTCCCCTCGGAATCGAATAATACACGAAAATCCTCTTCTTCGATCGTCCGAGCAGCACTGCCTACAGTATAAACCTGCGACTTTCTCCGCTTATTGACTGGATTCAATGTCTGTTTTACAGGTATCATCTCAGGAGCAACTTCCTTTTGAGGGGCAGAGGCCTGTTGAACCATAAAATCTGGACGAACCGAAGAGGGGTCAAGCTGTCCAAAATCGTTATTTCTCCATGCAAGATAGTGAGTTTGATTTAACAGCCTTCCACATCCCGATTTATCCTGTTTGTAATTGGTACATCCTAAAATATACCCCGAATGCCCTTGCTTGACAATCAAGAAGCCATCTTTACACCAATCACATTTTTGGATAGAGAGTTCACCGCCTCGTTTATCATTGGTCATAAAACCACATATCTCCTGATCGTTTGTACAAATCCACAATTTCAAGCCATAGTTTTTATTCCAGCGAAATTGCATAGGATAACCACAAATAGGGCAACGATCACGGACTGTTGAAGATAAAGTAAGATCAGTCTTTAGTTCACCCTTCAAGGTTACATTTGGATAATTTTGGGGTTCACTCAAGAGTTCTTTAATGAAGTCTGATGGACGCTTTTCCGGAGTAACTATGAAAACACGATTTTTTGTTCGTGTTAGAGCTACATAGAAGAGCCGTCGTTCTTCGGCATAGTTGAAAGAAATATCGTTCGAAACTACTAAGTTCAATACAGGGTCATCATCCACCTTTGACGGGAAACCATAGGTTTCATCCCTCGCATTGATAATGATTACGTTGTCGGCGCTTAATCCTTTCGAACTGTGAGCCGTCAGAAATTGAAGTTTTACTTTTGAACCGTATTTCGCAGAATAAACCTTTCCGCTATTTTCATCGAAATTGAAATCTTTTGAATAACACATATTACGAGCGTCGAATCCATACCGTCCAATTAAAAGAATTGATGCCACGTTGGATCTCCCTTCAATTGCATTGAACTCCAGAATATCTTCAATCGCCCGATTAATAGCAACTCCAAGATAATAATATTTACCTCCCCTCTGTTTTCCCTCTTTTTTCTCTATATACTCAGAATATGTATGAATGATTACCGGATTGGTAATTCGTTTTGGCGAAATCAACTCCTTTCGTATCTGTGCAGCATTCTTCTGAATGAATGTCCCGGCAATATTGATAATCTCCTGCGCATTTCGATAAGTACGGGTTATTTTCAACTCCTGACCATATCCTACTTCTTCACAGAAACGGGTAAAAAGCGGAAGAATTGCACCACTAAAGGCATAAATGGATTGCCAGTCATCGCCGACTGCCATTATTTTGGCCTGACACAACAAAGAGAGCTCCTTCACCAGATTATAACGTTGTCGGGAAATATCCTGATATTCATCAACGATGATGTATTGATAGTCGAGACGTTCTTTATCGATTCGCTTTTTGCGAATCAACTCAGCCGACTCATTAATCATATCCTGAAAGTCAATACTATGTTTCTCTTGTAGCTGTTTCTGATATTCATAATAACAGCCTTTGCAGACATCCAAGAACATTTTTGTCCGTACGTTTTTGGTCGCAGCCTTAAAATCGTCGAACTTTTCAGCAGAATATCCCTGTGTCTTGAAATTATTGATAAAGGTACAGATCAGCAGCGTTAACCGCGTAATATATTTGCTCTCTTCTGAATCAACCAGTTTTTTGTAGACTTCCTCTGTAGGTCGTTTTTCCAATTTATACCCTCGTCGCAGTAGTTCCTCCTCCAAATGGTCGAGATAATTCCGACCGTCATTATGTTGCGAATAGGTGCAAATCAGATCTGTGTGATGTGTTTCGTGCAAACGTTTTTTATCATGAATTCTAGAGATGTAACGATTAAGTTCTTCCTTTGTATATCGATTGCTTTGTCCGTCCTCTGTGATACCAAAATGCTCTATATAGGTCGTTTTATCATGTTGTGTGATCTTGAAATCGGGGGTATATGGCTTGTTGGCATCTAAAATTGGGTATTGATAGATTGGTTCGTATTCGTACTCAATCTGATGCATATACAAATAATTGGCAATCTGCACTTCTTCTATCGACCGTACAAATTCGGTGTTGAGTGTTTGGGCTTTTTGCGTTTTTCGATCAACAATTTGTTCGGCATATTCATGAAGATTGCTCTTCAATGTTGAAAAATCTGCTTTAGAGATAAACTGGAAATATTCATTGAGTTTATCCCCTTCATAAGGAGCTGTAAAATAAGCACCAAAGAAGAGGATTAGTTTATCAACCATCGCGGGGTCTTGAAGTACGACTGATTTGAGATAGGTGTTGATAACCGTATATAGGAAACCTCCATCTACGATTTTCTTGCATTCTTTCTCACTCTGACGCAAAATAGTATATCCTATTGAATGAAATGTTGTAATAGGACAGGCTATGTGCAAATTATGATTGATTCGTCCTCGCAACTCATCAACAGCCTTGTTGGTGAACGATATGACCAGAATTTTGTTGGGATCAATGTTGCGTTTCTCTACCAAATAACGAACCTTAGCGGCCACGGTTGTGGTTTTCCCGGCTCCGGCCCCGGCAATAACCAATGTATAGTCCTCTTCCGATAATACGACTTCGCGTTGTTCCTGATCAAGTAATATGGTAGAATCACACTCCTTTAGAATATGATCCAGATAGTTTTTTTCTGATTCTAAATGACGGGATATATAGGCATTGTTATGTCTCTTGATTGTTGGAGACTCAGTCGCAAGGTCTTTGATTTCATCATATACCTTACAAAAGGTATTTATCTGCGCAATGTCGAGCCCGTGCTTTACCACATATTCATCTAACACAGCTGACTTTGCCAAAGTTTCGAAGAATTGCTCAACTTTACAATAGGATTCGATGAGATCTTTATAGTCGCTCCGAGCAATAAATTTATCTTGGGCAAGGAGAGCAGCAAAGGCATTATTGAAAGTCTGAGCTTCGATATATTCTGAAGTTGTGTGAACTTCCTCGATGATATTACCTCCCGATGAAGATTGAATCTTTAAACGTCTGAAACGTTTCAGAAAGTTTATAAATCCCATAACGATAGACTATCCTTTTTATAATAAAAATTAGAGATTAATTAAAACTGCTGCTGTCTCAGCCATTCGCCCATAAAGCGGTCATATATCATGTAACCGTCAGATGTCTGATAAATCAGCTCGTTTTCCAGTAGCTTTTTCAATGCAGCACTTACGCTGCTTGCTGCCCGGAGTCTATAGGTGCTGATAAAATCCCCAGCTAAAACTTCTTTGACACAACCCTCCTTGGCGATAGCTTTCAACAGGCGCACCTGACCGGAAGTATAGGCTTTCAAGAGATCTGCATAAGTGTAGTTATATTCGGATAAAATCTGCTCTGTTGCGTATACGACCAACTCCATATCCACATCACGGTCGTATCCATAGAGGCGGTTGAGAATACACTGGACATACCATGTATGTCCAGTGTATTTTTCATAAATCGAGTTAAAAACACCCTGAGGCAGATTCACATTGTGTACAGCAAAATGCCTTATAGCAAAATTTGCGTATTCATCCTGTTGAATTGGATCGATTGTAAGAAGTTGCGTACTTTGATAGAACGGCCTTTTTGACGAAGTGAACATCTCCTGCATCAGATGCTGCTTGCTGCCGGCAAAAATAAAGTTCACATTGGGTAAGAACTGGATATAGGAGCGTAACAATGCTTCGACTCCCTTTTCTTGGTATTCGGCAATTTGCTGAAATTCATCGATGGCAACGTAGCACCGTTTCTCTGACGAGCCCAGATAATCGAATATCTCTTTCAATGTATTCTCTTCCTCTACCGATGCCAGATCTATCGTTACCTTGGGAACGCCTGTCAATTCATCAAATGTAAACACAGGGCGGCAACTGCGGACAAACTGACTTATACGGCTCAAAGCTTTTTGCGGGGCGGAATCCAGCTGGCCCAATACTGTACTGGCGAACAATCGTACAAAATCGCCCAATGATTGAGTTGAGTATATATCAAAATAAAAAGTGACAATATCAGGTTGCTGCTCTTTCAGGCAATAAAAGGCATGACGAATCAATCCGGTCTTTCCCATACGGCGGGGAGCAACCAATGTCAAGTTACGCCCATTGTGAAGCGCATCGAGAATAGTTCTGGTCTCCTGCTCTCTGTCGCAAAAGAATTCCGGGCTGTAATACCCCGAAATGAGGAAAGGATTATTGGGTTTCATGTCGTTTCTATTATTTCGTTACAAATCTATCGTAATGCAAATGTCGTAATAAAATATAAGAAGACAAAATATTCCGGAAACGAATTTGTAGGGTGTTTATCACCAAATATTTTTAGTCATTTGTCAGCGACAACGCAATCTATACTCTTGGTATTTGAATATTGACTGCCTTACCTTATCCCCGTATTCATAATACGCCAATTAAAGTAAAGTCAAAAATAATGGAAAAAAGAGATGACTACGCCATAGAAAATAGATAAAGCCATTTTTTTTCTTTTGGCGGTAAAATCTTCGTGCCTACATCTTGTTTCTAGTTGATAACATTCGATGAAAATACTGCTTGTTTTGTATCTTCGTATCGGAAGAAAACAGGTGAACGTAAGCCAGGAAAAGGGAGTTTTCCCTTTGGCCTTGTTTCAAGTAAAAAGTGCAGCAAAAAGATGGCTCCTGGCCTGGAAAAAATCGAAAAAGAACTTTTCTACTGTTTAAATAGCAACTTGTTCATTTGTTATCCCTACGGTAGCGGTATTCGCCGTAAAGGCGTATCCGTGGCGGGGCGGCGGCACGCGGCTGTCAGTCTGCCCCGAAGGTTTCATTCATGCAGGTAAGGCTGTCTGTCCCGACTTCGTAGATCCGCTTCTTTTCCCTGTCGAACCTCCATGCGCTGATAATATCGTAGTATATTTCGGTGTTTATCCAGTCCCCGTCCTCGGGCAGGAGTACAAGCGTTTCCGGCTCAGGCCTTTCCCCTTTCATGACGTAGCCGGGCCAGCCGATAGCAGCACCCTCCGGGAAGTTTATTTTAAGCGAATCGGCAAGCCTCCAGTAAGTATTCCCCTTTTCGTCCCTGTTGTTGAACTCTGCCAATATCAGGTAGGCCGAATCGCAATCGGGGAGTTTTATTACGTCAATGGCGAAGTTCCCCGAATACAGCATGGACCCGAGTACGATTCCTTTTCCAAAAGCCGGAAGGTCTGTCGCGGAACAGAAAAGGGGAGAGGCTTCTCCTGTTTCCGTACTGTCCGAACCGTTGTCGAGGTTCAGCTCGAACAGTTGCGACGCTTCTCCTCCGGAGCCGGTAAAAGGGCTTCTGCTTCCGGGAGCAGTGCAGGAGGGCAGAAAAAAGAGCCCGGCAACAGAAATGAAGAGATGCAGATAAAACTTCGTCATACAGCTATAAGGTATCATAATACTCGCGGTACGCAAAATGTCGTACGTATTTACAGAGCCGCAAAAGTAATAAAAATTGCAAGAGTGCGATTAAATGACCGGCAGGATTTTCAAAGGGATAATAAGCTTTGCGCAAAAAAAAAGCGGATGCCCGAAGCCGCGCCGCATATTGCCCGTTATTTTGCCCCTTTCATTATCTTTGCCCATAGAACAGCGAAGACAGGCTGCACTCGGCATAAACAATCCCTGTCGGGTTTGCTTCTGCCCTCGTTTGCATTACTTTGCTGTTCGTGGTAACAGCGAAGACAGGCTGCACTCGGCATAAACAATCCCTGTCGGGTTTGCTTCTGCCCTCGTTTGCATTACTTTGCTGTTCGTGGTAACAGCGAAGACAGGCTGCACTCGGCATAAACAATCCCTGTCGGGTTTG
>CASFRS010000012.1 GCA_949297125.1 uncultured Bacteroidales bacterium
GTGTTTCTCTTAACAGGAGATACACTTTTTTGTGCCCTGTAATGTACTGCAATAATCCGCCCGTTTTTCAGCTACAGGCAAGCATTATATCCGGTCGCCGGGCCTATCGGATGACAGGCGGGAAGGTTCCGGCAAAACAGAATTATCCCCTCCTGCTTTTTTCTCTGCGATTATTTATTACATTTGCATCCCGACGGATTAAATAAATCAAAGGAGAATGGAACCGTACGCACCTTTTTTCATATTCCAGAGTCTGGGATTTTTTTCAGTTATGCTGTTTATAATATTACCTGTTGCCGTTGCCGTCATATTTTTCATTGCCGCAGCGGACATAAACAAAATCAAGAAGTTGAAGATAGAGAGCGATGCATTAATCCTGTCCCGCCTTGAGCGGATAGAGAAGGCCGTGGAGGAACTCCGCAAATCGCTTGCGGACAAACCAGCGCAATCCGCACACCCCGTTGCAGACAAGAGCCTCCCTCAAAGCCCGGGAGGATGGGCCGAGGGGGTAACCGATGCCGAAAAGCGCGAAGCAACGGTGCTTATGCCGCGGCTTGCCGACATGCAAGGGGTGATAATGAAGATAGAGGAGAGCGGAGGTTATGAAGTGTGGAGCCGGTATTCGTGGGAAAAGTTCGGATGTATGGATCCCGGGTATCGCCTTATTTTCAGGAACTATACCGAATAATCGCTCCTTCGCCTTCCGGGCGGAGCAAACGGCAAACTAACGCAAGTGTAGGAGTATGGCGGACAAGATTGAGAAATCGGATATTTTTTCGTACGATGCTTCGGGCGAAGTAAACGGTATTTTGTCGGAATCGAGGGTGGCGGCCGGGTTTCCGGCCCCGTCGGACGATTCGTGCGGTACTGCGCTGAACCTTAACTCGCTGTTGATAAAGCACCCTGCCTCTACTTTTTTTGTACGGGTGAGCGGCGAGAGTATGCGCGACGATGCTATCCGCAACGGCGATATCCTGGTAGTAGACAGGTCGGTAGAACCGTACGACGGGTGTATAGCAGTCTGCTGTATAGACGGAGAATTTACGCTGAAACGGATAAGGCGCGATGGGAAGAGGCTTTGGCTGATGCCCTCCAACCCCGACTTCAAGCCGATAGAAGTTATGGCAGGCAACGACTTTACCGTGTGGGGAGTGGTGCGTTATTCCATATCAAAGCATTGAGCCCCCGTGTGTTCGCCGGGTTTGCAGTTCAAGGCATATTGCGCGGTTTTACCGCAAATCGCCCCCTTGTGCGGGAAAATACTTCCGCATCCATATCCCGGGCGTAAATGGAAAGCAGATAAATAATTCGAGGATGATTGGCGTATGCGATTGCAATAACTTTTTCGTTTCGTGCGAGAGGGTATTCAACCCGTCGCTGAACGGAAAGCCTGTCGTGGTGTTGAGCAACAACGACGGATGTATCATCTCGCGCTCCAACGAGGCCAAAAGACTCGGCATAAAAATGGGGCAGCCATATTTCCAGATAAAGCGTTTTTGCGATGAAAACGGGGTGAAAATCTTCTCTTCGAACTACGCCCTGTATAGCGACATGTCGCACCGCGTGATGACAATCCTGCGCGAAACCGTACCGCACATAGAAGTCTATTCGGTAGATGAGGCATTTATCGGTTTCGGGACGGACGATACGGAAATTATCGGTAAAACCGGCCGGTATATAGTAGACAGGGTCAGGCGGTGTACCGGAATCCCGGTAAGCATAGGTATTTCCCCCTCCCGGACGCTTGCAAAAATAGCTTCGAAGCTGAGCAAGCAGTATCCGCGCCTCGATGGCATGTGCCTCATGTACCGCAAGGAAGATGTAGAAAAGGTGCTGAAGAAGTTCCCCATAGGCGACGTATGGGGCATAGGTCGCCGCCTGTCTGCCCGTCTCCTCTCCATGGGGTATGGCACGGCCTGGGATTTCTACTGCATGAACAAGGCGAGCGCGCGGCATCTCGGCGGGATAGGGACGGAGCGGACCTGGGAGGAGTTGCACGGTACGCCGTGCATAGAACTTGAACCCGAAGAGAAGGGGCGGCAGCAGATTTGCGTTTCCCGTTCATTTGCCGAAGGGATAACCGATTTTGAAGAGATGCGTTCCGTTGTCGCGGCATTCGCATCGAAATGCGCCGAGAAACTCCGGAAAGAAAAATCGCTCTGCTCTTCACTGTCGGTTTTCATGCGCGGAGGTATCTCGTCTGCCAGAGAAGTTCCCGACTATGACAGCCGTTTCATCCTGCTGGAGACCCCCACCGACAATACGGCGGTAATAGCCGCAGCTGCGGTAAAGGCTCTCTCCCTGATATTCGGCGGCCGGGGCCGGGGATATAAAAAGGCCGGGGTTATTCTTACCGGTTTGTCTCCGAAAAGCCACAGGCAGACACGCCTTTTCGATGAGACCGACCACGAAAAGGAAGGGCGGTTCTTTAAGGCCGTCGATGCGATTAATTCCGTAAACGGGGCCAATACCATAGTGATAGCTTCGCAAGGGTTCTCGGCCATGAGGGTAAACCGCAACCACCTGTCGAAACATTATACCACCGACTGGGACGAAATTCTTACCGTACAAGTGTGATACAACATTTAAAAGGGTGTATATTTGCACGCGTCAGGATAGAACCCGGACGGCAACCGGTACGGATTTACCGTAAAAACGCGTCGTTTGCCTGTAATATGAAGAATATCAACAATAAATAAAACGGAATAATTATGGATGTTGTGATACGAAGCGCCGAGCCGCGCGATGCGGAACAGATTGCCATGATAATAGCCATGGCTTTTCATCCCGAACTGTGTGAGAATATGAGCGGAGGAAAAGGAATTGAAGCCGTCCTCGGCATGATGACGAGGCTGGCTCTTCGTCAGGACAGCCAGTACAGCTACCTCAATACCCTTATATGCGAGGTGGACGGTAAGGTTGCCGGAGGGGCTTGCGGATATGACGGCAAGGATTTGAAGGAGTTGCGCAAGGCCCTTTTTGCCGATTTGCAGGAGCACGGGCTTGCCGTTCCCGAAGGGTTGACCGACGAAACCGGGGCCGGCGAGTTCTATATCGATTCCGTTGCGGTTTTTCCCGAATTCCGCGGGAAAGGGATTGCCTCAAGGCTTATAGCGGCCATGGAGCAGCGTGCGGCCGAAAAAGGAATCCCGGCAACCGGGCTGCTTGTGGACACCGACAATCCCGAAGCCGAAAGGCTCTACACCCGTTTAGGGTTCGAGAGGGTAGGACCGAAGCCGTTTCTCGGGCATACCATGTATCATATGCAGAAAAAGAACGTAAAAAAATAACTCCCTGCCCGTTACGGACGGAGCAGGTATCTCTCCTCCGTGGCGGGCCGGCTCAGCCGGCAATCCACCTTTTGAAGTCGGCGGCGTTGGCGCGGCTTACAACAATCTTCCCGGGAGTCTTTACCGTCAGGTTCACAGACAGCCGCCCGTTGAACCACAGGGAAATATCGCGTACCGATGTGCGCGATATTATATACTGGCGGTTGGCGCGGAAGAAGTTTTGCGGGTCGAGCATTGAAAAGAGTTCATCCAGCGTGCGGTCGATAAAGATTTCCCGTCCATCGCGGCATACGGCACGGACAATCCTGTTCTCGGTATAGATGCAGGCTATCTCCTTTACCGGGAGCGGAATAAGTTTGTCGCCCGAGGGGATAAGCAGCGCCGACCTGTATGACGATTTGCTCCGCATTTCTGAAACAAGGCGTTTCAGGAAGTCGGGGGCGTAATAGCCTCCCCTGCCTGCGGCCGTGAGACGCCGGTACTTGTCCACCGCACGCAGCAGGTCGGCCTTGGTTACCGGTTTCAGCAGGTAGTCGATGCTGTTTACTTCAAAAGCCCGCAGTGCGTACTGGTCGTAGGCGGTAGTGAATATCACCGGGCAGGTTATTTCGGCTTTTGAAAATATGGCGAACGAGGACCCGTCGGCCAGATGAATATCCATGAATGCCATATCGGGGGCAGGGTTGCGGCAGAACCATTCCACGCTCTCCTCCACGCTCTGCAATACGGCGGTTATTTCCATATCGGGGACATTCTCCCTGACAAGTTCCGACAGCGATACGGCTGCGGCATATTCGTCCTCAACAATTACGCATTTCACGGCATTATCCTTTTATTAGCGGCAGCGTTACGCTGAAGGTCGTACCGCTGCTGCGTATCCCTATCTCTTTTCCGTACTTCAGCCTGTACCTCTCTGACAGATTGGCCAGGCCGACCCCTTCGCCGCTTTCCGTCTCGGCTTTGCGGTTTACCATGTTGAATACGGTTACCGTATTGTCGTCGCCGGTCGATACGGTTATTGCCAGCGGGTAACGGCGGCTTATCACATTGTGCTTTATGGCATTCTCCACAAGGGTCTGTATGCTGAACGGCGGCAGGCGGTATCTGTCGTATTTGTCTGAAATATCGAATATGAACCTTATGTATTCGCCGTAACGGATTTGCATAAGGGCGCAGTAGTCGCGCGTGAAGGCCAGTTCGTCAGCCAACGAAACAGAGTCTTTCCCCTGAATGGTATACCTGAATATGGAAGAGAGTTTCTGCAAGTAGTCCTGGGCCTTTTTCTGGTCGAACCCTATCATGGAATTTAGGGTGTTGAGGGTATTGAACAGGAAGTGCGGGTCAATCTGCGCTTTCAGAGCTTCATAGCGGGCGCGTTCATATTCGGCTTTCAGCATCTCTTTCTCTACTGCGATAAGCTGTCTGCGGTAGTTGAGCCAGCTAAGCTGCGAAGAGAAGACCGCGAGGCTTCCCAGGACAAGGTCGCGCACCATGCTCCCGCGCAGGCCGCGAGCATCGGGCTTCGGGAGGTCGAACATCTGTTCGGTAAACAGCATGGTGCTTCTGTTCCAGACAACTATGAATACGAGCGATACGGATATGGCAAGCAGGTTGCGCACCTTCACCCTGTACCGTTCCTGCTTAAGTATGTGAAAGTTGAGGCAGAAGAGCAGGAACAGGTATACATACGTTATCCCGATTCCCGCAAGGAGCATTACGTGCGACATCCCGGGGTGGGGGTTCGGGTTGTCATCGTAGGGCATGACGGCGCTGCGGCCGTATACCATTATTATCAGGAACAGCAGGTATACCAGCACGTTGATATATACTGAGTAGACGGCGGCATCCCGTATGCCGGGCGGCGATATTTTTTATCTGTTGAACATGTTTGTTGTCCCTTTCTCTCTCTGTCAGTGTCCCGGAAAAACGTGTTGTACGGCGCGGACGCTATTAGTAGCGCAAGGCGTTTATGGGGTCGAGGTTGGCGGCCTTGCGTGCCGGGTACCACCCGAAGAATATCCCTATTACCGCGCATACAAGGAACGATATGGCCACCGACCCTATGCTTACGATAAAAGGCCAGTTAAGGGCGTGCGAAGTGCCGAAGGCCAGCCCTATCCCCAGCAATATGCCTATTATTCCGCCGGCCAGGCTCAATATGGTGCTCTCGGCGAGGAACTGCATAAGTATGTCGCGGTTTTTGCCTCCGACGGCCATGCGCAACCCTATCTCCCGCGTCCGTTCGGTAACGGTAACGTACATTATGTTCATTATACCTATACCCCCTACCAGCAGCGATATTGCTGCAACGGCGGTAAGGAGCAGCGTAAGGATGCCAGTTACCGAGCCCATAATGTCCAGTATCTGCTGTTGCGTGCGGACCTGGAAGTCGTCGTCCTTCCCCGGTTTTATCCTGTGTTCCTTGCGCAGGATGTTCTCAATGTCCGAGACTGCCTGATATGCCACCTCTTCCGATGCGGCCGAAACGAATATCATGTGTACGTAGCTTATGGCCAGCATCCTTTTCTGCACTGTCGTATACGGGGCAATAACTATGTCGTCCTGGTCCTGTCCCATCTGGTTCTGCCCTTTGCTTTCAAGGACGCCGATTATTTTCATCGGGATTTTCCCGAAGCGGATTATCTTGCCGAGGGGGTTCTCCCCGTTCGGGAAGATGTTGTCCCTTACCGTCGTCCCTATCAGGCAGACTTTTGCCGCCTGCTTGACGTCGAGTTCAGTAAAGTTGGCCCCCGACAATATGCTGCGCTTGTTGATTGCAAGGTACGACGAGTTCCCGCCCTGTATCGAACCCGGCCAGTTTTGTGAGCCGTATACTATCTGCCCTGCGGAAGAGACCATGGGCGAGGCCATTATTACGTTTCTGCTTCCGGCCAGGATGGCGTCGGCATCTGACGCCCGCATTGTCTGGACGCTGTCCGAACCGATATTCACGCCTCCGCTGCGTTCGGCTTTGCGCATCACCATTATCATATTGGTACCCATTTCGGATATCTGGTCGTTGATGCTCTGCGAAGAGCTTTGCCCTATGCTGACCATGGCAATTACCGAGCCGATACCTATTATTATGCCGAGCATTGTGAGCAGTGCGCGCGTCTTGTTGCGGAGCAGCGCACGCCACGCTATCTTTATCAAATCCGCTATATTCATATCCAGCTGTATATTATCAATAATCGTCCGACGGCGGCAAGGCTTCGAGCGCTTCGCGGGCGGAGAGCGATTCGGCCCTTTCGTCGCGGATTATATGCCCGTCTCGCAGCATTATTTTCCGTTTCGTAAAGGCGGCGATATCCGGTTCGTGCGTAACGAAGGCTATGGTCTTGCCCGCATTGTTCAACTCCTGGAACAGGCTCATTATCTCGTACGAAGTACGGGTGTCGAGATTCCCCGTCGCTTCGTCGGCAAGGATTATTACCGGGTCGTTTACAAGCGCGCGGGCTATGGCCACGCGCTGTTGCTGCCCCCCGGAAAGCTGGTTGGGGGTGTGCATCATGCGGTCGGCGAGGCCTACCTGTTTCAGCGCGGCAACCGCCCTGTCGCGTCTCTCGCTTACCGGAATGGAACTGTTGTAAAGCAACGGCAGTTCTACGTTTTCAAGTGCGGTTGTCCGCGCCAGCAGGTTGTACGACTGGAATACGAACCCTATTTTCCTGTTCCGTATTACGGCCAGGTCGTCCTTGCTGCGGTCTTTTACCGATATTCCGTCAATCCTGTATTCCCCCCCTGTAGGGGTATCGAGGCAGCCGAGGATGTTCAGCAACGTGGATTTCCCGCTGCCGCTCGTCCCCATTATGCTGACGAATTCGCCGCGTCCTATCTGGAAAGTTATCCCTTTCAAAGCATGGACATCCTCGCTGCCCACCTTGAAAACGCGGCGAAGCTCGTTTACTTTTATTATTTCGTCGCCCATTGCCCTGCTATTTCTTTTCCTTGTTCTTGTTGTTCCCGGGATGCGACGGCATAAGGGGGTTCCTTGCAGCCTCTCCCGGCTTTTTCTTTCCGGTGTTTGCCGACAGGATTACCACTTCGCCCTCTTCAAGTCCCGATTTTACGATGAAATCGATACCATCGCCCATTCCTGTAGTTATAGGACGCAACTCCGGCATGCCGTTTTCAAGAACCCATACGCTTTTGTCGCTCCCGCCGGTTCCCGAAAGCGTGAGCGCCCCTTCATACCCTGTCTTGTCGGCCACTTCGGGTGTCATTACGTAATTTACCGCTTCAACGGGCACGCTCAATCCCGAATCGGACTTTATCATTATGGTTATGTTTGCCGTCATCCCCGGAAACAGTTTCTCTTCGGGGTTCGGGGCTTCGATTATAACCGTATATGTTACCACGTTGCTGGTTGTGGTGGGTTGCATGCGCACCTGTTGCACGGTCCCCTCAAAAACTTCGTCGCTGTACGCATCCACCGTAAATTCGGCCGTCTGCCCCACTTTTACCATGCCTATGTCGGCTTCATCCACGTCGGCTTCGACCTGCATCCGGGTAAGGTCCTTGGCTATGGTGAAAAGGGTAGGGGTCTCGAACGACGATGCCACCGTCTGTCCTACGCTTACGGCCCGGTCGAGTACGATGCCGTCTATAGGGGAATAGATATAGGCGTATTCGAGATTTACCTTGGCCTGGTTAGCTATCGATTTTGCATCGTCGTAGGTCATCTGGGCCTGCGTAAGCTGGTTTACCGCCTCTTCCATTTCCACATCGGTAGCCGCCTTGGCGTCATGCAGTTTCTTGGTGCGGTTGTAGTTCTGCTCGGCCAGCAGCAATGCACTCTTTGCGCTGTTCATGGAGGCGTTTGCCTGTATCAGTTGCTCGTTGAGGGTCGACTGGTCGAGTTCGGCCAGCAGCTGCCCGGCGGTAACATGCGAATTGTAATCGACATATATCTTCTCTATCTCGCCCGATACCTGCGTCCCTACCTCCACCTCTTCAACAGGCTGGATATATCCGGTAGCCATAACGGTAATCTCTATCTCCCCGGCTTTTACGACGGAGGTGTTGAACGATACCTGTCCGCCCCCTTTCCTTGCCAGCAATATGGCCGCGATTATTACGGCCGCAGCGGCCGAACACCATATAATAACCTTTTTCTTCCTTTTTATTCCCATATCCGTTGTTACTTACATTTTTACTTCTTCACCTATTCTTACATCGAGTATCTTGCGTTGCAGCATGAAAGTGTATTTGTTCTGCACGTAATCGTTTACGGCGCTTATGTAATCGTTCTGTTGCTGCAACAGCTGTACTGTGGTAATGGCCCCGGCCTTGAATTTTGCGGTATATGCCATGAACGAACTGTAATAGGCATTCTCCTTTATGGCCGATGCCTTGTATTTGCTCATCGAGGAGAGAACCTCTCCGTATTCGTTGATAAGGGTCTGCTCAATGTCTTTCATCGACTGTTCGTATTCCAGTTCCGCCTGTTTCAAGGCTATTTTCCGTTGCTTTACGTCGGTCTGCGTCCTGTTGCGGTTGAAAATGGGGATACTTACGGTTATTCCGCCCTGCGGCCCGAAGCGGTCGGACAACTGGTTGCCGTAGTTGGCGAAATCTACCGCGTGCCCCGTTCCTATCCCGCCGTTAAGCGTAATGGTAGGGTAGTAGCCGGCCTTGGCTATACGGACATCCTTTTCTGCTATCCGCACGTTGTAGTCGCTTATCTTTGCCTCGGGCATGGTCTCCATCCCGCGGAGTATCACCTCTTCGCGCGAGGGGACGGAGAGCATCGATTCAAGGACGGCATCGTCGGGCGAGATTAGCTTTATCTGCTGCGACAGGTCCATGGCCATAAGGTTCTTAAGGTTTACAAGCGTGTTTTCGAGGTTTATGCGCGTGGTGTTCACGTTGTCGAGGTCGGTGGCATACTGCGCCTCAAGCAGGAGGTAATCGCTCTCTATTATCTTTCCGGCTTCATATTTTACCTTTCCCTCCTCAGCCTGTTGGCGGCTCGATTCCAATATCGACTCCTGGTAGCGGAGCAGTTCTTCATACCCCAGAGCCGTAAGAAACGACTCGAGTACGCTAATCGTCAGTTCGTTGTTGTACTGCTGTGTCTGCAAGCGGGTCTGCTCGTAAATCATCTTGTTCTGCTTGAGCGAAGAGAGCAGCCCACCTCCCTGGAAGAGCGTCATGCTTGCCGAAAGGTCGTAGCTTCCGTTCCAGTTGGTGCCGTCGGCATTGGTGCGGGAAACGCTCTCGGAGAGATTCGCCGATATGTCGGGGGCAAATTCCATTTTCGACTGTTTGACGTCAGCCTCCCTGTTATTCTCGTCCAATACGGCGGACTGTAACGTGTAGTTGTATCCGAGCGCAATATCGAGACACCGGTCGAGCGTCATGCTCAGCGTGTCCGGAGCGGATACACTACCGGCATTTGCCTGTATGGACAAAACCGATACGATTGTTGCGATAAAAAATAATCTGGCTTTCATTTCTGTCTTTCACTATTTCGGCACAGGTAAAATTCCCGACAAAGATAATGCAAACGAGCGCAGAGACAAACCGTAAGGTTTGGCTATGCCGAGTGCAGCTTATCTTCGCTGCTACATCGGCAAAGATACGAACAATAGGTCCATAAATGCCGACAAATATACCGGAACAGCATAAATCCGTCCCGAACCGTTGTTTGCCGCCGCCGAACCGCCGTACACGGCAACGGCCTGTTCTTCCTCCCCTTTCCCTTCGTACGAATTATTCCCGCAACGGAAAAGAGTCCCGCACTTAAATTGTCGGGGAGTGCGCACACGTATATCAAAGTTATAAGTTATATTTGCTTTCTATAAATTTATCAGATTTAGAGGGACAGAATGAATTATTTTACAAAAATCAGCATAGACCTGGCGAATCAAAAAGACTATCTCGACCAATTATTTAAAGTTTATCCTTTGGCGCCGGATTCTATTCGTGAGATAGACCCGGTTGCTTGGAAAAACGTTGTCGATTCATTTAACGGAGAAGACAATACTGCTCTTTTAAAGGTTTTGTTGGATTTAAAATTGTTTCCGGTAAAAGACGGGTATGTTCCGTTTTTCAGAAAAGATCCTACTGCTATATTAAGGAATCCGCAGACAGTAAACAGAATATGCGGACGTATCAGGGAGTTGGGATTGGAAAAATTATTCGAGAGGTGTTCAGAACCGAAAGAAACCAACAGGCAAATGGGCCCGCTTTTCAAGCGGTGGGTAAATTCGGGTGTACTCGGAGTGTATCCCGTGTCGGAGGATATATTCGATTCAAATAGCGAAAATGCCATACTTGCCGGTTCTGATGCCGCACTGTTGGAGTATGCTGTCAGAAAATTGGATTATAAAAGGGATAAAGGTGTCGATTTGATTGCCCGTTTTAACGGTAAGTATGTTATAGGCGAGGCAAAATTCATATCCGATGAAGGCGGACATCAGAATGCACAGTTCAACGATGCTATTTCAACAATAGGTACAGACACTAAAAGTGGAGTTATAAAAATCGGGATTATGGATGGCGTACTATATATAAAACCTCGAAAGGGCAGCGGAACTAACAAATATAGAAAATCACGGGAAATGATATTCCTGTAATGAGTGCACTGGTTTTAAGAGAATTTCTGTATTCATTATGACAGGTAACAATATTTTAATAAAAAGTGAGAATCTGAAGGCGCTGCGCTGGCTTATCGACAACGGGTACGAAGGACGTATAGATTTGGTATATATAGATCCTCCATTCTCTACCGGAGGATTCTTCTCTATCGACAATAGCGGGCGTGTCGCAACAGTAAGTAAAGCCCAGGATGATTCCGTTATGGCATACGAAGATACTGTCAGCGGGGAAGAATACATGGAGTTCTTAAAGGTTAGAGTGCTTCTTATCCACCGGTTATTGTCGGAAAGAGGTTCGCTGTATCTTCATATAGATTACAAGGTGGGTCATTACGTAAAGATAATGTTGGATGAAGTGTTCGGCATGAAATCATTCAGAAACGATATTACCCGTATCAAATGCAATCCTAAAAACTTCGATAAAATTGGGTACGGGAATATAAAAGACATGATTTTATTCTACACTAAAGGAGACAACCCCATATGGAATACCCCCAAACTTCCTTATACGGAAAAAGATATCGTGAAAGGTTATTCCAAAATAGACAAATACGGCAGACGCTATACTACCGTCCCTATTCATGCACCCGGCGAAACTAAAAACGGTGAAACATCCAAGCCCTTTAAAGGTATGTATCCTCCACCCGGAAGACATTGGCGATGTTCCGTAGCTGAGTTGGAAGCATTGGATAGAGCCGGGTTGATAGAGTGGTCGTCCAAAGGAAATCCAAGAAAGATAAACTATGCGGATGAAATGGGAGGGAAAAGGGTTCAGGATATTTGGGAGTTCAAAGACCCTCTCTATCCCTGTTACCCTACTCAAAAAAACGAAGAAATGTTAAAACTCATAGTTTCAGCGTCGTCCTATACCGATTCCATAGTAATGGATTGTTTCTGCGGTTCCGGCACTACATTGAAAGCCGCAGAAGAGTTGGGTCGGAAATGGATTGGAGTAGACAAATCCGATGTTGCAATCAAAATTACAAAGAAGCGTCTTTGCGGCAGCGATGTACCCGATAAAGGGAAGATGTCTTTTGAATATGTTGAGATAGACTGATAAAATGCAAATACAGGAGAGGGCGATAAGAAAGCGAAACTCCTGTGCGCGCTTCTCCTGTACATAATGTTTTTCCATAAGGCATACTCCGTAGAGCCGCAGGTTAAATTCCGCTGCGGGCCGCCCCGCTTCCCTATATCCCGGATATTAAACAGCAGGCAGATTATATCTGCCCATATCCGGTATAATATTCAAACTGTTTTTATACACTTTGACGTAGTGTCGGATACAGGATGCGGCCCGGCATAGCCAAATCCGTTTGGCTGTGCCCTCGCCGTTCACTATATTTGCAGCAGGATTCGGGCAACCTTGTCCAGGACATATCGGAAAAGAAAGAAGCGTTATGCGCATCTTGTTGTTGAGAACGTAGGAAATTTTCAAAATGAGCAAGGATGGCATAGTGGTTCTCACGCTATAGCGTGGGCTGCTGTTACTACATCTGCTCATTAGGTTTTTCCTACGACCTTCAGCAAAGACGTGGCATTGCAGTTCCACGCTTCGTTGTCTTTAACAGCGCATATGGTAACTGGTGCGCATTTTATGACACAAGACTCCATATGGAAAAAATTTTATGCACTCGAATGGAAAGATTCATGGCAGTTGTCATGCTTGCCATACTGGCTGTGTTCGCATCATGCAACAAGGATGACGACGGGGAGGACGCTGCTGCACCGCTCGTCCCGCCTGTGCAGGAGGAGTGCATGCAGGAGGCTTTTGCCGATAACGAGCATACGGCAGGCAGGGGCTTTTCGTTTACGGCGGCTTCGGCATGGGTGGCTACAGTTACCGAAGTACAGGCCCAGACACTCATGTCTGGGAATTCCGTTGCCGGCACTGTTGCCCGCGAAGGGAACAATGTGGTATGGCTGCGGTTGTACCTCGGCGACAAGGAAGCGTACAGCGGCCCTGCCGGAACAACAACATTACGGATAGAACTTGACCAGAACTACACGGGGCAACGGCGCGAAGCTACCATTACAATCCGTTCGGGCAACTCCTCCTTTACCGTAACCGTAGTTCAGGAGGGTATCAGGCAGGACGGCAGTGAGAACGAGGCCCCGGTTCCGGTAAAGAGCATCCACCTCAGTGAATCGGAACTTTTACTTGCTACAGGAGAGACAGCAGTCTTGACCGCAACCGTAACACCCGACAACGCAACTATAAAATCTGTGTCGTGGTCGAGCAGCAACCCTCAGGTAGCCGATGTGCATCCGGTAACAGGTCAGATAACAGCAGTCTCGGCAGGGACGGCAACCGTTACGGCCGTATCTTCTTCCAACAAGAAAGTATCGGCTTCGTGCGCGGTAACCGTCAGCGACGGCTCGTCCGTTCCGGAACCTTCAAATTATGCTTTCGTCAGCCGTATAGAGCGTACCGTGGCATATTGGACCGAGATGCCAGTTTCGCAGCGTTGCGAAGAGAATGCGACCTATACGTTTGAATATGACGACCTCGGTAGAGTTGTCTCCTACACTATCGATATAATTCCCAACAATAACCGGAGCACAGCAACCGCTCTTGTCAGCAATATGGACTATTCTACACCGGGGCGTATCCGTGTTGAAGAGAAGTGGTCGGACACCGGAACGCAAACCTTCGACGTGCTGCTGAACGACAAAGGGTATGTCTGGAGATGCAAGTCGCATCCCTCTTCTCACAACGAATGGGACAATAAATTGTACACCTTCGAGATGACGTACAATGGCGAAGACCGCCTTTCGCGCATAGCCTGCTCCGATTTCTGGAATACGTACGTCTACAAGAACGGGGTACTGTCGGGCGGCGCATATTCCGACGAGACCGGGACGGGCGAGGAGTTCGGGTACGAGCAATATTTCAACCAGATACCCAACGACAAGATGAATCTGGATATCAATATCCTCTTTTTCCCCGGAATCACCTCGGAAGCGCCGGAAGAAGCTTACGTGCCGGGACGTATCGCGCGGTTGGCTTTGCTGCGGCTGGCAGGGCGGAGCATGGACCGTTATATAAACTTTTTCGCCGGGTGGAGTTCCGAGTCGGTAGACGGCACAGCATCCAACTACTGGACGGAGCCGAATGTTACGATACACGAAAGCTGCGACTATTTCATTTCCGACGAGGATAATGACGATTACACCCTGGACTATGCCCTGAACGCCGACGGTACGGTAGCAACGGTTACGGCGCGTTCAACGTCGATAAAGATACGGCACGAATACGATATTGTGGTGGGCGATGAATTGGTAGACCCTGCGAACCCGGATATGGGATACAACTACCGTATTGAAAACGAAAAAGATACCGAACAGGGTCGTGGGACCAATACTATAACCTACAAGTTCGTGTACCGCTGACACCTTGCAAAAGCCCCGAAAAAGGGAAAGCAACAGGGAATGACGGCCTGAACCCCGAAAGTTCTTCATATAACTTTCGGGGTTCAGCTCAAAAAAGCGTCCCTCTTTTTCTTTTGTTTTCTTGAGAGCATGCAAGTTTTGGGCATTGAAGATGGCGATACTAAAGAAGATGCATTTGCCAACCTGATTAAAAATAATGAATGGATAGAGGAGAAAGGTTTCAGGAAATACAAAATACGCAGCTATGCCATAACCGGGTATTAAAAGCGTCATAAAAGAAGCAGGTATCGGGAAGCTCCCATATTGATAAAATAGGAAATAAAACGGCCGCCAATGCCGGACGTAATCCCGTACAAGCGGTATTCGCCTTTTGAAGAGTAGAAATAACCGCTCATTATGTTATGAACGCTTCCGGTTGTACGCATCAAAGTTGCGTATAGTGTTTGCAGGAAAGTTCAAGTAATAGGTGTTTTGTACCTTGCTTCTTATTTCTCCAGTTCGTAGGCTTTCTTCAAATCCTCATTCACCGAATGGTAAACGAGTGGTTTTAGGGTAAAAGAAAAAAGCCAAGTAATTGATTAATCAATACTCAGCTTTCTACAGTACCCGGAGTCGGGGTCGAAAATATTGGATTATCTGAAATTTTCATAAATGGCAAAATGGTGAAATTTGCTGTGAAATACGCTGAATTACATTAATTTACAGAAGTGGGATATTTTATTTTCATTCAAATTGTTTTAAGTAAATTCGGGATGGTTGGGAACAATTTGGGAACAAATGTTATCTTTGTATCCGGATATAAAATAAGGACAAATGAAGGTTACCGCATTTATCAGGAAGACGTCGAGCAAGAATAATACGGATACACTTGCCACTATCTATTTCCGCGTGAGGGACGGGAAGAAGGATTTAAAGGCCGCAAGCGAACTGACCATCAACCCTAATCATTGGAGCAGCGAAAAGCAAGGCTATAAGGATAGGGTCGCACTGGTCAGCGATGAAAAGAAGAAGAAACTTAATAGTGGCGTGCAGGACATACTGTCCTTGATAGACCGTGAATATACACCTGATGTGGACAGTGAGTGGCTGGCTGTCATGATTGACAAGTACCATCATCCTCAGAGGTACAAGAAGCAGGAGGAACATGATGCCGTGCGCAAGCCTACTCTGCTGGAACTTTTTGATGAGTTTCTGGAGAAGCACAAGTTGTCGGAAGTACGGAAGAAGAATTATCGTGTGGTCCGGCGAGGACTGGAGCGGTATCAGGTCTTTGTGAGGATGACCCGTCGGGGGCAGAAGGACTTTGTGCTGGATGTAGATGAGGTCACTCCGGATACTCTTCGGGATATATGGGATTTCTTCGAGAACGAGTATCGGTATTATGAACTTTATCCGGAGATTTATGAGAAAGTTCCAGAATTCAGGACACCGCATCCGAGAGGGAAGAACACGTTGTTGGACTGTTTTTCGAGAATCCGTACATTTTTCTATTGGTGTCGGGACAACAAGCGTACAGCCAATACGCCTTTTGATGATTTTCCCCTTGAAGAATGCACATACGGCACTCCGTATTATATCACCATAGATGAGCGAAACAAGATATACAGGACAAATCTTAGCCGGCATCCCCAACTCGCTGTGCAGAGAGATATTTTTGTCTTTCAGTGCCTGGTCGGTTGTCGTGTGGGAGACCTTCTGAAGCTGACCAAGAGTAGTGTGATAGACGGAGCGGTGGAGTATATTCCATGGAAGACAAAAGAAGGAAGACCGCTGACAGTACGGGTGCCGTTGAATGATATTGCCCTTGAAATAGTGGAGAGGTATGCCGACAGTCCCGGCGACAATCTCCTGCCGTTCATATCGGAACAGAAATACAATGTCGCCATAAAGCGGATATTCAAGGCTGCCGGACTGAAACGGCTCGTGACGGTCATCAATCCTACGACGAGAGAGGAGGAGAAGCGGGTACTGTATGAGATAGCTTCTTCGCATCTGGCCCGCAGAACTTTCGTCGGGAATTTGTACAAACAGGTAAAAGACCCTAATTTAGTAGGCGCGTTGAGCGGACACAAGGAAGGAAGCTGGGCATTTGCCCGTTACCGCGCAATCGATGACGAGATGAAGAAAGAGTTGGTTAATTTATTGAAATAAAGTGACGTATGAATTTCGAATCATTAGTAAGCCATATTGACACGGTACAACACGCATTGCAGGCTCAGGCGGCACACGCCGTCAATCTTTCTCTGACTGCAAGAAACTGGTTGATCGGATATTATATAGTGGAGTTCGAGCAGAACGGCGAGGACAGGGCTGCATACGGTGAGCAGCTGCTGAAGAAACTGGAGTTGAGGTTGAATACGAAAGGACTGACTGAACGCAGATTCAGGGAGTTCAGGCAGCTGTATAAGGTCTATCCTCAACTGCAATCCCCAGTTGCACAATATATTGTGTCTCATGGCGAGATTCGGCACACACTGTCCGCCGAATTGCAA
>CASFRS010000013.1 GCA_949297125.1 uncultured Bacteroidales bacterium
CGCCCGTGGCTTCGTGAACGGGAGGGGCCCACCGTCTGGTGGGAGGGATTCAGTTTTCCGGTGTCATCCCGACAATATGGTTCTATCAAATAAAAAAAGAGAGTGACTCCAATGCCTTATGGCTTTTGGGTCACCCTCTTTTCGTCTGTATCGCCGTCTTCCGCCATTGCATCGATTTCTGCCTGCCAACGGTCAATAGCGGCCGCATGTTCCCGCAGGTACACATCCTTTTCTTCTTTCGGTATTGCATCCCAATCCTTACGGGCCTTCGCCCATTTATCGTTATCGGGCCATTTATCTATTTCTTTTACTTCTGTCATAGCTCTACAAGTGTTATGCGGACTTCTTGCCCGGAAATTCCGTACTTCATTATCTTGAACCGGATGCCATAGGCAAACAATACTTTCTGCCGGGCTTATCCTGCAAATTTTCCGTTATTATGCCGGGTGCGGCCTATTTCCGCCTTGAACGGCGAAGATAATAAAAAAGGATTTACCCGTATTCTGTTCGCGTTTTCTTACATCTTGCCTTTATCATTGCTGCTGTCATGCAAAAAAGCGGTTGCCTCGAAAACGAGACAACCGCTTCGGTTTATTGAGGGTGCAGGTTCACGCACGCGGCACGACCTGCATCTTTTCGTCCGTTAGTTGTTTTCGGGACGGAGTTTGCGTACTACTACGCCGGCCTGCCACATTTCGCTGTTGCGCATCTCTTCAAGTTCCTTGTTGAGGGATTCGCGATAGCCGGGCTTGCTGTTGGTGTCGATTGAACGCTGTGCTTCGTTTCCTTTTGCCACTTCGCTGTAAAGTTCTTCAAATACGGGTTTGGTAGCATCGCGGAATTTCTTCCACCAGTCAAGCGCACCGCGCTGCGCGGTTGTGGAGCAGTTTGCGTACATCCAGTCCATTCCGTTTTCGGCTACAAGGGGCATAAGGGACTGCGTGAGTTCCTCGATAGTTTCGTTGAATGCCTCTGACGGGGTGTGGCCGTTCTCGCGGAGGGTGTCGTACTGGGCTGCAAAGATTCCCTGTATCGCACCCATAAGGGTTCCGCGCTCGCCGGTAAGGTCGGAGTAAACTTCGCGTTTGAACGTGGTCTCGAACAGGTAGCCGGAACCTACGCCTATACCGAGAGCTATTACGCGCTCTTTTGCACGGCCGGTAGCATCCTGGAAAATTGCGTAGCTCGAGTTAAGCCCGCGGCCCTGCAGGAACATCCTGCGAAGGCTTGTACCTGAACCTTTGGGTGCTATCATTATCACATCCACATCGGCAGGAGGAACTATGCCTGTCCTTTCTTTGTAGGTTATTGCAAATCCGTGAGAGAAATAAAGGGCCTTTCCGGCGGTGAGTTCGGCTTTTACCGTGGGCCATACGGCTATCTGGGCAGCATCGGAAAGGAGGTATTGTATTATGGTTGCCCTGCGGCATGCCTCCTGTATTTCAAAGAGGGTCTCGCCGGGTACCCAGCCGTCGGCTACCGCCTTGTCCCACGTGGGGGAATCCTTGCGCTGGCCTACTATTACATTGAATCCGTTGTCGCGAAGGTTAAGGCTCTGACCCGGGCCCTGTACTCCGTAACCTATCACTGCTATAATTTCGTTCTTAAGTACTTCTCTTGCTTTTTCCAATGGAAATTCTTCGCGGGTTACTACATTTTCTTCTACTCCGCCAAAATTCATTATTGCCATAATCTTTTTGTTTTTAATTAGGGTTGTTTCTATTTGTTTTCAATCTCTCTCTTTCAGTTCTATTCCGCACCGGCAGATTACAGGCCCCTCACCGGCAGGCCTCAACTCGGCCGTAAAATGTCCGGGAGAGGTCTCCTCGCTTGCAAGCTGCAGGGTGTCGCCATAGTGCGCTTCGTTCATATAGCTTATTTCAAATCGCTTTACGAAACTTTTATCGAGCTGTTCCATGGTGAAACAGTTCATTACATGTTCTATCTGCTTGCCGCTGTTGAAATGGCGGTTGAAATCTATATCGCTGAATTCAACCTTGAACTCCGTTCCGGGGGTATTCCGGGCTATTGGCTTTTGCCGCCCCTGCCGCGCTATGGGACACTCTTTCCCGGCCCGTTTGTCTTTCAAATACCCGAGCGAACTTATATCGAGCGACTTGCGGGTGGACAGGTCTATTACGAACCATATGCTGCGGGCATAACCGAAACTATCCCCTTCGGGGGTGGAAAAACGGAAATTGCGTTCGGAAAAGTGCGGATTGAAATCCTCCACCCACGTTTCGGCCACCATTGTGTCGTACGGCTGCGGATACCGCTCCATATCTATGGCCAGACGGGCAAGCACCCAGGCATGATTGCGCTCGGTTATTGCGTGATACCCTATCCCCCACTCGTCGGCGTGCCGTGTAGCCACATCGAGTATCTTATTGGCCATGAAATACATGGAGACTTCGCGCTGGGCATTGCAATCGGCAGGCACTATGTTATATCTGCAACTGTATATTTTGTCGGTTTCTGCCATACGGTCGTTTTTTTATTCTTGTGCCAGACGGCGTTGCTCCTGCTTTTCGAGGAAACGGTCCACATGTTCCACCGTGGAACGGGTTATGGATACGCGCCCCGACCGGACGAACTGCAATACGCCGTACATGTTCAATGCCTCGAACAGCGCCTGCGTCTCTTCGGTATGGCCGGCTTTCTCTATTATCGTATACGTACGGGTTATCTCCAGCACACGGGCATTGTACTTGCGCACAAGCTTCTCCAGCCCGCCTATTTCAAGCAGGTTTGGCGTGGAAATCTTATACAGCGCGACTTCCTGATATACTATATCTTCGTCGGTATAGTAGAACGCCCGTATTACATCTATCCGTTTCTCTATCTGCTTCACCACCTTTATTACGGTCTCTTCGTCGCACATTACCGTGATAACGAACTTGTGAACGCCCTTTATAGCTGAAGCGGATACGGAAAGCGACTCTATATTCAGTTTCCTCCGCGTGAATATGATGGATATCTGGTTCAACAGTCCTACCTGGTTTTCGGAGTGAACCGTTATGGTATATAATATAGGCTCCATTACTTTTTGTATATCTCGTTACGGTTCAACATTATATAATCTACGCTCTGGCCCGTCGGGGTCATCGGGAATACCATCTCCTCCTTTTCCACATCGGCTTCCAGAATGTATGCCCCGTCGTACTGCATCATCTCTTCCACCGCTTCTTTCAACTCGGAGCGCGAATTTATCCTGCGCCCCTTTATCCCGTACGCTTCGGCGAGTTTGATAAAGTCGGGGTTGACCAGATCGGTCTCGGAAAAACGTTTCTCGAAGAAGAGCTCCTGCCACTGGCGTACCATACCGAGTACGTTGTTGGAGAGGAGGATTATTTTCACATCCAGCCCGTACGCCTGTATTGTGCCGAGTTCCTGTTCGGTCATCTGCAGCCCACCGTCTCCGGCAAAGATGCATACCGTGCGGTCGGGAGCGCCGAACTTTGCGCCTATCGCCGCAGGCAGGCCGAAGCCCATCGTCCCGAGGCCGCCCGAGGTAACGAGGCTGCGCGTACTTTTGTACCCCGAATAGCGTGCCGCCATCATCTGGTTCTGCCCCACATCCGTTACGACTATGGCATTGTTGCCGGCAGCTTCCGATACGCAATGCACAACCTCGCCCATGCGCAAAGCCCCGCTTTCGGGAGCAATCTCATCTTTGATTACTTTTTCGTATTCGGCGTTTTCTGCCGCTTCAAAACTCTTTATCCATTCGGTCTGCTTGCGGCGGTTTACAAGCTCCGCTACGGCAGGGACCGTCTCTTTTGCATTGCCCAGAACGGCAAGGTCGATTTTTACGTTCTTGTTGAACTCGGACGGGTCTATGTCGAAGTGTATCTTCCTGGCCTGAGGGGCATATGTGCTTATCTCGCCCGTTACGCGGTCGTCAAAACGCAACCCCACCGCTATCAGCAAGTCGCACTCGTTTGTCTTTACGTTGGGCGCGATGTTGCCGTGCATGCCTATCATACCCTTGTTGAGCGGATGTCCGGAGGGTATGGCAGAAAGCCCCAACAGCGTTTCGGCCACGGGTATATCGGCTTTCTCGGCCAAAGCCAGGACTTCGCTTTCGGCATTGCCGAGCTTTACGCCCTGCCCGACCAGCATCAGGGGCTTGCGCGCCTCGTTTATCATGCGTGCGGCTTCGCGTATCTGCGTCTCGTCTATTTTCGGGAACGGGTCGTAGCTGCGGATAAACGAACATTTGCTGTACTGGAACTCGGCAGTTTCCACCTGCGCGTTCTTGGCAAAGTCCAACACCACAGGCCCGGGACGTCCCGATGATGCTATATAAAATGCCCGCGCCACAGCCCATGCTATGTCCTCGGCGCGACGTATCTGGTAACTCCATTTTGTTATGGGGAGCGTTATGCCGACCACATCGGTCTCCTGAAATGCGTCCGTCCCCAGCATGGATGCAGGCATCTGCCCTGCTATGACCACAATTGGGGTGCTGTCCATCATTGCATCGGCTATTCCGGTTATTGCATTGGTTGCACCGGGCCCGGAGGTAACAATGACCACCCCGGGCTTTCCCGATACGCGTGCATAACCCTGCGCGGCATGGGTAGCTCCCTGCTCGTGGCGCATCAATATGTGGCGGAGTTTATCGCGATAATCGTACAGACAGTCAAATACCGGCGTTATTGCTCCGCCGGGGTATCCGTATACGACGTCTACTCCCTCTTCCATTAGGCTCCGTATGAGTATTTCGGAACCAGAAATTCTGTCTTTTGACATATCCTCTAATATTATATGGTGCAAAGATAGTGCTACCGAATGCATCCCACCTTCGCTATCTGTATGCAAAGATAATGCAATCAAGGGCAGAAACAAACAGAAAACGAAGTTTTATGGTTTGTCTCTGCCGGACCGCGTCCTGTCTTCGGCCTATTCCTTCCGTGGCGGCAATTCTATTCTACAATGCGGAATGCTCCCTTGTCGGCCGAACTTACCATTGATGCGTACGCCTTGAGGGCTTTCGACACTTCTCTTTTGCGGGTTACCGGACGCATCGGGCGCGCGGCCAACTCCTCGTCGCTCAATTTCACGTTTATGCTGCGTTCGGGGATGTTTATCTCTATTATATCCCCATCCTCTACCTTGCCTATATTGCCGCCGGCTGCAGCTTCGGGCGAAATGTGGCCTATGCTCAGACCGGATGTCCCGCCGCTGAAACGGCCGTCGGTTATCAAGGCGCACTCTTTCCCGAGGTGGCGCGATTTTATATACGATGTAGGATAGAGCATCTCCTGCATTCCGGGACCGCCTTTAGGTCCTTCATGGGTTATGACTACCACATCGCCGCTTACAACCTTGCCGGAGAGGATACCTTCGCATGCCGACTCCTGCGAATCGAACACCTTTGCCGGCCCTGAGAAACGCCAGATGCTCTCGTCCACGCCGGCCGTCTTCACTACACAACCGTCCTTTGCTATGTTGCCGAACAGTACGGCCAACCCGCCGTCCTTGCTGTATGCGTGTTCCACATCGCGGATACACCCGGCGGTACGGTCGGTATCGAGAGTCCCGTAGGTATTGTCCTGCGTCCCCATACGGTTGCTGAACACCCCGCCCGGCGCACTGGAATAGATACGCTTCGCCTCGGGGTCTACCTCGGGTTTCATTATGCTGTATTTGGCAATATCCTCTCCCAACGTAGCTCCGTTAACGCGCTTGCATGACGTATCGAGCAGGCCGGCCTTGTCCAGTTCGCCGAGTATATTGAGGATTCCCCCTGCCCTGTTGCACTCCTGTATGGAGAATTTCTGCGTATTGGGCGCAAGTTTGCAAAGGCATGGTACATGGCGGCTCAGACGGTCTATGTCTACCATCTTGAAATCGACGCCCCCTTCATTGGCAACTGCCAGCAGGTGGAGTACGGTATTCGTAGAGCCGCCCATTGCTATATCGAGCGTCATTGCATTCAGGAACGCCTGACGTGTTGCTATACTGCGCGGCAGTACGCTTTCATCGCCGTCGCGGTAATATTTATAAGTGTTCTCCACTATGAGACGGGCTGCGTCCTTGAAGAGTTGCAGCCGGTTTACGTGCGTTGCAAGGATTGTCCCGTTACCGGGGAGCGAAAGCCCTATCGCCTCGGTAAGGCAGTTCATGGAGTTTGCGGTAAACATTCCGGAACAACTGCCGCAACCGGGGCATGCGCAACTCTCCAGGCGGCTGATCTCTTCGTCGCTTACGGTGGAGTCGGCAGCCTTTATCATTGCGGTTATAAGGTCGGCGTTTTCACCGTTGTACTTGTGCGCTTCCATGGGACCTCCCGATACGAACACGGCAGGGATGTTCAACCGCATGGCCGCCATAAGCATACCGGGGGTTATCTTGTCGCAGTTGCTTATGCACACCATTGCATCGGCCTTGTGGGCATTTACCATATACTCCACGCTGTCGGCTATAAGGTCGCGCGAAGGGAGGGAGTAGAGCATTCCGTCATGTCCCATTGCTATGCCGTCGTCTATGGCTATGGTATTGAACTCGGCGGCAAAACACCCCAGTTTTTCTATCTCGGCTTTTACCTGCTGGCCTATTTCATGAAGGTGGACATGCCCCGGCACAAACTGCGTAAACGAGTTTACTATTGCTATGACGGGTTTCCCTATCTGCGACTCTTTCATGCCGTTGGCACGCCATAAGGCACGCGCCCCGGCCATTCTCCTGCCTTGCGTGCTCTGCGCGCTGCGAAGTTCTTTTGCCATATCTCTTTTCTCCTTTTTTATTTACCGGCAAGAAGGGGTTCTCCTCGGCATCCGCTTATCCGGTATTGCGTTTGTTCCGGCCTTCTTGTACCGTATCCGTTTTTTCAGTCTGCGAAATTACCCCGTTTTAGTTATTATTGCAAATAAAAAACGGTAAATTTTATATCTTGCCGCAGTGCGGTTTTCCAAATATTTCAGGTTGTCGCTCAGCCATGTACCTGACGCCCGGCAAAAAGATATTTTTTATGTGAAAGGGAAAAAACTCCTGTACCTTGCTTTAAGGCAGAAGGCATGCACGGAGGTTTTTACCTTATACTTACCGATAAATTTTGCCGTACCGCCTATTTGACTTAACTTTGTGTTTAAAGCGCGTTGTTAATTTGATACCGTAATATTCGGGGTATCAGGTTTTTACTTGGCACCGATAATGAATTTTCGTCTTTTTTCCATATCTGTCCTGCTTGTTTTGACAGTCTGCGGATGCTCCCCAACGAAACATGTGCCCGAGGGGGAATATCTTCTGGACAGGGTAAAAATATCGGTGGACGACAAACGGATAAAGTCTTCCGACCTGAAACCGTACCTGCGACAGACCCCGAACCACAAGACTTTCGGTATCATAGGCCTGCCGCTGGCCTTTTACAACATGTCGGGAGACAAGGATAACCGCTGGAACAGGTTCATGCGCAAAATAGGGAGCCCGCCTGTGGTATACGACTCGCTTCTCACGGAAAAATCGGTCAGGGAAATTGAAAGGGCCATGTTCAACAAAGGGTTCATGGAAGCCTCTGTGGCCGTGGACACGGTAAGCAAGAAACGCAAGTTGAGCGTTACGTACAACGTAAAGAGCGGGGAGCCTTACGTCCTGCGCGGCATATCGTACAATATTCCGGACGACTCGCTGTCGGCCTACATCATGAGCGACACGGCGTATTCGCTTATAAAAGAGGGGGAACTGTTCGACCATTCCCTTTTGGACCAGGAGAGGCAGAGAATTACCGCCCGTCTGAAGGACAAGGGGTATTACGCTTTCAACAAGGAGTTCATCACCTTTGCCGCCGATACTACCGTGGGAAACCATACGGTTGATCTGGAACTGAACGTGCTTCCAGTTGCCGTTTCCGACACGGCAAACAGCGGCATAGTATATATAGAGCATGAAAAATACCGCATAAGGAACGTTTCGTTCTTTACCGAATACAACCCCATGAATATCGACCGCCGGCACTTCGTGGCCGACACGGTGCTGTACGACGGCTATACCGTTTACTACGGGGAAAAACAGTACCTGAGGCCATCGGTCCTGGCAAACAACTGCTTTATCCGACCCGGCCAGATGTACAGCACGCGCGATGTGGACAATACACTGGCGGCTTTCGGTCGATTGCGCGTACTGAAATATGTAAACATACAATTCATGCCCCTACGGGAGGAAAACGGGGAAATGGTTCTGGACTGCTACATCATGCTGACCGAAGGGAAGACGCAAACCATATCGACGGAACTGGAGGGGACCAACTCGGCCGGCGACTTCGGGTTTGCCATAGGGGTCAATTACCAGCACCGCAACATATTCAGGGGATCGCAGACTTTCAATACCAAAGTTCGGGCTGCATACGAAAGCATATCGGGAGACGTGGGAGGGCTTATAAGCGACAACTACCTTGAACTGGGGCTGGAAACCGGAATCTCGTTTCCTAAATACATATTCCCCTTTGCAAAGGAGAAATCGCGGCAACGCCTGCGCCCCACCACCGACCTGACGCTGAACGGTAATTTCCAGCAGCGTCCCGAATATATCCGTATCATAGCTGGGGCCGGGTGGGGATACAAATGGTTCAGCCGCAGCAACATGTTCAGGCACAAACTGGACCTGATAGACATAAACTACATCTACCTGCCTAAAACTACGGCCGAATTCAAGAAGAACATTGATGAAATGTCGGTAGACAACCCCATGCTGCGGTACAGTTACGAAGACCACTTCATAATGCGCATGGCATACGCATTCTACATGTCTAACCTGCGCCCGTCGGCAATAAACCAGAGCGGGAACATATACACGCTCAGAACGGTTACGGAGATTGCCGGCAACCTGCTGTACGGTATTTCAAACCTTACCGACCCCGGCAGGCCGGAAAGCGGGTATTCCATTCTCGGCATCAAGTACGCGCAATATTTCAAACAGGACATCGACTATACGTATACGTTCGTTTTCAACGAAAAGAACTCTCTCTCGCTGCATGCGGGAGCAGGTATCGCCATTCCGTACGGTAATTCGGAGATGCTGCCGTTTGAGAAGAGGTATTTCTCTGGAGGCGCAAACAGCGTCAGGGGCTGGTCGGTGCGCGACCTCGGGCCCGGCAGCTACCAAAGCATGAACCCTACCGCAGACTTCATGAACCAGTGCGGCGATATAAGGTTGGACCTCAACATAGAATACCGCAGCAAACTTATATGGAAACTGGAACTGGCGGCATTCATTGACGCGGGGAATATATGGACTATCCGGAGCTACGACTCCCAGCCCGGAGGGGTATTCAAATTCAACACATTCTACAAGCAGCTGGCCATGGCATACGGTTTGGGGCTGCGCCTGGACTTCAACTATTTTATCCTGCGCCTCGACCTCGGCATGAAACTCTACAACCCTGCCGTAACCGGCAAGAGCAAATGGGTCATCACGTACCAGAATTTCCAGAGAGACGCCGCCCTGCATTTTGCAATAGGATACCCGTTCTGATTCCCTGTACGCACCGGCATGCTGCATACATAAAAACCGCCCGGGGGAGGCAGGCTTCACCGGCGTACGCCTGTCCGCTTCCCCGGGCAGATATTTTTCAGAGGTGCCGGCAATTCCCAAAAACGTGTCCGCACACCATTTCCCCTATTAAGAAAGGCCGCACTCCCGGTTACAAGGCATAGGCGTTCAGTTCGGCAAACGAACGGTAATACTCGAGTTCTTCGGAAAGAATCTGCACCATGGCCTCGTAATACATGGTGGCTTCAACCTGAAATTCCACGAACGACATGTTTCCGAGTTCAGTGTTCCTTTCAAGGGTTTTTATTCCGGCCAGCCCGGCGTACTCGCCTTTAAGCATCAGAACGTTCTGTTGCAGGGTCTGCGTCCTGTCGTACAGGTACTTCATATCGTGATAAAGGGTATTGCGCACCTCTTTTTCCCGGCTTTGTGCGGCCAGCGTGGCGGCTTTGGCCTGCTTTATGCGGTTGTGACCTCCCCACAGCGGCAGACTGATGCCGAGCGCGATACCCTGATACGTGTCGTGCGGCTCCAACTCGGCTTCGTATCCGGCCGTTATGGTCGGCGCCCATGCCGATTTTCCGAGACGCACCTCATTGTTGCGCAACTGCACGATGCGGGCGGCGTATTCCAGTTCGGGATCGGACGCTACGGCCCTGGCATACCAGACATCGAACGGGGGAAGCGGCTCTATCTGCCCGAAGGATGTGTCAGTCAGTGTTACTGCGTTGCCCCCGTTCAACTTTGCCAACTGGGTAAGGGCTTCGCTGCGGGCTATGCCGTTCTTGCGCAACTCGCCCTTCAACAGTGCTGCCGCAAGGCGCGCACGGTTGTATTCCAACTGTTCAGTCCCGCCTTCATCCATAACCCGGCCGTAAGCCTCGACAAGTTGCTCCATATTCTTAAGTTGTCTGCCGAGTTCGGCCTCTACGGCATTGTGATAAATTACCTGGTAGCAGTATTTCTTCGCTTCCAGAAGTATGGAGCGACGCACCTTGCGGTATTCTATGTCGAGCAGGGCGTTCTGCGAACGCGCTACCGCGCCCTTGTGCCCGAGCAACGTGGAGAAGTCGAAACTTTGAGTGGCGGAAATCTGCTTTTTGCTGCCGGCATCGGCAGGACTACCCCAAAGGTAGGAGAAACCCACCTCGGGATCGGGCAGGGTTACTTCGCCCGTATTGGCGTATTTCTGCGATTTGTTCTCGTTCAGCAAAGCCTCGAGCGTAAGGTTGTTGCTCTCTACCGACTGCAATATCCTGTCAATATCCGTCTGGGCATTCGCAGGGGGCAGCACGGCTGCCGCAGCAAGCAGTATTGTTGCAAGTTTTCTTTTCATATCGTTTTTTCAGTCGTTTTCCGGTTTTTCTTTTCCGTCAGTATGTAGACTGCCGGAATTATGTATATGTTCAGCAGCGTAGAGGTGAGAAGCCCCCCGAGTATTACTTTTGCCATTGGACTCTGTATCTCGTTGCCGGGAAGGTCGCCGGCCACCGCAAGGGGTATCAGGGCGAGAGCCGATGTCAGCGCCGTCATCATTATGGGGTTGAGACGGTCGGCCGAGCCTTGCATTACGGTTTGCCGCAGCGTTCTCCCCCCCTCGGCCTGCAAGTGGTTGTACCTGTCCACCAACAGTATGCCGTTGCGGGTGGCTATCCCGAACAGGGATATGAACCCTATTATGGCGGGAATGCTTATAATCCCGTCGAAGAGTTTGAGGGTGAGGACCCCGCCTATAAGGGCAAGGGGCAGGTTTATCATTACTATTCCAGCCTGGCGCAACGTACCGAACTGCTTGTAAAGGAGCATGAATATTACAAGCATCGATATGAGCGACATTATGGAAAGACGGCGGCTGGCTTCAGCCTCGCTCTCGAATTGCCCGCCGTACTCAATATGATACCCTTCGGGCAGGAGGATAGAAGACTCTATCTTCTCCTTTATCCTGTCCACACCGCTGCTTACTCCCCCTTCGGCTATATTGGCCGAAACGACTATCTTGCGCTCGGCATTTTCGCGGTTTATCGTATTGGGCCCCGATGCCGACGTAATGTCGGCAACCTCGTACAGGGGAATCTTGCCGTCGGAGGTATCAATCATCATGTTCCTTATGGCGTCCATGCTGTTACGGCTCGCATCGTCGAGTTTTAGGGTTACGTCGTATGTATTGTTGCCGTCATATACCTGCGATACCGCGACACCTGCCAACAGGACGGTTATGTCGTCGGAAAGCATACGGGGCGTTATGCCGTAACGCGCCATCATCTCCCTCTTGGGCGTTATCTTGAGTTGCGGCCGCTCTATCTGCTGCTCCACGTTTACGTCAACCACACCGGGTATTCCGGATATTTCCCGTTTTATCTTCTGGCCTATTTCATGCATCTTGTTCAGGTTGCTGCCGAAAACCTTTATCGCTATGTTGGATTGGGTCCCGGACAACATGGCATCGATACGGTGTGATATGGGCTGCCCTATCTCTATGTTTACCCCCGGTATTACGGAGAGTTTCTGACGTACCTCTTTTATGACCTGGTCCTTGCTGCGGCCGTCGAGTGTAAACGGGGCTTCTATCTCGGAAGTGTTCACCCCGAGGGCATGCTCATCCAGTTCGGCGCGGCCAGTTTTACGGGCTACGCTGTTGATTTCGGGAACGGTCATCAGAATCTCTTCGGCCAGCCTCCCTATCTTGTCGCTCTCTTCAAGCGAAAGCCCGGGCAAGGCGCTTATGTTTATGGTAAACGAGCCTTCGTTGAACGAGGGCAGGAAATTCCTTCCCATCGTAAAGATTGTAACCACCGATACTGCAAAAAGGAGCACGGCTGCCATTATTATGCTTTTGGCATGGTTCAGCGCCCATGTGAGGGAAGTCTTGTACAGGACTGCAAGATGCCTGGAAAAAGGGGGTTCCTTTATATCGGCCACGGAGCCTTCGCGCTTAAGCAGATAACTGCTCAATACCGGCGTAAGGGTAAGGGCTATTATGGTGGAGGCGAACAGGGAAACGATAAAGGAAGTACCCAGAGGCACAAGCATCCTGCCTTCTATGCCGGACAGGAAAAAGAGCGGCAGGAACGACACGACTATTATGAACGTCGAGTTGAGTATGGGCAGGCGTACCTCTTTAGAAGCCTCGTATATTACCTGCATGTACGGCATTTTCCGCCCTTCGGGCAACACGGCGTTTTTGCGCAGGTGCTTGTATACGTTCTCCACATCCACTATCGCATCGTCTACCAGCGAACCTATGGCTATGGCCATTCCTCCTATGCTCATGGTGTTTATGGTAAGCCCCATGAGTTTCAGCACAAGTATGGTGATTATCAGCGACAGGGGAATGGTTACCAGCGATATGGCCGTTATCCGGATATTCATAAGGAAGAGGAGCAGTATGACGATTACGAAAAAAGCCCCCTCGTACAGAGATTTCTTTATATTGTCGATAGAGTTGTCGATAAAGTCGGACTGCCGGAATATGTCGGTGCGCATTTCTATCCCTGCCGGGAGGTTGTCCTGCATCGCTTCAAGAGTCCGGTCTATTTTGTCGGTCAGTTCGATTGTGCCGGCTTCGGGCTGCTTGGTTACCGTAAGCAGTACGGCCTGCTTCCCGCAGGTGGAGGCTACGCCGAGTTTCGGGGACTTTTCCCCCACGCGCACTTCCGATATGTCGGAAAGGTGTATGTGCCCGTCGGAAGTCCGTTTTACCACGGTAGCCGCCAAATCGTCGGGGGAGAGTGTTGTAATAGCCCCCCGGATTATGTATTCGTTGCCGTACTGGTAAAGGATTCCGCCGTTGGCGTTGTCATTGATGCCCTGCACCTTGTCAAGCACCTCGGCAAGGGTTATTCCGTAATATTTCAATTTCCACGGGTGCAGCAGTATCTGGTACTCCTTTATGCCGCCCCCTATTACGGAGACCTGCGCTACGCCGCCTATCGACATAAGCCGGGGTCGGAGCGTAAAATCGGCTGTTGCGCGAAGTTCGTCGAGCGGTATGGTATCGGACGTAAGGGATATTATCATTATCTCGCCGAGTATGGAAGTTTGGGGCCCCATTGTGGGTACGCCTGCCGCTTGCGGCAGTTCGCCGGCTACGGCGGAGAGTTTTTCGGAAACTATCTGCCGGGCACGGTATATGTCCTCCCCCCAATCGAACTCCACCCATACTATGGAAAAGCCCGTGGTTGAAGTGGAACGGACACGCCGGACACCCGAAGCTCCGTTTACGGCGGTTTCTACAGGGAAGGTAATAAGGCGCTCTACTTCCTCGGGAGCGAACCCTGCGGCTTCGGTCATAACCACAACGGTTGGGGCGTTTAGGTCGGGGAATACATCAACTTCCATATTGCGGGCGGTATATATGCCGGCAATAAGCAACAACAGGAATCCGAGTATTACGGAGAACCGGTTGTCGAGAGAGAATCGGATTATTTTGTTAAGCATGGCGGTAATCTTTGGTTAGTGAGAATGCGTATGTCCTTCGGGAATCACGTTGCCATGGGCCGCCTGCTTCAACTGGTGTACGCCGTCGGTTACCACCTCGTCGCCGGGCTTTATGCCCGAGAGTATTTCTATGCGCTCCCCGTCGCTGCCACCCGTAGTTACCTGGCTGCGGCAATAGATGTCGTCGTGCCTGCGCAGATAGAGGTAATATACGCCGCTTTCTTCTACAAGGGCTTTCTCCGGAACGGTTACCGCATCCTTCTTTTCGCCTGTAAGCAGATAGATTTCGGCGTATGTGCCGGGAAGTATCTCGCCGTTGTTGTCGAAGCGGAATGTTACGGGCAGATAATTGCTTTGCGGCGTGGAAACCCTGCCGTAAGTTGCAAGGCGCCCGTTCATTTCGGCAAGCTTGTAGGTTGTATCATCGTACGGAATACGGAAATTGGCGCTTTTTACTTTTGAGAGCCTGCGGTAATGGTCTTTTTCAACTTCGGCCTGCAGGAGGAGCGTCCTGTTCCGGGAGAGGATTGCAAGCGATGCCCCCTCCTGTACGTAACCGCCGTTGGGTACTGTTATGTTTGAAAGATAACCTGCAACAGGCGCACTTACGGATGCGCCGGAAAGGGTATCGTCCGTAGCATTGCCGCCTACTGCCCCGTATGCGGCTTTTGCGTTACGGTAATTCAGTTCGGCCTGTTCGTATTCGGCTGCCGTTATAAGTTTTTCGGCCTTAAGCGAGACGGCACGCCGGTACTGCGATTCTGCCGCCTTGTATGCCGCCCGTATCTTGTATGCGGCATCGCCGCTGCCTACCGAACTGGAAGAGAGAGTAAAGAGAGGTTCGCCGGCAGAGGCCTTATACCCGTCGGCAAGGAGAGGGTTTTCGTATGTTACTATGCCGGTTGCCGGCGCTATTATTTCACATGCATCGTCGGGTGCGGAGATAATGCTGCCGCCGCACTTGATTACTTCCGCAAAAGGTGCAGCGGTTACTTTCTCGGTCTTCAACCCTGCATTGGAGGCCTGCTGCGGCGTAAAGCGGATTTCGCCCTCGGCGAGATGGTCGGTATGCGTATCTTTCTGTGTGTGCGGGGTATGCGAGCATCCTGCCGCAAATACTGATGCTATTATTATTGCTGTATATTTTCCGGTATTCATGTTACATGTAAGGATTTGGCCGATGTTTCGCGTCGGCTGTTGTCGGTTTATTGCCTAAACTGTATTTGCGGCATGGCTGGTTGCCGCGACAAAGGTTTGTCATGCAACATGCGGCGGTGCACGCAAGAGCGGGAGGGGTTGCGGATACGGGGCCCTGTACGGCGAACACTCTTGCAAGGCGTCATGTTCTGCCGGCTGTACGCAGGGTTGCGGAATACACGCATCGGGCATGATAGCCTCAAGCGGCATTTGCTGGCCGAAGGAGGCTGAATCCTGACGCTGCTGCGCCGAGAGCGTAAGCATCACTGCATTGAAAGAGCAATCCTCCTCCCCTTCGCCGTGGTGATGCGAAACCGCCCGGTCTTCCTGGCTGCCACCATGCTCCGGATTGTCGCAACAGTCGTGCATTAGCACGGCCTCGAGGCATACAGCCCCGCCATGGTGATGGTGCACATGCGACAACAGCGACGCCCCTATATAGGCTGTAGCTACGGCAAGGCTGAACAATATGGAAACCAGCTTCTGCATTTGTTCCGGCAAAGTTAATGTTTTTTGAGACTATTTCAAAACAGGGTGTGCCGGTTTTGCCCGGTTCCGCACGCATACGCCGGCAGTGTGAAATGCGGTACGGCCGGAGCAATACGGGGCAGATACCCACTTTATGGTATGCCGGTGCCTTTTTTACCTATTTCATGGGGTTGCCGGGGGTGCAGGAGGCTTGTATTTTTGCATCGGTTACAGGTTTCCCGTAGCCGAATTGCTCTTTGTTGTGCTTTTCTTCTTCTTTATTATATTTTGTGTTGCGCAGTTGCAGCTGCGTTTATGTAAATGGAGCGGTATCGGGGAGTATCTTTTCAGACTTTGCGTGCAAAGGGTGCATTTCCGGGGAAGAGACGGATTGCCACATGTCCGGCTCTTTGCAGGTACTCCCCGATGCCGCGACTTTTCTTATGATACGGGCGTGCCTGTCTTGCGAAGGATATTATTCTCGTTTTTACAGTACTAATACACATCTGCTCTCGTTTTGTGAATAATGTTTATGCTGCGCGGTTCGGCTTGCGGAGGGTCTCCCCTTCCGGCCGCCGCACGGCATTGCCCGCATATTGCCGCCTCCGACGGCGGAATGTCTGCCGTTTTCTTTGAAATAAGGTTATTTTTTATTTATATTGTAATCCTCAATAGGCGGTACGCCGTACCGACAGTTTTTTGTTATGGTTTTTATTCAGGAAAGGGGATTGTCATGAGTTCTACAAGGTTTAATTTCACGGGGGCGGCAGCTTTCTTTTTCGTGCTGCTGCTTATGCCGCTGGGTCATGCGGCCATGATTCTGATGGAGCATTTTTTGCAGGGCACTGAACTGAACCTGGCTGCATTCCTGCTCGGCGCAGCCGGTCTCGGGATTGCCGCTGCCGGCTCGAAAATGAAAAAAGACAGCCGCGCCACCATTTGCGGTTTCATCGGCGGGATTATGGTCTGGACGGGATGGATTGAATTCTGCTACGTCTATTTTGCAAACAGATTCGGCATAGATCCCGTTATTTATGACGGCGAGGTGGCGACCAAGCCTGAATACCTGCTGCTGATGTCGTCGGCAGGCTTCTGGGGCATTATAACGGCGCTGTACACCTTCCGCCTTAAAACGGGGTGCAGTTTTTATTCATGGCTTCAGAAGGTGTTGGGAATAAGGTGGGGCGATACGGCAGAACGGAGTATTGTAATGAACAAGTCGTTCACCACATTCATGGAGACCAACATGATATTGTGGACGTGCTACCTGCTCCTTATGTTCGCCTATGACGACACGTTTCTCGGCGACAGGCATCCGGTTACAATCATAATAGCCTTTGCCTGTCTGGTCTGGTCGATATGGCTGTTCTCGAGACTCGTAAAAATAAGGGAGATGGGATACGCCGTAAGATACGCCATACCTACGGTTGTCATATTCTGGAACTTCGTGGAGGTTATGGGGCGTATAGGCATTATGGACGAGATATGGACAAACCCTATAGAGTACAGGTTCGAGATGTCGATGATGGCTGTTGCTGCTGTCATCCTGCTGGGTGCTATTATTTTTAAACGGAGCAACAGGAAACGGGGATAGACACCCTCCCGGACTGTTGCGCATATTGCTTTTTTGAATTGACATGTACAGAGTTGGATCTTTTCTGGCCGATGACCTGATGAGCGACCTGATTTGCGCCGATTACCCGATGCTGCTGGTATTGAGCCGCTTCGGCATCCCTTTGGGATTCGGGGACAAGAGCATCGGCGAAGTATGCGCGATGAACGGTATAGATACCGACACGTTTCTGGCCGTTGTGAACTTGCTGGCAACCGACGAGGATGAGACTCCGGATATAAAAAATTCGGGGGATATTTCCGTTCCGGCGATTGTTTCATATTTGAGAAACTCGCACAGTTATTTTCTCGGGTTCAGGCTTCCGCTTATAAAAAGGAAACTGATTGAAGCCATGGACTACTCGGAAGGGAACGAGATTGCCCAGGTCATTATCCGTTATTTCGACGAGTACGTGGCCGAAGTGAGGAAACATATGCTGTACGAGGAAGAGACGGTTTTCCCTTATGTGGAGGCCTTGCTGGAAGGCAGGAGCGCGGGGAACGGGTACAATATAGGTATTTTCGGGAAACAGCACGACAGGGTAGAGTCAAAACTGTCGGAGCTGAAAAATATCATAATAAAGTATTACCCTGCCAAAAGCAGCAACGAACTCAATTCGGCTCTTTTCGACATTTTTGCCTGCGCGGACGATCTTGCCTCGCACAACAGAATTGAAGATTGCCTGTTCGTTCCCGTTATCAGGGATATGGAACTTAATGCAAATATAGGGTAATGGGAAGAAGGATACATATTGTCATTGCCGAGCCGTCGGTCATTATCCGCTCGGGACTCCTGGCGGTACTGAAAGGGATACAGTCGTTGAACGCGGATATTGCAGAGGTAGGCTCCGTATCGGCGCTTCCCACCCAACTCAGGAAATACCGCCCGGATATACTTATTGTCAACCCTACGCAACTCGGGGCTTTTTCCCTTGCGCAAATAAAGAGCGAGGCCGGGATGCCCGGGCTCAGGGTAATCGCACTGCTGCTGTCGCTTGTAAACACGGATATCCTGAACCAATACGACGAGCATTTTTCAGTAAATGACTCGCCCGAGACAATCAGGACGAAACTTTCGGGCATAGTGCACGGAAACGACAGAAAAGAGGTGCGCCAGGAATTGAGCGCACGCGAAAAGGAGATTATAGGGTGTGTGGTAAGGGGTATGACCAACAAACAGATTGCCGAACTGCTTTGCCTTTCTACGCATACGATTATGACGCACCGGCGTAATATTGCCAACAAACTGCAGATTCACAGCTCGGCAGGACTGACAATATACGCAATAGTAAACAAACTTGTAGAGATAAACGATATTAAGGATGCCGTCCTTTCGGACGAAACTTGATGCGCTACCGACGCATGCATCATCATCGGGTTTACGGGAGTAACTGCTTGTGCGTTACTGTCCATGGGACGCAGGAATGCCGAAAATATCCCCCCCGTTATAAGAAAAGGACTTTGCCGCTATCTGGCAAAGTCCTTTTTCCGTTGCGGAAAGAGAGGGATTCGAACCCTCGGTACCCGTAAGGGTACAACGGTTTTCGAGACCGTCCCAATCGTCCACTCTGGCATCTTTCCTTAATTAATCCCTTGCATATCGCCAACGAGCATTTTTCCGCCCCTCTATCACTGCCTCTTCAAGACTTCCTCTCCTCTCAAATTGTTTCATGCTCCACGCTTTCGGCTTTCCGGTACGCTTTTAAATATTGTACTATCCTACATCTATTTTGGTATCCGGCGTCGCGGGCCGGGATAAACCCTGCCCGAAAGGCTGCACAACTCTTTTCCGTAAAAATAACGGAAGAGGTTTGTCCGTCTCTCTGTATTATGTCTATGCCCTTGCTCCTCTCGCGGCTTTCATAACCGCTCCTGTCTTCTCCGCCGTGGCTTTTTCATGTACCGGGCCACAGTCTTGGTTTAAATGTCCACCGACATTCAAGGGATTCTTTTAAAAACGGTGCAAAGATAGTCAAAGTTACAGTAAAAACAAAAACTATCGGATTTTTTTATTCTGTTTATTTCCCGGCTCTCCTAAAAGCCGTATTTTTTCCGGACAGTGCTGCTTGCATAAGGTGCGGAAATGATTTGCCGGTTTTGTTTTTTGGTTATTTTTACTGCAAATTTCAAGGTTATGGTTATTCACGACATTTCATCGGATTTGCTCAGGGCACGCCTTTATCCGGGGACTGTGCCGCCGCTATTAACGGCGGTTTCGGATATAGGAAAGGGCTCGCAATACAAGGTGTCTTCCCTGTGCGCCGACCTGCATACGGGTACACATATCGATGCTCCGCGGCACTGCATTCCTGACGGGAAGTGCATCGGGGAGCTTCCTCTTGACCGTTTTCTGGGCAAATGCATTGTAGTGGAACGCAACGGACACGACACACCCTTGCCTGCCCCCGACAATGGGACAGGTATAGTACTGTTCAAGAATTGCCGGGAATTCCCGCTTACCGAAACGGAATGCCGCGATATTGTTGCGGCGGGGTTTGTTACGGTAGGATGCGATGATATTACAATAGGTGCGGGAGAGTGGGAATACGCCGTTCACCGGACCCTGCTTGCGGCAGGTATTCCCGTTATTGAAGGGCTTTGCCTGAAGGGAATTGCCGGAGGGGTTTATTTCCTGTCGGCACTGCCCGTCAAAATTGGCACTGCCGAAGCGTCATTCTGCCGGGCCGTACTTGTGGAGCTTTAACACTGCGGCGCAACGGCCCCGCCATTGTACCGGGCCGTAAGCGTCCATGTCCCCTCCCTATATAAAAGAAAGACTCCGCGACAGGCGGTTACAATGCCCTTTGTCGCGGAGTTATGTTCTCAGAGACCCTGCCTGCAGGCCGGAATCATTCTTCTTTCCTTATTATCTCCATTCCCGTAAGGATGGCTTTTTCGTTTGCAGGAAGGAGTTTGTGCAACCTTTCGGGCAATGACTCCTTCAAACTGTGCATGACGCTTTCTATCTTTACTACCGGACAGACTTTAAGGATTCCGCCGAGCACCAGCATGTTGAACACTTTCGAGTTACCGCTTTCCACGGCTGCATCCATGGCGTCTATACGGTATATCCCCACATCCTTGCGCGTGGGCGGGCGGTGTATTCCGTAACCGTCGTATATTATTATCCCGCCGGGCTTTACCTGGCTCTCGAAGCGTTCGAGCGACGGCTGGTTGAGAATTACGACTACATCGTATGTATTGAGCACGGGCGAACTGATGCGGTCATCGCTGAGTATTACCGTTACGTTTGCCGTCCCGCCCCTCTGTTCGGGCCCGTAGGAGGGCATCCACGTTACTTCCTTGCCTTCTATCAGCCCGGCATGCGCCAGTATTTTTCCAAGGGAGAGAATCCCCTGCCCGCCGAATCCTGCAACTATTATCTCTTTTTCCATTTTCATTCGTTTTTTATATCCCCGAGCGGGTACTTCTTAAACATGTTCTCCACCATCCATTTGTTGGCTTCATCGGGAGTCATTTTCCAGCCGGCGTTACACGTGGAGACTATCTCTACGAGCGATGTGCCGCGTTTTGCCATGGCGTTCTCTATTGCATGCTTCAATGCAGCCTTGGTCTTCTTTATGGCGGCGGCATTGTGCACGCTCTGACGGGTTATGTAGCGCGTCCCGTCGAGCTGCGCCAGGATATCGGATATTTTCAGGGGAAACCCGTTGAGTTCGGGGGTTCGCCCGTAAGGACAGGTGGATGTTTTCATCCCCAACAGCGTGGTGGGCGCCATCTGCCCCCCAGTCATTCCGTATATGGCGTTGTTTATGAATATGATTACTATATTCTCGCCGCGGTTGCATGCGTGAATGGTCTCGGCCGTCCCTATGGCCGCCAAATCGCCGTCGCCCTGGTACGTGAAAACGAACTTGTCGGGGTTAAGGCGTTTTATGGCTGTCGCCACTGCCGGAGCGCGCCCGTGCGCCGCTTCTATCCAGTCTATATCGAGATAGTTGTACGCAAATACCGCACACCCTACGGGGGCTATGCCTATGGTTTTCTCTTCCAGACCCATTTCGTCTACCAGTTCGGCCACCAGTTTGTGCACCACCCCGTGGCTGCATCCGGGGCAGTAGTGCATGGGGTTGTCGTTCATCAACCGGGGTTTGCTGTAAACGATATTCTCGGGTTTTATTATATCTTCGACATTCATTTTACCAACTCTTTTTTTATTACGTCCAATACTTCATCGGGTGTGGGGACTATTCCTCCCAAACGGCCGTAGAATTTTACGTCTATCGCTCCGTTTACCGCCAGACGTATGTCTTCGACCATTTGTCCGGCATTAAGTTCGACGGATATCATCCCTTTCGCCTTATGCGCATACTCGGCTATCACCTTGCTCGGGAACGGCCACAACGTTATGGGCCGGATCAATCCCACCTTTATTCCTTCGGCACGCGCCATTTGCATCGTTTTCAGACAAATGCGGGCAATAGAGCCGAACGCCACTATTATGTAGTCGGCATCGTCGCACCCTACCGTTTCGTACCGGACCTCATTCTTTTCTATCTCGCGGTATTTCGCCTGGAAACGAAGATTGTTGTCTTCCATTACGGAAGGCGACAGTTCGAGCGAAGTGAGGATATTGGGTTTGCGCCCTTTGGGTTTGCCCTGCAACGCCCACGGGCACTGCCGGCGTATCTGCTCTTCCGTCCTGCGGGGGCGGAACGGCGGCAACACCACTTTTTCCATCATCTGCCCGATTATTCCGTCGGCGAGTATTATGGCCGGATTACGGTACTTGAAAGCAAGGTCCATTCCGAGACCTACGAAATCGGCCATTTCCTGAACGGACGACGGGGCAAGGGCTATCAGTTTATAGTCGCCGTGCCCGCCGCCTTTTACCGCCTGGAAATAATCGGCCTGCGAAGGTTGTATGGTCCCCAGCCCGGGACCGCCGCGCATTACGTTTACTATAAGCGCCGGCAGTTCAGTACCGGCAAGGTAGGATATGCCTTCCTGTTTAAGGCTTACTCCAGGACTGGAAGAGGAGGTCATTACGGCCTTGCCCGACCCGGCGCCCCCGTACACCATGTTTATTGCCGCTACTTCGCTTTCGGCCTGCAAAACCACCATGCCTGTAGTTTCCCACGGCTTGAGCATCATGAATGTTTCCATTATCTCCGACTGGGGAGTTATAGGGTAACCGAAGTATCCGTCAAATCCGTACCGGATTGCGGCATGCGCTATGGCTTCGTTCCCCTTAAGCAATTTTATCTCTTCTGACATAAACTGTTCTTTTGTACGGAATTCAAATCTTTACTTTATAGACGGTTATACATCCGTCGGGGCATACATACCCGCAACTGGCGCACCCTATACACTTGTCGGGATTGGCCATGTATGCGTAATGATACCCCTTGTCGTTCACTTCTTTTGCCTGTAGTGCGAGGACTTCTGCAGGGCAGGCCACAACACAGAGGTTGCACCCTTTGCAGCGTTCGTTGTCCACTACCACGGCTCCTGATATTTTAGCCATCGTGTGTACCTGTTTTTTATCGCGGCAAAGGTATAACAAAGGTTGCTAAGGACAAAATTTATTTCGCTTTGCCGGTTACCGTTTTTGTTATCTGCGGTTTTGCGTAGCGGTTTGTCGCGCAAGGGATTCTACAGGTTTGCCCGATGCCGGTTGCCGGAAGACATGTCCGCTCCTTTCCGGCGCGTATACACGCGCATAATGACAGAAAACAGAAGCCGCGCCTCTTTCTTCAGGCACGGCTTCTGTTTTCCCGGCTTGTCGGCCCTCCAGCCGTCATTCCTTCACGGTATCTGCATTTTCGGGTGTTTCGGGTTCGGACGGGACATCCTCTGCCATAAGATTACGGTATACTACCGCCATGCAGGAAAGGGAGTACACCGTAACCGCAATGACTGCTATCAACATCATTATAAATATCATTCCGAACGATTCGGCAACCGATGTGAAAATCATCTGCAATATCATCAAAAGCACGAACAAGGATATGTTTATTGCGAACAATACCCATTTGTATCCGCTTGTGGCGTTGTTGCTGCGGACCAATGCCTCTCCCGGCGCCACCCCTTTGTCGACCAGTATATAATATGCGAGGGACCACCCGAGGAGTATTATTATGGCCGGAACTATGAGAAATGCTAACGCCGGCAGGACCGAAAGGGATATCAACCCCGTAAGGGTGAAATACTCGCCCATGTACTTGCGGTATTTTTCATCGAATATGTAAAGCGGGGAGATTACCTTGCCTTTACTCAGTTCTATCGGCATGGTCTGCAATGCTATCGTGGTCCCCACGTTTATATACGGGACCCATATTGTCAAGAGCCACAACACCACGGCCCCGGCCATGGACAATACATTTTTTACCGCTATCGTCGCCCCTTCGGACATGACGCCCACATACGTAATTTTTTTCGCTGCCATACTTCTGTTTGCTTTTTATCGGTTTTATTCTGTTTAATGATAGTCAAATGATAGTTATCTGAGGCTACACCTGTTCCGCACTGCCGTTTTAAGGCAAAACAGGCGCCCAGTTCCCGAATCAATACGGCAATATCGCATCGAGATCCTTCAGGTTCTGCGACGATTTCTCCTTCAGCGATTTCTTTATCTCCTCTTTTGCCTGACTCAGGGCCTTTTCCCGCGATATGGCCATTACCACGCGCACTTCGGTCTTGCCTTTGCCCAAATCGCGGAAAATCTCCAGCAGATACTCCGTGCCTTTCAGCTGCATCGTAGACACGCTCTTTGCCGCGCTGGCCACCTCGTAAAGGGCCTCGGCCTGATTGCCGCCCATATCCATGTTGGAAAGTTCCTGCGTCATTTTGGATGCGAGCATATCGCTCAGGCTGCGGCATATCTCCAGTTTCGCGTTATTGTCGGCCATCTGCTTGGCTATCGTATAGTTGCCGCCAACCACGCTGGCGCTTCCCGTTATGAAATAGCTCTCCCCGTCGTCGGTTTTGCGCAGCTGCGCTATCTGGGACTGCTCAAGCTGTTTTTCCAACGGAAGTTTTCCCGGCATTATCTGCCACCCGTCGCCTTCCAGTTTCTTTGCTTCCTTGCGTATTTCCTTACTGGTTTTGGCCGACAATTCCTTTTTAAGGGCGCTGTTGTCTGCAACGGCCACGCCGGCCGCAGATACCAACAGGAATATCGCCGTCAATGATAACAATAGCTTTTTCATGGTTTAATCGTATTTGCAGTTTTTATTTTATTCTTCGTCTTCGTTTATTATCTCGGTTTTCCTTACCATTATCTTGTAAGGAAGAACGATATTTATGTCCTGCTCTTCTCCGTTACGCTCCACAACAGCTTTTCCCTGCAATATGTCGAGTGTGTTGTAGCGTACGTCCGCCCCTATTATGGGAGCTTCGGTGCTGCACTGCAACGTGTACTGCCCGTCGCTGCCGACCTCCTCGTCCACGGCGTCTATTATCAAGGGCGCCTTTAATGCCGGCACCTTGAGTTCGAGCCTTTTTACCGTATACGGCGCGAACCCTTCGGCCTGGAATGTAATGGATACGGTTATGTCGCTTATGGTATTCTCTTCGTCAAGCATTCCGGTTATATATACGTCGCCCTTGGCCCGCAGCGAATCGCTGCGCCGCGGCACTGTAAATGTTATGTTGCGCTCCAGCCGTTTTCCCGGGAGATTCCACATCAGCATTATCTCGTTGTACGAACCTTTGGGGCACGCATCGTAGGCATACGTGAGCAGGGCGGTATTGCCCGATGCCGAGTACGAGAGTTCCGTAGCCGTCTGCGAGCGCATTACCGGAACGGCACGCAACATTATCTGCCTGCCGCCCAGATAGAACTTGAATTCAGCATAACCCAACCCCTGTTCTTCAACCTCAACGTTTATCTGCGTGTAGAGCGCCATGTAATTTTTCTGCAACGCCTCTACCTGATTGCGCCGGTGCGTATCGAAGAAATAGCTCTTTATTCCGTTGAGGGCATTTACGGCACTCTCTATCTGCTCATATTCGCTTATATCGTCGTAGCCGGCCTTGCACTCCTTGTAGACCTGCCACATTTCGGCATCGCGCTTCTCGAATTCCGCCACAAGCCCGTCCAGCTCGCTCTTCGGGAAAGCATACTTAACCGAAAGTACGAAATAACGCTCCTTGGTGCTTTTGTCGTAACGCTCCTCCCAGTATGAATCGATAGCCTTGGCAAGCGTTACCCCTTTTATATACGGGATGTTGGCCGACTGTTTGCGCAACTCGCTGTTGAACTGGGTGCGGAAATCAATCATCTCGTTCTGCGTGTACTGCGTGGATATTTCGCTGCTGGAGAACTCGATATTCTGCGATATGGCATCGAGCATCTGCAGACGGATGTTGTCCAGGCATTTCTGCCGGGCTTCTTCCATGGTGGGGGCTTTGGACGAAACTATTATCATCTGCTGCTCTGTCCCGTTTATCCACGAAGGCTCGCTCGATGCGCTGCGGTTCACCACCTTTACCTTGGCCGCCGCCGGGAACGCTATGCCCGCGGACAAGAGCAACAGTATTATTATTCGGGCTTTCATAGTCTGTTTATTTTAAGAATGTATTTGTAAACCAGGTCTTGAACTCCGTACCGCTTTTTTCGTCATCCATAGCCTGTTCTATTTTCAGGCGTGCCTGAACATCGGCATATTCTTTTGCCTCGCGCCCCGATATCGCCATTTTCATCAGTTCATGGGCTCTTTCCTTGTCCCGCTCCTGCGCTTCGTATTCCATTGCCAGCTTCTGCATTTCCGCTTCACGCTCCTCTTTTGCGGCGGCTTTCGCCGCTTCTATTTCACGAATCCGTTCCTCGGCGGCCGCCTTTTCCGCTTCGTCAATTTTCGTGCGTATATCGGCAATCATCTGCCACGCCTCATCGTAGCGGCTGCACATGGGGTCGATTGTCGCAAGGGTGTCTATTGCGGGGATATACGACTTCTTGACAACTAACGCCTTGGCGTTGTTTATCTTGATATCGGCATCCCTGTCGAGCACCTTGGCATACGCCTTGCCCATCAGTTCCGATACCGTAAGATAACCGTCCACGCACTCGGGTATGATACTGAGCGTTACCAGGGCATCGTCGTACTCCAACGCCGTCATCTGCCTCTCGGCTTTTGCCAGTACCTGCGGCATTATCCTTTCGTAATACTCTATTACCCTCTGCTGGGACTCCGCAATAAACCGGGCTATCTGGGGATTGCTGCCGCGTATGGAATTTATCATTACCCGATAACAGTCCTGTTCGCTCTTCCCGCTCCCTTCAAGCGGGAGCACTACCGTTGCGAAAGTGTTGTCATCCATAAGATTCCGGGAAAAGAGCGACAACTCGCCCCTTACAACATACACGTTGCGCATTCCGGTATTCACGACATCGGAGGTTGTGGTTACAAACTCGGGCCATATTACGAACAGCTGGCTTTGCGCCGTGTTCGCCCCGGCATTGTTGTACGCCACCGCCTGTTCAATCTTAAGGGTCAGCCTCTTCTGGTTGTCGGCATTCAGAGGGGTCTCGCCTTGAAGCCCCAAAGCCCTGAACGATATGTTCTCTTTCTCGGTTGCCTGCACCGATACGGCGGCAAATGCCGCCAGCAGCAGGGTTGTCAGTCTCCGTGTTTTCATAATATCAGAGTCTTTACTGTATTGTCAATTCTATTGTGTTGCCTGTTATTGTACGTTTTACCACCAGGTTCAGCCCGCGCAGGAAACGGTACAATGCAAGCGAAAAATCGTTTATGTCGCTGTTGTCGGTATTCTTTATCTGTATCTCATCGAGCGACAGAAGCGTTTCGCTGCGCCCTTGCTGGTGATATTTGCCGTCCTTTGCATTCTCTTTTACCCAACCTATTATGGCGTCGGACAACGGGGTGTAATCCGTTCCCACTTCCATATCGAAGTTGACGTTGCTCATCGGGTCGATACTGAACTGTATGGCTATTGTATTGCCTTTGCTTATGCGGTTTGCCATGGAGATCTGTATCTGTTTCAGGAAATCGTCGACCATGGTCTGTATCATGGCTGCCGCTATTACTTCCACGGTTGCCTTTTTGCGTCCGGAGACTTCGGATTTCGATGCGATGTTCCTTCCGCTGGCCGCCTCGATAGCCCTGAGCGAAAGCGTTACGCGGTTACCCAACTGCTCGTTGCCGTCGTTGCTTATATCGAGGTAGACCGCTACATCCGCCCCGGAATTTATCACAAGGTTGTTTACGAAATCCAGATCGCCTTTCATCGCCATATAGCGGTCGGCATTCCGCAACATCTGCTCCAGGTCTTTTGTCTCTACGCCTTTTTCTATGAACGCCTCGTTCATCCTGGATATGGCCAGGCGCATATACGGATTGGACTCTATTATCTCCTGCGGCATGGTTGAATTATCGCTGTACGGCAGCACCATTATCGACGGGAAGGCTATTGTCTCGGCAACTTCGACAAACCCGGTAGGGTGTATTATCTTACTGTTTACAAGATCCTTGTATATCGACTCTATATAAAGTTCAAGGGTTATATACACCTGAAACTGCTTGCCTACCTTGCGCGTTGCATCGCCATCGACGGTATACCCTTTTACAAACACGTTGTACCTGCCGCTCTCAAGCATATTGTTCATATACGATATTGCCTGCGATGTGGGCTTTGTGCCAAGCAGCGGCAGACCGCGGTTGAGGCCGTCTATCCCGCTCAGAAGATATGTGTATATGGCCGACTTTACCGCCATTGCCTCGGCATTTTTCTTCTTGCCGTCAATTCCGGAACACTTCAGTACGGCCACCTTGTCATCCTTGTTTTCAACGAGCATCGCATCGCTGCTGTATCCCTGCGCCCTCAATGCGGCTACAGGCATCAACATCAAGGCTGCTATTACTGTCATCAACTTCTTTTTCATATTTTTTCCGATTTCTTGATTATACTACTTTCCTGCTGGTCCTTATTTTATACCCTTCCTTGCTGTTATAGAGGGATTGTTCGACGTATTTTCTATCACTCCGGTATTTCACACTCGGCGAGAAGCGTTTCTCAGGCAACCGCTTCCGGCTGCATACGACCTGTTTTTCCTCTGGCTACAGAATTTGTTTTCTTAGTATTCCAATAGGCCCGGGCTCTTTCTGTCCCTTACCCGCCCTATACGCAAAATAAAGTCATATTTTCCATATATGCAAATATTTTATAACCTATTTGAAGTAATGCTATCGGTACGCGACCGTCCAAAAAGGGCCGTGCCGTTTCCTGACGATGCAGCCGTTTGGCGTATTCCGTTATGCGGGGGTGTACTCCTTGCCGTTTCTTCCGTTTTTACCGGATGATTCCGCGTCCTGATACAGGAGAGTACAAAAAAAGAGTGTCGGGTCCCTTTGCCGCACGCCGCCGCCGTATATGCAAACAGGAAGCCGCGCCCCTCTGGTGTATGGCCGTGGCTTCCTGCGTGGTTGTATTGTACAAGGCGGGTTAGAATCCGAAGAATCCGCTGACTTTCTCGCGGGTATTGCCTGCCGATTCTATTACAAGCTTGTCCTTGCCTTCGTTATTGAATATGTCGTTTATCTCGTTTCCTCCTTTGGTTACGTTGCACTTGGTAAGCCCGTCCATTACTTCATCGGCCTTGAGCGCACCTATTTCCTGGTTTACCGTCCGCGAGCCTATCTGTTTTACGTAATACACCTTGAATACCTGTCCTTTTCTTACACCCATTTCGTTTCCGCCTACTATATAGAGTTCCTTCGCTCCTTTCTTCTTGTCGACGGACTCTATCATCTCTATGGTAGTGGTGAATTTGAAGTAAGCATCCACAAAACTGCGCATCTCTTTCTTCGCATTTTCAACTGCACTCATGTCGGCCTTTTCCGAACTGTCGGAGTTTACGCCGGTCAGCTGTATGTTCTTCGACGCTACGGTCGAACCGTCCAGGATGTTATACACCGTCAGGGAGAATGATATTTTAGAATACCAGCTGTACGAATCGCCCAATACGTCTTTCTCGCGCGTTACGGTGCGGTCGTTACATTTCCCTTTTACAATGTATTTTGCCCCGAGCGATTTATATACCACCTCGCTGTCGCTGTTCAATACGTTCGAGGCATCCACGTCATCTTCTGCAACGCGTTTTGCGCTGAGCGCCTTGAGGGCATCGTTGGTAAGGGCATCTACTACATGGAAACGGCCTTTGGCTACAAACCCTTCTATTACATTGGCGCGGATTCCTTCTGCAATGTACGACGGAACAGCTACGGTTCTCTCGAATTCATCTACGATTACGGTCTCTTTCTGAGGATCCGCGCTTTCCTGCGCCGACACGTTGCCTGCAAACAGCACTGCTGCCACTACTACTGACGAAATTGTTTTAAAGTTCATGATAATTAAAATGTTTTTGTTTATGATTAGTTCTTGTTATTTGCGTATTTCAAGGTTTCAAACATACCTCCTTCTTGCAGGTTATTGTCGGTTAAGGTTTCGTTCCTCCCTGTCATAGTATAGATTTACACTCTTTCCTCTTCCGCCGATGCAAATTAAACATTAATTTTTTTATTCTACAAATTTTTTTTATCGCTTTTATACACTACTGAAAACGGTTATTCCATAAAAATCTGACTTTGACCTTTTTCGTCCTCCGGTTCTGATTGCAATACTTTATAGAGGGGATTTGCCGACAATTTATATCATTGCCGGCAAAAAAAACGGATACGGGGGAGGGTATTTCCCTGCCCCCGTATCCGTCCGGCCTTTTCCCGCCGTTTTTATTTCGCCGCCTGTTACGACTTGTTCTGGCGTTTTCTCTCGGTTTCGTCGAGTATTATTTTCCGCAACCTCAGGTGATGCGGGGTTACTTCGACGTATTCGTCTTCTTTTATATACTCGAGCGCTTCTTCGAGGCTGAATACTACCGGGGGGATCAGTTTTGTCTTTTCATCGGAACCGGAGGCACGCATGTTGGTAAGTTTCTTCGATTTGGTTACGTTTACCACTATATCGCCCTCCTTGGCGTTCTCGCCTACTACCTGTCCGGCATAGACTTCATCCTGCGGGAAAATAAAGAAACGTCCGCGATCCTGCAGCTTGTCTATGGCATAAGCGTATGCCGTACCGGCCTCCATTGCTATAAGCGAACCGTTTGTACGGCGTTCTATCTCGCCTTTCCACGGCTGGTACTCGAGGAAACGGTGCGCCATTATGGCTTCGCCAGCCGATGCGGTGAGGACATTGTTGCGCAACCCTATTATCCCGCGCGAGGGGATGGTGAACTCCATGTGCACCCTGTCGCCCTGCGTCTCCATGGCGTTGAGTTCGCCTTTCCTGCGGGTTACCATATCTATTATCTTGCTGGAGTACTCTTCCGTAACGTTTATGGTGAGCTGCTCTACCGGTTCGCACTTCACCCCGTCTATCTCCTTTACTATAACCTGGGGCTGCCCCACCTGCAGTTCGTACCCTTCGCGGCGCATCGTCTCTATCAGTATGGACAAGTGGAGGACGCCGCGCCCGTATACCGTCCACACGTCGGCATCGGGGGCTTTTTCCACCCGCAGCGCAAGGTTGCGGTCGAGCTCGCGGTTGAGACGGTCGGCTATGTGGCGCGAGGTTACATACTTTCCGTCGCGCCCGAAAAACGGGGAATCGTTGTTGGTAAAGGACATCGACATTGTAGGCTCGTCGATTGCTATCCGCTTCAACGGTTCGGGATTTGCCGGATCGGATATGGTATCGCCTATCTCGAAGCCGTCTATCCCCACCAGTGCGCATATATCGCCCGACGAGGCTTCGGCCACCTTGTTGCGCCCGAGGCCTTCAAATACGTGCAACTCCTTTATGCGCTGCCTTACTACGCTGCCGTCGCGCTTGCAGAGGGCCACGTCCATCCCCTCGCGCAGCGTCCCGCGGTGTATGCGGCCCACGGCAATGCGGCCCACGTACGACGAGAAGTCGAGCGACGTTATCAGCATCTGCGGCGCACCTTCAAGTTGCGGCGGCGCGGGGATTGTCTCTATTATAGTGTCGAGAAGCACGTTTATGTCGGTCGTAGGCTTGCGCCAGTCAAGCGACATCCAGTTCTGCTTGGCCGAACCGAACACCGTGGGGAAGTCCAGCTGCTCTTCACTGGCATTGAGGTTGAACATCAGGTCGAAGACCATCTCCTGCACCTCGTCGGGACGGCAGTTGGGCTTGTCCACCTTGTTCACCACCACTATGGGTTTCAACCCCATCTCTATCGCTTTCTGCAAAACGAAACGGGTTTGCGGCATGGGCCCTTCAAAGGCATCGACCAGCAGCAGACAACCGTCGGCCATGTTCAGCACCCGCTCGACTTCACCGCCGAAATCGGCGTGCCCCGGAGTATCTATTATGTTTATCTTACACCCTTTATAGCGTATGGATACGTTCTTGGAGAGAATGGTTATCCCCCGCTCGCGCTCCAAATCGTTGTTGTCGAGTATCAGCTCTCCCGAATTCTGGTTGTCCCTGAAAAGTTTGCCGGCCAACAGCATCTTGTCTACAAGCGTGGTCTTCCCGTGGTCTACGTGCGCTATTATGGCTACGTTTCTTATATCTTGCTGCATATCGTCTTGTTTTTAAGGCGGTGCAAAGGTAGTAAATATTTGCTTATGGCGGCATACCGCCATTTCTAAAAACAGAAAGTGCCGCGAAAACATTCCGCAGCACTTTTCCGTAATTCCGTAACCATCAGGCTTACTTTCTGATTCCGAGCTCTTTTATTATGGCACGGTAACGTTCTATGTCTATCTTTGCAAGATAGTCGAGCAGACGGCGACGTTTTCCTACCAACATTCTAAGTGCCCTTTCTGTGCTATAATCCTTGTGATTTGACTTGAGGTGCTCAGTCAAATGAGATATACGGTATGAGAATAATGCTATCTGGGACTCGGGAGAACCAGTATCAGTATTGGACTTTCCGTACTTCTCAAAGATTTCTCTCTTTTTTTCAGAAGTTAAATACATCTTTCTGTACTTTTAAAATTAATTTTTTGTTTTTGCGGTTGCAAAGTTACAACTAATTATTTTTCTGTGCAACTGTTTGCATTATTAATATTTTTGCCGACACCATTCAGGCCCTCGTGCGTACGGCGGAGGGCTTCCGCCTGCGGGGGCGTGCACGTTTACGGCATGCGGGGTGCCGCTTTTTACCTCTCCTTCCTGTCGTAAACCACAAAGGCGTACGGATAGGGATTGTCGCCGTCTGCGGGGTTTTCCTGCCGCGAAATTTCCCGCCACCGCCCCAGGTCTATCGGCGGGAAGTGTTTGTCGGCATCGGGGAATGTGCCGCCTATTTCTGTTATGTACAGGCGGTCCGCCACATCTATCGTCTGCCTGTATATCTCTTCGCCCCCTATGATGAATATCTCTTTCTCGGCTAGCAGCTTCTCGGCCGTCAAGGCAACGGAGAGGTCGGGATATGTTACCGTGCCGGGGTAACGGGCGCCGCTCCGCGTTACCACTATGTTCCTGCGTCCCGGCAACGCCCCCTTGGGCAGGGAAAGGAATGTTTTGCGCCCCATTATTATGGTATGCCCCATTGTAAGGTTCTTGAAATACTTCATGTCGCCCTTGAGACGGCACAACAGCCCGTTGCCGCGCCCTATCGCCCCGTCGGAGGCCACCGCCGCCACTATCGATATTTCCGTCATACTGATACCTGCGCTTTTATATGTGGATACGGGTTATAATCTTCAAGGACGAAATCTTCGTACTTGAAACCGAATATGTCCTTTACGTCGGGATTTATATTCATCTTCGGGAGCGGACGCGGCTCGCGCGTGAGCTGCAGGCGCGCCTGCTCTATATGGTTGCTGTACAGGTGGGCATCGCCGAAGGTATGTACGAAATCCCCCTCCTGAAGGCCCGTTACCTGCGCCATCATCTTCAGCAGCAGCGCATACGAGGCTATGTTGAACGGCACGCCGAGGAATATGTCGGCGCTGCGCTGGTACAGTTGCAGCGAAAGCTTGCCGTCGGCCACGTAAAACTGGAAAAAGGCATGGCACGGGGGCAGGTTCATGCGCGACAGGTCGGCCACGTTCCACGAACTGACTATTATGCGCCGCGAATAGGGGTTGTTTTTTAGGGTATCGACGGCTTCCTGTATCTGGTCTATGTGCCCCCCTTCGTAGTCGGGCCACGAACGCCACTGGTATCCGTATATGTGCCCGAGCGAACCGTCGGGGTCGGCCCATTCGTTCCATATCCTGACCCCGTGTTCCTGCAGGTACTTCACGTTGGTGTCGCCGTTAAGGAACCATAAAAGCTCGTATATTATCGATTTCAGATGCAGTTTCTTCGTGGTGAGCAGAGGAAACCCGTCGGACATGCGGAAACGCATCTGATGCCCGAACACCGATATTGTTCCGGTACCTGTACGGTCTTCCTTGTGTACGCCTTCGTCCAGGACCCTCTGCAGCAGTTGTAGGTATTGTTTCATTGCCTGTTTTGTTTTTACGTTAGTATCCTGCGCGGTATTTCCCTTGTGTTATGTCGTCGAGGATACTCAGATACGACGCATAGCGGGTCATGCTTATCTCTTGCCGTTCAATCGCTTCCAGTACTGCGCATCCGGGTTCGTTGCGGTGCGTACAGTCGGCAAAACGGCACTTGCCCGATATGCGGAATATTTCGGGGAAATAGTGGGCCACCTCTTTTTCGTTGAAATCGATTGTGCCGAACCCCTTTATGCCGGGAGTATCTATTATATACCCTCCGCCGGGCAGCGGGTACATTTCGGAGAATGTAGTGGTGTGCATCCCTTTGTGGTGTACTGCGGAAATTTCCCCTACCTTCAGTTCCAACCCGGGTATCAGAGCGTTTATAAGGCTCGACTTCCCTACCCCGGAATTGCCCGAAAGAAGCGTGATTTTATCGGAGAGCAAGGCCCTTACGCAGTCTACGCCCTGCCCGGTTACGGCCGACACTTCAAGTGTTGCATACCCTATCTCTTCGTACATGGCCCGGTATGCCATTGCCGTCTCGCGCTCTTCCGGGGTGTAGATGTCGGCCTTGTTGAAGACAAGTACCGCCGGTACGGAGTAGGCTTCGGCCGTAGCGAGGAAACGGTCCATGAAAACCGCACTCGTTTCGGGTGCGGCTACCGTTACTATCAGCATGGCCTGCGATATGTTGGCCGCCAGTATGTGCGCCTCTTTCGACAGGTTCGAGGCGCGCCGTATGATATAGTTGGCCCGCGGTTCTATTGCCGTAATGTAGCCTGTCCCGTCGCCGGCCTCGGAGACTTCGACCCTGTCGCCTACGGCTACGGGGTTTGTGGTGCGTATCCCTTTTAAACGGAAATGCCCCTTTACCTTGCAGTTGACAAGATGCCCGTCGGGCATCTGCACCCTGTATCCGCTGCCTGTGTTTTTTATTACGAGTCCTGACAATGGTACGCTGTTCCGTAAAGACGTTTCCCGGGGCATGCCCTGCGGGGTGATTTTCTCCCGCAGGTGCCATACTCCGTGAATTCGCCCCTTATTTATACAGTGAGTATCTCTTTTTCCTTTACCGAGAATACTTCGTCTACCTGCTTTATGAATTTGTCATGCAGTTTCTGTATGCTCTCCTCGCCATCTTTTGCCATATCTTCGGGCATGCCGTTCTTCTGCGCCTTTTTGAGAGCCTCGATTGCATCGCGGCGGGCGTTGCGTACGGAGACTTTTGCCGTTTCGGCTTCCTGTTTCGCCCGCTTTACAAGGTCGCGGCGGCGGTCTTCCGTTATAGGCGGTATACCCAACCGGATATGCTCGCCGTTGTTTTCGGGAGTTATGCCTATGCTCGAGTTCTGAACGGCCTTCTCTATCTCTTTAAGCATGCTTTTTTCCCACGGCTGTATCATTATGGTCTTTGCATCGGGTATAACAATGGTCGCTACCTGCGATACGGGTACGGACGACCCGTAGTAATCTACTTTTACCGAATCGAGCAGGCGCGCCGAGGCTTTGCCCGCGCGTATCGTAGCCAATGCTTCATCGAGGTATGTAACGCTCATCTCCATTTTCTTCTGGGCGGCGTCCATGATTTCTTTTACTTCTGCCATAGTTATCGTTTTTTCTGTTTCCGTTTTTTATGATTATCCTATTTCCCGGCCATATATACCAGAGTACCTATGTTCTCGCCGGCCAGCACCTTTGCCAGGTTCCCCGGGGTATCCATGTCGAACACGATTATAGGCAACGAGTTCTCCCGGCACAGCGTCGTTGCCGTCAGGTCCATTATCCGAAGGTTGCGGGCGTATATTTCGTCGTAGGTTATCCTGTCGAACTTAACGGCGTTCCTGTCCTTTTCCGGGTCGGCCGTATAGATTCCGTCCACGCGCGTGCCTTTGAGCATCACGTCGGCTTCTATCTCCACACCCCGCAAAGCCGAAGCCGTATCGGTGGTGAAGTAGGGGTTTCCGGTCCCGCCTGCCATTATGGCGACCTTCCCCTCCTTCAACGCCTGTATGGCTTTATGTTTGCTGTAGTGTTCGCCTATAGGGTACATGTTGACTGCCGTAAAGACCGTTGCCTCTTTTCCTGCTGCCGCAAGCGCCGACTGCAAGGCAAGGCTGTTTATCACGGTTGCCAGCATCCCCATCTGGTCGCCCCGCACCCGGTCGAACCCCTTGTCCGTCCCGCTGAGGCCGCGGAATATGTTCCCCCCGCCTATCACTATTCCCACTTCTGTACCGCCGTCGGAAATTTCCTTTATCTGCCGCGCATACGACGCCAGACGGTTTTCGTCTATTCCGAACCCCTTCTCGCCCATCAGCGACTCTCCGCTGAGTTTCAACAGTATTCTCTTGTATTTGGCATTCATTTTGTTCCGTGTTGTTTGTCGCTCAAAATTAAAATATTTTTACCGAAATTCTATATCTGCCGCAACAAAAATCCATAATTCCGGCTCTTTTTTCTTATCTTCGTGCCATAGCTGAATTGTATGACCGCATATATGTACAGAACCCTTTTCTTCCTCGCGCTTTCTTTTTTTGCATGGTTCTCCGCGACGGCGCAGGAAGTCAACTCCATTTTGCTGCGCAAGGCCGAGACGCACTTCGACAACGGGGAATGGAAGGAAGCCGCGGCCATGTTCAACGTACTGATAAACGAGTCGCCTTCGGTTCTGGGGCTCTATCCCTACGCTGTCGCATCGAATGACCTCGGGGGAGACAGGGACGGGGTTATGGCGGCCGTGGTACTGTCGGAAAAAAGCGGGATACCGCTCGACTCCCTCTTTACAAGGACAAAGAAGTTCTGTACCCTGTTCGGCGATAACGGCATTTATGAGAGACTGCTGCTTTCGATAAAAGGCGAACAGCCGTGGTTCAAAAGGATTGTAAACAGATATTTGCTGAGTTTCTATATTGAGAGGAAAGAGAATGCCAAGGGGTTGGGCATTGTGGATGAAGCTCTGGAAGCTTATCCGGACAACCCCTCCCTGCTGAAGTCGAAAGCCATGATTCTTGCCGACTTGGGGAAGTTAGACGCGGCGGCAGACTGCATGGAGAAGGTTCTCCTCCTCAATCCTTCCGCCGATGACGCCAGGCTGTTCCTCGGCAACTACTGCTTCATAAAGGGGGAGGAATTCTACGACAGGGCGACAGGCTTTTCCGGCACAGATGTACCCGATTCGGTTTCCGTTGCGGCTTCCGACACGACAGATTGCCGCAGCATGGCGCGCATCTTGTTCTTGCGGGCCTCGGAATATCTCAATCCGGACAGCAACGGCACCGTTACGCCCTACGTACGGAACACCGTAAACATTATCAGGGAGAGGCTCGAGGCCCTGACAGACCCGGCACCGGCCGTCCCGAAGCAAACGGCAAGGCCTAAATAATGAATGCCACTTCCTTGAACCTGTAGCTGCCTATTGTCCCGTCCGTCTCGCACAGCACCAGTTCCCCGCCCGGAGTTACAGAACATATCATTGCCGTAAATTCCCGTCCGTTGCTGGAATAGGGATAGAACCCGCGGGAACGGTACAGAGCCTCCCTGTACTCAGCATCCGCCTTGGCACTCCCGCATGATTCATATTCTTCCATCCCCTGCATCACCCTGCGCGTTATCTGCCCCATTATGTCCGAGGCCGGACTCTCTTCGCCCGTTATCTGCAGCAACGAAACCGGATTGGGTACGGACGAAGCGAATGCACGCTGGTTCAGGTTCAGGCCTATACCTACTATGGATGTGTCGATATATTCGCCAGTTATGGAATTTTCGGTTATGAAGCCGCATATTTTCCGGTCTTTCCAGTATATGTCGTTCGGCCACTTTATGCTGAACCCGGGGGCATACTGTTCGAGAGTCCTGTATATGGCAACGGATACTATCTGCTGGATTGCAAACCCGGCGGCGGCTTTTATGCCGCGCGGGCGGAGAAGGATGCTGAACAGCAGGTTCTTCCCGCGCTGCGACTCCCAGCGGTGTCCCCGCTGCCCCCGCCCGGAATGCTGATAGGCCGCCCTTACCGCGGTATAGGCCGGAGTATCCGGTTCGGCCGCTATCAGGCGCGCAAGGTAACTGTTTGTGGAATCGGTCTCATCCAGATATATGTATGCGGTTTCATTATCCATATTTGTCCATGTTTTGCGTGTACGGTACGAATGCGTCCTTTATATGCTCTATTTTGTATTCTCCGTCCCGGCCAGACGGAAAGACTACGGATATTATGTCGAAGCGGACGTCGAACGCATGCGGCAACCGGGCCAGGTATGCATCGGCGGCGCTTGCTACGTTGCGTATCTTCGCCGGGGTTATGAACTCCTCGGGCTCGCCGTATTCTTCGCTCGTCCGGGTCTTGACCTCCACTATTACTATTTCGAGCGAATCCATGGCGATTATGTCTATTTCCTTTTTACCGCTGCGCCAGTTCCGCTCGCATATGGCATACCCTTCGGACTTGAGGTGCTCTACGGCAAGGTCTTCCCCCAGCTTTCCTATGTTGTTATGACGCGCCATTCCGACAGATTATGACATAGTTGCAATATCAATTCGCGAAGTTAATATTTTTACCGTACATGTGTCCCTGTTTCCGCCATATTTATCTCTTCCGACTGTTGTCCCGGCCATTATGCCGCTCCGGTGTTTTAACAGATTATTATCGGCTTTTATATTGTCATATCGATTTATTGCGCTATCTTCGCCAGTATATTGTTTACTTTAATATTAATCATGGATAAGCACAAGACACTTCTTGCCTCGCTGATTCTGGCAGCCGGCATATTTTTCGGGGGACTGTCCATCGGTAATGCGTTGACCAACTTCAGGAATTCTGACAGGTGCGTTTCCGTAAGGGGCCTTGCGGAACGGGAAGTCAAAGCCGACAACGTAATATGGCCTCTGGTATACAAGGAGACGGGAAACAACCTGAATGCCATATACGACAACATAAAGACAAAAAACGGGATAATAACCTCTTTTCTTAAGAAAGAGGGGATTGCCGATGAAGAGATATTCATTTCCGCACCCGAAATAATAGACCTGGAGGCTGAACGCTACCAGAGCAACACCCCCGGCTACCGGTACAACGTTACTTCGGTAATAACGGTCTCGTCGGGCAAGGTGGATCTGGTCCGCGAACTGATGACCCGTCAGGTTGAACTGCTCAGAAAGGGGGTGGCCATTACAGGCGGCGACTACCGGTACAATGCGGAGTTTTCTTTCAACGGGCTGAACAGCATAAAGCCCGAAATGATTGAGGAGGCCACCAAAAACGCCCGCGAAGCTGCAGAAAAATTCGCCATGGATTCGGACAGCAAGCTGGGTAAAATCAAGAATGCCAGTCAGGGCCTCTTCTCTATTTACGACAGGGACAGCAACACGCCTTACATCAAGAAGGTCAGGGTGGTTACTTCAGTAAATTATTTCCTGGAGGATTGATTTTGGAGATTACGGACGATGAACGCTTTATGGCGGCCGCCTTGAAAGAGGCCGAGGAGGCTGCCGGCGACGGAGAGGTACCCGTAGGTGCTGTTGTAGTATGCAATGGGCGGATAGTGGCCCGGGCGCACAACCTTACGGAAATGCTGAACGACGTTACGGCCCACGCAGAAATGCAGGCCATTACTGCAGCCGCAGCGGAGTTGGGAGGGAAATATCTGAACGACTGCACGCTGTATGTTACCCTTGAACCGTGTGTGATGTGTGCAGGGGGTATCGGATGGGCGCAACTCGGCAGGCTCGTCTATGGGGCGGACGACCCGAAACGGGGGTTTTCCCGTTTCGCCCCGAATGCGCTGCACCCCAAAACGGAAGTATGCAAAGGGGTTCTGGCGGATAGATGTTCCGAGATTGTCAGGTCTTTTTTCAAACAGAAACGATAACTATCTACATTTTAACTTAATATGGAGGGGAAAAAGCTGAGGGTTGCCCTGGATGTAAAGCCCGATATGGCTCTTCTGCTGGGAATGATTCTGCTGGGGGGCTCTTACGGAATTAGAACGGCCAGCAAACTGCTTACGGCCAAAAGCATAAAGGACATGCACGATATAGGTTCGTCGATAATGAAACAGGTTGGCGACCAGGTTGACCTCGACAGTTTCGAGGCTGATATTATGGACAAGCTTTCGGATGAGGAGAAAAAGTTCTTCGCCGAACTGAAAAACGCCGTCCTGTACCGCTGATTCCTGCCGGCCTCCGACCTGCGCCGGATACGACATTTCCGCATATCAGGTTAAAAGCGGAACTTCATCCCCTCGTATGCAAGCACGGTATCGGGGAATATCGGGCGTGCCTCCTCGAGAAAACGGGATTCATCTTTGTACCGGCTGGAATAATGCCCTATTATAAGCGTTCCCGCCGCGGCCTGCCGCGCTATTTCGGCAGCCTGCGCCGCCGTACTGTGATAGCGGCTTTTTGCCTGTTCGGCATATTCGCCGGTATATGTCGCCTCGTGATACAATACAGTTACCCCTTTTATGTACGGCACTATGCTTTTTGTGTATACCGTGTCGGAGCAGTAGGCATAGCTTTGCGACGGCGACGGCGGCAGGACAAGTCTTTCATTCGGGACCGTCTCCCCGTCCGGGAGCGTATAGCCGGCACCTTCCTTTATCGCCTGCAATTCCTTTAACGGTATCCCATAACGTTCTGCCGCGGATTTGTCGATATGCGGCAACTTTGCTTTTTCATCGAACCGGAACCCGTAAGAAGGGACGCGGTGCCTTAACGGGAATGACGTAACGGCAAGCGATTTATCCTCGTATATTACCCCACCCTTTACTGGCAGGGGGGCGAACACCACCTTGAACAGGTCGTTGCGGCAAAAGTAATCGAGCCATGGGGCGAGCAGGGCCTCAAGGTCGCGGTGCGCATGGATTGTCAGTTCGCCCGTTTTTCCCTGCAACACCAATGTGGATATAAACCCTATAAGACCGAAACAATGGTCGCCGTGCAAATGGGATATGAATATGTGCCCTACCCTGTTCAGGTTGAATCCGTACCGGAAGAACTCGCGCTGCGCCCCCTCGCCGCAATCTATCATGAACAGCTTGCCGCGGTACGACAGGATTTGCGACGACGGCAGATGCCTTGCCCATGACCTTGCGGAACCGCACCCCAATATAGTCAGTTCAAATTCCCCCATATAAGAACCTCCAGCATTTTTGTTTTCTTTTGCTAATATACTGCTTTTATCGCATTATATATATATTTGCTGCATCGCTTATCTCTCTCTTGCAGAGATACGCCGATAGAGTAATCCGAAAATCTAAGAGAGTAGGAAGTTTTTTTAATCTTATTTTTATGAAATTCTTATCATCGATATTGCTGGCTGTTTTTATTTGCTCGGCAGGTATTGTTAATGCTCAAACGGATGAGGAGACTCAGGCCTCGAAAAACCGTATTGCGGAATTGCTGAATCTGAATTTATCGTCAAACAGCGGTATTGAACCGCTCGACAAGTTCGTGAACGCCGTTCAGGATGCATCGGACGAAAGTATTGCCATTTCAAAATCGCTCGATGAAATGACCCAACGGATGAACGGGGAGACAGACACCCCGTCCGTAACCGAACTTACCGGTTTGAGCACCCGTATCAGCAATCTGGCTTCCTCTACCGCCGAAGCTTCCAAACTGTCGGTCGATGCCGTCAAAAGCCTGAAAGAGGTAAAAAAGAGCCCCATGAAAATGGTGAGTGCTACCAATTCGCTCAACAACGCAAAGAAAGCCCTGGAAATAATAACAAAAGAGATCTCATATCAGGTCAAGACCGTTTCGGGAATGATAAAGGCCGTATTGAAATAGGGCCTTTCAAACAGCCGCCCGATTCATGCGCGCGCGGAGAGGTGTTGTTTTTCCGCCTTGCGCTCGTGGTTTATCAACTGCCATGAGTTGATTATATTCTGCCATACTATATATGCGGCAGGGGCTACCGACGACAACGGGGAGAGATAGGTAAACGCCATCCATATGCAAAGGACCGTGTTTTTCTGTCCCAGCCCCTGCCCGCCGGCTATCCTGTCGCCGTAACGGGCACCTATTTTCTTGCCTATGTAAAACTGGAACACGCACACTGCCAGTGCGGCAACGGCAAGGACACTCTCGTATGCGGCTTTTTCGCTGCCGTTACTTACTATATACCCCATTGAACGCCCCAGCACTATTATCAGGGCCAACGCCCACAGGTAGAACGACAGAGACTGGCTTTCATAAAAGAACTTGTGCGCCCGGGGAAATGCCTTGCGCATTATGAATGCCAGTATCATGGGGGCTACTATGAGAGGGAATATCTGACGGGATATTATCCATACCGATTCGCCGAACGGCAACTCGGTATGCGCCCCTATGAATGAAAACAGAATCGGCGACAGGACCGCCACGGTAATGTTGCTCAGCATGCTGTACGATATGACCGACGCTATACTGCCTCCGAGCATGGAGGTTATTACCGGCGATGAGGTTGCCGTAGGACAGAACATGCAGATAAAGGCGCCTTCGGCCACTATTTTATTGAAAGGTAACAGGGCGAAATAGACAGCCAGAGCCACGACGACCTGTATGCCGAGCAGCATGAGGTGCTGCGGCTTTATACGCACGTCCTTTACGGAAAGGCGGCAATACGGGACCAGCAGCATGAGGAATATCAGATAGGGCGACAGGAATACGATATATTCTATCTCCTTGTAGAACAACACGCCCGACAACATTGCCAGCGGGAGGATATATATTTTTATATGGTTCTTCATTGCGGGTGCAAATTTCGGCAAAATATCTTTTCGTTATCATCCCCGGATGCAATTTTTACTGTTTACTGCAGGGATATGCGGTATTTTTCTTTTTCCGGCAATGCGTATCCGCTTTTTTTGTAAATTTGTCTGACGCCGGATGTAGGGACAAAAGGCTTGTAGACCGACGTTTTCAATAGTCCATGTCCCGGTTTTCCGATATGCTTGAACGTTTTACCATAAAATTACCTGTTATGGATACAGATAAGGCCAGTTTATTTTTAATCGCCAATAACGACAAGTTCCCGGAAGAGTATATTGTCCATTTGAAAGAGCGTATCGACAAGTGCGACGAGACAAAACTGAACATGCTCTACATGCTGCAGTTCAAGGACCCGACCATAACTTTGGTCCTATCGTTGTTTGTCGGGAGTTTAGGCATAGACCGCTTCTATTTGGGAGATACGGGACTTGGAGTAATTAAATTGCTGACCTGCGGAGGTCTCGGTATCTGGACCATAGTCGACTGGTTCTTGATAATGGGCATTGCCCGTGAAAAAAATTTCAACAAGGCGATGTCTGTCTTATAACCGGTTCCGTGATTACGGGAAAAAGGTGGACATATATTTTCCTCGTGTCGGCATGCGCCGGAGGTTTTTTATGGCTGAGTTTATCGCAGGCGCCGGTCTCTGACGGATTCAGCGTATGTGCTTTTAAACGGATGTGGGGCATACCGTGCCCTGCCTGCGGCACAACGCACGGCGTGGCAGAACTGCTTAAAGGGAATATTGCCGGTGCATTCGGGTACAACCCCAATTCCTTTATCGTTGCAGCCGGTCTGCTGTTCATTCCGCTTTGTGCCCTGTTCGACCTTATAATGCATAAAGACTTGCTTTACAGGTCTTACATCTTTTTCTGCCGTATTATCCGCAAGACTGCCGTTATAATTCCGTTCCTGCTTGCCGAAATTTTGATATGGTGCCATGTTTTATGGCGGCATTACGGGTAATGCACGGCGCTTGCGCTATTGCACCCCTTTTTCAAGGAACTCTACAAAAGCCTCTATGTCTTCATCGTAACCGTAAGGCGAAGCCAGCGGCTCGCCCGACGGGGAGAGAAGCAGATAATATGGCTGCGCATTCGCCCCGAACTTGTAGCGCTGGAGGAAACTCCACTTGTCGCCCGTCGTACGCAGGGTCTTGCTTTTGCCGTTTTCTACTACCTGCACAGGCTCGGGCAGCAGGCGTTTGTCATCGACCATCAGTTTCACGAACACGTAATTGTCGTCCAACAGTTTTTTTACTCGCGAATCGGTAAATACGGCGGCTTCCATTTTCCGGCAGTTGACGCATCCGTACCCGGAAAAATCGACGAATACCGGTTTGCCCTGACGCTGCGCATATGCCATTGCGCGGTCATAATCGTCGAATACGGCTTCTGCCTCTATATCGTGCAGGTTGAAATCCTGCGTGGAGACGGGAGGGAGAAACGCCGATACGGCTTTCAACGGGGCGCCCCACAACCCGGGGAGCATATACAGGGCAAACGACAACGGCACGATTGCAAGGAAAAGACGCGTTACGGAAAGGTATTGTACCGGGGCATCATGCCTGAACCTGATTGCGCCGAGAAGATACAGCCCCATCAGCGCAAATATCAATACCCACAGGGTTATGAACGTTTCGCGCGGAAGGATTCCCCACCCGTACGACAAATCGGCTACGGAGAGGAATTTCAGGGCGAAGGCCAGTTCGAGAAATGCCAGCACAACCTTTACGCTGTTCATCCACGCGCCCGATTTTGGCATGGAACGGATTGCAGACGGGAAGATGGCAAACAGCGTGAAAGGCGCGGCCAGGGCCAGCGCAAAAGCAAACATCCCTACTGCCGGGCCCAATGTTATGCCGGACGTGGCCGCCTCAACCAACAGCGTACCTATAATAGGGCCTGTACAGGAGAATGAGACTAATGCCAGCGTAAAGGCCATAAGGAATATGCCGAGGAATCCTGTTGCCGCATCGGCCCTTGCATCTATCCTGGTTGTCCACGAAGACGGCAACTCAAGATTGAATGCCCCGAAAAAGGAGATTGCGAATACTACAAGCAAAAGGAAGAAGAAGATATTGAAATAGGCATTGGTGGAGAGGTCATTCAGCGTGTTGGCTTCAAACAGTGTGGTTACTATAAGGCCGAGAGCCAGGTATATGACTATTATGGAAACGCCGAAAAGGGAAGCCTGGCGTATTGCCCGCCCGCGTGCCCCGGACTGCTTTATGAAATAACTTACCGTAAGGGGTATCATGGGCCACACGCACGGTGTAAGAAGCGCGATTAGCCCCCCTATGAACCCGGCCGCAAAAATATACCATAACGGACGGCCTGCCGTAGATACGGGATTACCGAGTTGCTGTATTTCGGATGTTACCGGTGCCCATGTGGACGGCAGGGCGTTTCCTGCCGACAGGCCTGCCTGCAAAGGTGCGGCACCGCCAGCGGATACGGCGCCGGCAAAACGGAACTCTTCGGTTGTAGGGGGAAGGCAGGTCATATCGTTGCACCCCATGTAGCGGATGTTCCCCTCTATCTCGTAATCGGGGGATGTTATTCTGGCCTCCTGAGTGAAGGTTACCTCCCCGCTGTACCATGTAAGGAGGAGCTCAAACAGGGGTTCGTATTTTTCCGTACCCTCGCGGTCGGCCTGCAACGTCCCTTTCAGTTCTACCCCTTCGGCCTTTGTATATGTTACCGTTGTCGGCTGCGGACCTCCGTCGGGTAGCTCCGTTCCGTACAGGTGCCACCCTGGCTCTATGACTGCCCTGTATTGCAACAGCAGCACGGTATCGTTCTGGGGCGTTTGCGTAAATTCCCATTTTACGGGTGTTACTATCTGCGCTGCGGCTATTTGCACCATAAAGACCGACAACAGAAACAAGATGCGGTGTAGTTTCATATTAATGAGTTTTTAATTTACAGGACAAACGGGTTTCGGCTACTGACGTCCCGCGTATCCCGCGGAGGAGTTTTATGCCGTTTTGCGCAAAGGTAAGGTTTTTAATGCGATTTTGCTTATAGATGCCGTCTATTGCCATATAGATAACAACTTCAGACGCATTTGTCCTTTTTACCGGTGCATATTTTCCGCCCCGGCGTCCGGACAGGGCCCGGCGGATGCCCCGCATAAATGCGGCAAAGGCGTCTGCCAGCTTGTATTGCGGCTGCAGACGCCTTTGTAAGGTTGTCGGACCGGTTACGGTTTTCAAGAACCGAAATCGTCGTACATAAGCATCTCTTTGGGTACACCAAGATTCCAAAGCATCTTCTTCACGGCTTCGGCCATCGGGCCAGGACCGCACATGTAGTATTCTATGTCTTCGGGTGTTTCGTGGTCTTTCAGATAGTTGTCGTAGATTACCTGATGTATGAAACCGGTATATCCCGTCCAGTTGTCTTCCGGCTGGGGATCGGACAAGGCTATGTGGAACGAGAAGTTGGGGAATTCTTTTTCTATCTGACGGAAATCGTCCTCGTAGAATATCTCTTTTCTGGAACGCGCCCCATACCAGTAGGAGACTTTCCTGTCGGTTGTTTTAAGCGTCTTGAACAGATGCAGCAACTGCGCGCGCAACGGAGCCATACCTGCCCCGCCGCCTATGTAAAGCATTTCGCGTTTGGTATCGAGTATGTGGAACTCTCCGTAAGGACCGGATACGGTTACCTTGTCGCCGGGCTTGCGCGAGAAGATGTACGACGAACAGATTCCGGGATTTACCGGCTTCCATGCCCCCGTCGCACGGTCGAACGGCGGTGTCGCTATCCTGATATTGAGCATAACGATATCCCCTTCGGCCGGATAATTGGCCATGGAGTAGGCACGATAAGTCTCTTCGTCGTTCTTTGCGACCAGCCCCCACATCTTCACTTTGTCCCACTCCGGACGGAAGCGTTCGTCGATATCCATGTCGGAGAACTTTATCGCATCGTACTTGGGTACGTCTATCTGTATGTAGCTCCCGGGTTTGAAGTTGAGACGCTCGCCTTCGGGGAGTTTTACGACAAACTCCTTTATGAACGTCGACACGTTACGGTTGGAAACTACCTCGCACTCCCATTTCTTTATTCCGAGAACTTCCTGCGGTATATGTACTTCCATATCGCCCTTTACCTTTACCTGACAGGCAAGACGATAGTTGTCCTTTATCTGCTTGCGGTTGAAGAAACCTACTTCGGTGGGAAGTATCTCCCCGCCCCCGCTTACTACCTGGCACTTGCACATTCCGCAGTTGCCCTGTCCGCCGCATGCCGACGGAAGGAATATCTTACTGGACGAGAGGGTATTCAGTAACGAACCTCCGGATTTTGCCGCTATTTCGCGCTCTCCCTCGTTTATATCTACTTTAACATCGCCCGACGGCACCAGTTTGGCTTTTGCAATCAGCAGGACTGCCACCAGCAACAGTGTCATTATCAGGAATGTGGCTACGGCTACATAAATGGTCAGCATATCTTCGATTCTTGTTTTTAATTTTCTATGACTAAAGTTTTATTCCGAGGAAACTCATAAAGGCTATACCCATAAGCCCCGTAACTATAAACGTAATTCCTACTCCGCGCAACGGCTTGGGAATATTGGAATATGCAAGTTTCTCCCTTATGGCCGCTATGGCGACAATGGCTATCCACCAGCCTATGCCGGAACCGATGCCGTACACGGTAGCCTGTCCTACCGACGGGAATTCGCGCTGCTGCATGAAGAGGGCGCCTCCGAGTATCGCACAGTTTACGGCGATAAGGGGGAGGAATATCCCGAGAGAGTTATACAGCGAAGGCGAATATTTCTCCACTATCATCTCCACCAGCTGAACTATGGAAGCTATGACGGCAATGAAAAGGATAAGCGAGAGGAAACTTAAATCGACACTTGCAAAGTCGGCCCCGAGCCACTTCAGCGCCCCGGCCTTGAGGACATAGTTCTCCAGAAGGTAATTGACCGGAATGGTTATGGCAAGGACGAACGTTACCGCCGCACCGAGACCTATCGCCGTTTTCACGTTCTTCGATACGGCCAGATACGAACACATACCGAGGAAGTAGGCGAAAACCATATTGTCTATGAATATAGACTTTATAAATAAATTGAGAGTCTCCATTTCCTATCTTGTCTTTTTGTTATTTGTCTTGTAAGTCCTTGTTGAACGAACGGTGAACCCAGATTATGCACCCTACCACTATCAGCGCCATGGGGGGGAGTATCATCAGCCCGTTGTTCTGGTAACCCATATCGTAGAACGACTGGGGTATTACATGATAGCCGAAAAGCGTTCCGCTGCCGAGCAGTTCGCGGAAGAATGCTATTATTATAAGGATAAGCCCGTACCCGACGCCGTTGCCTACCCCGTCGAGGAACGATTCCCACGGCCCGTTGCCCATTGCGTAGGCTTCGAGACGCCCCATAAGTATACAGTTGGTTATTATGAGCCCTACGAATACGGACAACTGTTTGCTTACGTCATAGACGTAGGCTTTCAGTATCTGGTCGACAATGATAACGAGCGCAGCCACAACCACGAGCTGTACTATTATTCGGATATTGTTGGGGATTGTATTGCGCAACAGCGATATTATTACGTTGGAGAAGGCTACTACCGCCGTTACCGATACGGCCATGACGAATGCCGGTTCGAGTTTTGCCGTAACGGCGAGCGCAGAACAGATACCGAGTATCTGCACCACCACCGGATTGTTTTTTGAGAGCGGGCCCAACAGCGCCTCTCTGTTTTTCTTGGACAGGAACATGTCTATTCTGCTATTTGTTGTGTTTGTAACGTTTTCAAAAATGTCTCATACGGTTTCAGCGAGTTGGAGAGCATGGCTTCCACCCCTTTGCTGGTTATTGTACCGCCGGATATTGCATCGACGTAGTCTGCCCCGTTAAGGGGTTTCTGCCCGACCTTCTGTACGGCTATGGACTTGAACTCGCCCCCTGCGAACAGGTCTTTCCCTCCGAACTGCTCGTAGAATGCAGGACGGTCTATCTCCGCCCCCAGTCCGGGAGTTTCGCCCTGATGGGCGAAATATGCCCCGTATACGGTTTTTCCGTCGCTGTTTATGGAGAGGTATCCCCATATGGGACCCCACAGACCCGCACCGTACATGGGAACTATGTATTTGGTGCTGCCGTCATCGACCTTGGCGATGAACACGGGCAACTGCCGTTCGTTTTCGGGAAGCTTGACCTGCATGGCCACGTTTATGTTGAAGGCATCGGCCCCGGGTATCTCCTTGCCTGCCGCATCTATCACCATGCTGCCGGTGATATACTTCTTGTAGAGTTCCTGCGCATCGGAGGCCGATGAAACTACTTTTACCGAACTCAGTATCTGCGTCATCTTGTCTATCTCTATGTTGCGCTGCTGGGGCGCTTTGAGGGAGAGTGCCGCGAATGCGAGTACCGCGGCAACGACAATCACCATTACCGACGAGTATATTATCGTATATACGTTTGACTGCTTATTCATTTGCCCGTCCTCCTTGTTTTACGCGTTTAAGCCTGTTTTTTACGTTCGCCTCTACAACGAAGTAGTCGATAAGCGGAGCGAATACGTTCATCAGCAGAACGGCAAGCATCGCCCCTTCGGGATATCCGTTATTGTAGAGCCTTATTATGATTGTTATTACACCTATCAAGAACCCGTATATGTATTTGCCGAGAGTTGTCCGCGAGGCTGTTACAGGGTCGGTAGCCATAAATACGGCTGCGAATGCAAACCCGCCGAGACAAAGGTGGTCGACCGGTGAAAGCAGCGAACCGGGATATGCAGGGGTGGCGAAAAGGTGCGCAATCAACGCCATTACGTATCCGCCGGCGAATACCGATACCACTATGCGCCAGTTGGCTACGCCCGTTGCAAGCAGTATTACCGCACCTATGAGGATTGCCAGTGTCGAGGTTTCGCCTATCGAACCGGGTATCAGGCCGAAGAACATGTCCCATGTCGAGAGGGTTTGTCCGAGCGTATCGGTCAGCGCCATTTCAGTTCCGGGAACATGCGTGGCAATCTGTCCGAGCGGGGTAGCACCGGAGAACCCTTCCACTACGTTGCCGGCTCCTATACCGAAAGTATCGGAGGTACGTACGAATACGGCATCGCCCGACATCTTTGAGGGGTATGCAAAGAAGAGGAACGCCCTGGTTATCAACGCTACGTTGAAGATGTTCATCCCAGTTCCGCCGAATATCTCTTTTGCGAATATTACCGAGAATGCCGTCGCTACGGCTATCATCCACAACGGAGTGTCGACCGGCACAATCATCGGAATCAACATCCCGGTTACGAGAAATCCCTCCTGTATTTCGTGCCCGCGTATCTGCGCACTTATGAATTCTATTCCCAACCCTACTACGTAGGCCACTATTATTTTGGGGAGTACTGCCAGAAAGCCGTACAGGAACATCATCCAGAACCCTGTTTCCATACCGCCTATAGCAAGGTAGTGCTGGTAGCCCACGTTATACATGCCGAAAAGCAGCGCAGGCATAAGCGCCAGTACAACCACCGACATCGTACGCTTGCTGTCTATCGAGTCATGTATGTGGACTCCCGTTTTGGACGTCGTATTGGGTACGAAAAGGAACGACTCGAACCCTTCAAACACCGAGCGCAGTTTGGAATATTTTCCGCCCGGCTCGAAATTCGGTTTTATCTTATCGATATATTTCTTTAATCCGTTCATATTTTGTGTTGTCCGTTAGTTCATCTCTTTCATTAATTCGTCCAGCCCGCTGCGGATTATCTGCTGCAGCGGAAGTTTTGAGGTATCGACAAATTCGCAAAGGGCGAAATCCTCCGGCGCCACTTCGTATATGCCGAGGTTTTCCATCTTGTCTATATCGAATGCTATGACCGCCTTTACCAAAAACTCGGGAAGTATATCCATGGGGAATACCTTGTCGTACTCGCCGGACATGATTATGCCGCGTTCGCCGCCCCTTATCCTCGCGTCTATATCGTACTTGCGTTTCTTTCCTCCGAGCCATGCCGGGAATGTGTGGCTTACGCTGAATTTCCCGAACCCGGGGGCTGCCCACCCCATAAACTCGTTGCAGTCGTCCCCTTCGGGAATTACCGTTATCTGCGACGAATAGAAACGCAAATACCCTTTTTCGTCTATCCGCGTTCCGGTAAGGACATTTCCGCTTATAATGCGCTTGTTGCGCCCGTCTTCTTTCAAGTTGCCCTCAAGCAGGACATCGGCCGATATGCCGACTACGGTATTAAGGTACTCGGGACGTTCCACTTCCGACCCGGTCAATGCTATTACCCTTGTAAAATCGGGTTTGCCTGTATTGAAAAGGCGTCCTATAAGGAGAAGGTCGAACGCCGATATTGTCCACACCGTCTCGCCTTTGTTTACGGGGGCTATGGCCGCTATCTGCACTCCGACATTGCCGACCGGGTGTTTTCCCTCGAAACGGACTACTTCGCACCCGGGCACGGAAACGGAAACAGGGTCGCCGTTGTCTGTGCCGAGATAGACTTTCCCTTTTGTCAGGCGGGTAAGGACCAGAAGGCCTGTCTTGAGGCTCTCCTCCTCGCGTTTGAGCACCAGGGAAAACGCGGGCGCAAGCGGAGCGGAGTCGATAGCCGTAACGAATATGTCGCGCGGCGTGTCTTCGGGATTGGCTATTATATCGTAAGGGCGTTGCTTTATATACGGGAAAAGCCCGCTTTGCAGAAGCAGGTTTTTTATTTCCGTTTCGCTCATAGCCGCCGCATCGGGCTTGCCGAAGTCGACCGCATCGAACTTGTCGTCAGATTTCAGCGTTATCTCCATTACCTTGCGGCGTTCGCCCCTTACTACTTCTACTACTTCACCGCTTACGGGGGAAACGAAATTGACTTCGGGACGGTTCTTGTCGCACATGATAGGTGTGCCGACCTTTACCTTATCGCCGCTTTTCACCAGTATTTTAGGTACAACTCCGTGAAAATCGTCCGGGACCAACGCATAACGCGAACTTTTGGCCGCATTGATTATGACATTGTCGGCTTCACCTACCAACGGAATGTTCAAACCTTTCTTTATCTTTATAACATTTGCCATATTTTCCTATGGATTTTACCGGATGCAAAGGTACAATATTTATATTAATTCTACCAAAAATTACAGATTTTTTTCCATAATTGAGCATTCTGTTGGCGAAACCGCAATATTTGGCTATTTTTGTCTCTAAAGAGTACATATATGGAGATTCTGAACAGCTGTATCGAACTTAAGAAAATCAGGATATACGCTTACCACGGGACCGTTGCCCAGGAACGGACCGTAGGGAACGACTACGAGGTAAGCCTTAAGGTCCTTTTCGACATTTCAAGGGCCATGGAAAGCGATGCGATAAAGGACACGGTCAATTATGCCGATTTGTACGACATAGTGAAGTGCGAAATGATGCGGCCGTCCAACCTGCTGGAGCATGTTGCCGGCAGGATAGTAGCATCCGTAAGGAAGAATTTTCCCGGAATCACCGGAGGCGAACTGGAGATTGTCAAGGTAAAGCCCCCTATCCCCGGCGACATAATCGGTGCGGCCGTAACTGTAACTTTCTAACCGGAACGGATATGCTTAAATTTATTCTGACAGCCTTCGTCCTGTGCGCCTCCTGCTGTATGGCTAATGCCGGAGACAAAGGCGTATTCTCTTACAGGACAGCCGGTGTGGACGACAGGGTACACTCGCTTCAGGTCGAATCGGGCAGAGGTTTCCTGTATCCGCCCGTGATAAACCTCGGGGAAGAGGACTTTGTTGTCATATCGTTCGACCTGTTCGGCGATGACCAGCAGGACCTGAGCTACAGGATTATCCACTGCAATGCCAACTGGACTCCGTCGCAGCTCTCCACGCTGGAATATATGGACGGGTTCGACATACAGCCGCTGGACGACTGGGCCTATTCGTTCAATACCCACCGCAGCTATGTGAACTACCGGTTGCAACTGCCCAACGACGATGTATCGTTCAAGGTTTCGGGGAACTATGTAGTGGAGGTTTTCCCGCAAAACAGGATGGACGATCCGGTTCTGTACGCCTGCTTTTCGGTATCGGAAGAAGCCGTGAAGGTGTCGTGCGAAGCCAATTCGCGGACCGACATGGGGTACAGCGGGGAGTTCCAGCAGGTATCGTTCAGAATAGCAAGGGAACGGTACGACATTGTGAATCCCGCCGGAGACCTTAAGATTTACGTGATGCAGAACAACCGGCTGGACAATATGGCTTTCGTGTCGCGCCCCCAATATTTCAACAACAACGAGATTGTTTACGAGCATGACAGGAACCTGATTTTTGAAGCCGGGAACGAATACCGCCGCTTTGAAATGGTGGATACCCGATACAAGGGGATGCACGTTGACAGGCTGGCCTATTTCGACCCGTACTACCATGCTATTCTGGAAACGGACCCTGTCCGCAGGGACATGAGTTATTCATACGATGAGACGCAACACGGGAAATATTTCATAAGGGAAGCCGATTTTGAGGAGGAGAGCAGCACGCAGGCCGATTACTTTGTCGTGCACTTTACTTTGGATACGCGCGGCATGCTGCTTCCCGAAGGGGATATCTACATAGACGGCGAACTTGCCGAAAACAGATTCGGCGAACACAACAAGATGCTGCTTAACCCTGCGACCAACATGTATGAAAAAATAATGATGTTGAAGCAGGGCTCGTACAACTACCAGTACCTGTTTGTCCCCAAAGGGGAACATAAAGGGAGGAGCGGTGTCATAGAGGGAAACAAATACCAGACGCGCAACGAATACCGGGTAAATGTCTACCACCGCCGTCAGGGAGAACGGTACGACAGGCTGATCGGTATGGGGCGATGCCTTACGTCGAACTGACAATCAGCCCTCACCGTTCAGCTTCTCCCCTATCACCCGCGCCGCAATAGCCACGTACTCCGAACAGGGGCGGCGCTTGTAATATTCCGGCGTACGGTCGGACGGTACGGGGTCGTCCTTTTTCTGCGCAAGCCCCAACAGTTCGCGGCATATTATGGAACCGTTGTGCTGACGGAACTTCTCCGCCAGTTCCTGTACTACCGTATAATTTTCGGTCTTTGCCGCCTTATCGGCAGGATCGGCAGAAGCGTACTTTAGCCCGGCCAGCATGAACGAACCGCTGACAGCCCCGCATACTTCGCGCAAGCGTCCCATGCCGCCTCCGAACGAGGCTGAGACACGTGCTGCAAGGGTCTCGTCAAGACCGAAATAATCGGCATACGCCACTACTACCGACTGGGAACAGTTGTATCCGTTCTTGAACAGCGATACTGCCCGTTCTACACGCTCTTCTATGTTTACCTTCTCTTTCATGATATTACCATTTTATTGGGGCAAGCCCGTGTTGTACGAGATATTCGTTTGCACGGCTGAAGTGTCTGTTTCCGAAAAACCCGCGATGCGCCGACAATGGCGACGGATGCGGCGAGGCAAGGACAAGGTGCTTGTCGCGGTCGATAAATTCCCCTTTCCGCTGGGCATACGCACCCCACAACATGAAAACGAGATGTTCGCGCTCGTCGTTGAGCAGGTGTATGGCGCGGTCGGTAAACTCCTCCCACCCCTTTCCCTGGTGCGAACCGGCCTGATGCGCCCTTACCGTAAGCGTGGCATTCAGAAGCAATACGCCTTGCGACGCCCACCGCTCGAGGTTTCCGTCGGCAGGTTCGGGTATTGCAAGGTCGTTGCTTATCTCCTTGAAGATATTTTTCAGGGACGGCGGAAACGGCACTCCGGGGTTTACCGAGAAACATAGCCCGTGTGCCTGTCCCGGTTCATGGTACGGGTCCTGGCCTATTATAACTACCTTCACTTTCTCGAACGGGCACGAATCGAATGCGTTGAATATCAGTTTTGCCGGAGGATAGACCTTCCCGGCCGAGTATTCTTTACGGACAAAATCGGCAAGGAGTCCGAAATACGGCTTGTCGAACTCCGGCTGCAACCTTCTGCGCCAACTCTCTTCTATTTTTACATTCATCTTTACCCGTTCTTTTTTACGCTAACCGCAACGCTCCTTTTCCGCATACCGCCCCCTCTCCTGTTTCTCTTTACGGGGGAGGGGAAAAGACCGTGCTTCAGGATATATCCTGCCTGTTTACGGAACAAAGGTAGCATTTAAGAATTTATCTGCAAATGCATTTGTTTTAAAACAGGTATTGCCCGCACGTTTGCTGCCCCTCCGTACAGGAGCTGCGGCATGACTCCTTGCCGCAAAAAGAGAGGGGGGCGGCGCATCTTGCGATGTACCGCCCCTCTCTTTTGTGTATTTGCCGTTACCGGCTTATTTCTTTATTATCGTCATTGTGCGTACGGCAACTTTGTCGGAGTTGAGAATGCGGACGATGTATTGTCCTGCATCGCCATTGACATCGAGGCGTACTATTTCGTTCTCGTTTACCGACAGGGTCTTGTTCTCTATCACCTTACCGTCTATGGCTACTATCTGCACCGTATAGTCGCCGCCCTGGCTGAAGAGAATGTTAACATAATCGGTAAACGGATTGGGATATACTCCGAGCGATTCAGCCACGGTTGCGTCTTCTATGCCGCTCGGGTCGGTTACGGTTATGAAATCGACGCTCTGCGTATCGCTTCCCCACATGTTCTCAAGCGTAAGGCTCGGCGTATATTGGCCGGTTACATTGTACGATACTGCGGCTGTCCCGTTTTCCTTGGTACCGCCTGTCGACAGGAGCGTCCCGCTCGGGATATTCCACGACGCTTCGGTGGTAACGTCCAACGAACCCGAAAGTACGGGTATACCCAACTGGTCGATATTGGGAGCTACGTCAACAAGCCCGTCGTCGTACTTGATGTAACGTGCATCCCATTGCGATGCGCTACCCAGTGTACCCTTATTGGTGAAATGCCCGTCGTTGTTGAGCTCTTCAAAATCCCAGTAACCTATAAGGCCGCTGGGTGCTTCTCCCTCTACGCCCATCATATACTGCTTCACCTCATTGTCGTTGAGCACGCGGTCCCATACCTGGAAGTCGTCTATCCATCCGTTCATACCGCTCTTGTAGGTATTCGATCCGCCTATGTATACGTCGCCTACGCCGCACGATACGTTCTGCCCGCCGTTTTCAATCATTCCGTCGACGGTCTCAGCTACGAGTTTCCCGTTGAAGTACATCTTTTCGGTATTGTTCGTTTCGAGCGTTACGGCTATGTGCGTCCACTGCCCTACTTCTACTGCATACCCTTTGGACTTCATGTTCTCGTTGGGGTTGTCATGGGCTTCCCAGCCGAACACGTTGAATGATATTTCGTTGTCGGGACGTATCTGTACCCAGAAATCGCCCCAGTTGTTGTGCGGCCACTGCGAACACCCTTTCTTGAGTTTGTTTATCAGGTTGGTCCCTTGCGTATCGTGCGATATGGATTCAAGTTTGAACCACATCATATATGTATAGGGACGCTGGGCTATCATGTTGGGGAAATATACCATGTTCGGGTCATCCACCTTGATTGCCCTCGACACTTTCCCTTCTCCGAGACGGGATGCCACATAGGAGAGGTTCACCGTTTCGTTTACGTCCGCCTGGTCCTTGTCGGCCGACAACGACCCTATAACGGGTATTGCCCCGGTCGATTCGGGCGATATCTGTATTATACCGCGCGAGAACGATGTAGAGCCGTCGCTGTTGGTTATCTTTATATCGTAAAGCCCTACCTCGGACAATGAGGTCTCTACGGAAACCGCATCATTCTCGGTCTTTACCACTTCGCCCGTCGTAGCATTTATAATCTCCCATTTTGCCGAAGCGTGGAACGGGTCGGCATATTTGGCGGTAAACGTTTCGCCGGGCTTGATTATGGACTTGTCTATCTCTATACCTTCTACTATTTCAGGCTCGGGCAGGTCTTTCCAGTCGCTCCATATGGGGGCCGATTCGGATTTGCCGTCCATGCTTACGGCCGACACGCCGATACGTACCTTGCCGCCTTTTTCAAGATCGTATGGCGCCCCTACCACATAGGAGGCCCACGATGTGGTTGCCGTACACATGACGGCATCCATCTCTTCCTGCTGTATGTATATCTTAAAGAACCATGTGTCTACGTCGGAGTTATATACTGGCGCCTGCTTGGTTGTAGGCATATTGAATATGACCTTGAAATCTATCCCCTTGTAGCTGCGGCCGAGTATCCTGCTGACCGTAATTTCGGGTGTGTCGGGCGTAGGGGAGGTTCCGCGCGTAAGCGATATTTCGCCTATCAGCACCTTGAAGTTATTGGTCGTATTGGAGAACTTGAGCCCTATGAGCGCCAACGTAGAGTTATGCACTTTCAAATCGCTTCGGCCGGAACCTATGTTGATTGTCTTTTCAACCCAACCGTCGGAGGTCTCTGCGTTTGTGGCAATGGTTGCCTTAACCTCGGTCTTGGGCGCAGCTTCGGTAGAGCATGCCCATTCCATCTTTCCGCTTCCGGAAAGGACCTTGTAACGGATAGTCAGTTTGTCGCCTGTACGTGCGGTCTGGTATTTCGTCTTGAAAAGCTGGAGGTAGGCCGCAGTGGTCTCGCCCGAAATCTGGAGGCAGGAACCGCCGAACCACGCATCGGTCCAGTTGAATTCGGCTGTCATGTCGGTGGTAGCATCGCTCGGGTTCTTACCCATGAAGGTGCTTGTCCACCACCAGCGCCATGTAGGCAGATAATCCTGCATTCCTATATTGTACCAGTCGCCGGTAAACTGGCGTTCGCCTTCTACGTTGTAGAACTGGCCGTTACCCATATTGAAGTATGTTACAAAGGGATCATCGGAAAGGTCGTCGCAGGTAAGGGCGCTGCGAGCGGTGATGAAACTGGAGAACCCGTGGAAATCGGTCTCTTTCGACGTATGCGCCAACAAGTTGGATATTGCAGGGGTATTTACCGGGTTGTACGATGAACCGGTGAATACGTTCTCGCTGACCAACTGGTAGGTTGCCTGTTTCTGCAACGGTGTCGAGCCGTTCTCTCCCTGCTGTATCAGGAGCATGTTGGTGTTGTGTGCGCCCCAAAGCCCGAACGATATGTTGTAATTCTGCAAATCGAGCCATGCAGCCGTCGAACGGCCCTGGAAATCCATTCCTGCGAACACGTCGAACGAGGAACGTCCCTGAAAACCGTTGGCCGTATTCTGGGAGAGCGAAAGCTGGTACGAGCCCCAGTTATAGTTCAGGAAATATACCGACGATACCGTCTTGCCGTTATAATGGAACCAGTCGGAACAGCCGCTGTCCAGGTAGCTGTAATCGCCTGTCCCTCCGCTGTTGCTGGTGAAGGAGTACCATGCGTTGTTGAACAGGGGAACGCCATATGCTTCGGCATTTGCATAACAGTCGCCCATAAGGTTGCGGAACTTGTTCATGTCCAGATTATACCAGCTGAACTCGGAGTTCCACCCCACTCCGTCTACGCCGTAATAACGCAGATACCTCAAAAGCTTGTCATATCCGCCGTTGTAGAGCGCGGCTATGGTGGAACCGTGCCCTCCGTCAGACGGCGACGGAGATGCCCCGTAAGGCACCGACGCTACCACACCCGATGCTACTCCGTTCTTGTGGCAGGCATCGAGGAATGCGGCCGGAGCCTGAATCATCGGCGCTGTCCAGTTGCCGTATATATCCACATAGCTCCACATGGAAAATGCCTCGCCGTTGAAAAAATACGACGGAAGGGCATTCCAACCCGACTCGTTGATCGGACACCACCACAAGAGTTTGCGTGCGGGGTTCAGATTCTCCTTCACCTGCGTTTGGGTAAAGGTAAACCTTTCGCGGGGTTTCACACGGGAGATGAAAAAGTTTTCATTCTCTGCTGCTTCTGCATCGTTACGGTATAAAGGCTGTCCTTCTGTCCAGTTCTGGTACGCCTCATACCAACTTTGCGTTTCGCTCCCCACCTTCACATATTTTTCATGCGAAGGGGTAGTCTGCGCTGATGCCCATGCGGAAGCGAAAGCAATTAAACATAATAATGCCAGTCTCTTCATTTTGTTGTGTTTTGTTATTGAATTATATATGCTGATTTTTCAACTAATGTCTTCAAGACTCCCCCTCCTGCTCCAGTTCTTCTGTTCCGTACGACGGACAGATTGCAGCCCGACATCTACCTCCGAGCGGGTAAAGATAATACATTCTTTGCTATTACGGAAACTCTGCAGCCTTTATCTTTTAAAGGCCGCAGGAATAAACAAAACGGACTCCGGAAGAGGAAAACTTCCGGAGTCCGTTTCAATCCATTATGCCGAGGGAGCCCCCCTTCTTCATATCCAAACGGGGCTTCAACGCCCGAGCATCTTTTTCACCTGTTTCAGGACGTTTTCCGCCGAGAACCCGAATTTGTCGTCGAGCACTTTGTAGGGTGCCGAGTATCCGAAATGGTCGAGACCCCATACCACGCCGTTTATGCCGACCAGACGGGCCATTGCCGAGGGAAGTCCTGCTGTAAGGCCGAATATGGGCTTGTCGAGCGGAATTATGCTGTTGCGGTATTCGGGTGTCTGATCGAAGAAAAGGCCCGTCGAGGGAGCAGACACCACGCGGACTTTTATCCCTTCGCCATGCAGCAGGGGTACAGCCGCCATGAGCGTGGAGACTTCAGAACCGCTCGCCACCATTATCACATCGGGGTCCTCGTCCTTGTATACTATATATGCCCCTTTTTCCATTTGCAGCGCTTCTTCGTAACGGTCGCCGCCCATTGCCGGAATATCGTTCACGTTCTGCCGCGACAGGATGAGCGCCGTAGGGGAATCGGTGTTCTCCATTGCCAGTTTCCATGCTATAACTGTTTCCGCACTGTCGGCCGGACGCAGTACAAGCATGCTGTTTTTACCCTTGTGATTCTTGAGTTCTTCCAACAGCCTTATCTGCGCCTCCTGTTCTACGGGCTGGTGCGTGGGTCCGTCCTCGCCGACGCGGAAGGCATCGTGCGTCCAGACATATTTGACCGGCAGACGCATCAAAGCCGACATACGGGCCACAGGTTTTATATAGTCGGAGAAGACGAAGAACGTTCCGCTTGCGGCTATCATTCCGCCGTGCAACACCATTCCGTTCATTATGGCAGCCATTGTTATTTCGCTGACTCCGGCGTGCAGGAACGCTCCGGTAAAGTCATACGGTTTGAAAGGATGCGTATGTTTCAGGAATCCGTCCGTCTTGTCGGAGTTCGCCAAGTCGGCCGAAGAGACTACCATATTCCCCACTTTCTCGCTCAGAACGGAGAGAACCGCCGATGATGCGACACGGGTCGCCACTCCCGGCTTCACCTGTATGGAGCGGTAGTCAATCTCCGGCATATCACCGGAGAAATACTTTTTAAGCAACTCGGCTTTTTCGGGATTGGCCTTCTCCCACTCGGCCTGCTCGGCCTTGCGCTGAGCAACTATCTTGCGCAACTCTTCCTTGCGCTCTTCATATAGCTGTACAGATTCGGGGAACAGGGCAAACGGCTCGTCGGGGTTGCCGCCGAGATTCAGTATCGTTTTCTCTACCGATGCTCCCGCCGCGCTTATGGGCTGTCCGTGCGTTGAGCACTCGCCTTCAAAACTGCTGCCGTCTTCCTTTACAATTCCTTTACCCATAACGGTATGCCCTATTATGAGGGTGGGACGGCGCGTCTCTCCCTGTGCAGCGACAAGGGCGTCGTATATCTGCTGCGAGTCGTTCCCGTCTATCTCTATCACGTTCCAGTTCCACGAACGGTATTTTGCCGCGGTATCTTCGGATGTTACGTCGTCGACACTCGTGGAGAGCTGTATGTTGTTGCTGTCGAAGAACATTATCAGGTTGCTCAGCCCGAAGTACCCGGCCATACGTCCTGCACCCTGCGAAATCTCTTCCTGTATTCCTCCGTCGGAAATGAAGGCATATGTTTTGTGGGCCATCCACTCGCCGAAGCGGGCAACCATGAACCTTTCGGCCATTGCCGCCCCGACGGCCATTGCATGGCCCTGCCCGAGCGGACCGGATGTATTCTCTATTCCGCGCTCGAAATTCAACTCGGGATGCCCCGGGGTTACGCACCCCCACTGACGGAAATCCTTTATTTCTTCCATCGTGTATTTGCCCAGCATGGCCAATACGGAATAAAGCATGGGAGACATATGCCCGGGGTCGAGGAAGAACCTGTCGCGGTTAATCCACAATGCGTCATCGGGGTCGAAAACCATGACTTTTGAATAGAGGGTATTTATGAAATCAGCCCCGCCCATTGCCCCTCCGGGATGCCCGGATTTGGCCTTTTCAACCATCGCTACTGTAAGAACCCGAATATTGTCGGCTACTCTTTCCTGTATTTTCTTATCTATCGACATATCTCACCAATGCTTTTGTGCCGCAAAAGTAGTATTTATTCTCTAATTTATAAAATTGAGGTGCGTATAATTTTTTATCTTGCCTTTCCGCCTTTAAGGGTTCCCATACGGAAGAAGCAGGCACGGATTCCGGCAAAAAATTGCCCTCCGTGCCTGCTTCCGTGCTATGCGTACCGGCGAACTGCTATTCGGCCAGTTTCCTCGAGCCGTCCCCTATGTTTACGGGGTATACCTTGGGCTCCTTACCGAAACGTTCGGCGAATCTGGCTTTTGCCGTAGCGATAAAGTTGTCGTATTTCTCGTCTTTTACAAGGTTTATCGTACATCCGCCGAATCCGCCTCCCATTACGCGCGAGCCGGTTACTCCGCACTCGGCTGCTATGTCGTTGAGATAGTCGAGTTCTTCGCAACTTACTTCGTAGAGTTTGCTCATACCGTGGTGCGTACCGTACATCTTCTGCCCTACGGTCTCGTAATCGCCCTGCTTGAGGGCCTCGCAGGCATCGAGCAGACGCTGTACCTCTTCTATGACGTATTCTGCACGCATGTAGTCCTCGGCCGAAACTTCTGACGACACCTCTTTGAGCATGTCCATGGAGGCATCACGCAGATACTCCACTTCGGGATGACGTTTGCGGATTGCCTTTACCACGGCTTCGCACGACTCGCGGCGTTTGTTGTAGGCCGACGATGCCAGTTCGTGCTTTACGCAGGTGTCGATAAGCACCAGCCTGTACCCTACCGGGTTGAACGGTACGTATTCATACTCCAGCGAACGGCAGTCGAGGCGTATAAGGTGGCCGGCTTTCCCGAATACGGATGCGAACTGGTCCATTATTCCGCATTTCACGCCGCAGTAGTTATGCTCGGTGGACTGCCCGATTTTTGCCAGTTCGAATTTGGGAAGTGCGTTATCGAACATTTCATTGAGGGCATAGGCGAATGCGCTTTCCAACGCTGCCGACGATGAAAGCCCCGCTCCGAGGGGAACATCGCCGGAGAATACGGTATCGAACCCGGAAACCTTGCCGCCGCGCTTGATTATCTCGCGTACGACGCCGAATATGTAGCGCGCCCAGCTTTGTGACGGTGCGTCTTCCTCGTTCGTACCGAACTCGGCATATTCGTCGAGGTCGAGCGCGAAGGCCCTTATCTTGTCTGTTCCGTTTTTCTTTATTTCGGCCAACATCCCTTTGTCTATCGCTCCGGGCAATACAAAGCCGCCGTTATAGTCGGTATGTTCGCCTATGAGGTTTATTCTCCCGGGAGAAAAATACAAGTCGCCCGCCGTCCCGAAAAGGGATGCGAATTTGGCTCTCAATGCTTTGCTATCCATATTGTTCAGTTTTTAATCGTTTACGGGAATATTCTTGTTTACATTCTTGCACCCTACCAGTCCGTAATAGAGCAGGTATGCCAGCATAGCCACTATCAGCCAGTAACTTGCCATATATCCTACGGAGTCGGATATGAACTGCTGCAACAGCGGCAATATGCCTCCGCCCACAACCATCATCATGAAGATTCCGGATGCCTGAGCAGTGTACTTGCCGAGACCTTCTACCGCAAGGTTGAAGATTCCGCCCCACATGAGCGACGTACAGAGACCGCACAACACGAGGAAAAGCGCACTGAGCGGCACTTTGGGGGTATCGAGCGACTTGATTACGTTTTCGGGGGTTATCTCCTCCTCGGCCAGCGCCTCCGTGTACGAGACGAGCTTGTCCTGGCTCGGTTCGGCGATGAAGGCCGCTATCTCATCGGCAGGCATCCCGGCATTTGTAAGGGTCGATGTAGTTGTCTCTATAGGGTCGTAAACTATCGTGGGAAGGTTTATCCCCTTTTCCTTAGGGGTGAAGATTGCTATTATTACAAAGATTATGGCTACCGACGATACGGTTATCAACTGTGCACGCGTGGAGACTTTGCCGCTTATCACGCTGCTGGTAAGACGGCCTACCAGCATCAGCAGCCAGTATATGGCAGCCACTGCCCCGCCTATTGCAGCCCCGTTCACCAGTATGCCTGCGCCTTTGGATGTCGAGTCGGCAAGGTAAAACAGAAGCGTGCCGGGTATGCCTATCTCTATTCCCACATATATGAAGATTCCTATTACTCCCAATACGGTATGGCGGAAACTCCACGGGCTGTACTCGAACTTCTCTTTCTTTACCTTGCCTTTCTGCAGGTGCGGCTCCGGTATTTTCACGAACGATATTACGATGAACGTGAATGCGAATACGCCCATTGCCATAAAGAGCAGAGGCTCCACATCGGTCATTGTGGTATTTTTATTGACTGTACCTATAAGTACGCCCACAAAGAGCGGGGTGAGGGTCCCTGCAAGCGAGTTCAACGCGCCGCCAGCCTGTATCAGCTGGTTGCCTTTGTTGCCGCCGCCGCCGAGGAGGTTGAGCATGGGGTTTACTACCGTATTGAGCATACATACGCAAAGACCGCAGATGAAAGCTCCGAGCAGGTAGATTATGAAGTTGAATTTTATTACGTATCCGCCCAGGGTGAATACTTCTACGCCTGCCCCCGTTATACTGGAAAGGTACTGCAGGAAAAGGCCTATTACACCTACGGCCGTAGCTATAAGCGCCGTCTTTTTATACCCTATGCGCACCAGCATGTTGCCGGCAGGGATTCCCATAAAGAGGTAGGCGAGAAAGTTCATCATGTTTCCCATCATGCCGAGGGTGTTGGCTCCGGCATATTGGTTTTTCCATATTGTCCCTACTGGGGCGGCGAGATTGGTTACGAACGAAATCATCGCGAAAAGGAAAAACATCGTGATAATCGCTATGATGTTGCGATTTTGTTTTGTTTGTTGCTCCATTTTTCTTTGATTATAAGTTGTTATTGTTTTTTGTTGATGTTCTTATTCGCCTGCCGTAAACGTATAGACGCATTTCTGCGTGTACCGCTCGCCCGGCCGCAGGAGGGTGGACGGGAAATGCGGCTTGTTGGGGGAATCGGGGAAATGCTGCGTTTCAAAGCATATCGCCGTACGCTCGGTGTACTTCCGACCGTGTTTCCCTTCAAACCCGTTCAGCCAGTTGCCCGTATACAGCTGCACACCCGGCTCGGTGGTCTCTACCGTCATGCCTATCCCGCTCAGGGGCGAATATGCCCTGGCCGCCAACGCGTACTCCCCGGGATACCTTTTTGTCAGGACATAGTTATGGTCGTAACCGCGCCCGTATACCAGCTGCCTGTATTTGTCATCAATCCTTGCACCCACTTCATACGGCTTGCGGAAGTCCATGGGGGTGCCCGATACGGAGAGTATCTCTCCGGTAGGTACCGACTTGTCGTCCATGGGGGTGAAGTATTTTGCGTTTATCGTTACTATATGGTTGGTTATCTCCCCGCATCCGTCGCCGTTGAGGTTGAAGAACGAATGGTGCGTGAGGTTTACGGTTGTAGGGGCATCGGTGTATGCTTCGTAGGCAATGCTCATCGCATTTTTTTCGGTAAGCCTGTATTCGACCTTTACGAACAGGTTCCCGGGGAAGCCCGATTCCCCGTCGGGTGAAAGGTAGGTCAGTTCGAGTGTCGAGGCATCAACCTGCCGTGCATTCCACACGACGCTGTTGTACCCCGTTTTCCCGCCGTGCAGCGCGCAGTCGGGGTTGGACGAGTCTACCCGGTAGTTCTTTCCGTCGATATTGAACCTGCACTTGCCTATGCGGTTGCCGTACCGTCCTATAAGTGCCCCCAGATACGGTTCGGGCGAATTGAGGTATTCGGCTATGCTGTTGTGCCCGAGTACCACGTCGCGCATCTCTCCGTTTGCATCGGGGACCATAAGCGACACAACTATGCCGCCGTAATTGGTGATGCATATTTCCGCCCCGTTTTTATTGGTCAGGACGTAAAGCGCTACTTTTTTCCCTGCAACTTCGGCATCGAATGCCGATTCCTGTAATCCAGAAAGTGTCATATCCTTATAGTTTTTCTGCCCCCTGCCAACAGAAAGCATTGTTACAAATTTAGTTCTATTTTACATCCGTTATCAACCCTTGCAACATGTTTTAAAACATATCGCAACTTCACGCCGTCCTTTTCCCGCGGCATCAGAGCCCGGTTCAATATTCGCGTTCGCCGAATATGGTCGTACCTATCCGAACCATTGTAGAACCGCACTCTACGGCTATACGGTAATCGTGCGACATTCCCATGGAACAGACGGAGAAATTGCCATCGTCCTGGAAATACCGGCGCCTGAGTTCGTCGAACACGTTCCGGATTGCCGTAAACTCGCGCCGTATCTGCAACTCGTCCTCCACAAACGACGCCATTCCCATAACTCCGCTTATGGCTATGGATGTAAACGCACGCCAATCGCCCCGCTCCATATACAGGGCAAGTTCGTCGGGCGTGAACCCGGTTTTCGTTTCTTCCTGCGCAACATGCAGTTGCAACAATACGTTCACTTTCCTCCCCGCCTTTTCCGCACAACGGTTTATCTCGGCAAGCACCCGTTCGCTGTCGCCGCTGTGGATAAGCGTTATGAACGGGACTATGTTTTTTACCTTGTTAGTTTGCAGGTGCCCTATGAAATGCCACTCTATATCGGAAGGCAGCGATTCTTTTTTTGCGAGCAGTTCCTGCACCCTGCTCTCGCCGAAAATCTTCTGACCTGCACCGTATGCTTCTTTTATGACTTCTGCAGGATGGAATTTGGAGACGGCTACCAGTTTTACACTGTCGGGCAATGCCGACCTTATTTTTATTATGTTGTCTGCGGTTTGCTGACTCATACCGATTTTTACCCCTCCGTTTCCTTTTTCTCTTTCATCTCATACCGGAACACGTCCAACAATGGGGTTTCCGTTATGGTATGTATTTCGTAATCCATTATGGAACCTTTCATCCCGGCTTCAAGGTTTGCAAGCGCCGTGGAAAAATCTATCGCCTGCACAAGCATGTAGGCCGAGGTCTTCTTTTCCGCCCCGCTCTTCTCGTCGAGGGTTATATAGTTTATCCTGGCCTTGTACCATTTGTCGCCTGTTTCATCGAAAAACAAATCGGCCAGCTTTACCCTCTTTATGTCTGACACTGTAAATTCGCCCGATATGTAGGGGGTTATCTCTTCTATCATCCGCGACTCCGCCTCGGTAAAGGAGAGGGCATCGACCAAATAGGGCTCCGACACGCTTTTCTGCATGCCGTTTTCCATCATTTTATCGTATTTTACCTTGCATTCAAACCAACTGCTCATTTTAGTCCTTTCTGTTTATCAATATTCTTTTCTGTTTTCGTCTTCCTTCCATATTCTGAATGCCTCCCCGGCTTCTTGCCGCAGGGAGACCATATGCTCTTCGGGCTTTTCCCTCTTTTCGGGTTCTTTTTTCAGTTCATACACCAAATATTCATCCCTGAACCCGGCCGAACTTGCATCCTCGCAGGTTGCGGCATAATATATGGCGTCCATGTTGGCCCAATATATGGCGGCAAGACACATAGGGCAGGGCTGGCTCGACGAAAACATGGTGCACCCCGTCAAATCATGGGTATGCAGCCGCGATGCGGCCTGCCTTATGGCTATTATCTCCGCATGCGCCGTCGGGTCGTTTTTCCGCACTACCCGGTTCTCTCCTCTCGCAATTATTTTCCCGTCTTTTACAACTACGGCTCCAAACGGACCGCCGCCTATCCTGGCACTGCGTACCGACAGGGCTATAGCTTCCCGCATAAACTTAACTTTCAACTCTTCTTTCATCTCTTTCCATTTATACGGAGAACAGGGCAACCCCTCTACTCCATCTTGTTTATTGTATCTATGTATTCCAATATCTCCTCGCGCCCGCGCCTGTCCTCCGACGAGGTTATAAATACGGGCGGCAGCTCCTCCCACTCTTCCAACAACGTCTCCTTGTACTTCTCCACGTTTTCGGCAAGGCGCACACGGCCCAGCTTGTCGGCTTTTGTAAAGACTATGCTGAACGGTATTCCGTTCTCGCCCAACCAGCGTATGAAGTCCACGTCTATTTTCTGGGGCGCATGCCGGGAATCTATCAGTACAAACAGCAAATACATCTCCTCCCGCCCCGTTATATACCCTTCTATCATTGCACGCAACCGCTCGCGCGCCTCTTTTCCGCAACGCGCGTACCCGTATCCTGGCAAATCTACCACATACCAGCTGTCGTTGATTATGAAATGGTTTATACACTGTGTTTTCCCGGGCATGGACGATGTCATGGCCAACCCCTTTACTCCGGTGAGCATATTGATAAGGGACGACTTGCCTACATTTGAACGCCCTATGAATGCATATTCGCGTTTGCCCGTATCCGGACATTCGGATACTTTTGCTGAACTTTTTACGAACCGGGCCTCTTTTATATTCATACTTTTTTTGTCGGCTTATATTGTCCGGGAAGTTGGATATGTAGGGGTCTGAAATGATTCCGAATGAATGGTATCTCCTTCCGTCTTGGTCATTGCGAATTTGCATTATCGGACTTCCGGCATATTTTTACCCAATTTACCTTTGCGACAAATATACTATTATTTTTTATACTTTTTATGCATGGGAACTATTTTTTAACTGCATATTGCAACTATTGGCTTATTTTCGATACAAATAGGCCACTTGCCGTTTTTTGCCCGCTCCCGCTTGGCTACTGCCGGATTTGATGTAACTTTGACCTGTTTCCCGACTTGCCGTATCGTTGTATGGACGGGAACGGCTTCTTTCATATTGCATGTTATGTCTCAATATTCATCATCGCTGCTCGATTCGGCCGTAAACGAGTTCGCCAAACTTCCGGGGATAGGCCGGAAAACGGCGCTGCGCCTCGTCCTGCACCTCCTGCGGCAGGATACCGAAACGGCAAACGCGCTCGGCAATGCCATAATAGACCTGCGCAACGGGGTAAAGTACTGCAAGGTATGCCACAACATATCGGAAAACGATGTGTGCGAAATTTGTTCAAACAGCAACCGCGACGCTTCCGTAATCTGCGTTACGGAGAGCATAAAGGATGTCATGGCTATTGAAAATACGCAGCAGTTCAACGGGCTGTACCATGTTCTCGGAGGCATCATATCGCCCATGGACGGAATCTCCCCGGGCGACCTCGAAATCGACTCCCTTGTTGACAGGGTTGCCGCCGGAGGGATATCGGAGGTTATTCTTGCACTGAGCACCACAATGGAGGGGGATACAACCAACTTCTATATTTTCAGGAAACTCGCCCCGTTCAATGTGAAGGTCTCGGTTCTTTCGAGGGGGGTCTCCATTGGGGACGAACTGGAATATACCGATGAAGTAACCTTAGGGCGATCCATACTGAACAGGACTCCTTTCAGCGATTCTTTCAAAATATGATGCGGGATTATGGCAATACTCAGTAACGATACCGTTTTTTTACGTGCCGTTGAGCCGGAAGATCTCGACCTGCTCTACAAATGGGAAAACGATTCCTCGCTTTGGGAGTGCGGCGACACCGTCAACCCGTATTCCCGGTTTGCGATAAAGGCCTATATCGAGAGGACCTTGAGCGAAGATGCCGTGCAGATAGGGCAGTTGAGGCTTATGGTCTGCCTTGCCGGCTCGGGGGCTGCCGTCGGCATGGCAGACCTGTTCGATATAGACATGATAAACGGCAGAAGCGGGACAGGGATATTTATGGCCAAGGAATACCGGGGCAACGGTTTTACCGGCATGGTCATAAAAATGATGGAGGAGTATTCCCGCAAGGTCCTTGCGCTGCACCAGCTATACGCCCATATAGCCACAAGCAACGAGCCGTGCATAAAATGTTTTGAGAGGAACGGCTTTGTGCGCAGCGGGGTTCTGAAAGAGTGGAAAAGGTGCGGCTGCGGTTACTCCGACGTCTATATTTACCAGAAAATCCTTTAGCCTGCGGCAAACGGCTCAGTTATAACTGTACGATGGGGGTACGCGAAGCCATGAGGCGTACCCGCTGCCCAACGACCGTACCGACTTTCGCCACAACTCCTCATCGTACTTCAAGCATTTGTACGGATACGGCAGATTGCCCACGCCCCAACTGTCCGTGGCTATCTCCATTTTCAACTGGCCCGGACTCCAGCCGCTGAATCCCAGAAAGAACTTTATGAACCCGTCCGTCCTGTTCCCCGCGGACATGTACGATATTACGGGCAGCATTTCCATGCCCATATATATGTTACCGCCTATATGCACCGAGCCGGTAAGCATGTTGCCGAGGCAATGCAGATAAAAAAGGTTGTTCATTCCCACGGGACCGCCCCTGTAAACGGGTATTTCGGGAAAGTCTTCGGCTTCGCTTACGATATCGGCAAGGGTATACTTGCTTTTTTTGTTCAGCACCACCCCGGCATACATGTCGTCCTTGCCCTCTTCTATTATATAGACTACTGAGCGTTTGAAATATTTTTCCATTATCAACGGGTTCGCCACAAGAATCTTCCCTTTTGCCGGAGCATCGTGGTTAGGCCGGATACCGTATATGTCGGAAAAATTTACCATGTTTTTTTCTGGCTCTTTCGTTGTATAGCATCTGCTAAGATAGCTTCTATAAAGGGATATTCAAAATTTGGCACGGATATTTTACCGCTTTTTTAAATACCCCGGAAATGCCCTGCTCCCGTCTTCTGCATATAGCGGACGGAAAACGGCAAGAAAAAGCCATGCCGGAACAGTATCGGGCATGGCTCTTTCGGCCTTTTGCAGGACGGGAAGGAGGGGTTGTCTTTTACCGCCTCCGCTGTCTGCTTGCGTATTTTATCCTATTTCCTTTTCACTTCCCAACCCAGCGCACTTGCTCCAAGTACTGCGGCGTCGCTCTCCTTCAATTCGGAGAAGAGGAGTTTCACCTTGTTCTTGTAGATATTGAGCATGTTGCGCTCCATAGATTCCAGGATAGGCTTCCTAATCAGTTCGCCGGCTTTCGCCAACCCGCCGAAAAGGATTATCGCTTCGGGACTGGTAAATGCCGTAAAGTTCGCAAATGCCTCGCCGAGGATATCTCCTGTATAGTCGAATATGTCCTTTGCCAACTGGTCGCCCGCCATGGCTGCGTCGTAGACGTCTTTCGACGTAATATCCTGTATGGGTATCTGGCGGAGCAGGGAATTGTCCTTGCGCATTTCAAGGAACTCCCTGGCTGTACGCGCAACTCCTGTCGCCGACGTATAGGCTTCAAGGCATCCCGAACGTCCGCACCCGCAAAGGCGACCGTTTCCCGGTTTTACTATAACGTGTCCGAGTTCTCCGGCAAAACCGTCGTGCCCGTATACAAGCTGCCCGTTTACAACTATTCCGCTGCCTACGCCCGTTCCGAGGGTTATCATTATAAAATCCTTCAACCCCCTTGCCGCACCGTAGGTCATCTCCCCGATAGCCGCGGCATTGGCATCATTGGTCAATGCAACCGGTATTCCGAACCTGTCGGTAAGCATCTGCGCCAAAGGCAATACTCCGCGCCACGGCAAATTGGGCGCAAACTCGATGGTTCCGTTAAAGTAATTTCCGTTGGGTGCACCTACGCCTATTCCGGCTATCTTGTCCACGACATCGTTCTTTTCAAGCAAGGTGAACAACTGCCCGTAAAGTTCGTCTACATAATCTTCTACTTTATCGTGTTTCGCAGTTTTTATAGAACCACTGTCTATTATTGTTCCTCGCGCATCAACAATGCCGAAAACGGTATTGGTACCGCCTATATCGATACCTACAACATACGGTTTGCTCATAGTTTAAAGTTTTGGAAATTTTTAATATTACAAATTTATATAACTTTTTCGGATTCCTGCACCTGTTGCCCCATTTTTTTTACCATAAACTTTGCTGCCGCTTTTAAGCGACACCCGCCCGGGCTACCGGATTCCTGTTCCCGCCAGCTTGGCGCCGTCCATGGCGAGCCTTGCTTTAGCGAAGATAACAAGATTCTTTTTAAAAATGAAATTTATCGGAAAAAACTGCGTTGTCGGTGATAGTTCCCCGTATTTTGTCCCCGCAACGGAACCCGTCCGGCACACCCTCCCGCCGGTATCAGAACGAGACTTTTATGCTTCCCCCTACTGTTACGGGGCGGCCCAGCTCCATAAATCCGCTCTTGCGTGTTACGTCCACGGCATTCATGGTCTCGAAATAGAATGTGGCATACCTTGTGGCGGTAAGGTTTTTACCCCATACTGTAAAATCGACGCATTTTTTACGGAATGTTATATCGGCATCGAGCAACCCGTAGAAGTTCTGCCATACGTCATTGGCTTCGGTCCAGTAGGTACGTCCGCTACCGGTAACTCCGGCATTTACAAGTATGGCGTCTATCCAGCCCGATTTGAGAGATATGGTATACGATGCGTTTACCGAAAGCGTATGGGCCGGCACAAACGGCACCTTGTTGCCGTTGTATGCAACAGTTCCGTCTTCGTATTTCTTGAACTCGGCATGTGTGTAGCCGTATGCGGCACGCAAGAGCAGATCTTTCACGGGTTCGTACGCCACGGTCAGTTCCGCGCCGAAACTGTGGGTCCGCCCGCTGTTCCGGGTTACACGCCCGAAACCTTCAACTGCCGATATCTGCTGGTCGCGGCAGTCGATGAAGAAAAGCGACAGGTCGGCAAGCAGACGGCGGCCTAACCACTCGGTATGCGTACCCACCTCGTAGTTCCAGCTATGCTCGGGCTTATAGCTTATCATCGACGCTACATCGGGTTCGGCAGTCAATGACGACGGCAGCAACGGCTGAACGAACGACGGGAGGGATTTGCATATTGCCCGCACCATTTCCTGACGCACGATATTGGAAAAGGCCTGATAATTGTACCCCCCCGCACGGTATCCGCGCGAAGCGAGCGCATAAACCATGGCTTTCCCCCGTATTTTGTATTTTATTTCAAAACGCGGCAAAACCTCAAGGGTATTCATCGTTTCATTGCCGTCGAGGGCTATATATGAACTTCCGTCATTGCCGGATATCGGCAGGGAGACGCCCATTGCGCTGATTGTGCCGCCCAGTTCCCTGAGGGATTTCGTGCGGTGCCGCAACCGCATGCTTTCATACTCCACCCTTACCCCGGCCGACAGGGAAAGGCCTTCGGCCAGGAGGTTGTCGTACGTTATACTGGTAAAGGCCGCCGCATTCCACGACGGGGTTTTATAAAACCCGTCTATACCGAACGGTTCGGTTTTGTCGAGGAGCAGCGTCATGGAGGGGGGGCCGCCGAAACCGGGACGCGATGCCATTGCCGCATACATGTCGTTGAAGCTTTTTTCTACCATGTAGTGCAGCCCCTCGTCATAAAAGACTACCGGGGCACCAGTATTGAGGTGCGTATATGTTCCGGCAGCTCCCGCCACCCAGTTCCAGTTGCGGAACGGGCGGGGTGAGCGGAAGGTTACTTCGGCGTTTACGCTGTTCTGCTCCTGCTTCTGTCCGAGTGTAAAATCGCGTACCGTGGTAAAATCCTGGTCGAGCCGCATGTCGTCTTTCAGATACTGGTATCCGACAACGGCATTGAGTACATATCCAGAAGTACGGTACGAAAGGTTTATCCCTGTTGTGGAAAGATGCCGCTTGTACGACGACTCGTCGTTGTATGCGATATCGCCTGCCGTGGCGCTATTCTTGTCGTAGCTTTTATAGGGGTAGCCGTTTTGTCTGCTGTATTCGTACTGCGATGTCAGGACGACTTCCATTTTACGGACAGGGCGGAACTGCAACTTGATGTTCCCGCCCGCAATTTCTTCATCGCCGCAACTGCTGCCGTCGTACGTGTTGGCATAATACCCGTCGTGCCGGCTGTAATAGCCCCCTACGGAATATGCAGCCTTATCGCTGATTTTCCCCCGGTGCTGCAACCTTGCCCTCTGGCTGCTGTAGCTGCCGGCTTCAAGCTGCGCCTGCGTTCCCTGCCTGTCCATGGGGGATACGGTATAGATATTTATCAGCCCTCCCATTGTATTCCTGCCGAAAAGAGTTCCTTGCGGGCCGCGGTAGACCTCTATGCCGGCTATGTCCTGAAACTCGAAATCGAACGAACTTTTATCGAAATACGGGATATTGTCGACATACAGCCCTACGGCCGGGGAGTTAATCCGCGACCCTATACCTCTTATATATATTGCGGATATCAGCTTTGAACCGTAATCGGGAATATACAGGTTGGGCACATGCAGCGACACGTCCTTTATCGAATTCATGTTCTCCTGCCAGGCAAACTTCCCGTCTATCACCGATACCGAGCCGGGGAAATACAGCAGCGGGGTCTCAGTCTTGGGGTTGGAGAGAACCTCCACTTCTACCAGACTTACCTTATATGGTACGGTATCGGGAGGCAATACCTCTTTCTCGGCTTTTACGGTTGCGCTTGCAATAAGGAGTATCGCTATCTGGAGTAATGTCTTTTTCACTTTGGGGTTCTTATGCGTTTTGAAGGGTACAAATTTAGTATCTCCGGCATTATCTCACAATATAATCTTTAATACAACTTAAACAGGGGCAACGTTTGCTGCGGTAGCGATATTTTTACTATTTTTGGCCCTGCATACAGGAGGATGTTTTTATGGGGTCCTTTTTCGACGAAGAAATTATTACTGCCGCACTAAAAAACCCGGACACTTGCCGCTCGGCTTTCTCGGAAGTGGTAAGGCACTACTCCCAACCGCTTTACTGGCAGATAAGGAGAATGGTGCTGTCGCACGATGATACGGACGACCTGCTGCAAAACACATTCTTAAAAGCGTGGTCGAACATCCATGCTTTCAGAGGAGATGCAAAACTTTCCACATGGCTGTACCGCATAGCCATAAACGAGAGCATAAATTTTCTGAACAAACAGCGCAAGGCCCAGAATGTCCCGATTGACGGAGAACACGACTTCATGATGTCGCAACTGGAAGCCGACGGATATTTCGACGGAGACAGCACCCAGAAAGCTTTGCAGGAGGCTATCCTTACCTTGCCGGAAAAACAGCGGCTGGTTTTCAACATGAAGTATTTCGATGATATGAAATATGAAGAGATGTCGGAATATCTCGGCACTTCGGTAGGTGCACTGAAAGCCACGTACCACCATGCGGTAAAGAAAATAGAAAATTTTCTCGAATCGAAGGAAATCGATTAAACTTTCATCATAAAGTTTTGTCTTATTTACAAAACGGGGGACTAAAATATGAAAAAAAGCATATTGGACAATATCGACCGAAAAAGCGGGATGTCTGTTCCGGAAGGGTATTTCGACTCTTTGCCGGAAAAGATAATGAAACGCCTGCCCGAAACCGAGCCGTTTGTTGCAGAGCCTGTTTCGGTTTGGGACCGCGTAAAGCCGTGGATGTACATGGCGGCGATGTTTGCCGGAATAGCCCTCATGTTCAAGGTATTCACGTGGAACTCGGATAACGGAGGCAACATGGCCGACATGAACGATGTTCCCATGGAACTTACTTCGGATGAAGCCGAAGCCCTCTTCTTCTACGACAACGTTACGGACTACTCGCTGTACGAATATATTTCGGAAAACTACTGATTAAAAGATACTGATTATGAAAGGACTAAATATAACCGCATTTTTGCTCTTTTTGCTGCTTGGCATGTCCCTTGCCGACGCTGCCGCCCAAAACTGCAAAAGGGGCCCTCACGAAGATTTCCTGACAAAACTGATAACTGAAAAAAGCCGGTATCTGCAGGATAAAATAGGATTGGAGGGGAAAACGGCAGAGGAGTTCGCCAACATCTATCGCGACATGGAAATAAAAAAATTCAAGGCTGCACACGATGTTTACAGGAAGGCCAAACAACTTCGCCGCTCGGAAACGCCGGTAAGCGATGCGGAGTATCTTAAATCGGCCGAAGAACAGGCTGCCGTTCCTGTAAAAATGGCCGAAATAGAATATCAGTTCTTTTCCGAAATAAAGGAGATCCTTTCGCCGGAAGAACTCTTCCTGTTCTACCATTGGGAGCGGCGTTTCGGAAAAGAGATGATACGGAAAACGCAAGCCAGATAACAGAGAAAGGGAGGACAAAAGGTTCTCTCTTTTTTTATTTATAAGCAAACCGGCTATCGGGCTTCCCCTACATGGGGACAGGGGAGACCGGCAGGAACTTGCCGGAAGTAAATGAACGGGGACGGAGGAGGAGGCTCGGCATAGTCAAATAAATTTGCCTCTGCTCTCGCCTTTCACTAATTTGGCTCCGCCGAATACAGGATGCGGCTCGGCATAGTCAAATAAATTTGCCTCTGCTCTCGCCTTTCACTAATTTGGCTCCGCCGAATATAGGATTCGGCTCGGCATAGTCAAATAAATTTGCCTCTGCTCTCGCCTTTCACTATATTTGTTGCGGAATTGGACAATGTAATTATTTAATATAAATTTTATTTGGATTATGAGAAAGAGTTGTATTTTGGTTGTTGCCGCCGTATGCGTGGCCGTACTGTCGGGATGTAAAGCGAAAGAGAGCCTGTATAAGGCCGCCTATGATCAGGCAAAGGCCAAGGAACTTACCGACAGTTCAGTAAAAGAACCTGTTGCCGAACCTCAACCGGCAACCCCGGCAGTGGAGAGTACGGTTGCCCCGGAACCGCAAACGTCAGTAAGTACGGAAACCCCGGTTGTAAAGGTTACCAAAGAGCGCGTTACGACAATAGATGCCGATGATGCAAGCAAACTCAAGATGTACAATGTCGTTTTGGGAAGTTTTTCAATATCGACGAATGCCAAAGGACTTAAAGAGAGCCTTGTCGCTGACGGCTACAACGCTTTTGTGGTTCAAAATGCAACCGGATGGTACAGGGTTATCGTGGCAAGTTTCGACGACAGGGAATCAGCTACTGCTTTCAGAGAGAGTATTCAACAGAGATACGTCGGTCGATTTAATGATGCGTGGCTGCTTATAAATCAATAATAATCGACTATTGACATACGATATACGGGGCCGAAAGTGAAACGGATTTTTTCCTTATCACTTTTCGGCTTCGTCTTTATAAACTCATGATGGTTCCGTATAACTCTTTCATGGAATAAATGTGTCTTATGATTGTTTCGGGATGTCGGCCTATAGATTTTTATCTTATCTTTACGGTGCGAAAAACTATATATGATATAGAGTTGCGTTTCCTTAATGCGATTTATTCATAATTTATAAACTAAAAAAGGATACTGTAATTTCTGCAATTATCTATTGAAACTTATTATACTGCTATGACAGACAAACCTATTGATGTATCAATAATTATTCCTGTTTACAATACAGAAAAATATTTAGCCATGTGTCTTGAAAGCGTTACGGCACAAGAGGGCTATATTGAAATAATATTGATAAATGACGGTTCAAATGATAGAAGTCCTGAAATTTGCAGAGAGTTTAATAAAAAAGACAACCGAATAATTGTTATAGATCAACAAAATTCAGGTGTTTCAACTGCACGCAACAAAGGCATTGAATGTGCCCGTGGGAAATATATAATGTTTGTTGACAGCGATGATACAATAGATAAATGTATGATTAGCGAGTTAATGGTTTTGGCTAAAAACAACGATTTCCCCGATTTGATTTTCAGTGGATTTGTACGTTCTAGTCGTCAAAACAAAATAAACACATCCCAAATAAGTAAAACTGGACTATTCTCTGGGAACAAAATGTATGAATTTTTATCAGAAATAGAAATTGTTCTTTTAAGTTCACCATGGTGTAAACTATTTAAAAGATCTATAATCGAAAATTTTATGGTAAGGTTTGATACAACCATAAAATTACAAGAGGATCTAAAATTCAATTATGATTTTTTAGATCATGCAAAGAACATATATGTATCTGACAAGATTTATTACACATATAATGTAAATCCAGGAGGTTCTGCAAATTTTAAAGGAGATATATTTATCAATAATGCTTGTGCGTTAATAAAAACAGAAGATGCATTTTGGGCAAAAAGAGACCCTTCAGTAAGAAGAAAAAGTATATTAGAAGACAGGGCTTTCAACGCATTATTTGGAATATATTCAATCTATCGCATTCCACAAAAGAAAGAAAATAACAATATAAAATTGAGAGAAAGAATAATATGGTTAAAAAAATATATAAATTTTGCCGAGCAAAATATCCCTAGCTGGACTAAATATTTTAAAAGTGGTATTCCCAAAATACTTGCAGTTTTTATCAAAAGAAGAATGTACTACACAATAGATGCGATACTTTTATTTCTATTTAAAATATCACATATAAAAGAGAAGCAAGTTTCTTCTGAAAATTTTTAGAATTATGTGATAAGATAAATTCATACTGATTACAAATAATCTGCTTACAAACATTTATTCAATTCAAACCAAGATCTTTATATTTATTTTTAAATATGGGAACAAACTGTCTCAATATTAAGATGCTCCTCTACCAGGCTCGGGAGGCTGCCCGCCAACTGAATTTGCTCGACGAAAACAAAATAAACGAAGTGTTGAATGCCGTCGCCGACCAGGCAGAAGCCGATGCGGCTTATATTCTTGCGGAGAACGCACGCGACCTCGCGGCTATGGACAAAAGCAACCCTAAATACGACAGGCTGATGCTGACGGAAAAAAGGATTGCCGATATTGCTGCGGATATGAGGAAGGTGGCTGCCCTCCTCTCGCCTCTCGGCAGGACCTTATGGGAAACTACACGCCCGAACGGTATGAAGATTACCAAGGTTTCTGTTCCGTTCGGTGTTATCGGCATTATTTACGAAGCAAGGCCCAATGTCAGTTTCGATGTTTTCTCGCTTTGCTTTAAGGCCGGAAGCGCATGCATCCTTAAAGGGGGCAGTGATGCGGAGAACTCGAACAAGGCTATTATCAACACTATCAACAAGGTGTTGATAAAGTTTGGAATTGACTCTTATACAGTTGTTTTACTGCCAAACGACAGGCATGTTACGGCAGAGTTGTTAACAGCTGTAGGGCTTGTGGACCTTATTATCCCGAGAGGGAGCAAGGGGCTGATTGACTTTGTAAGGGATAACGCCAAAGTGCCGGTAATAGAGACCGGCGCCGGTATCTGCCACGCTTATTTCCACTCTGCAGGCGATTTGTGCAAGGGGCGCAGAATAGTCTTTAACGGAAAGACGCGCAGGGTTTCGGTTTGCAACACCATCGATTCGCTTGTTATAGACAGGTCGAGATTGGCAGACCTGGCCGCATTATGCGAGCCGCTGGCCGAAAAAAACGTTATTGTCTACGCGGATGAACCGTCGTACGACGCACTCCATGGAAAATATCCGGAACAGTTGCTTGAACGGGCCGATGCTTCGAGTTTCGGGACGGAATTTCTCGATTACAAGATTTCGGTAAAATGCGTAGAGAATATCGAGGGCGCCCTGGAACATATCGCCCGCTACTCGTCGAAACACAGCGAAGCTATCATTACCGAGGACAAAAATGCGGCAGAGAGATTCCTGAAAGAGGTGGATGCCGCATGCGTCTATGCAAACGTATCGACGGCGTTTACCGACGGCGGACAGTTCGGGTTCGGTGCGGAGATAGGCATCAGCACGCAGAAGTTGCATGCAAGGGGGCCTATGGCTTTGAATGAGATTACCAGTTATAAATATTTAATCCACGGGGACGGTCAGACAAGGGATGACAACTCCGTTCAAAAATGTTGCTTATAACAATGAGAAATTTTACTAACGTTAAGGACATCGGCGATTTGAACGTCGCCCTGAAAGAGGCTTTTGAGGTCAAGGCAAACCGTTTTGGCTACAAGGAACTTGGCAAGGACAAGACTTTGGTCATGATTTTCTTCAACTCGAGCCTGCGTACGAGGTTGAGCACCCAAAAAGCCGCAATGAATCTGGGAATGAACGTAATGGTTCTCGACATCAATCAGGGGGCATGGAAACTGGAAACGGAGAGAGGCGTGATAATGGACGGGGACAAGAGCGAGCATTTGCTCGAGGCTATTCCAGTAATAGGGTGCTACTGCGATATTATCGGCGTCCGTTCGTTTGCCCGCTTCGAGAACAAACAGGAAGATTACGAAGAGAAGATCATATCGGAATTCATACAGTATTCGGGACGCCCCGTTTTCAGCATGGAGGCCGCCACAAGGCATCCGCTCCAGAGTTTTGCCGACCTTATTACCATTGAGGAGTACAAGAAGTGCAAACGCCCGAAAGTGGTCCTTTCGTGGGCGCCGCACCCCAAAGCGCTTCCGCAGGCCGTTGCAAATTCGTTTGCAGAATGGATGAATGCAACGGATTACGATTTTGTAATTACACATCCCGAGGGGTACGAACTTGCCCCGCAGTTTGTAGGCAACGCAAAAGTCGAATACGACCAGAAGAAAGCTTTTGAAGGGGCCGATTTTATATATGCGAAAAACTGGTCGGCTTATTCCGACCCGAACTACGGGAAAGTGATAAACATGGACCGCTCGTGGACAGTGGACAGCGAGAAGATGGCCCTCACGAACAATGCGTATTTCATGCATTGCCTTCCGGTCAGGAGGAACATGATTGTTACCGACGACGTTATCGAATCGCCGCAGTCTATCGTAATCCCGGAAGCTGCAAACCGCGAGATTTCCGCACAGGTGGTCCTGAAAAGGATTCTTGAAGGGTTAAGGTAACCCCGTACAACATAAGGATAACTGCAAAAAAGGCCCGTAAACGGCTTCAACAATCGTTTACGGGCCTTTTGCATGACGTTTCCGCCCCGGCCATGTTTCTTCCGGGGGGACGCATGTATACTATATGTTGGCCTCTATGCGGGCCTTTATCTCCGCCTTTGGGGCTGCGCCCACAATCTTGTCTACAAGCTGCCCGTTCTTGAAAAACAACAGCGTAGGTACGCTGCGCACCTTGTAATCGATGCTCAACTCGGCTTCATCGTCCACATTATACTTGCCTATTACGGCTCGCCCTTCGTACTCTTCCGCCAGTTCTTCTACCGACGGGCCTATGCTGCGGCACGGGCCGCACCATTCTGCCCACAAATCTATCACAACCAGTTTGTCTCCCGCAAGGAACTCTTTATAATTCCCGTCCGTAATTTTTAATGCCATAATCCAATCTTTTTATTTTGTGTTTATAGTATTCTATTTTTTCCCTGACAACACGACCGGCATCGCTTCGCCTTGACTGTTTCAATCGTCGGACACCTCTTCTGCAACTGCCTCCACCGGTTCTTCCTCGTTTTCTGCCGCGTCCGCCATTTTCATCTTCCCGTTTATCTTGTACGTTATACCCGGAACTCCTTTCAGTTTGTCGGCCAAAGCCTTGTTTATATGCAGCCGCGTTTTTCTGGAAACGAGACTTACATTGTAGCCGGCGGAAGGATCTACCAGTTCAAAGTAGAGATACCCGTTCCCGCCCTTGTAATCCGAAACCAGGTTCTTTAGCGACTTTACGAGACCTGCCGAACAGATATTCGCATCGACCGTTATGGTCAGACTTTTCAGCAACTCTTCTTCTGCCGTATCCATAAGGGCTATCCTGGAGAGGCGGAGACTTACCTTGTCGTTATATTTGTTGGTCTCAACCTTTCCGTATACCAGAAGGTGCAGACCTATCTTCCCGTACGAGGAGTACGTTACATAATCTTTTCCGAACAGGGGAACCTCGGCCACTCCCGAAAAGTCTTCCAGCGTTATTATCCCGTATGAGGACCCTTTCTTTGTCTTGCCCTCGCGGAAACCCGTTACTATTCCGCCCAACACCACGTCTTCGTTCAGGAACGACGCCATATCGGCCTGGTATTTTTTCAGCGTGGTTGTACATACGTAATCAAGCAGCAGCGAATAATCGTCCAGAGGGTGGGCGGAAAGATATATGCCTATAAGTTCCCGCTCGCGGTTCAGCCGGTCTATGTCGGACCACTCTTCCGCCTCCGGGATTCTCGGGGTGGCCACCTCAATCATGTCGCCCCCGAACAGGGAGGCCTGCTGCTGTATAAGGTCGGCCTGATAACGGTTGCCGTAACGTATAAGGATATCGAGGAAAACCTCGCCTTTCCCGGCTTCGGCGACATACTGTTCGCGCCGTATTTCGGGAAAAGCGTCGAGCGCCCCGGCCATGGCAAGATTCTCTACGTTCTTTTTGTTGCAGGCATTCAGGTTCACACGCTGGACAAAGTCGAATATCCCGGTATACGGGCCGTTCTTTTCCCGTTCTTCAACTATTGCCCGTACCGCACTCTCTCCTACCCCTTTTACCGCTCCGAGACCGAAACGGATATTGCCTTCTTTGTTTACGGTAAACCGCAGGTTGCTTTCGTTCACATCGGGCGGGAGAACCTTTATCCCCATGGACTTGCATTCGTCCATGAATTTGGTTATTTCGCCTATATCGGATATGTTGCGGCTCAGTACGGCCGCCATGTACTCGGACGGATAGTGTGCTTTCAGGTATGCGGTCTGGTATGCCACCCACGAATAGCACGTAGCGTGCGATTTGTTGAACGCGTAGGATGCGAACTTTTCCCAGTCGCCCCATATCTTTTCGAGCACTGCCGGGTCGTACCCGTTTTTTACCCCGCCGTCGAGGAACTTGGGCTTGAGTTCGGCCAGTTTGTCCTTGAGTTTTTTACCCATGGCTTTCCGCAAGGCATCGGACATGCCCCGGGTAAAGCCCGCAAGCAGACGGGAGAGAAGCATCACCTGTTCCTGGTATACGGTTATGCCGTATGTATCTTTCAGATACTTCTCCATTACCGGAATATCGTATTTTATCTCCTCTATGCCATGCTTGCGGTTTATGAACTGCGGTATATAGTCCATAGGGCCCGGGCGGTACAGGGCGTTCATGGCTATGAGGTCCTCGAACGTGGAGGGTTTCAGCTGGCGCAGGTACTGTTGCATGCCGGCCGACTCGAACTGGAACGTCCCTACCGTCTTCCCTTCGCTGAAAAGCTTATAGGTTTTCTTGTCGTCTATGGGAATGGTATCTATATCCAAATCGATGCCGCGGGAGAGTTTTATGTTGCGGACTGCTTCTTTTATTATGGAGAGGGTTTTCAGCCCGAGAAAGTCCATTTTTATCAATCCGGTATCCTCTATCACCGACCCTTCGTACTGCGTTACCAGCAGTTTCTCGCCGGTATCCTTGTCGTCGGCGGTGCTTACCGGAACCCAGTCGGTTATGTCGTCGCGGCAGATTATCGTACCGCAGGCGTGCACACCGGTATTGCGCACGTTGCCCTCAAGCATCTCGGCATACAGCATCGTTTCGCGAACCAGCCGGTCGGACGACTCGGCCGCCGCTTTCAACTCCGGCACCCCTTCTATACAGTTCTTTATGTTTATCTTGGGTTCTTTGCCGTTTTTTTCGGGCAGGTGCGCAGGTATCAGTTTTGCCAGACGGTCGGCTTCACTCAACGGCAGTTTTTCCACTCGGGCCACGTCGCGTATTGCCATTTTTGCAGCCATGGTGCCGTAGGTGATTATGTGGGCGACTTTCTTGCTCCCGTACTTCTCGGTTACCCACCGCAACACTTCGCCGCGCCCGTCATCATCGAAGTCTATGTCTATATCGGGCAGCGATATTCTGTCGGGATTGAGGAATCGCTCGAACAGCAGGTCGTACTTTATCGGGTCGATCTGGGTTATTCCCAAACAATAGGCTACCATCGATCCGGCTGCGGAACCTCGTCCCGGCCCTACCGAGACCCCCATTTTACGGGCAGCGGCAATGAAATCCTGCACTATAAGGAAGTAACCGGGGAATCCCATTGTCTTCATTATGTACAGTTCAAACGTCATCCGCTCCATAAGTTCCGGAGTAAGTTTGCCGTATCGGCGTTCCGCCCCGTCGAATGCGAGTTTTGCAAGATAATCGGCCTCGAGTTTTATCCTGTACAGCTTGTCGTACCCGCCCAACCGTGCTATTTTCTTTTCGGCATCCTCGCGGGAGAGAACCTCTTTCCCGTTCTCGTCGCGCGTAAATTCATCGAACAGGTCCTGTTCGGTATACCTGCTGCGATACCCTTCTTCTGTCCCGAACTCTTCGGGAATCTCGAATGTCGGCATTATCGGGGCGTGGTCTATCGAGTAAAACTCCACCTTGTCGAGTATCTCCCCCGTATTTGCAAGGGCTTCCGGATAATCGGCAAACAGGGCATTCATCTCTTCGGTTGTTTTGAACCACTCCTGCTTGGAATAAAGCATCCGGGTCGGATCGTCCAGATCCTTGCTCGTACTCAGACATATCAGCCTGTCGTGCGCTTCGGCGTTTTCTTCGTCTACAAAATGGACGTCGTTGGTACATATCAGTTTTATACCGTATTGCACGGCATACTCTGCAAGTTTGGCATTTACCGCCTGCTGCTGCTCGTATGTTTCATGGTTGGCACGCGGTACGGTGGCCTTGTGCCGCTGCAGTTCGAGATAGAAATCATCGCCGAATACGCTTTTGTACCACTTTACGGCTTCTTCGGCCTCCTGAAATTGTCCGTTACGGATACGCCGAGGTATTTCGCCGCCGAGACAGGCGGATGCTACTATCAGCCCTTCACGGTGCTTCAAGAGCTCTTCCCTGTCGGTCCTCGGACGAGAGTAGAAACCTTCCGTCCATGCCTTCGACACGAGTTTTACAAGGTTGTGGTATCCTGTAAGGTTTTTTGCCAGTACAACAAGGTGGTACCCGCTTTGGTCGGGTTTCCCGTCCTTGTTGAAGAGCCGCCTGCGCGCCACGTACATTTCGCACCCTATCACGGGTTTGAATATTTTGGCCTCCTCTTTTTTCAGTTCCGCTTGCAACTTCTCCAGTTCGGCAGACTTTTCGGCAGAATCGGGTGCATCTCCGCCCAGGCTCTCTATCTTTTTTTTCAGTTCGGATATGGCGGCTTTCGTCTTTCCGTTCTTCTTGTTTACATAATTGTAAAACTCCTTTATGCCGAACATGTTGCCGTGATCGGTAATGGCCATGCCGCGCATACCGTCGTGCATGGCCTTATCCACAAGCGCCGGTATGGAAGCCTGTCCGTCGAGAATGGAGTAATGCGTATGTACGTGCAAGTGTACGAATGGTTGCATGGCATCGGTTTTTTGCCGGTTATTCAAGCGGATTATTGCCGGTTGCGATTTTACCGGCGTGTCTGCAAATTTATTAAAGGTTCTATTCTTTTCCGTATGTCTCCGGCAAAAGTTATCAACAAATTGCCGGGAAGAGCATGTTTGCCGGCGGAGGTATCGTTTTTTTTCATACATTAGCCGGACTGTTCAGCATCATTTTTACAACATGTATAAACTTGTAGTTTTCGACCTTGACGGCACTCTGCTCGATACGATAGGAGACCTGGCGTTCAGTTGCAACTTCGCCTTGGAGAAATGCGGTTTCCCGCGCCACGAGATATCGGAATATTACGGCTTTGTGGGCAACGGGATAATGAAACTTATAGAGAGGGCGCTGCCTGAAAAGGTGCGCACGGAACAGGTCCTGTCGGAAATGAGGGAAGTCTTCGTCAGGCACTACTCAGAAAACAACACGGTAAGGACAAAACCGTATGAAGGCATACCTGCTCTTGTGCAGGACCTTCAAAATGCCGGCGCGTCCATTGCCGTAGCTTCAAACAAATACCAGGAGGCTACGGAAAAGATTGTACGGCATTTCTTCCCCGATATAAGATTCACGGATATTTTAGGCCAGCGCGAAGGGATTCCAATAAAGCCCGACCCCGGCGTCATTTACGAAATAATGAGAAACGCAGGAGTTTCGCCGCAGGAGACGATTTACGCCGGAGACTCTACGGTAGATGCTGCCACCGCAGCCCGGATAGAGGGGATAACCGGAGTTGCAGTCAGTTGGGGGTTCTGTCCGCGCGAAACTCTCGAGAAATACGGGGTAAAAACCATTGCCGAGACACCCGCGGACATATGGGACCTGTTCATTAAGAATCGCAAATAAAAAACAGGCGGATTTTCACAAACACGCCTGCCGAAACCAAAATATATAGAATAGTTTAACCAAAAATATATCCTGCTTGTATTCTCTGTTTTGCTGTTCCCGTTTTAAATACACCTCAAATATAACCTGTTTTTTTGAAAAGCAAAAATAAAGCGCTGAAATTATTACATTTCTTTGCCTGCACCTCCGCTTGCGTTATAAAATTTTAGCTTTTTTGCAGTATAGGCGACTTAGAGCCGGGAAAAATGCCACGCCGCCCCTTGCCTCGGCGAAAACAGATAAATAGGGCTTTATACATGAAACCGACAAAATGCAATTCAAAAAAAGCAGGCAAATTTTCACAAATCTACCTGCCGGAACCAAAATATATAGAATAATTTAACAAAGAATATTATCGATAAGGAAAACTGTTTTATTCCGATCTTTATTCTGTTCTTTGTTCGTGCCCCAAATATATTGTCAGCAGGGCAACATGTAAAAGCAAAAAAGGTGAATCGTGTCCATTTATCGACCGAATACCCTCTTTTTTATCCCGAGCCGCACGCCATCCGGAATATTTTATGTTAATTTATTTTGCCGTCATGACCTTAAATTCCGGTGGGGCAATTCCGGAAGCCGCACCGCAGGTTGCAAGTTATTCCTCTCTTTCTCTTTATACTTTACGTGAGCGTTGTAAAAACACGTTCGCCAATGCCGAATACAGGATGCGGCTCGGCATAGCCAAATAAATTTGTCTCTGCTCTCGCCTTTCACTAATTTGGCTTCGCCGAATACAGGATGCGGCTCGGCATAGCCAAATAAATTTGTCTCTGCTCTCGCCTTTCACTATATTTGCAGTAATCGGACACTCGGCAGGCAAACATGTAAACAATGCGCCATATTTTGCAGAAAGGTCCGGATTAATCTTTTTAACCATATAAATTCTTATATCATGAACAAACTTTATGTCATAGCCGGATTAGTTGTATTTTGCTTGTTTTCTACAGTTGTTTCGGCTCAAGAAGATGCTGATTTATACAGTTCGGCTAAAGAAGCTTATGCCGAAGCCGACTATGCAAAGGCTATCGGACTGGCAAAAGAGAGTGCGGCTTCAGGTTCCGACATGGCAATGGTGCTGTTGGGGGACATATACCTGGCAGGGAACGGTATTCCGCAACCCGACCCGGAGGAGGCCTTGAAATGGTATATGGCTGCCGACGCGCAGGACAACCATATAGCCCAGTACAAAATAGGCAGCATGTATTATGAGGGGCACGGCGTAAGCCAAAGTTTCAAGGATGCGGCCGAATGGTTTGAGAAGTCGGCGACGGGAGGATATGCCGAGGCTCAATCGGAACTGGGGCTGATGCACTTCCGCGGCAGGGGAATACCCCGCAATTACGAACTGGCGTTCAAATGGTTCTCTTTGGCCGCCGAACAAAATGACGCCCGGGCCATGTGCTATCTCGGAGGGATGTACAACAACAATAACATGGGGGTAAGGACCAATACCCTTAAAGCTGCGGAATACTGGAGAAAATCCGCCGAACTGGGTTACCCAGAAGCCGAGTTTTATCTGGGGCAGATGTATATGATAGGGAGAGGAGGCATTGCAAGGAATATAGACAGCGCAATGATATGGATAAACAAAGCCGCCGTTGACGGCAACGCCGGCGCGCAGTATTACCTGGGCGAGGTCTCGCTGAAGAAAAACGACATGGAGGCTGCAAAATCGTGGTTCGGGAAGGCTGCCGGTCAGGGACACGCCAAGGCCCAGCAGCAGCTGGACAAGATAAACGGCCCTGCCACGGCAGAATAGAGGGATAACGGTTTCTTCCGTTCCGGTATGTAAAAAGCAGGACCCCCGAAGTTTGTATCAGCTTCGGGGGTCCTTTTATCGAAAGTGTTCATTTCCCCTGTTTTTTTAATCGCATCTCCTTTTCATCCCTGGAGTTAAAAAGCGGTGCGGGCCGGCAATCCGTATACTGACCCGCACCGTTTTGCTCAAAGTTCCCGTACCGTCCTGGACTCCTGCCCCTCCTGCCGTTTATTGCCCGGAATTGGCGTCCGTATTGTCATCTTCGGGCGAATGGACGAAAAAGTCGTTATATTCGTCAATATCGTCGAACGTCCAACTGCCATCTTGAGGCTGGTATGCCGTACCGTTTACAATTCCGGCCTTATAACTCAGTTTTACAGGGAATGCCTGCGGGACAACCTCGTCTTTCTTTACAAGACTTATAAACATGAACGGGGAGAATCCGGCATCGGCGCTGAACGAGACTTCCCATTGCGCCGAACCCAGATAATGTTCTGTCTGCGAAACGCCAAGCCTGTCGCCATATACTATCAGGGCCGTTACGTACTGGGCGGATGCATCGTCGAGCTTAAACACATAAGTTACGGTCTTGGTGTCGGAATAGAGACCGTCGCCATCCTTGCTGCCACACGATGCGACAATGAATGCGGCAAACAATACTGCAAGATAATTGAGTATTGCTTTTTTGTCTTTTGATACAAACTTCATAATCTAAAAAATTTAACCCTTTTCTGCCGGCACTCGCGAAGATTCTTACGGGTGCGTAATCCCGCTATATCCTCCCCATGCCGCAGTCTGTCATTTTCCGAATCCTAAAACAGATATGCTGCCGATATCTGCCATCTCTTGTCCTTTGCCGAAAGGACTTCGCCGAGACCTTCTGCCGAGAATGTGTAGGAATCCTGCAACGGTATTATATAGTTGAATCCCAACTGCAGGTGGCCAACCAGCACTACCCCCGCGCCAAGGCTTATACCGACGGTGAACTCTTTTGTATCGGCCGTTACGGGAGTATTGTTTACGGCGGTAAGATGCCCGGCTATATCGTTCATCTTTCCGAAATTGAACATGAAATCGGGACCGGCTGTAGCATATACGCCTATTATATTCTTAAACCCTATGCTCCATTTTAGGTTTACCGGTATCTCTATCATGCGCTGGATATCGGAAATTGTGGCAATTTCATCGCTGTAAATTACCTTGTTCTGCGAATACATGACAGCGCCGTCAACCTCAAAGCCGAGCGGCAGGTTCACTCCTATCATCGGGCCTATAAAGAACCCGGCCCTGTTATCAGACGAAAACATCTTTTCTACATCCCCGTTCAGAGAGAGCGATGAAAGCGTTACTCCCCCTTTAAGCCCGAACGACAATGTCTTTGCTTCCGTACCGGATACGATAAACAACATTGCCGCCACAACCAGATACTTAAATTGCTTAATCATAATATAGATATTGTTTGTTTGGCACAAATATAGTGAAAGGCGAGAGCAGAGACAAATTTATTTGGCTATGCCGAGCCGCATCCTGTATTCGGCGAAGCCAAATTAGTGAAAGGCGAGAGCAGAGACAAATTTATTTGACTATGCCGAGCCGCATCCTGTATTCGGCGAAGCCAAATTAACGAAAGGCGAGAGCAGAGGCAAATTTATTTGACTATGCCGAGCCGCATCCTGTATTCGGCGAAGCCAAATTGGTGAAAGGCGAGAGCAGAGACAAATTTATTTGACTATGCCGAGCCGTATCCTGTATTCGGCGGAGCCAAATTAGTGAAAGGGGGGGGGGGGGTGAATAACATGCAATCTGCGATGCGGTTATTGCATTAAGAACGGAAAAAGGAGAGAACAAGACGAAGCCTTTTCGGGGTTTCCCTGTGTACCTGCTCCGCAACGGCTCTATTTTTATATTCTTCATAAAAATAATCGCCATATTGTTGCGCATTGAAAAAAATAGACTATCTTTGCAAGCGCAAATGAAAAGGAGGCGGGATAGCTCAGTTGGTTAGAGCGTCGGATTCATAACCCGGAGGTCTCGAGTTCAATTCTCGATCCCGCTACTTGAAAGAGCAGCGCGCAACTTCAAACGGTTGCGCGTTTTTTTATGTACGGACATTAACGAAAAATTGCCGGGACAGCCCCCTAATCGGCCAGCCCCGGCAACATATCGGTCTGTCAGGCTCGTCTGTCAGAAGGAAAGTCCCGCCCTGAAACCTGCGTTATTGAGACCTTCTATCCTGTAGGTCAGGACATCGGCCCTGTTGGTAGAATAATTGTAGTAAAGGGCAAGATGCAGTCCAACCATATTATTGGAGGTAAAGTATATGGTTGTCCCTACTTCGGGACAGATATAGAACCCCCACCCGTCGTCGCTGCTCTGGAAAGCATTGTAATACGAATAGAATTTGGTATAGGCCGGCCCGAGTTTCAGCGATATGTACGGCGTAGCTATTGCATCGGGCACAAAACGGTACCGCGCCGACACTCCGAACGGCAACTGGAACATGGAGTGTTGCTGGTCGGTCGTTACGGATGCGTTATCGCTTAACTGAAGCGTCTGCGTCCCTACGTATTTATTGTTGGTACTGTATGCAAAAAACGCCCCTACCGCTATGTTGTCGGTGATATAATACCCGCCGTCCATTGCCATTCCCCAGCCTGCGGCCTTATCGGCAAACCCCGTATTGAGCGGGATATTGAACTGCCAGTCTATATCGAAATATCCGTGGTCTGTCAACTGCGCGCGCCCGGGCAATGGCACGGCAACTATCGCCGTTATTACTATTGCGGCAATTTTTCCATATATACTGTTTTTTGTTTTCATATTCTATTGTTTTTATTGCGTCTGTCTTCCTTTTATCGTTTTACATACGGCGACTGGTTGAACGCCTGGTTTATGCCGTCTACCGTACGCGACACATCGGTATGGGTAGAACCCGACATTGAACCTATTACACAGAAACTCCACATGGGGTAGAGCTTCGACTCGGCCTTGTCGATATATATCATCTCGCCGAGCAGCGATCCTACCTGGTAACTGTACGTCATAGTGTAGGGCGGATACATGTAACCCCATGCCGGGCCCCAGTTGTAGCCCCACCACCAGTCGTACCAGTAATAAGGGGTATTATAGTATGTTACATAGTATGTATCTTCCACATAGCTCAACTGTATCCCTATATCGGCCGTGGTCCTGAGGTCGGGGTCATCTATGCGGATATACCCGCGGTTCTCGAGATTCACGGCCGTTGCAGTTATTATCTTTTCGGCATTGGGATCACCGTCGGGCTGCGAGAACTCCGTCCCGACCCAATTTGTTACTTTGCTTCCCAGTATCTTTATCGTATCGGGAAGATAAAACGTGGAATACGATGAAAAATCGGCATTCCTGTCATATTCGGTATACACCATGAAATTGCCCGACAACTTGTCCAAATCGGGTTCTTTCTGGCATGATGCCGCCGCGACAAGCAAGACAGCCAGCGACAAAATAAGTTTTCCTTTGTTCATATAGTTTCTTTTTTTTAACAACAGAGGTTTATCTGTTATGGTTCTATCTCTTCTTTCTAACACCGGAACAATCAAATTGTTTTGTATCTGAAACCCAGCCCGGCAATTCCTTTACTCCCGGCTAAATTACAGATAATATGGTTACGACAATACGGCAGGAAAAAAATAAATTTTTGAGCAGGCATTTTTGCATTGTGCCCGGCGGTTTACGGAATGGGGCAAACCCGTCCGGGCCTGTAAAGGCAATTATGTTCCGGCATAAAAACTGCCGCTTTAGTTCCGGCCGGCAATACGGCAAAGGAAATATTGTCCAAGATTATCGCGGCCGGGGAATCTCTGTTCTGCACTTTTATTGTATCTTTGCGCTAAAGTCGCAAAAATAAGCTGCCAATAATTTCAAACCGGTAAGAATTTATTAATCATCACAATACAAACACATGACTATGAAAAAAGGAATACTTCTCGCTTCCTTGCTGTTTTTTGCTTTCCAGACCGGCATTTCGGCAAAGGAAAAGAGTTCCGTATCCAATACGGTGGACTCCAAATACGGATATTCAATATATTACAATACCGGCGACATGGAATGGTACTCGGTATGGAGAGACAGGAAATGGGGCGTTTGCGACAAGGACGGGAAAGAAATTGTTCCTTGCCAGTACGATATAATATGGCCGTTCAAGGACGGGGTAGCCATTGTAAATTCCGGGGCCAAGTGGATTAAGTCGGACGCACCGAAAAGGGTAAACAAACTCATGCTTCCCGGCATGTTTGAAAAGATATGGGATATTGCCGATGACGGCGCATGGGTTTACAGCAAGGAGACCGGAGGCATATACTGTATTGCCGGAGGGAAATTCGGCCTGATAGACGCCGGAGGCAAAGAAGTGATCCCGTCCGTTTACGACGAGGTGGTTCGCGCCGGCAACGGGATAATAAGGGTGAAACTCGACTCCAAGTACGGATATTTCGACAACAAGGGGAATAAACTTACCGATATAAAGTACGACGATGCCGGCATGTTTTACGAAGACGGCATTGCCATGGTAAACATAGGTGGACAACCCAACAGGCGCGGCAGGATATCGGGCGGGAAATACGGTTATGTAGACATGTCGGGCAATGAAATTACAGCTGCCAAATACGCCAAGGCCAAACCTTTCTCGGAAGGGCTGGCAGCGGTATCGGAAGACGGTGCGAACTGGGGATTCATAGACAGTACGGGCAAATACGCGCTGGCGCCTACGTTTGAAAATGCCGGAGGCTTCTTCTCGGGTTGCGCCTCTTTTGCCGAAACGGGCAGATACGGCTACATAGACAAGAGCGGCAACAAGATTGTTCCCGCCCGGTACGATTATACGATGGATTTCCGCAACGGGCTCGGGCGGGTAAAATCGGTATGGCGCTGGGGGTTCATAAAGCCCGACGGCAACCCTGTTACCCGTGTGGATTTTGAAGAAGCGTCCGATTTTAACGAAGACGGGATGTCGAAAGTCAAGAGGGGAGGAAAAAGCGGATACATAAACCGCGACGGGGTTGAAGTCATTCCGGTAAAATACGATATCATATACCCCTTTGCCGATGACGGCACGGCAAAAGTCAGGGTAAACGGCCTTTTCGGCATAATAGATAAAACAGGGAAAGAGATTGTCCCGCCGAAATACCAGGATATAGAGCCTTTTAAAAACGGATATGCCAAAGTTACCCTGAACGACCGGTACGGCTTTGTAAACAGGAACGGGAAAGAGGTTGTAAAGACCGAATACGATGATGCAGGAGATATAGAAAACGGCATGGTCGATGTGAACATTGCCGGGAAATGGGGTTATGTAGATACCGCGGGAATGGAAATTGTACCGATAATGTACGATGCCGTAGGCAAAACGGACGAGATGATGAGGACGCCGGTAAAATCGGGCAGGAAATGGGGTTATGTAGACAGCCTCGGGATGAACTCGGTATACGCGAAGTTCGATACTATCGGCCGCTTCGTAAACGGTATGGCAGTGGCAAAATATACCGGCAAGTGGGGGTATGTTAACGACAAGGGGGAAACCCTCATCGGTTTCAAATACGATATTGCCGGGGATTTCTGCGACGGCTACGCAAAGGTGAGACTGGCCGGACGGTACGGATATATCGACCCGAGCGGCAACTTCATCATCCCCGCCGAGTACCAGAACCTGTACGGCTTTGACGATGTGGTTACAAGGGTAAACGTTTTCGAGAAACAGTACGGCAGCGAGGAGATGGTTGCCGACGTTTATGATATATGGAAATTTTCCGACGGGTACATCGTATTTAAGAAAGACGGGAAATGGGGTGCAATGGACAAATTGGGCGGCATACTTGTGGCGAACAAATACAACAGCATAGAAGAAGTAAAGAAAGTCCTGTACGAAAGGGTGAAATAATACGCTTATGAAACGCTTCGCCGTAATTGTTGCCGGAGGAAAGGGTACAAGGCTCGGTAGCGGAATACCCAAACAGTTCCGCCTTATTGCCGGACGCCCGATGCTGATGCGCACGGTTGAAGCGTTTTTGCGTGCCGACAGCGGGATACGCATAATAGTGGTCCTTCCGGAGGCGCACATGGAGTATTGGGAGTCGTTGTGCGACAGTTACGGCTTTTACCCGGACTATACCATAACCAATGGGGGGAACACGCGGTGGGAATCGGTAAGAAACGGGCTCGCCCTTATTGACGGAGACGGCATGGTTGCCATACACGACGGTGCGCGGCCGCTGGTGTCGCCCTCATTGATAAATGCCGCATTTGAAATTGCAGGGACAAGGGGTTCGGCTGTCCCCGCCGTACCACCTGTCGATTCCATGCGTATTGTCGGCGATGACGGGAAAAGCAGTATTCTGGACAGGAATGCCTGCAGGTGCATACAAACCCCGCAGGTATTCAGGTGCGAAACCATTCTGAAGGCATACCGGCAACCCTTCTGCGAACATTTTACCGATGATGCCTCCGTTGTAGAGGCTGACGGTGGAACGGTAAACCTTATTGAAGGGGAACGGAACAACATAAAGGTTACTACGTTGCAAGATATTGCGCTTGCGGAAATAATTATTGGCGGTGGTTGATTTTTCATCGGTCGACATCAAGTTCCTTTCGGGAGTGGGCCCGAAACGTGCCGAGGTTCTGAAAAAAGAGGCCGGCATAGCCACCTATGAGGACCTGCTCTACTACTTCCCGTACAAATACATAGACAAAAGCCGCATATACAGGATAAGCGAGATAAACGGCAACATGCCGTATATTCAGATTGAAGGGTGCATTACCGACTTTTACGAACAGGGCGCCGGCAAGGGACGTCGCCTGTGCGCCACTTTTTCAGACAAGAGCGGCAGCGTGGAACTTGTTTGGTTCCAGGGTGCAAAATACATAACCGACCGCTACATCAAAGGCAAACTGTATATAGTATTCGGCAAGCCCAACCTTTACGGGGGAAAGATAACGATAGCCCACCCGGAAATAGAAGTTCCGTCCGACAGGACGGATACGAGCCTTACGCTGCAAGGGTGCTACAACACTACGGAAGCGATGAAGAAAAAATTCATCACCTCCAGATATATACACAAGCTCATAGAGACGCTGTGGAGCAACCGTACCGCACCGCTGCCGGAGACGTTACCTCCTTATATTGTAAAAAGATATTCCCTCCTGTCGCTGCACGAGGCAATCAGGAATATCCATTTCCCAAAAACTCCCGAAATGCTGCACAAGGCGCAGCTGCGCCTCAAATTCGACGAGCTTTTCTATATTCAGCTCAACCTGCTGAGGTACATGAACCTGCGCAAAAGGAACATGAACGGGTTCAGGTTTTCAAAGGTCGGGAACTTTGTCAACTCCTTCTACCGGGAATGTCTGCCCTTCGACCTGACAAACGCCCAGAAACGTGTCATAAAGGAAATTCGTGCCGATATGGGGAGCGGAAAGCAGATGAACCGCCTGCTGCAGGGCGACGTAGGGAGCGGAAAGACGCTGGTTGCCGTAATGTGCATGCTGATTGCCGCCGACAACGATTACCAGTCATGCATAATGGCGCCTACCGAAATACTTGCCACGCAACACTACGAGAACATAAGGCGGATGACCGGGAAACTCGATATAGGAGTTGCGCTCCTTACGGGGTCTACGAAAAAGAGCGAAAGGGAAACTATCTGCGCAGGACTGCTGTCGGGCGAGATAAAAATCATAGTCGGCACGCACGCCCTTATCGAGGAGTATGTAGAATTCAGGAATATAGGGTTTGTGGTCATTGACGAGCAGCACCGCTTCGGCGTGGAACAGCGTTCAAAACTCTGGCGCAAGAACGATTCGCCGCCCCATGTCCTTGTCATGACGGCTACCCCGATACCGCGGACACTGGCCATGACGCTCTACGGCGACCTCGATGTCTCCATAATCGACGAGCTTCCCCCCGGCAGAAAGCCTGTAACGACGTTGCTGCGTTTCGACAACAATCTGCCCGCCATATACGAAGCTCTGCGCAAACAGCTTGCCGAAGGGCGGCAGGCCTACATTGTATATCCGCTTATAAGGGAGAGCGAGAAGAGCGACTTGAAGAACCTTGTGGAGGGATACGAACAGATAAAGAGGATTTTTCCCGAGTACGAAGTCTGCATGGTACACGGGAAGTTGAAAAGCAGGGAAAAGGAGGAGGAGATGCAGAAGTTCGTCTCTGGGAAGGCCCGCATTATGGTGGCTACGACGGTAATTGAAGTGGGCGTCGACGTTCCGAATGCTTCGGTAATGATGATTCAGAACGCAGAGCGTTTCGGCCTGTCGCAGCTGCACCAGCTGAGGGGACGGGTAGGCAGGGGTGCGGAACAGTCGTACTGCATATTGCTCGCCTCCCATAAACTGAGTAATGATTCGCGGCGCCGCCTCGATATAATGTGCAAGACAAACGACGGCTTCGAAATTGCCGAGGCCGACCTCCAGTTGCGCGGGCCGGGCGATATGGAAGGGACGCAGCAGAGCGGCATTCCGTTCAATTTGCGCATTGCAAGGATTACCCGCGACGGACAGATTCTGCAACTTGCCCGCGAAGCGGCCGCGTTTGTTCTGGAGAACGACCCCCTTCTGGAAGAAGAAGCAGACCTTGTCCTGAAGAAAAGGCTCTCTCACCTTTTTAAAAAGAGAAGCGATTTGAGACTGGTGGGATAGGATACTGCACGCCGACGCCGTCGACCGTGGCCAGGATACCGGCATCTTTTGGCGCATACTCCCTTTTCGCCACCTTTAAAGAGAGTGATACGGCATTACGTAATCCCGCCATTTGTCCCTGCAAGCCATCCCGACACCCCGATATCCATACCGTCCCTGTTCATAGACAATACGGCCGCAGAGAATCTTGAATTTCTTCTCCGCGGCCGTATTTTACAGGCTTCATTCAATTTTTATATTAAGCGGATACATGGCGTGCATCCATATCCGGAATCCCCGTCTCTTTGCCTACTCTTTCCAGAGTTGCGACGGTTCGGGCCCCATTTCCAGTACAAGGTTGCCTCCGCCCATTATGTCGCCGTGCGTTATGAAGGGGGACTGAAGCGGCGTCCCGTTCAGTTCTGCCTTCTGTATGTATTTGTTCTGGCGCGAGTTGTTCCTGACCGTTACGGTAAAGGACCTGCCCGATGCGAGGGGTATCTCCACGCTGTCGAAAAGAGGCCTGCCTATCGAATATACGGGGTTGCCGGGCGCTACCTGATAAATTCCCATACTGTTGAGGATATACCAGGCCGACATCTGCCCGCAGTCTTCATTGCCCGATATGCCATCGGGGTCGATGCGGTATTGCGAATAGAGTATGGAATCGAGCATGGCCTGTGTTTTTTCGGGGTACCCCACATAATTGTAAAGGTGTGCAATGTGGTGGCTCGGCTCGTTTCCGTGAGCATAAAGGCCTATCAGCCCGGAAATGTCGGCCGAAATATTGTCGCCCTGCAACGGGGTTTCGTTGTAGAAGAGCGAGTCGAGTTTGGTTACGAACGCCTCCTTGCCGCCCATCAGGGAAACCAGCCCCTGTACATCGTGCGGGACGAACCAGGTCCACTGCCAGGCTATCCCTTCGCAGTAGTCGTCGTCGCGGTGATTGGAGGCATACGGGTTGAACGGGGTACGCCATTTCCCCTTGCTGTCCTTTCCGCGCATGAATCCGGTAGCGGCATCGAAATAGTTCCTGTAATAACGGCCTCTTTCGGCAAATGCCGCCGTATCGGCAGTATGACCGGTGGCTGCCGCGAATACCGAAATGCACCAGTCGTCATAAGCATATTCGAGCGCCTTTGCCACCGCTTCGTTCTCCTTGTCGCACGGCACATAACCGAGCGTCTCCTTGTATCTCTTCGATTCGGGCTGGAGATACGGCATAAAGGCGCGCGGCACTATTATTCCGGCCGTATCGCCGTTCGAGGACTTTTTCATGCCGGCATAGGCTGCCTCTACATCGAAGCCGCGCGTACCCTTTACGTATGCGTCTGTTATGACCGATACGGCATTATAGCCTATCATCGTAGCCGTATAGTTGGAGGCAAGTTCCCACATAGGAAGGGCGCCGCCTTCCTTGTACTTTTCTACCAGCGAGTTTACGAAATCGGCGTTGCGTTCCGGATCGATTATCGTCATCATAGGGTGATAGGCGCGGAAAGTATCCCAAAGAGAGAAGATGGTATATATGGGGCGGTCGGTAGTGTGCACCTTCCTGTCCATCCCCATGTAACGCCCGTCTACATCGGTAAAGAGGTTGGGGCAAAGAGAGGCGCGGTAAAGCGACGTGTAGAATATTTTCATCGTCTCGGTATCGGCACTCTCGACCTTTACGCGCGCCAAGGCCTCGTTCCATGTATCGCGGGCGGCTTTCCGCACATCGTCGAATTGCCAGTGCGGAATCTCCGCCTGCATGTTTTTCGCCGCACCTTCGGTATCGACACCCGACAGCGCAATCTTTACGAGCAACGTATTGTCGGGCAGGGAGGGGAACGTCAATACGGCTTTTGCCCTCGGCTCCTTGCCGGCAGACCCGTTTATAGTGTCGGTATAGAGCTTGCATGTGAACGGTTGCGATGTTACGGCATGGAAGTTTATGGCCTGTTCCCATGCCCATCCTTTTGTCTGTTTGCTTCCTTGTATTACGGTATCGGACGGAACGGAAAGGTTCAGCACGTCATTGCGCTGGATACCGAATATGTCGAGGTTGTAATCCAGATCCACTACCAGCGTGGCGCTGTCGGGGGAAGGGAACGTGAAACGGTATATTGCGGTGCGCTGTGTCGCGGTTATTTCGGCTTTTATACCGTGCTTGTCGAGCAGAACGGAATAGTATCCCGGCTCGGCCGTTTCGTTCCGGTGGGAGAACGGCGAAGCATACGGCATCTGCTGGGAGTCTTCGTCGGTGCGGTCTATCGCCTCCGGCGTACCGACCATGGGCATTATAAGCACATCGCCATAATCGCCGCACCCCGTACCGCTCAGGTGCGTCTGGGAAAACCCGTTTATGGTGGTGTCGGAGTAGTGGTAGCCTGCACAGCCGTCCCAACCTGTTATCCTCGTGTCGGGGCTGGGCTGTATCATAGGGTACGGCACAACGGCACCCGGGTATACGTGCCCGTGCCCCCCGGTCCCCACAAACGGATCAACATACGCGGCATAATCGGTCTGTTCCTTGCCGCACGACACTGCCAATGCCGCCGTCAGCAGCACGACTGATAGATTTCTGACTTTTCTGTTACTCATGTTATTCCTGTTTTTGTTATTTGCCTGTAAAGTTATTCTACCGGGATAAAGACGAATGTGAACGTATCGTCCGGCTCGTCGGGGAAACAGATGTATTTCTCCTCTGGAAGGGCGCCCCAACTGTCGTTCCCCCCTATTCCGGTCATTTTATAGTCTATGCAGCACTCTACCATATCGCGCGGCACTATGTCGCTGATATGCTTCTGCACGATATTCTTTTTTGCCGGATCGAGCGAATGCGCCTCGCCAAGATAACCGCCGTCGAAATCCTCAATGCTGTTGCGCAGGGCGTTGAAACCTATCAGCGTATCGGCCGTTATCATTATGCCGCGTCCCTTGCCGTCGGTAAGTTTGAGATAGCGCACATCTGTTCTGTGTCCGTTTTCCTGAGGACGCACGTGCGGTACATACATGGAATCGGCAACCGTAACATATTTCCCTACGAACGAGGCGGTCTTGCGGTCGGGGTAGTTTTCAAGCGGCCCGCGCCCGAAATACTCCACATTGCCGTACTTACCCTGCAACTGCATTCTCAACCCGGCTCGCGGCATAAATGAGACACCCGTCTCGGTTTGCGTATCCATGGTTACAGTCATGCACCCCGAAGGGTAGATACGGTACGTCATTCGGACAGCTACAACCGGATGCAGCCGGTACATAAAACTTATCTCCGCTTTATCGGGATCCTGCGAGACGGCAAGGGAATCGGCACGCAATTCGGCATTGGATGCCTTGTGCCAGACGCTGCATACTACCGGCATTTTATATCCGTAATCGTTGTCGGTCGGGGCGCGCCAATAGTTGGGACGCGGGCCGAAACCGTCCTTTATGAGTTCGTTGCCAGCTATCTTGTATGACGTTATCACACCGCTTGCCTTATTGATGCCTATACTGAACTTGCTCCCTTTTATATTTATCGTACCGCCTTCGTCGGCAAAGGTCAGCCGTCCTTCCGAACGGGGGAGTTCAATTGCGGCAATCCGCCCTGACAACTGAATCTGCCCGGTTGCCACTTCGTGCCCTGCCGGTATCAGCCCCTTGTCGTTTTTCTGGGTTGCCGTTATGTTCAGGAAGTATTCGCGCCCGTTCTTCTGTATCCGCGGCAGCTTTATTTTCACCGTATCGGTCTGCATCGGGGCGGTCTGCAAGGAGAATTTGCCTCGCGCAACCCTTTCGCCGCCGGCCGTTACTTCATATTTGAAATCGTATTCTCCGAGACTGATAAAATAATTGGCGTTTTTTACCGCTATCAACCCGTTTTGCAAATCTACCGGCGAGAACTTTATGTTCTGGTACACGTGCTTCATCTCGGCCGTATGCGGCTTTACCCTGCGGTCGGGGAAAACTATCCCGTTTATCAGGAAGTTGTCGTCGCTGGGTGTCCCTTCCGGACCGTAATCGCCCCCGTATGCCCAGAAATGTTTCCCCTCCGGGGTGGTGGCGGCAAGCCCCTGGTCTACCCAGTCCCATATGAAGCCGCCCTGGAGTTTGTCATAGGCTTCGATTATGTTCCAGTAATCGATGAAATTCCCGAGGCTGTTCCCCATTGCATGGGCATACTCGCACAGGATAAGGGGTTTGTCTGCATCGGGCGACTTCGCGTATGCCTCTATCTGGGACGGAGTGAAATACATCGGGCAGTAGATGTCGGTATTCCATTCCCGGTCTGCCCTTTCGTACTGTACAGGGCGCGTTGGGTCTATCTCCTTTACCGCAAGATACGACTCGTAGAAGCAATACCCGTTTCCGCTTTCGTTTCCGAGCGACCATATGATTACGGACGGGTGGTTCTTGTCGCGTTCCACCATGGAAACGGCCCTGTCCACTATTGCATCGCGATACCTGAGGTCGTTACCCAGGCATGTACGCAAATCGTAGTACATGCCGTGAGCTTCCACATTGGCCTCGTCAACCACATAGAAACCGTATTCGTCGCAAAGGCGGTAAAACTGCTCGCACTGCGGGTAATGGCTTGTACGTATGGCATTGACGTTGTTCTGTTTCATCAATGTAAGGTCTTTTATAATCAGCGCGGTATCGACATATTGTCCCGTATACGGATTATGTTCGTGCGTGTTTACCCCCTTTATCATTATCGGACGGCCGTTTACAAGCAGGTTGCCTCCCTTAACCTCTACGGTACGGAACCCTATCCGCTCGGATATTACCTCGCTGACCCCGGCCCCCGGGGCATCCAGCCGGATTATAAGGGTATACAGGTTTGGTTCTTCCGCGCTCCACGGCCTTACATCGGGAAGCGTGGCCTTGAAGGCGGCCTCGGCCGTTCCGGATATTTTCCCTCTGTCGGTTGCCTCGGATATTACGTTTTCCCCGTTGTCCAGCAGTCTGTATGTTACGGAATAGTCCTGCTCCTCATCCAGGCCGTTTTCAATCTTTACCGCCAGATTGAACTCTCCGTTGAGGTACGAGAGCGTGTCCAGCTGCGACACCACGTGGAAATCCGCTATCTGCAGGCGGGGCCGGCTATACAGGTATACGTTGCGCTTTATTCCGCTCATGCGCCAGTAATCGTACCCTTCAATATAGGTAGCGTCGCTCCACCTGTACACTTTCAGCGTTACCGTGTTCTCCCCTTCAGCGAGATAGTCTGTTATGTTGTAATGCGCGGGGAGTTTGCTCTCCTTGTGCATCCCTACCTCCTGCCCGTTTACATAGACATATGTTGCCGACTTCGACGCGTCTATCGAGAGGTATATCTCCCGCCCGTCCCATTCGTCGGGTACGGTAAAGGTGCGGCGGCATATCCCTACCGGGTTGAACGTGCGCGGCACATACGGGGGCTTGGGGGCTTCCATGTAGGGAGGATTGCCCGGCGACACGAATTCGTACCCGATATTAACGTATATGGGGATTCCGAACCCTTGCACTTGCCAGCTTCCGGGCACTGTTATGTCGTTCCACCCCGATATGTCGACCGTATCTGATGCAAACCCTTCGGGTATATTGCACGGGTCTTCCGTATAAAAGAATTTCCATGTCCCGTTCAGGCTTTTGAAATACGGCGATTTTGTGTAGTTGCCGGCCGACTTGTACGATTCTTCATCGGCTATGGGCATAAACGATGCCCGCGCCTTTTCCTTGTTCCTGGAAAGTAACGTAGGTGTCGTTATCTCTGTATAAGTATTGCCGGCATATGCCGGCAATACTATTAACGGTAAAGCCAAATACTTCAATACTGCTGCTCTAAGTCTCATTCCTCTTTAAAAATACTTGTGTTTTGTCCTGTTTCTGTCAATTCCCCTGTCGGCATTTCGCCTGCCAATCATTCCGGCATCCCCCATTGCGGCCTTATCAACAGCCGGTATCCGTATTCGCCTTCCGACGGAATATGATACTTCTCGATGGTATCGGGCCCGCAGCTTGCATTTCCCAATCCTCTCTGCATGTAATCGATATGCAGCACTATGTCGTCGCGGCGGTTGTCGGGGAGCTCCCATACGTGTTTCAGCCCGGAGAGTTCCTTGTCGGTAAAGCGCAGGGCCGAGAATGCGGCCCGGCCGTCTACGTCTATCCTGAGCCCTTTCCCTTTCCCGTCGAGCAGCATAAGGTATCGCAACCCTTCGCGGTTACCCATTGTCTGAGGCTTCATGTATTTTTCTTCCATACCTTCAACCGTATCGTCATAAACCCCGACATATGCCCCGTCCTTACGGTCTATGTAATTTTCCCACGGCCCGCGGGCGCAGTACGTTACATTGCGCATTCCCTTAAGCAGCTTGCATGAAAGCCCCATGCGCCGGAGCCCCGATGCCAGGGGGTTGAATTTTACATCCATTGTTATAAAGCCGTTGGAGTACAAGGTATACACTATACTGTAATTGCACTTGCCTTCCGATTTTGCAGTGGTGGTTACTTCCACGCTTTTCTTTCCGGGCAATACCTTGTACGATATCTCGCCGTATACGATACTGTCCGACCCTTCGTACTTGTCGTTCTCCGTATAGCGGTAGCTGTCAAACACGAACCCTTTTCCGTCGGCAAACAGATTCCGCGTATCGCCGTATTTAAGCGATACCAGACTTGCCGTAGCCTTGTCGAACTCGGCTTCAAACTCTTCGCCTTTTACAATTATTCTACCCTTGTCTTCCTTGCACGATATTTTGGATACTATATATGTTTCGTCCACTACGGTCCGCGGCTGTCCGGCCTTTATCCTGAACTGCTCGGAGGCAATAGGGGTAGACACGCCCCACGGTTTCATCCTCTTCGACCACATCTCTATATTCAGGAAATATTCCGCCCCGTTCATGGAAAGGAGTTCGCGGTTGTAAGGGATGTTTACGGTTGCGGTTTCGCCCGGCTTGCAATCGGGCAGGAATATCCTGCGGAGTTTTATGTCTACCGGTATCTCCTCTCCGTCTCCAGCTATCGACCATATTATATAGAAGTCGTTCAGGTCGGTATCGTGATATTTGTTCTTTATCGTCAGCGTTTGCGTTTCGGTATCGAAATCGCTGAAATCGACGTACTGGTACACTTTGCCCACCTGATAGAGTTTCGGGGTTACGTCGCGTTCGGACGTTACTATTCCGTTGCAACAGAAATTGCCCTGATGCGGCCCGGGATAGTCGTAGCCTGTCGTAAGGCGTTTTTCGCCTGTTTCCTTGAGGAGTTTGGGATCGTATATCGACTGGTCGGTCCAGTCCCATATGCAACCGCCCATTATCCTGTTGCTGTTCTCGAAGAGGTCCATATACTCCTTGAGGTTCCCTATGGCATTTCCCATGGAATGGGCATATTCGCAGACGAAGTGCGGCTTGTAGTTCCGGGGCGCCTCCGTACTGTCGGCATTCAGGGCTGCCGGGAAAAACGCCAGTTCGTTCGATGTCGTATCGAGTTCGGAGAGTTCTTCCAGCGTGGGATACATGTTCGATGTAAAATCGGAATATTGCCAAGCCTGTTCATAATGCACCGGACGCGAATCGAGCTCGCGTATTGCGGCGAGTTCCGCTGCGAAGTTCTCCCCTTTTCCGCTTTCATTCCCCATGGACCACATCATTATGGAGGGGTGGTTGCGGTCGCGCAGGACCATGCGCACGCCCCTGTCGACAAAAGCGTCGCGCCACTCGGGGTTTGAACTGAGCGTCTGGTTGGCGTGGCATTCCACATCGGCTTCGCAAACCGTAAAGAGACCGAAGTAATCGAACATGGCGTACATCTTGTCCTGGTTGGGATAATGGCTCGTCCTGATAGTGTTTATATTGCTGCGCTTCATCATCAGCACATCCCTGAGCATGGATTTTACATCGACGGCACGGCCTAAAAGCGGGTGGGAGTCGTGCCTGTTCACCCCCTTGAATATTACCGGAGTCCCGTTCAGGTAGAATTTACCGTCGTGCACTTTTATATCGCGGAAACCGTATTTCGTTACGAATGCTTCGCCTGCACCGCCTTCAGAATCGGTCAGGCTGAACACCACGTTGTAGAGATTAGGATGCTCGGCCGTCCACAACATAAAGTCTTTTATTCCGGACTTGAACGAGATTTTAACTTCTTCACCGGGGGCGACCTCCACGCTTTGCGGCTCCATTTTGCAGAGAGGCTTGCCGTCATTGCCGGTAACGAAGACCTCCACGGTCGATACGGTAGGCTTGTCCCCTCGGTTGTTTATCCATGCGTCGATGTTAATTTCGCCGCTCCTGTAATCGGGAGCATCGAGACTGGAGGTTATGTAATGGTCGCGGATAAATGTCTGCGGCACGGCAAACAGGTATACGTCGCGATAGATGCCGCTCATGCGGAACATGTCCTGGCACTCCAGATAACTGCCGTCGCTCCAGCGGAAAACCTGTACGTCTATACTGTTCTCCCTGCCCGGTTCGATGTAACGGGTTATATCGAATTCATGGTCGTTGTTGGCCCCTTCGGTATACCCTACTTCCGAGCCGTTCACCCATACGTATGCCGCAGAGTAGATTCCGCCGAAGTGGATGAAGATGTTCTTGCCGTCCCAGTCGGCCGGCACATTCACGGTACGGTGATACGAACCGACGGGATTTTCGGCATACCCTTCATAGCCGGGACGCCGTTTTATATACGGGGGAGTATTGTCGTGGGGATATTCCACGTTGCAGTATATGGGGGAGTCGTATCCCTGCATTTCCCAGTTGGAGGGGACAGGAATGGTATCCCACGATGAAAAGTCGTACCCGGGTTTCATAAAATCCAGCGGACGTTCGGCGGGAGTATCCGCCAGCTTGAAGTTCCATGCCCCGTTGAGCGATATGTGCAGGGACGATTTCGTATCTATCCACGGCTGTTTGAAGCGGTTCTTGTCGGCATACAGCGCCGCCGTATCTTCGTACGGCATGTATGTTGCATGCGAAGCCTCCTTGTTTATTGCGAAAACCGCCGGATTTTCCCAGTCGTTGGCCTCGGCCTTAAGCATTGCCGGAGTGCCGCTCCATATCAGGGCGAGGGAGACTGCCACTGAAAATTTCACGATTCTTTTTCCCATACTCGATCCTGTCTTTTCCATACTCGATTTTACGTTACACCATTATTGTTGTTTTCATATTGTTTTGCCTGTTCGCTGTTCCTGCCGCAACGCAGAGCGTTCAAGAAAGGCAGCAGCGGCATACGGCAACATAACGCCCCGCCTGCAACGACACCCCGCAACCCGCATTTACCCCATGGGCAAAACAGCGTTCCGCCCGAAGGCATCGGGGCATAAATCTCCTGTTTATTTTATGATAAAGAGAAACGACGGCAGGTTTCCCAATTCACAAAGTTAAAAATAAAATCTGTAAATACGAAAAATATTGTACCGCAACAACGAACATTATTTTAGCCCGATACAACAGGCGTCGGAGTATTGGTTTTTACGCATTTTCAATTACGCCCCGCAAAAATTTGACCCATGTCAAAAACATAGCTCCCGCCATTAATTTTTACATATTTTAATCAGACCTGTTAGGTAGTTCGGCCGTAAATTGTTATTTTTACGAAAATTTTTTCAAGAGGATATTCAAAAACTTCGGAATCATCATTTAGCTCAACTGACATAAACCATGAAGAAGTATCTGATTTTAAGCTTTGTAGCGTTTTTAGGAGTATTTGCCGTTTCCTGTTCCAAAATACATTCGGCCGACGAATATTCCATTGTACCGATGCCAAACAGGCTTGAACCCAAAAGCGGAGAGTTCACAATAAACAAGAATACGAAAATAATATTCGACAGCAGTCTCGACAGCAACGCAAGGACTGCGGCAGCCAACTTCGCCGCCGACCTGTCGAAAGTTACAGGGTTCGACATTGTCGCGGAAGAGGGAGACGGAAGCAAGAACACCGTTTTCTTCAGCGTAAGCCCCGACATGGCCCCCGAGGCATACACCCTCGACATAGAGCATAAAAGAGTAGACATAAGGGCAGCAGGCGCACCGGGGTTCTTTTATGCCATACAGTCGTTCAAGCAACTGCTGCCGGCCCAGGTGTACGGCGACACCATAGCCGACGGGGTAAAATGGAAAGCCAACTGCGTTTACATAGACGACGCCCCGCGTTTCGGATACAGGGGGATGCATCTGGATATAGCACGGCACATGTTCTCGGTAGAAGAGGTAAAGGAGTACATAGACCTGCTTGCCATGCACAAGCTGAACCGTTTCCACTGGCACCTTACCGATGACCAGGGATGGAGAATAGAGATAAAGAAATACCCGAAACTTACCGAAACCGGTGCATGGCGCAACGAAACGGTCGTAGGGCATCCCGATGCCAACAATTACGACGGCACGCCTTACGGGGGATTCTACACACAGGACGAAATACGCGAGGTTGTAAAATACGCGGCCGAAAGGCAGATAACGGTTGTCCCGGAAATAGACATGCCGGGGCACATGGTAGCCGCAGTCGCTTCCTACCCCCAGCTCGGCTGCACGGGCAAACAGTGCGAAGTGAGGACCACATGGGGTATCAGCGAAGACATACTGTGCGCCGGCAAGGAAGAGACTTTCGAGTTCGTTGAAAACGTACTGACCGAAATAATGGAACTCTTCCCGTCGGAATATATCCACATAGGCGGCGACGAATGCCCGAAAATGCGCTGGGAAGAGTGCCCCAAATGCCAGGCGAGGATAAAGGCGGAAGGAATCAAGGGGGATTCGCTGCACTCGGCGGAGACTTACCTGCAGTCGTACTTCAACAACCGGGTGGAAAAGTTCCTGAAAGAACACGGGCGCAAACTTGTAGGCTGGGACGAGATTCTGGAAGGGGATCTCTCGAAGAGCGCCACGGTAATGTCTTGGAGAGGCGAAGCCGGCGGCATAGCAGCCGCCAAAAAGGGGCACGACGTAATAATGACGCCGCAAACGTACCTCTATTTCGATTACTACCAGTCGCTCGACAGGGAAAACGAGCCGATAGCCATAGGCGGGTATATCCCGGTGGACCTCGTATACGGGTACAATCCTGTTTCCGATTCGCTCACGCCCGAAGAGGGGGAGAGAATCATAGGCGTACAGGCAAACCTGTGGACGGAATACATATCGGACTTCGACCAGGTCATATACATGGTTCTCCCGAGAATGGACGCATTGAGCGAAATCGCATGGACGGAAATCGGAAACAAGGACTGGGACAGCTTCCTCGACAGGGTGGACAAAAATATCCAGGTTTACAACATGAAAGGGTTGAACTATGCAAAGCACCTGCTGGACGTAAACCTCTCGTTCGACGTGAACGATACGGACGGGACTATCGACGTTACGCTGAAGACCCAGGGAAAATCCCCGATATATTATACTACGGACGGGAGCACGCCCGATGCTACGAGCCAGGTTTACAGCGCTCCGGTAAAGCTGAAAAAGACCTCTACCGTCAAGGCCGTAGTAATAAGGGATGAAGAAAAGTCGAGAGTTACGGAATGCGAGTTCCGGTTCAACAAGGCCACGGCAAAGGAAATATCGGTTGAACAGCCCATTTGCATAAAATACAAGTACGACGGGGAAAAGATGCTTGTCGACGGGCTTTACGGCGACAGTTCGTTCAACACTGGGCGTTACATAGCTTTCGAGGGGAACGACCTTGTTGCAACGATAGACCTCGGCAAGGAGACCGAGATATCGCAGGTTTCCGTAGGCAACCTGTGCGACCTGGCCAACTGGATTTTCCCGGCCGAGAGTTTCAAGGTCCAGGTTTCGGCCGACGGCAAGGTATACTCCACCGTATCGGACCAGTCCCTTCCCGTTCCTGCCGGTTATGACGGGTACAAGCAGGAGCGTCAGGAACTGAAAGCGGAATTCGCACCCCTTACGGCAAGGTTCGTAAAGATAACGGCAGCCAGCGTAAAGAAAGGGCCGCAGTGGCATGACGGCAAAGGGAAGCCCCTTTTCCTTTTCGTAGATGAAATTTCAATAAAATAACAAAACCATTACAAACAAAAAACAGTTTTTTATAATGAGACGTATTTTTGCATTGGGCCTCGTTTGCCTGCTTGTTTCTGCCTGTTCTTCAAGGAAGAACAAGGAGATTGCCGACATGATTATCCCCCAGCCCTATGAAGTTGAGGCTAAATCGGGTTTTTTCAACAACGACTCCCCTAAGGTAAGTTTCAACGGGGTAGAGCCTGAAGACGTGGAGAACCTCGGGGAACTTATAAAAGGTGTATATCCCGATGCAGAAATAATAGACGGAAAGGACGGAAAAGGAGATATAGACATTACGCTGAACGACTTTGCCGCCACGACCGAAGGGAGCTACGTACTCAACATATCGAGGAACTCCATAGAAATATCGGCACGGCAGCCTGCCGGACTGCTCTATGCAATAGAGACCGTAGCCCAACTGAAATACCTCGGGGACGGAAAGGGAATCGCCTGCATGGAGATAAACGACGTCCCCCGTTTCGGATACCGCGGGATGCACCTGGATGTTTCGAGACACTTTTTCGATACCGAGTTCATAAAGAAACAGCTCGACGTTCTGGCATTCTACAAGATAAACCGTTTCCACTGGCATCTTACCGACGGTGCAGGGTGGAGAATAGAGATAAAGAAATACCCCGAACTGACGGAAAAGGCCGCCTGGCGCCCGTACAAGAACTGGAAAGAGTTCTGGTTCGGCGGAAGGCGTTACTGCAAACAGGGCGATGAAGGCGCAAACGGCGGATACTACACCCAGGAAGAGATCAAGGATGTTGTAGCCTACGCACAGAAGCGCGGCATCACCGTAATTCCCGAAATAGAGATGCCCGGCCACAGCGAAGAGGTGCTTGCCGTTTATCCCGAACTGTCGTGCTCGGGGAGACCGTACGTAAATGTAGACCTCTGCCCCGGCAACGAAAAGACTTTCGAGTTTCTTGAAAACGTATTGTCGGAAGTAATCGAGCTCTTCCCGTCGGAATATATCCACATTGGCGGCGACGAGGCCGACAAGGGGAGCTGGAAGAAATGCCCGAAATGCCAGGCAAGGATGCGCAAAGAGAACCTCAAGAACGTAGACGAACTGCAAAGCTACCTTATCAAGAGGATTGAACAGTTCCTCGGGTCCAAAGGGCGCAAGCTGATTGGCTGGGACGAAATTATGCAGGGCGGCCTGTCGCCGTATGCAACCGTAATGTCGTGGAGGAGTGAAGAGCATGGCATCAAGGCTGCCGAAATGGGGCACGACGCCATAATGGTCCCCGGAGGTTACTGCTATTTCGACTATTATCAGGACAACCCCATAACAGAACCTGAAGCTATCGGAGGGTACCTGCCTATGAGCAGGGTCTACTCGTTCAACCCTGTACCCGACTCGCTGGATACGGAAACAAGCTACCACATAAAAGGGGTACAGGCAAACTTGTGGACAGAGTATATTCCCACGGAGGAACAGGTGGAATACATGATATACCCGAGAATCCTCGCATTGGCAGAAGTCGGCTGGAGCGTCCCTGAGAACAAGTCGTGGGACAGGTTCCTGAAAGCTGCCAACAGACACCTGCTGATTCTCGACGACAAGGGAATAAACGCCCACCGCATAGCCAACGGCGTAAATATAAAGGACAGCGTGGATGTAGAGAACAAGGAGATTGTCATAACCCTGAGCTGCGACAGGATTCCTTCGGAAGTGCGCTATACCACCGACGGCACCGAGCCTGAAACAGGGTCGGAACTCTATACCGGGCCGATAATCGTCAAGGATTCGATAAACCTCAAGGTTGCGGCATTCGTAGACGGCGAACGCGTAACGCAGCCGCAATCGTTCAAGACCTATTATCACAAGGGTATCGGAAAGAAAGCGACCTACAACCTCCCGTACTGCGAGAACTATACTGCCGCCGGCGAGATGTCGATGACCGACGGCTGCCGGGGCGGGGCTTCGTACTCCGACGGCCGCTGGCAGGGATTCAGGACCGGCGACATGGATATTGTCATAGATTTGGGAGAGGTTACCGAGATAAACGAGATAGAAGCCAACTTCATGCAGCAGCCCGGCCCTTGGATCTGGTTCCCGGTATATGTGGACATTTCGGTTTCGGATGACGGCAAGGAGTTCCGAAATATCAAACATATCGACAACGACGTACCGCGCGACAATGACGGCACGCTAATCAAGAACTTCGGGTTCAACGGCAAGGAAAAAGGAAGATACATCCGATACTACGCCCACCAGGAGAACCTTGACGGGGCATACATGTTCATTGACGAAATAATAATAAAATAAGTAAACGCATTAATCTTTAATGTACCGGACTACGGCGGGCTTGCAGGAAACGGAAGCCTGCAGCGTAGTCCGGTACTGAGCATAATATGAAAGGCCTGCCGCCCGCGCCAATACCAGAGGGAAAAGGCTTTTCGAGAACTGACAAATTAACGGGATATACTGAAAATGCTTGATTTCAATTCTTCTAAAACGCGAAACCCTATTACTTGGGTCCCGTCGGTCTATTTTGCTATGGGGCTGCCGTTTGTAGCCCTGTCGCTGGTGTCCGTGATAATGTTTGCCGACCTCGGTGTAAGCGAGGCAAAAATCACTTTCTGGACTTCACTGCTTATACTCCCCTACTCGCTCAAGCCGATATGGAGCCCGCTTCTGGAACTCTACGGCACCAAAAAGGGGTTTGTGGTAATTACCCAGATGCTGTCGGGTATCTGCTTCGGGCTGATTGCGTTTTTGCTGCCTGTTCCCGATTTCTTCGCGTTTTCGATAGCCATGATGGCCGTCATAGCATTCAGCGGGGCCACTCACGATATTGCCACCGACGGTATCTACCTTACGGCTCTCGACAAGCAGACGCAGGCCCGATACATAGGGTGGCAGGGGGCATTCTACAACCTTGCGAAGGTACTGGCCAACGGAGGAATGGTGTGGCTGGCCGGAATACTGATCAGGCATTTTGAAACCGCCAATCCGGAAAAAGCCCCGGTCTTTGCATGGATGGTAATAATGGGAATCATAGGCGTGCTGCTGGTAGCCCTCTCGATATACCACTACACAATGCTACCGACAGGTTCAAAAACGGAAGAGGCCCCGAGCGATTTCGGCGATGCCATGCGGTCGCTCTGGCAGGTTTTCGCGGACTTCTTCAAAAAGAAATACATCTGGATATACATACTCTTCATAATATGCTACCGTCTGACAGAAGGGTTCGCCGTAAAAATGGTGCCGCTCTTCCTCAAGGCGAAACTGATTGACGGCGGGCTCGGGCTGTCCAACGAATCGATAGGTCTGATATACGGGACGCTCGGTACGCTGGCTTTCATTGTAGGCTCTATTCTGGGGGGATACTTTATCGCCCACTTCGGGTTGAGGAAAGTGCTCTTCTCGCTTGTCTGCATTTTCAATATCCCGTTTGCAATATATTATCTGCTCGCGCACTTCCAGCCCGACAACATTACGCTTATAGGCAGCGGCCTGGTACTGGAATACTTCTGCTACGGGTTCGGGTTCGTAGGACTCACGCTCTTCATGATGCAGCAGGTTGCCCCGGGCAAGCACTCCATGGCCCACTACGCCTTTGCATCGGGGATAATGAACCTTGGGTATATGATCCCGGGAATGGTAAGCGGGTTGATTTACGAACATGTGGGTTATGAGAACTTCTTCATAATCTCGCTTGTAATGGCTATTCCGGCATTTGTACTGGCATGGCTGGTCCCGTTCACCCATCCCGACAAGAAGGGCGACGACTGACCTTGGATGACAAGGGGGAGGCTGACTCCCGGCAAGGATGTGAAGCCGTCCGCAACAGAACGGTATTGTAAAGACGCAAGATAAAACAAAACTATATTAACAAAATATTATTTGGCTATGAGCAAGATTCAAATGCCTTGGGAAGAACGGCCTTCCGGGTGTAAAGACGTAATGTGGAGATATTCAAAGAATCCGGTTATCGGGAGGTATCACATACCTTCATCCAACAGTATTTTCAACAGCGCGGTAGTTCCTTTCGGCGACGGTTTCGCCGGAGTGTTCCGTTGCGACAACAAGGCTGTTCAGATGAACATATTCGCAGGGTTCAGCAAGGACGGCATCAACTGGGAAATAGAGCATGAGCCTATAAAATTCAAGCCGGGCAACACGGAGATGATAGACTCGGAATATAAATACGACCCGCGCGTTACATGGATAGAAGACCGCTACTGGATTACATGGTGCAACGGCTACTACGGCCCGACGATAGGCGTAGGCTATACTTTCGATTTCAAGGAGTTCTACCAGTGCGAGAATGCCCTTCTCCCGTTCAACCGCAACGGAGTGCTGTTCCCGCAGAAAATCAACGGTAAGTATGCCTTGCTGAGCCGCCCCAGCGACAGCGGCCATACCCCGTTCGGCGATATATACGTAAGTTACAGCCCCGATATGAAATTCTGGGGGGAACACCGCCACGTCCTCTCGCCCACCCCGTTCCCCGAAAGCGCATGGCAATGCACAAAAATAGGGGCAGGGCCTATTCCTTTCCTGGTAGATGAAGGGTGGCTCATGTTCTACCACGGCGTTATCACGACGTGCAACGGTTTCCGCTATTCGATAGGTGCAGCGATACTGGACAAGGACGACCCGTCGAAGGTTCTCTGCCGCACCCGCGATTATCTGCTGGCCCCTGCCGCTCCTTACGAACTCCAGGGAGATGTACCCAACGTAGTCTTCCCGTGTGCCGCACTGCAGGACGGCGAAAGGGTAGCCGTTTACTACGGAGCTGCCGACACGGTGGTCGGCCTCGCATTCGGCTACATAAGGGAGATTGTTGAATTTGTAAAGAAAAACAGCTATATCTGATTTACCTTTTAATGACTATTTCCATATGAAGAGATTCCGCCTTTTAACGGTTGCCGCCCTTATGGCGGCAGCCGCAGCCGGCGTTTCGGCGAAGAACCCGGCCGACTACGTGAACCCGTTCATAGGTACCACAAACTTCGGAACGACCAACCCCGGTGCAATAGTACCCAACGGGCTTATGTCGGTTGTACCGTTCAACGTAATGGGCTCGGACAAGAACAAATACGACAAGGACGCCAGATGGTGGTCTACTCCATACGAATACTACAACAAGTTCTTTACAGGCTTCTCGCACGTGAACCTGAGCGGCGTAGGGTGTCCCGAACTGGGCAGCCTGCTGCTTATGCCTACTTCCGGGACCCTGAATGTGGATTACAAGGAGTACGGAAGCGAATACGACAGCGAAAGCGCAGTTCCGGGCTACTATACCAACAGGCTGACCAAATACGGCATAAAGACCGAAGTTTCGGCCACGGCACGTACCGGCATAGCCCGCTTCACCTTCCCCGAAGGTGAAAGCCACATACTCCTGAACCTCGGAGAGGGGCTTACAAACGAAAGCGGCGCGACGGTAAGGAGAGTGAGCGATACGGAGATAGAGGGGGTAAAACTCCTCGGGACTTTCTGCTATAACCCGCAGGCCGTATTCCCCATATATTTTGTAATGCGCATAAACAAGGCCCCGGCGCAGCAGGGGTACTGGAAGAAGCAGCGTCCCATGTACGGGGTCGAGGCCGAATGGGATCCCGACCAGGGCGACTACAAGCTCTACACGAAATACTCGAAAGAGATGTCGGGCGACGATATCGGGGTATGGTACACGTTCTTTACCGAAGAGGGTGAAAGCGTGGAGGCCCAAATAGGGGTTTCGTTCGTAAGCATAGAGAATGCCCGCGAAAACCTCGATGCCGAACAGCAGGGTTTCAACTTCGACAAAGTCAGGACCGACGCCTACAATGCATGGAACGATGCCCTTTCCAAAATCACAGTCGAGGGTGGAAGCGAAGAAAACAGGCACGTTCTGTACACCGCCCTGTACCACACGCTTATCCACCCGAACATCCTCCAGGATGTAAACGGAGAATATCCCGCCATGGAGAGCAGCGAAATACTCACGGCAAAGGGGAACAGATATACGGTATTTTCGCTGTGGGACACGTACCGCAACGTCCACCAGCTTCTTACGCTGCTCTATCCCGACAAGCAGCTCGACATGGTCAGGAGCATGATAGACATGTACCGCGAACACGGCTGGATGCCCAAATGGGAACTTTACGGCAGGGAAACCCTCACCATGGAAGGGGACCCTTCTATTCCGGTCATAACCGACACATGGCTGAGAGGACTGCGCGACTTCGACATAGAAACCGCCTACGAAGCCATGATCAAATCGGCCACCACACCGGGCAAGGACAACCTCATGCGCCCCGACAACGACGACTACATGAGCCGCGGATATGTTCCGCTCAGGGAGCAGTACGACAATTCCGTATCGCACGCGCTGGAGTATTACATTGCAGACTTCGCCTTGTCGCAACTTGCCGAGTCGCTCGGGAAGAAGGATGACGCGGAGCTTTTCTACAAGAGGTCGCTCGGCTACAAGCACTATTACTGCAAAGAGTTCGGCACGTTGCGGCCGATATTGCCCGACGGGACCTTTTATTCGCCGTTCGACCCAAGACAGGGAGAGAACTTCGAGCCGTGCCCGGGATTCCATGAAGGCTCGTCGTGGAACTACACGTTCTATGTCCCTCACGACATAAAGGGCCTGTGCAAACTCATGGGGGGGAAGAAACCGTTTATCGACAAGTTGCAGATGGTATTCGACGAAGGGCTGTACGACCCCGCCAACGAACCGGATATTTCGTACGCTTACATTTTCTCCAACTTCAAGGGTGAAGAATGGCGTACCGACAAGGAGGTAAAACGCCTTCTGGCAAAATACTTCAGGAACGAACCGGACGGCATACCGGGCAACGACGATACGGGGACGATGTCTACCTGGGCCATATTCAACATGATAGGATTCTATCCCGACTGTCCCGGAAAGGCCTCGTACACGCTGGTAGCCCCGACGTTCGACAAGGTAGTGCTCTCGCTCGACAAGCGTTACTGGCCAAATGAAACCGTTACCATAGTTACCGAGAAAGAATCGGACGATGCCTCGACGCTTAAGTACATAAAGCTTGACGGCAAGCGGAAGAACGGCCGCATCCTGACACATGAAGAACTGGTCGGCAGCAAGGTGATAACATTCGTGCTTGAATAAGCGACTAAATATCACGGGGAGAAAATGCGCCGCAGGCAATGCAGGCGGGTTTTCTCCCTTTTTTTACGCACTTTTTTAACTTACAACTGTTCTTACGGAAAGATGAAACACTTTATTTCGGGCGGCCGCACTGTTGCCGCCATACTGCTGGCGTTAGCATTTGCCTCTCCCTGCCTGTCGGCAACAGGCGATGACGACTGGGACAGGATGATACGGTTGAACTCCATTGCCGAGAAGAACGGCATTTACAAAATGCCGGCCCCCGGCGATACGGCATCGGTTTACATATCGGAAGTATCGGTAAAATGCGGAAACTCCGCCCCGCACGCAATATATTCGGCGAAAGCCAACCCGCATAGGGAATACGTTATCATATCGAAAGAGTCGCCCGCAGTAAAGCCGGGAGAAAAGATAACCCTCCGCTTTTCTTTCACGGGCGGGACGGACGGGCTTGCCGCCTTCGCATACGCCGATATGGATATGGACGGTGAATTCGAGAAGCTCATCGCAAGGCAAAAGCAGATGAAAGACTCCTTTTGCGTAACGGCAAAAATTCCCGACAAGACCCCGCAGGGAAAAATCAGGATAAGGCTGAGGTACACATCCGACAGGAATGCCGCCGGCGCGGACGCACCGCTGGAGAGGGGAAAGTGCTACGACATAGTGATTTTCGCCGTCGGAGGGGAAAGCTGACTCCATGCCCGGCAGCACTGCCTGCCGCCGCCGGGCGGGAGATGAATCTTTTTTCTTTCCGCCGTATGGGCGTTTATTGCACTTTTTGTTTGTTTGTTGTACTTTTGTGCTGCTTAAAACAAAGTGCTTGATTATGGCGGAACTGAAAAACTTGACTAAACGGAGCGAAAATTATTCGCAGTGGTATAACGAACTGGTTGTCAAGGCCGATTTGGCCGAGCAGTCGGCCGTAAGGGGTTGCATGGTAATAAAACCTTACGGTTATGCTATATGGGAAAAGATGCAGCGCCAGCTGGACGATATGTTTAAGGCTACGGGGCATGTCAATGCCTATTTCCCGCTGCTTATCCCGAAATCTTTCCTGAGCCGCGAAGCAGAGCATGTGGAGGGGTTTGCAAAAGAGTGCGCCGTAGTTACGCATTACCGGCTCAAGAATGCCGAAGACGGCTCGGGCGTTGTCGTTGACCCCGCCGCCAGGCTTGAAGAGGAACTTATTATACGCCCTACATCGGAAACGATTATATGGAGCACCTATAAAAACTGGATACAGTCGTACCGCGACCTTCCCATTCTCTGTAACCAGTGGGCCAACGTGCTGCGCTGGGAGATGCGCACCCGCCTTTTCCTGCGTACCGCAGAATTCCTCTGGCAGGAAGGGCACACGGCGCACGCAACACGCGAGGAGGCCGAACAGGAAGCTGTAAGGATGCTGAACGTATATGCCGACTTCGCCGAAAATTACATGGCCATGCCGGTTATCAAGGGGGTCAAGACCGAAAGCGAAAGGTTTGCCGGGGCAATAGATACCTACACCATCGAGGCTCTCATGCAGGACGGCAAGGCGCTGCAGTCGGGGACATCGCACTTCCTCGGGCAGAACTTCGCAAAGGCATTCGATGTACAGTTCCTCGACAAGGAAAACAAGCTCTCGTACGTATGGGCTACCTCATGGGGCGTTTCCACAAGGCTTATGGGTGCTCTCATAATGTCGCACTCGGACGACAACGGCCTCGTACTGCCGCCGCACCTTGCCCCTATACAGGTGGTTATAGTCCCGATATACAGGAACCAGGAACAGCTTGCCGCAATAAGCGAAAAGGCCGAGGCTATAGCCGCCGACCTCAGAAAGCGCGGCATATCGGTAAAATACGACAACGCCGACAACAAACGCCCCGGGTTCAAGTTTGCCGATTACGAACTTAAAGGAGTTCCCGTAAGGCTCGTCATAGGCGGACGGGACATGGAGAACAATACGATAGAGGTTATGCGCCGCGACACACTCGGGAAGGAGACCGTAAGCTGCGACGGAATCGACGGATATGTTGCCGGGCTTCTGGAGGAGATACAGAAGAATATCTTTGAAAAGGCGCGCAAGTTCCGCGATGCGAATATCCGCATTGCCGACAACTACGGACAGTTCAAGGAAATAATTGAGGAAGGCGGCTTTATTCTGGCACACTGGGACGGCACTCCCGAAACCGAAGCCCGCATAAAGGAGGAGACGAAAGCCACAATCCGCTGTATTCCCGACGGGTTCGACACGACTCCCGGCGTCTGCATGGTTACAGGAAAACCTTCGGCAAGGAGAGTCCTGTTCGCAAGGGCGTACTGATAAGGGCCCGACTTTTATCCGTACATGCCCGGTACCACAGGGTTACAGGACGGGGAACGGGCAGAAAAGCCGCCATGCCGCAGGCATTCCCCTAACCAAGCTATTTATTACAACAACAAATAAACGGCAGAGAGCTGGATTCCGCTCTCTGCCGTTTCCGGTTTTTTCCGCCTGCTACCGTCCTGCAAGGCGTACAGACCGGGGAGGGTTATTCCGGCGACAGCCGGCCGGTAACCTTCAGGTATTCCGTCTCGTATATCTTGTACTGCGTTTCGGCCTCTATCTGGCTGCTGCGCGCCTCCTGCCACTGCGCCTGGGCATCGAGCAGGTCGGTAAGGGTGCACATCCCCACATCGTAATTAACCTGCATGTTGCGCAGGTTCTCCGTAGCCTGCACAACCGCCACGGCCGAACTGTTTATCATGTTGTACCCGTCGGTTATGTTCTGTTCGGCCTGTTTCAGCTCAATGTTCATCAGCCGCTCGTTCTTACTCAGTTCCAGACGTTTGTTTTCCAGTTCGAGTTTGGCTTTCTTTATCCCTTTTATCCCCTTTCCCCAATTCAGTATGGGAATGCTCAACGATGCAACGGCCAGCGGGAAATCGTCCTTGAACTCCTCGGAATATTCATACCCCTGCGCCATTCCCTTCATCTTGATATTGCCGTAGTACGAGTATATGGCAGACACGCCCAATGTGGGGAGTATCTCGGCCCGTGCCGACTTCACCTGCTGTTCCTGCAATTTCACCTGGTTCTGGAGCAGGCGGTATTCGGGACGCGCATCTATGGTGGCATCCATAGGGACGGGCGGCGAAACGAGGATATTGGTATCGGCCGGCAGTATGATGCTGTCGAGCGGCAACCCCATTATATTGCAGAGCGCCATGCGGCAGAGTTCCTTCCCGTTGTTGGCCTTTTGCAGCTGGTAGGTTATCTGGCTCCGTTTTGCCTCAACTCTCAAGGCGTCGTTACGGGTAGCCATCTGCGCCTCCACGCTTGCCTCTATCTGCCTGGTCAGCTCCTCGAGCTGCGCTGCGTACGTTTCAAGCAGTTTTACCTTCTCCCCTACAGCTATATAACTCCAATAGGCATTGTCGGCACGCGATATTATGTCGGCCTTCGTCATGCGGCGGGACTCGGCAAGCGACTCCACGCCTATCCTGGCCATCTTGTTGGCCGCCATTATCTTGCCACCGGCATAGAGGGGCTGTACCAGCGTAAGGCCGGCCATATACATTCCCCGCATCTGCAGGGTAGTCCCCATCATATCGAGGTCCTTGGCGTACAGCGCGGTAAGAGACCCGCTGACAGACGGGAAATACGAGGCGAACGCAATGTCCTTGTCCAGTTCCGCCTGACGGTACTTGTTGTCGGCCTGCGCCATGTCTTCATTGTTTGCCAATGCCAGCTGGCGGCACTGCTCGAGGGTTATGGCATTCCCGGCTTTTATTGCCTGAAACGAACCCGCTATGAATATTATCGCTATTATTACTTTCCTTTTCATGGTTCTGCTTGTTATTTGCCTGCTTCTGTTTCTGCTTTTGCCCGTTTAGCCTTCTTGGGCGGTGTTATCCTGAACAATACCGTGTAGAAGAGCGGGAGCAGTGCAAGGGTTATCACTGTCCCCATTGTAAGGCCGCTCATTATGGTTACCGACATGGACGAATACATGGGGTCGGTTATAAGCGGGAACATCCCGAATATGGTGGTTACCGAAGCCATTATTACCGGCCTTGTACGCGATACGGTAGCGTTTATCACCGCATCGTACGGGTCCTGGTACTCCTCGTCGGTAAGCCGCCCTACCTCGTCGACAAGGACTACGGCATTCTTTATCATCATCCCTATAAGCCCCAGAATCCCCACAATGGCCATAAACGTCAGGGGCTGACGGCTGAGCAGCAGTGCGGGCGTTATTCCGCAGAAGACGAACGGGAAACAGATAATTATCAGTATCACTTTCCTCCAGTCGTTGAACAGCAGCAGCAATATCGTAAGGATTATGAATACGGTTATAGGGGTATATTTCATCAACCCTGCAATAGCATCATCCTGTACTGTGAACTCGCCGGCCCAGTTCATGGTGTACCCTTCGGGGAGTTCTATGGCGTTTATCTCGTCTTCAATATACTCCTTTACCTTTGCCGGGGTGGCCGCCCACTGGGTATAGTCGGGGTCGCATTCTGCCTCGATATAACGGCTGCCGTTCTGCCTCAGTATTTTCTGCTCTTCCCACCCCAGGTCTATGCGCTCGGATATGTTGCTGAGCGGGGAACTCTTGAACATGTCGTCCTGTATGGACGAAGCATCGGCATGTCCGGCCATGACGGAGGCAAGCATGTCATCGCTGAAGGAGATGTTCATATCGGACCACACCGGGATGTCGTTGAGGTCCTTTATACGGCTCCCGTCGGCATTGCGTACCAGCAGGTTCAGCATAACCTGCCTGTCCTGGTCGTTTATCACACCGCAAACCATACCGTCGGTGGCCGCCTGCAGGGCGTTGCCCACATTGCCGCGTCCTATTCCTGCCCGCCGGGCTTCCTGTTCCATATACCCGGCGATGAACGATTTTCCGGTAGGCCGCCAGTTGTTCTGTACCGAATACCTGTCGACATACGGACACCGGCGCATTATCTCCTCGGCCTGTCCGGCCAGCGAACGGAGAACGGCAGGATCGGGCCCTGAGAATGCCACCTCGACCGTGTGCGTGGTGGATATGGAGAAATTGTATTTCCTCGCCCGTATGTATGCATCGGGATAGAGTTCGCGCAACTGTTTGCGGATTTTGGGGAGTTCCTCGCACAAAGTCCCATAGTCGCGGCAATCTATCATCAGTTCGCCGTAACAGTCGCCGCCGTTACTCATGGGGCGTACAAGGCAGTAACGGGCCGGGGTGCTTCCGGTCGATGCCGTTACCCTCTCGACATTGGGATTCTGCTTTACAATACGGCTCATCTCCAGAAGGTCGTCCCGCACCTTGTCGGGGTCGGTCTGCTGCGGGGCATAATACTCTATTACAAACTGACTGTAGCTGAAATCGGGGAAGAAGAGGTTCTTCACCTTCGCCAACCCTACGAACGAGAGCACCAGCAACCCTCCTGCTACAAGCAGCGTGGTTTTCTTGTTTGCTATAAGTACGGTTATTACCTTGCGTACCACATTCTGCATTTGCCGGTTCTGCTTTTCGTTGCCGGCTTTCTTTACGCGCAACGGCAACATGCTCTTGGCAAATACGGGGACCTGCGTGAGGGCCAATACCCAGCTTACCAGAAGGCTGACGCAGAGGACAAGGAAAAGGTCGCGGGCGTACTCGCCTGCCGTATCCTGCGAGAGGAATACGTTGAGGAAGGCCGAAGCCGCTATCATTGTCGCTCCGAGCAACGGGGCGGCCGTCTCCCTGCATATCCTGTAAAGGTAATATTTGGGACCTTTCTTCTTCTCCCTGTCTACAAGGATGCCGTCTATTATCACTATCGCGTTGTCGACCAGCATGCCCATGGCTATTATGAATGCGCCGAGCGATATGCGCTGGAGCGTGGTGCCGCACATGAGCAGGATAGGAAACGACCCTGCAATGGTAAGGACAAGCCCCGCGCCAATTATAAGGCCGCTGCGGAATCCCATCGTGAAAATCAGCACGACTATGACTATAATGACCGACTCCACAAGGTTTACCATAAAGGAACTTATCGCCTCGTTTACCTTGTCGGGCTGGAAAAAGACTTTCTCCATCTGCAACCCGGCCGGTATGTCGGAACTTATCGATGCGAGTTTGGCCTCCACCGCCTCACCCACATCGGGGACTACTGCATCGTCTTCCATCGACAGGCAGATTGCCAGCGCAGGCTCGCCGTTCACGAAAAAGGCATTGCGCTGGGGCTCGGCATAGGCGCGTTCCACTTCCGCCACATCGCCTATGCGCAGCTGCTTGCCGTCGGGAGTGGAGATTATCAGGTTGCGTATGTCGTCTTCATCCTTTGCCCTGTCGGTTACCCTGAGCGATATTTTCTGCCCGTCATCGAGATACGTACCGGCATTGACCGTTTTGGTGGCATCCTGAAGGGCCATCATTATCTGCATGGGGAGCATGCCGTTGCGGGCTATCTGTTCTTTTGTTATGGTTATGTTTATAACCTCCTCGCGGTTACCGTATATGTTTACCCGCTTTACCCCCTTTACGGAGGAGAGCTCGCGCCTTATCATCTTGGCGTACTTGTACATCTCGGGGTAATCGTAACCGTCGGAGGTAAGGGCGTAGAACATGCCGTAGACGTCCATCATGTCGTCTATCACTATAGGGGCGTAGCATCCGCCGGGAAGTTTGGTTGCAACATCGTTAACCTTGCGGCGGAACTGGTCGAAATACTGCTCTATCTGCGTCATCAGGACGGTTTCGCGGAATTCCACCGTTATCATTGTCATTCCGGGAGTGGTCTCGCTGCTTATCTTCTTGACGTCGGGCAGGGTTCGCAGTTCATCTTCCATTACCTGCGCCACCTGCAGTTCCACTTCGTGTGCCGTGGCACCGGGATAGGGGACCACCACCATTGCCTGCTTTACGCCTACCGCCGGGTCTTCGAGTTTCGGCATCTGCACGAACGACAGGACTCCGGCTATTATAAGGGCGACCATAAGCGACCAGAAGAGCGTAGGCCGCTTTATGAAGAATTCGGTCATTACTGCGCGTTTCATCAGAATATCCCTCCTACGTTTGTTTCGTCCGCTTCGGGCAGTATGTTTACTTTCTCATTAGGCGTAAGCGAGTTTACGCCGGCCCTTACCACCTGTTCGCTACCGGTAAGCCCGCTGGAGATTATAAGGTCGCCTCCGGCATCTATCCCCTTGACGGTAACCGGCACGCTCCGTACCGTAGTATCGGCCGACACCACCCATACGTGCGGCGTACCGTCCAAATCGACAATGGCGTTCACCGGCAACAGATAATCGGTCTGCCCGTCGCCGTTGCCGCTCTTCATCGCTATCTCCACCGAAACGTTCATGCCTGCCGTAAGGATGCCGGTCGAGGCGTCGGCCGGAGCGAGCACCATTTTGTAAAGCTGCGTACTGCTGGCCTTGCGGTTGATGCTGACAAGTTTCAGCGGATATGTCCTGTCGGGTTCGAGCGGCGAGGAACATTTGAATGAAATAAAGTTGCCGCGTCCGGTATATACCGAGGCGGGAATATCGGTTTCCACCTTCATGCGGGTTACATCGAGGATAGTTACAACCGGCGAGCCTGCCTGCAACATCTCCGCCCTCTCGTAATTAACGGTTTGTATGTAACCGCTTATGGGAGCGGTAAGCGTGGTATAGTCGAGTTTGTTCTTGTTTACATTGTACTGCACTTCCAGCTGCTGCAACCCGGCCGAAGCCTTTTCATATTCATTGGCCGAAATGCTTCCGGCCTGATAGAGCCGGCTGATACGGGCAAATTCGGATTTCATCTGTTCGTACTGTATCCGTGCCGCATCGAGGCCGAGACGGTAGTCGTCCTGTTCGAGGCACGCAATGGTATCGCCTTCCGATACGTAGTCGCCCTCCTTTACATATATCTTCTCTATCGCCCCGCCGGTTTTGAACCCGAGGCTTATTTCGCGCGCCTCCTTTACTACTCCCGAAAGGCGTTTCGTAGTTTCGCCGTTTGTCGGAACTGGAGTCGTAGTCCTGACGCTGCGGAGCGTTTCTTCTCCTTTTTCTGCCCCGCATGACGTAACCAGCAGAAGAAGGGTAATGATAAACAGATTTCTCATCTTCATATATTTTATATGGTTTACACTTTCCGGATGCAAAATTCCGACTTAAATAATATATATCCAATACGGATTAGACCAAAGAAATGGTCAAATAGTCGGATTATTTTTGTTTTTAGCGACTATAATCCTATTTTTGTTTCCGAAATTTCTTAATCGTTATGGAAGGAAACATATTTTCGCTCGATATGCAGGAAATGGGAGAACTGGACGGAGCCCTGTTCATAAGGGACAAAATCCTTTTATGGGAGAACCTCACGGAGGAGAACCGCAACAGGCGCATTCCTTTTGTCCCGGAGTATATGCAAATCCAGACAAAAGCCGATATTTCAATATTATGCACGCACGGGGAGGCTGTTGTAAATATCAACTTCAGGAAACATGTCATAAAACCGGGAACATTGTGCATAATAATATCGGGGACCATTTTCGAGCCGCTGTATACGTCGGACGATTTCAGATGCGCAATTACCACGCTGGGCCGGGAATTCTTCATGACTCTCGATTTCGGTACTCTGGACATAATGACCATTTTCAATACGCTCCGCCACAAGTTCTCCTTTTCTCTTACCGATACCGAGGCTGCGGAACTGACAGGACTGTACCATTCCATAGGCGAGACCATAAAGAATAGCGACAGGCCATACAGGATGAATATCCTGAGAGGATACATATCCATCCTGTACTTTACAATCATACCCGTTATAAACAGGAAAGAGGAGGAGGCTGCACCCGCAAGGCTGAGCAGGCAGGAAGAGATTTTCGTAAAGTTCATGGCAGAAGTGGAAAGGAACTACAAACGGGAACGGAGCATAAAGTTTTATGCCGACAGGCTGTGCCTTACCCCAAAATATCTTTCATCGGTCATCTATTCTGTAAGCAAAAGGTTTGCCGGCGAGTGGATCAACGATTACGTAATGCTTGAAGCAAGGGCAATGCTGCACTCCAACAGCCTCAGCATACAGCAAATAAGCGACTCGCTAAATTTCCCGAACCAGTCGTTCTTCGGGAAGTATTTCAAGCGGCATGCAGGAGTCTCGCCTAAAGAGTACCGGAAAAAAAACTCATCGGGACGAGTGTAAAAATCCCCTGACGGGTATAACGGCAGCAGCTACTCAGGCGCAAGCGGTTTCAGCAGGACGAATATTTATCGATTATCTTTTGGTTTTTCGGAAATTGCTGTTATCTTTGCAGCGCATTTGGGTTAAAGCAACTGCTTTCGGAAAGATGGGTGAGTGGCTGAAACCAACAGTTTGCTAAACTGTCGTACTCGTATTTGGGTACCGGGGGTTCGAATCCCCCTCTTTCCGCAACAAGGGCGGCTCGTTTCTTCGGGCCGCCCTTGTTGCGTTCCACACCAGAAAGGGAAAACTGACGCAAAATCCTGAACTCTTCCGATTTCAGGATTTTTTGTCTATGGTCGGAGAGACAAATCCGCTTCCTATTTCAAGTATTTTCTGAAAAACGCTTCAATTTTGTCAAACGGGATAATATCCACCTTGTCGTATAAGTCGGTATGACTCGCACTGGGAATAATCAGCAGTTCCTTATTGTCTCCTTTCAATTTGCCGAAAGCCACTTGTGAAGCCGGAAGCGAATAGGCCGTTTCCCCGTGTACAACAAGCACGGCGGATCGGATTTCGTCTGCATGGTCGAGCAGGGAGAAGGTGAGGAATGGCAAGTCGGCTATCTTTTCCCAACCTCCGTTGGAGTTTACCGAACGGGGATGGAAGCCGCGCGGAGTCTTGTAATAGTCCCGGTAATCCTTCATAAAGCCGGGTGCATCGTCGGGCAGATTTGCCGGTACGCCGCCGCTGCGTTCGTTGGTTCGTCCGGCAAGGAGATCGGCGGTACGCTGTTCGTTAAGCTGCCTGCGCATTTCATACCTCTGCTCATTGTCATAAGGATCGAACGCTCCCATCGTGGATGAAACAGTGGCTTTGATGCGGGTATCCTGCACGGCGGCATTGATGCTGATGCCTCCGAAACCGCAGATACCCAGAATGCCTATGCGCTCTATGTCAACCTCCGGTTGGAGCATGAAGAAATCCACCGCTGCACTGTAATCCTCGGTGTAGATCTCTCCCGATGATATGTAACGGGGTTGTCCGCCGCTTTCCCCGCTGAATGACGGGTCGAAAGCAAGAGTAATGAAACCGCGTTCGGCAAGAGTCTGGCTATACAGCCCCGATGCCTGTTCCTTTACTGCCCCGTAAGGACCGCAGACGGCGATTGCAGGCAGTTTCCCTGCCCGGTTCTTGGGCATGTACAGGTCGCCGACCAGACGGATGCCGTAACGGTTGGTGAAACTGACTTTCTTGTGATTCACTTTGTCGCTGAGGGGAAAAGTTTTATCCCATTCGGGAGTGTCAATATATTTCGTTTCCATGTTGCTTGAGGTATTTGCCCTGCGCCCGCCTACGATATCAGCGACAGGCAGCAGGTTATTTGTCAATCATGTATTTTATGTAACCCTATTCCTTTTACAGTAGGCAAATCCATGTCATCGTAAATCGGACTTTTACCGGTTTCGAGCGTGGCGATGGCATCCATTTCTTTTTCCGCAAGCGTAAAGTCAAGGATGTTGAAGTTCTCAATCATCCGTTCCTTGCGTACCGTCTTGGGAATAACCACCACATTACGCTGATTCAGCCAGCGGAGAACGACTTGTCCTACCGTCCGCCCATGCTTTTCTGCGATAGCTTTCAACACGGGATTGTTCCAAATATCATTCTGTCCCTCTGCAAAAGGAGCCCATGCCTCATGTTGAATAGCTTCCTTCCGCAAAAATGTATTGGCAGCTTGTTGCTGGAAAAACGGGTGTGTCTCAAGCTGGTTCACGGCAGGCTTCACTTCATTGTGCAGGAAAAGATCCTGCAGGCGTTCATTGGAGAAGCTCGTTACGCCGATGGCGCGGATAAGACCTTCTTTGTAAAGCCGTTCGCAAGCTCTCCACGCAGCATAATAGTTTCCGTAGGGCTTGTGCAACAGATAGAGGTCGATATAATCAAGTCCGAGCAACTTTAATGACTTGTCAAAAGCGCGGAGCGCATCTTCATATTCATAATCCTGCACCCACAGTTTGGTGGTGATGAAAAATTCCTCACGCCTGATGCCGCTCTGCCGGATGGCATTGCCCACTTGCGCCTCGTTGAAATAAGAAGCTGCCGTGTCGAACATCCGATAACCTACTTCGATGGCATCGCTTACGGCACGTTCCGTTTCATTTTCAGGAACTTGATAGACACCGAACCCGATAGCCGGCATCATCACTCCATTGTTCAATCTTACATCTTTCATATATGTAGTTTTAAATTCTTGAACAAATTTACGGCAGACATATCGTCTTGTTATTTCATGTTTTTGGGCAATATTTTCACTATTCGTGGTTTTTGCATATTTTTGCCGGTGAATAGATTCAGATTGTAAGATAATGGACTCTACGAAATTTGACGGCATTGTCTTTGTCAATACCTGGCAGGAATTCAATACATTGCAATACACGGGAAGGGTAGTCCATATCTTGTGCGGAAAGGGGAATATGGGATTTACTTTTCAGGACACCCATTATAATATTTCCGCAAATGATTATGTTATTCTTCCCAATGCGGCACTTGCTTCAGACTTTTCTGCGTCAGATGATTTCCAGGGCATCATGATGGACCTTTCGGAAGCATTCGTTACTTCGATTGCCATCCGCAGCAACTATGGCATCATAGGGCATCTGTCGCTTTTGCAGAATCCGGTCATGAAACTTTCCGAGCGGGACTTCGGGATATGCGAGGCAGCCCTGCAATATCTGCGTATGCGTATGGAAGATGAGACGCATCTTTTCCGCGAGGAATTATTGGGTAGCCTGTTGACCGCACATATCCTTGACCTGTACGACATTCACGCTCGCAGCCGCAAGGAGCAGCAAGTGTCGGAGCGCATCACCTCCCTGCTGAGGAATTTCATAGAACTGCTGTATAACGGTGAATATATCCGGAACAGAGACCTCGATTTTTACGCTTCGCGCCTCTGCATCACACCTCACTATCTGTCGGAAATATGCAAAAAAACAAGCGGGAAACCTGCCTCTTACTGGATTGAACGCTTCACCATGCAGGAAATTACCCGTCTGCTCAAGCAAAAAGAACTTTCGCTGACGGAAATCGCAGAACGGATGAATTTCTCTTCCGTGTCTTATTTCAGCCGGTATATTCAAAAACGGCTGGGTGTCTGTCCTTCTGAATACAGGGACAATCTTATGAGGACAACGATATTGTCCCGATAACGTGATATGTATCACCTACATCACACGACTCGGATAAGTCCGGGACTGCCGCCGCACCACGACATTTTTTACGCTTTCGTGCCGCTTCGGCATGTTCATGTTTCAGATACCCAAAAAAGCGGGGATAAGGAGAAGGCAAAGTTTTTTCTATGAAGCAGACATGCGGAGTGGTGCAGAGAAAATATTTCCACAGTCAAAAATCAGCTATCATTCCTAGCCTCTGTTCATTGAACAAAACCGCTGCAAACAGAGAATTCTGAAAGTCAGGCCAAGTGTTGGGGGAGTGGAAAACAATAATGTACAAAAAGCGGTCCGGCTTACACAGCGTCCACCCCTCGTCCCCTTATCTGGCCGGCGGGAAAACAGGGAGACAAAAAAACTGCGCCGGAACTGACGTCCGGCACAGTTTCAAAGGGTATATTCCAGCCCCGGCTTAACGGCCGAAGTTGAACATATCGGAATGGACATGCTCCCTGTCCATTATTTCTTTAAGTTCCTCTACCTTATCGGGATAAGCGGAAGCCACGTTGTTGTCCTCGTGCGGGTCGGTGGCTATGTTGTAAAGTTCGTGCGTGGGGTTGCCCGATCTTATATTCTGGCGGATCAGTTTCCAGTCGCCTGCCCGTACAGCCTGACGGCCTCCCTCCTCGTGGAACTCCCAGTAGAGGAAGTCGTGCTCCTGCTGGGTCCCGTTACCGGTAAGGGTAGGAAGTATTGAAAGCCCGTCCATCGCTTCTTCCCTCCAGTTTTCATCCTCTCCGAGCAGTTCTGCGAATGTAGGCATCATGTCCCAACCGGCAGCCTGCAGGTGGCTTATCCCTTTAGGCTGTATCGTACCGGGCCAGTAGGCTATGAACGGCACACGCATTCCTCCTTCGTACAAAGCCCTTTTCAAGCCGCGGAGACGCTCTTCGGTATTGAAGAATGTAGGATCTGCCCCGCCTTCATTGTGAGGGCCGTTGTCGCTTGTAAAGATGAAAAGGGTCTTGTCGTCTATACCCAAACGCTTCAGTTCGGCTATTATCTGGCCTACGTAGGTGTCGAGGCGGGTTATCATGGCTGCAAACTGGGTACGGGGATTGAGAGCCGTTCCATAATCGCCGTTATCGTACCATGGATTTGGTTCGTGGAACTTCCCTTCGTACATCGCAACTATGCTGTCCTGCGGCTGCGTCAGTTCGGCATGGGGTATCGTGTACGTGAAATATCCGAAGAATGCCTTGTCGGCATTATCGCGGATAAACTGCATGGCGTGCTGGTGTATGAGGTCCTGCGAATATTTCTGGCCGCCGAGCTGTTCTTTGGTCTTGTTGTTCCAAAGGTACTGGGGATAGTACGAGTGTGCCTTGCGCTGGCAGTTGTATCCGTAGAATACGTCGAATCCCATATCGTTGGCTTCGCCGCCCGAACCGGGATACCCCATGCCCCATTTACCGAAACAGCCGGTTACGTAACCGTTCTCCTGGAAAAGATGGCCGAGCGTCTTGACGTTTTTGTCGAGAGGTTCCTGTCCCTCGGGCTGTATCTCCTTGTTGCCCCTTATCTTCGTATGCCCCGTATGCTGACCCGTCATGAGCGATGCACGGGAGGGTGCGCTCACTGCCGTACTTGCATAGAACTGCGTGAAGCTCATCCCGTTGTTTACAAGATATGTAAGGTTGGGTGTGGATATCATCTGCTGCCCGTACGCTTCTATATCGCTGTATCCCATATCGTCGCACAGCAGGTATATGACATTGGGACGTTCTTTCGTTGCTACTGCTTCTTGTCCTTGAACTGTACTGCCGAGCGATGCGAACAATAATCCTCCGGACAAGTAAAGAAATCTATTTTTATCCATATTTTTTCTATTTACAGGTTTCAGTTTTTATTTATCGTAAAGTTTGAGAATTGTCTTCGCTCCGTTTTCATCTTCCACAACGACGATTACGAAACGCTCGGGGTATTTTATGTCATACTCGGAATATGCCGAGGTTACGGGATATGTACCGAGCAGCTGCCCTGAAAGCGACACGGCCGTTACCTTGCCCCCTTCGGGTGCATTGAACAGCGTTACCTTGCCGTTGTCGAGCGTCCCTTTTACAGTCGTTTCATCGGCAACCGCGTTTTCAATGCCGGAGGGTTCGGAAACGTCCACCCTGTAAAAATACCAGCCCGAACCGGTTCCTATCCCTGCGTTGTAAATTACTATCGCCCACAGGCCGTCCTGTGCATTCATATATTTCTCGTTCATCCCTTCGTAAACGATAGTATAGCTTCCGTTGGAGTTTCCGCTGGGTTGTATCAGGAACTTGCTGCCGGTTTCACTTACCGTGAACTGGGCGTTTATCTCGGTACTGTTGCACGATATCCTCAGGTCGCTGCCCCTGTTTATAAGGTATACATACCCGTTTCCTGCATCTTCAAGCCTCCAAAGGTACTTGTCGGTCGTATCGGCAGGCTTTTCGGCGCGGAGCACCGTGGAATACGTGGCATCAGTATTTACGTCGTATGCAATGCACCTTTCGCTCCTCTCGGCTGCAGTGTGCGCATTCATTATCTGATACCATACGGGATTGTCGGCAGTACTTACTACCGGGGCTTCCAATACCGGTTCGGGTATGGAGAAGCGCGCAATGAGGTATGTGCTTCCGCTCACTTCAAATGTATACTGGAGGTCCTCGCTTACCAGTTCGTCGCCGAGATACCACCCTTCAAACGTTACCGCGCCTGCTGCATCTTCGTTTATAACGGCTTCTACCGTTACTTCGGAACCTATCTCGTAACGTCCCGATTCATTTGCTTCAGTAACTATATATGCCGAGCCGAGATCGCTGTCGCTCGACGATACGCTTACGAATGCATCGGTACGGTCGCCGTCCCCTTCCATTACATATATTACAAAGTCATATACCCTGCCGCCGCTGACATTGGCATTGGCCGATGAGGACTCGGACGATTCGATACGGACACGGATACGGGTTTTGCCGAGTTTGGCATCGTCGGGGACATTGAACGTCTGCTTGATGCTTTTTGCCGACGCGTCTATAACCGGCTCGGTTGCGGCATCCTCGTATACCCCGTCCCTGTTCCAGTCGGTGTACATGGTTACCGTCTGCGAAGAGGGCGATACGTTTTCGGTAATTACAAGGTCAAACGCTTCGCCCTGCGTTACGAGCGACGTTGCCTTCGATACTATTACGAAATGCTTGCCCGGTTGCGAACCCGCTACATAGCCCAACGGATACATTACGCCGTTGCCGGTTGTTATGGCCGAAGTTATATAGGCCGACCCGCCGTTGCCGGAAGGCATGGTATATATGGGGTTGCTGTCGTTCATGCGGCCGAGGCGTATCATGGTTTCAAACGGATTCTCCACGATGTACTCGCCGGCCTCACCGCTGATTTCCTCATCGCCGCCTCCTTCTTCTTCATCGAGGTGGGCTTCATAGAAGAACCAGCCGGATGCCTGATGCACGCCTGCCGCATATATGGTTACACCGTAGTCCGAGCCGAGGCCCATTGCATTGAAGTATGCGCGGGCGCCCGAATAACCGATATATTTAAAGCAGTACTGGTTTGCAGCGCAATCGGACGAAAGCCCGGTGGACGACGAAAGTTGCAAATCCCAAACCGTACCCGTGCTGTTCATTACAAGCGGGGTATTGACATTGGAAGATCCGTCTTCCGCGGTAGCTCCTGACGGTACGGATATGCGTAATCCGCTCGACTTGTTTACCAGATAGACATGCGAATCTGTTCCGTCGCCTGCCGATTCCAGACGCCACATGTAATCGCCCGACAATACGGCCTGCGGAACGCCTGCTGAAAACTGTTCGGTTACGATAGTCGTTCCGTTGTACTTCAAGAAACGGTTCTGCCTGTCTGTCTCCGTCATATGGGACGACATCAGCGTGTACCATACCGGGGCTTCCGAAGTGCTGACCTTCGGTGTTGTACTACCCGCAACGGGCGTTACGGCTGCCTGCGCGCCTGTAAATGCGCATACAACCGTCAGCATTAGTCCGAGTATTTTCTTCATCATAAATAAATTAATTGTGTTTTAATAAAAAATATGTATACAAACACAAATATAGCAAACATATGCAGTATAGGGGAATATTTTTAACAGCGCCAGCACCTTATTATATACATTTAACATAATTATATATATTTAACTCCGCACATATTTTAGGACCAGAACCTGAATCCTCCGCTTTTTTGAAACGTTTTTCCGTATGACGGTATCCCGCCGCACATTTACATGCCGTTGCAACCTGCATGTCATACACAAGAACCGGGGCGTTCCGAGAAAAAATCGGAACGCCCCGGTTTAAGTTACACGGGGATACGCGCCAGCGTTATCCTGTGTCCTTTTATGGCTTTCGCCTACTTGTTCAACGCTTGTGCTGCATCAACGGCGCATGCTACGGTACATCCTACCATCGGGTTGTTTCCGATGCCGAGGAATCCCATCATCTCAACGTGTGCGGGTACCGACGACGAACCTGCAAACTGTGCGTCGCTGTGCATACGTCCCATCGTGTCGGTCATACCGTACGATGCGGGCCCTGCTGCCATATTGTCGGGGTGAAGGGTACGGCCTGTCCCGCCTCCCGATGCTACCGAGAAATAGGGCTTACCTGCGAGTACGCGCTCTTTTTTGTAGGTTCCTGCTACGGGGTGCTGGAATCGTGTGGGGTTGGTGGAGTTTCCTGTTATGGATACGTCAACGCCTTCTTTCCACATTATTGCTACGCCTTCTCTTACGTCGTCGGCGCCGTAGCATTTTACTTTTGCACGGGGGCCGTTGGAGTATGCTATCTCGCGTACTACCTTGAGTTCGCCTGTGTAGTAGTCGAATTGTGTCTGTACATAGGTGAATCCGTTGATACGGGAGATTATCTGTGCGGCGTCTTTTCCGAGTCCGTTAAGGATGCAACGCAACGGCTCCTTGCGTACTTTGTCGGCTTTGGCTGCTATTTTTATTGCTCCTTCGGCTGCTGCGAACGATTCGTGGCCTGCGAGGAAGGCGAAGCACTTGGTTTCTTCGCGCAACAGCATGGCTGCGAGGTTTCCGTGTCCGAGACCTACTTTACGGTCGTCGGCCACAGAGCCGGGGATACAGAATGCCTGAAGGCCTATTCCTATTGCTTCGGCTGCTTCGGCTGCTGTCTTGCACCCTTTTTTCAATGCTATGGCTGTTCCTACTACATAGGCCCATTTTGCGTTTTCAAAGCAGATGGGCTGTGTCTCTTCGCAGGTTTTGTAGGGGTCGAGACCATATTGTTCGCATATTGCGTTTGCTTCTTCGATATCTTTTATACCGTTTTCGTTCAGGGCTGCAAGAATCTGCTTGATCCGGCGGTCCTGGCTTTCGAATTTTACTTCTCTTATCATAGTCTTTCCTCCTTTTTTTATTCCTGTCGTGGGTCAATGTATTTTACTGCACCGGCCTCTTTGGAAAAACGTCCGTATGTTCCGGTTACTTTCTTCAATGCTTCGTTGGCATCGGTTCCTTTTTTCACTTCGTCCATGAATTTGCCGAGGTGTACGAACTCGTAGCCGCATATCTCGTCGTTTTCATCGAGTGCGAGGGTTTTGATATACCCTTCGGCCATCTCCAGATAACGGGGACCTTTTGCCAATGTCCCGTAAAGGGTTCCTGTCTGGCTGCGCAAGCCTTTGCCCAAGTCTTCAAGCCCGGCGCCTATCATCAGGCCGCCTTCGGAGAAGGCCGACTGGGTACGTCCGTATACTATCTGGAGGAAGAGTTCGCGCATTGCGGTATTTATCGCATCGCATACCAGGTCGGTATTGAGCGCTTCAAGAATGGTCTTGCCCGGCAATATCTCGGATGCCATGGCTGCCGAATGTGTCATACCTGAACAACCGAGAGTCTCTACAAGGGCTTCCTGTATCACTCCGTTCTTTACGTTGAGCGTGAGCTTGCAGGCTCCTTGCTGGGGTGCACACCATCCTACTCCGTGGGTCAAACCGGAAATATCGGTTATCTCTTTGGCTTTTACCCATTTGCCCTCTTCGGGTATGGGAGCCGGTCCGTGATTGGGACCTTTTTTTACAACACACATGTGTTCTACTTCGTGCGAATAGATCATAAGTTTTGCTCCTTTTGTGTTTAATATACTTTACAGTGTGCGAAGTTACTGATTATTCGCGGTTCCTACAAAATTTTAGGGTAACACTTTTTCTGTTGCGCATTTATTTTTCCTTATCGCCCTTTTTGATATTGCCCCGTTTTGCAATGTTGAAAAAAAAGACGAAATTTGCATTGTTTTACCGGAACACATTGTGCGGAATATATTTTTCAATTCTATAATTTTTAATTAGCTTATGAAAAAAAGTGCATTGCAGGCGGCCCGCGCCGCTTATCAACCCAAGTTGCCCAAGGCGCTGAAAGGTTCTCTTACAGTGAAAGAGGGTGCCGCTACCCAGTCGGTAGCAGACCAGGAGGCTATAAAGGAGTTGTTCCCGAATACTTACGGGATGCCCGTGCTGACGTTTGAGCCTTGCAGCGAGAAGGCCAGTTACCCTGCCATAAACGTAGGGGTTATCCTGTCGGGCGGACAGGCTCCCGGCGGCCATAATGTCATTGCCGGCCTGTTCGACGGTATCAAGGCGATGAATGCCGATTGCAAACTTTACGGTTTCCTGCTGGGCCCCGGCGGGCTTATAGACCACAAATATATGGAACTGACGGCCGATATCATAGATGAATACCGCAATACGGGAGGTTTCGACATTATCGGTTCGGGACGTACCAAACTGGAAACCGTCGAGCAGTTCGACAAGGGCCTGCAGATTCTCAACCAGCTCGGCATAAAGGCTCTTGTAATAATAGGAGGAGACGACTCCAACACGAACGCATGCGTTCTGGCCGAATACTACAAACAGAAGAATACGGGCATTCAGGTTATAGGTTGTCCGAAAACGATAGACGGAGACCTCAAGAACGAGATGATAGAGACTTCGTTCGGCTTCGATACAGCCTGCAAGGTATACTCGGAGGTTATAGGGAATATCCAGCGCGACTGCAACTCGGCAAAGAAATACTGGCACTTCATCAAACTTATGGGGCGTTCGGCTTCGCACATTGCTTTGGAGTGCGCACTGCAGACCCAGCCCAATATCTGCATCATATCGGAAGAGGTTGAGGCCAAAGGGCAGACCCTCAACGATATTGTAGACTACATTGCCGGTATCGTGGCTGCCCGTGCCGCCGACGGCAACAACTTCGGTACGGTATTGATTCCCGAAGGGCTTATCGAGTTCATACCGGCCATGAAGAAACTTATTGCCGAACTCAACGACTTCCTCGCAGCTAACGGCGACGAGTTTGCAAAAGTTCCGCAAAACGAGCAAATAAGCTTTATTGCCAGCAAATTGTCGAAGGAGAATGCTGCTATCTACACAAGCCTCCCCGAAGGGGTTGCCCGCCAGCTTTCGCTCGACCGCGACCCGCACGGAAATGTTCAGGTTTCGCTTATCGAGACCGAGAAGCTTCTCAGCGAAATGGTAGGCCGCCGTCTGGCTGAAATGAAGAAAGAGGGCAAGTATGTGGGCAAGTTCTCGCCGCAACACCACTTCTTCGGATACGAGGGCCGTTGCGCCGCTCCGTCGAACTTCGACGCAGACTACTGCTACTCGCTGGGATACAACGCCGCAATGCTTATAGGTTCGGGCAAGACCGGCTACATGTCGTCTATCAGGAACACCACCGCTCCTGCCGACGAATGGGTTGCCGGCGGTATCCCCGTTACCATGATGATGAACATGGAGCGTCGACACGGCGAAATGAAACCTGTTATCCAGAAGGCTCTGGTAAAACTCGACGGCGCACCGTTCAAGCACTTTGCCGCACAGCGCGAAGAATGGGCCAAGAATACATGTTATGTATATCCCGGACCCATCCAGTACTTCGGCCCGTCGTCGGTTTGCGACCAGCCTACCGAAACTCTGAAACTGGAGCATCTTTAACCGGTAAAGGAGAATACAGTCCATACGTAGCATGGCAGCCTGGGGTTTTCCCGGCTGCCATGTTTTTTACATGCTTGCCTCGCTCAACGTCTTTTTGCAGGTACGCCTGCCGCCGCCCGGGGGAGCGTTTGCGGGAAGAGGTTCGGTGTAGCAGATATACGTACCTATGCAGCGGGTTATAAGGATGTCGTCGTGATGCCCTTCCATAGCCCCGTACGAGCCGTTGGGCTTGCGTTCGTACACATCGTGCTCGTAACAGGCGTCCGGGTCGTGCTCTATATATCCGCCTTCGCGCAGCATCCGTACCTGGTGATTCACGAGCAATGCTTTCGTGGAACGGTTCATGTGAAAACCCCACCGTACGCCGGTGCTGCCGCGTATCATGCTGGCGGGCGGGCGGCTGTAAAGGTTTTTGTAGACGCCGGCTATCGTTTCAAGTATGTATTCGGTATCGCCTCCGGCATAATTCTCGGTTTCGAGGGTGTTGCTCTCTATTACGAGGAGAGCGTTGTTGTAGTATGCTGCTATCTGGGCGGCTTTCCACGCCAGCAGGTCATGGTCGCTGTGCCCGCGCCACTGAGCCGCTATCTCGGGGACGCCGCCGTACATCATCCAGTAACGGTCGAAGACGGCTATTACGGAATAGTCGGCCTTTTCGGAACGCCCTCCGATGTCGACTACCGTTATGTAGCGGCCGCTTACTTTCTCGTCCGGCTCGGGGAAGTTCCATATTTTAAGTTTCCCTCCCGCCCCGGCATAAAATTTCAGGCCGGAGAGGGAGTCCTTGCCTGTCGGCGCCTTGCCGCAGACCTCGCCCGTACTTTCGGGCTCGCGGCATTCGCCGCGCATCTTCTCCACAAGGCGGGCGTCGAATACGCGGTTGCCGGAATGGGTGAACGCTTCCACGTCATCCGACGGATATTCGGCCATCATGTCGGCATGGTCGGCATACTCCTTCCGCTTCTGCCTGTACCACGATATGGCTTCGAGCGTAGCCCCTTTTTCCCAAAGGTATTTTTCGTAGTCGTCCATCGATTCGACGAACTCCGCACAATCTTTTACAGGCAGGCGGTATATCTCTATCTCGTACCACGGCACGAACATGAACTTCTTGTCGCTTTCGCCCAGTTTTGCCCGCCGGCACTCCTTGTAAAAATAGTTGCCCGTCCCGTTGGCCGTACTCTCCATTACTATTACCGAACAGGGAAGCAACGCCACCGAGCCGCACACGGAACGGACAAGCGATTCGGGGGTTTTCTGCGGAGTGGACGGCCAGAATGCGACTTCGGAGAGGTGCGCCATTACGGCATCGCTTCCGCGCACCGACTCGGGTGTCTCGGCCGATCCTATGGTTATGCGGCATTTGGTACTCTCTATTATGGAGGTCGAGGCCATTTTCTCGTACGGGCGGAAGCGCAACGGCGCATCGGACGACAGAAGCCACGGAGGATAATTCTCCAGGAGTTTGGAATACATGCCTTTTATGTTCAGTGCGGCATCCCGGAGGTGGGCGCATATCACGCTGTTCCAGTTGCGCCGGTGCACAAGCTGTATCCACGCCATATATATCTGTATAAGCGTGGAGCCGCCCCACTGGCGGGCCTTAAGCAATATCAGCCTGATAGGGCGTCCGTTCCGGCGCATTTCTTCAAACTCGGAGAGGAGACGCCTTTGCGGGCGGTTGAGACGGAACGGCACGTCGCGCTCGCCGGTTTTGTCCTTTATCTTTACGAACATTACCGCCCAGAACTCGAAATCGAACCTTATCCGTATCTTCAGCCAGCGTTTCCATACTTCGTCGCGCAATTCCGCATCGGCCCTTTTCCCCAGTTCGCCTTTTATGAAGGCGTCTATCGAACCGTATTTCCGGAGCATGGACACCATCCCGACCGCATTCATCGGTGCGGGGATATACTGGACGGGTATCGGGGCATCGGGCAGCTCTATCCGTATCCTGTCCCCGATGTCGCTCCCCTCGCCCGTTTCGGGATGGTACGGCGTCTGTTCGGCAAGATTGCGTTCCCTGTTTATCGCTATTATCTCCTCTACCTGCATCTCTGCCTTGTTTTTAGCCGAAAGTTACAGGGTTTCCTGCCTGTGTACGGATGAAATTTATAAAAAGAGAAGCCCCGGGATTTCTCTCCGGAGCTTCTGTTCAAGGTTAATGGTTATGTGCGGCGGGTCATTTACCGCGTATTGCGACAACAGGTACGGTCCCTTCCATATAATTCCGGTATACCCCTATCTGTTTTATGCATTTCCCAGCAGGTATCCTGATTATCTGTCCGTCGTAATATGAATTTTCCCCCTCCTCGAGGAACATGACTTTCAGGTCGGTCGGGACAGGCACGTCGATGTCGCGCATCAATTCATTTGCCAGCGCATTGCCGGACGCGGTAACCCGGATGACCTGAAACCGCTTGTTGCTTACGAAGTCTCTCTCCTCGCTGAACAGTGTCATTCCTTTGTCTTGCGTCTTACCTGAAGAGTTTCCGTTTGCCGGTTTCCCCGAACCGGAAGATGTTCCGGTACCGCGGCCCCGGGATGCCGCCGTACTTGCATGGGTTTGCGCCTCCTGCACAACCCCGCTCTCCGCGTCTTTTCCGGTATTGCCGTCCTCGCGGTTAACGGCCGATACAAGTTGCACGACAACCGCAAGGATAAAGGCCAGCGAGAATCCAGCACATAAACCCATTATAAATATAAATCCTTTCTCTTTATTCATAGCCTTAAAAAATGTATTCCCGATATAAAGTACCGCAACTGCCGCTATTCCGCTTCCGTACGTTTCTTGAGGCGGAAAATCCTTGTTACCGACGGTGGCATTTCGTGCGTGTAGTGGGTAACGTATATAAGGGTCTTTCCCTCGCGACGGCAAAAGGCCTCAATGATGCCCGACGCAAGGCGTTTGCTGCTTATGTCGAGCCCGTGAAGAGGTTCGTCGAGAATAAGTAGGTCGGGGTCCTTTACGAATGCGCGCGCAAGCAGCGCCATACGCTGCTGCCCGGAGGAGAGCTTGAGGAACGAACGTTCGGCCAGCGACTCTATGCCGAATGTCTTCATCCACTGCATGACGGTTTCGGCCTGCTGCGGCGTACAACGGCGGAAAAGCCCTATGGAGTCGAAAAATCCCGATGCGACGATTTGCAGGGCGGGAATGTCTTCCATATAGTAAAGGTGCATGTCGGGCGATACGTACCCGATACGCTCCTTTATTTCCCATATGCTTTCGCCCGTGCCACGGCGACGGTCGAACAGATATATGGTGTTGGCGTACGACTGCGGATTATCGGCATACACAAGGCTCAGCAGCGTGCTTTTACCCGAACCGTTGGGCCCGAGAAGACCCCATTTTTCGCCGTTGCGCACTTCCCAGTTTATATCTTTTACTATTTCGCGGTTGCCGTGCTTTACCTGCACGTTCTCCATGCGGAATGTTACTTCGTGTCCCGACGGTTTACGGACTGCCGCCGGCAACTGCGGCGTCTGGCCGGGCATCGGGAAGAGTTTTTCCTGAAGGGCCGTATCGGCCATGAACTCGCTGCGCGTCATCTCGCCAAGGCACTCCATGCCGTATACGGGCAATACGTGTGTTACCATGGGGGGGATGTCTGCGGGATTGGCAAGGAGGAGAATTACCTGCAGCCCGTCTATTGCCGCCATTTCGGCAAACATACCGTCGAGGCTGCGGCGGGATTCCTCGTCCAGTCCTATATAGGGATTGTCGACTATAAGCACCTTGGGGCGCGCAAGCAGCACGCGTATCAACAGGAACTTGCGCAGTTCACCGCTGGAAAGGCTTATTATCTTCTTGTCCAGTACCGATTCGACGCCGAAACGGCGGAACAACCCTTCGGCATATTTTTCGTTGTCGGCAAGCATCTCCCTTACGGTTGAAATTCCGTCCTGCTCGGTAGCATGCCACCTTTGCTGGTAATACGTGGTGCTGCTGTCGACTATGGAATATATATCCTTGAAGGCTATGGATTTTACGGCCTCCGATACGGGTGCGTCGAAACCGTAGCGTATCTCCCCGTCGATGTCGCGTATGGCTATGCGACCGAGTATCATGTCGGCGAGGAGGGTCTTGCCAGCCCCGTTAGGCCCTATTACACACCACTGCTGACCTTTGGATATGGTCCAGTTTACTGGTGTCCTGAAACGTAATTCGGGCATTCGCGGTACGGGGTTCTCCAGTGTTATTATATCGTTGTTCATGAAGTGTTCGTTTGTATTTTTATTCTGCCTGCAAATGTAAAACATATAATCCAATATTGTTTTAGTTGCCACGTTTTTATATATTCGCGTCTGTTTTTAAAGCATTTTGATTTATGGGTATCTTGAGGAAAGGGACTCCGGTGGGGTTGGCTTGCGACCATGCCGGTTTTGAAATAAAGGAGTGCATCAAGCGGTTCCTTACGGAACTGGGTGCAGAAGTGAAGGATTTCGGTACTTATTCGACCGAGAGTGTGGATTATCCCGACTTTGCACACCCGCTGGCCGTTGCTGTGGAAAAGGGTGAATGTTATCCCGGCTTTGCCGTATGCGGCAGCGGTAACGGCATAAGCATGACACTGAACAAGCATCAGGGCATAAGGGCCGCTATCTGCTGGTGTACGGAAATTTCGGCACTGGCCAGGGAACATAACGACGCGAACGTGTGCGTCCTGCCGGGCAGATTCGTGGACGGGAAGAGCGCGAAAGAGATTGTGCGGGCGTTCATAGAATCGGACTTCGAGGGGGGACGGCATCAGCGCAGGATAGACAAGATTCCGGTTACAGGGGAGTAACTCCGCCCTGCCGCAACCAATGGCAAAGCAGGAAGCCGGTTTCGGAACAGTCCCGAAACCGGCTTCCTGCTTTTACTGTAACTTAACGTTCTTGCCGGGGTTGAGAGGGTGCCCCCTCTTTCAGGGAGGCTACTTTATGCGCATCTCCCTTATCAGCATCCCGGGATAGAATGTCCCGCCGCTTACCTTACGGAACGTGGTGCAGGTGAGTTCCGAACCGTACGAACGCTCTTCGGTCGCCATATAACGGTTATCCCATATCTTCCCTGCTACGGGGGCTATTACCCCCACCCTTTTATAACTGACCGTCCCGTCCTGGTTCCTTACCCTTTCAAGGACTTCGTACCGGGAGTCTTCCGTCATCCCTTCTTTCATCCCTATTTTTGCGGTTATGTCGGGGGCAACGGAGAATATAGGGGTCTTGACCTTGAACTCGTCGTACGTGCGCTGCAACTCCACGACCGATTTGTCTATCGCACGCTGGCAGACCTTACGTATCATCCCGACAGGCTCGAACACCCCGGCATAGGAGGTCTGGCCACTGTCTATCCTCTTTACCCCCACGTACCGGAGGTTGAATGTGGAGGTATCGGAAAGGAAAGCCATGCGCTTGCGCTCGTCCTTCGTCCCGGGCGCGATATAGTAGTCGTTGTAGAATTTCGCCGCTATGGTGTCATTCCACTCAAGCTGGTAGAGGTACGATGTTACTATCACCCTGAAACCGCGTATGTTTTCCACTATGTCGCCCACGCTGTTGGCCACATCGGTCAGGTCCGTCCCGAGGAACGCCCCTGCCAACGCGCCCAGTCCCCTTATGAACCCGGATGCCACGGCCGCCGATTTCTGCTTGTCGACGTAGCGGATGTCGTTTACCAACACGAAAGTGTTGCCTATCAGGTCCTCGCCGGCATCCTTGAGCATGGCCTCGCCGCGCAGCGACTGCCGGGAGAGTTCCACATCGAAGTAATCGGCGTCATACAACCCGCGCTCGGAAATAAGGTCGACAGAACATTCTCCGGTGGAGGGGTTGCGCATGAACCAGTACCCTACAAGGCGACGCGCCACGTTGTTGTTTTTAAGGAATGCCGCAATCTCTTCATTATCGCCTTTCTTGTCGGCAGAGGTTAGTATCTTTATGTTCAGGTCGTGATTGTTGAACTTGTCCGGAACGGGCATGTTTACAAAAACATCGCTTATTTCCTTTGCATATGTGGCGTTCTCGTGGCTGATACAGAGCGAGTATATTGAACTGCGCCGATATTTTTCTCCTTCCTGCTGGCCGTACGCCGTTATTGCCGGAACGGCGGCAATGGCGGCAATGGCAGTGATTATGATATATCGTTTCATTTTTTGCATCCTGTTTTCTCTGTTTTATATCAATACCCCCACATCTCCTCGGGCAATACGTCGAGAATGGAACACTTTACCCGGTTCTTGTACAGGTTGTACAGCTCTATGTCGCGTTCGGCCAACGGGGCCTTCTTTTCGGCATATATGCTTTCAAGGAGTTCGTCCACGTCGTCTTTCCCGTCCAGTTCAAACGGGACTATTACAGTTCCGTTTTTGTCGATGCACCCCCACTGCCTGTTGTCTTTTATTATGTACGCCAGCCCGTTGTTGAACTGCCCGCCGTAAAGTTCGCCGCCGGAGCAAGGAATTTCAAAGGCCTTGTTGCCGGATGTATCGATATAAGCATACTCCCCGGGTTTGCCGGCAAAGGCGAGTCCCTCGCTGAACGACCCTACCGCCGTATATCCGCCGTCGAAACATTCATTGCCCTGCCGGTCCATCCAGCACCATGTACCGCCGGGCTTCTCGACGCAGAAATAACCGTCGGACAAGGCCCATACGTTTTCATACTTCGTATCGTTGAGCAGATGCCCCTCGCTGTCGAGCGCGTTGTTGTAAACGGGCGATGCTGCCTTGAAGCCGGAATCGAACGAAACGCACACGTAACCTTCGTCCATTATTACGCTGAATCCGGTTATGTCGAACCCGGTCAGGGGCGTGCCGCGCTTATCGACGTAGGCCCATTTACCGCCGCTTTTTACAAACCCGTGGTTGTCGTTGCAATACACCCCTACCGACTCATATATGACAGGTACTACTTCCTGACCGGTTTCATCGATATAACCGAACTTGTCCTCGCCGTGCTGTCTGATCCCGACCGCAGCCATACCGCCGTGGAACGGGTATACCGTACTGTATTTTATTTCGGTAAGCGGCTCGCCGCTGCGGGTTATGTACCCCCAAAGGTTACGGTCCTTTACGTAAGAGATATTCATGGAGAAGGTGTCCGCCACATCGTCGTACACGGGTTCTACTATCTCTTTACCGCTGCTGTCGATATATCCGAAACGGCCTTTCCCCTTGCTTACCCACGCCACGCCGTTGTGGAATTCGTTCCGCACGTTTACGTATGCGGGAGGTATTATCTCCTGCCCGCTGCGCGAGATGTATCCGTATTTGCCGCCTGTTATCGCGCCTTCGCCATCGACTTTCCCGCCGGTATTGACCCAACAGATATCGTTGTCGCCGAATGTTCCGTGCGCTGCATATTCGGCCGGGGTTATCAGCATACCGGTGGTGTCGATAAGGCCGTATTTGCTGCCGGCTTTTACCCACGCCGTATTGGTCCCGTCAAAAAAACCTATTTCTGTGAATTTGGGAGGGAGTATCTCTTCTCCTTTCCTGTTTATATGCCCGTACTTCCCGCCGGTTACAATGCCGGTCATGGACTCCGGGTCGTCGCAGGTCCCGCCTACGTTGACAAGGGCGTATCCGTACTTGTTGTACTCGCCTATACGGGCATACTTTACGGGTGCTACAAGTTTGCCGGCTGTATCCACCAGCCCCCACCTGCTCCCTTTCCTTACGCGCGATATGCCGTCTTCAAAGGGGGTTGCGCTGTCATAGACCGGTTTTACGACGAATACTCCCGCCGTATCGACAAACCCGTACTTCCCTTTCTGGTTCTGTGCAGGTTTCAGCCGGTCCGCCCCTGACGCCGACGTCCCCAAAGCCGTCAGCAGAAGCAGGACGGTTGCGAATGCTGTTTTTGTTCCGTTCATCTGTTTTCCGTGCTTTTACCTCAACCCCAAGATATTGGTGGTACTGGGCTGCTGCCCTTTTCCGTATGCGACGCCTATCGCTTTCATTGCCGATATACGCTGCGATTCCAAATCTACGGCATCATCGTATTTTTTCATCTCGAAGCGAAGGTCTTCGTCTACCCGGGCCTTTATCTCTTCATAGAGTTTCATGGCTTCTGGGTAACACCCTGCATCGGGAAGTATCTGCGACAGATAAACGCCGGCCGCCTCTGCCCCTTCGGCGCTCTGCCGGGAGAACCATGCGGTCCGCGCCTTGGCGAGGTTTACACGGCACATTTCATCGATATATGCCTGATAGGCCTCTTTTGCCGCCGCGAATGCCGCATCGTACCCTTTTGAGCATACCGGAACGGAAAGCAGGGCAAAAAGCGCCCCGTCGTAGTTTTTGAGCGCGGTGAGGCCTTCTGCTTTCTTTATTATGGAAGCATAATTGTCGTCGTAGTATTTTATGGCCTTGGACTTGCCCTCTTCCATGAACTTCTTAATGTCGGCATTGTTCCCTTTTATCTGCTTGAGTGCGGCTATCTGGCTCTTCGACTCGTTTTCGCCTATTCCCCTCAGCGTAAACGTGTGCGAAGAGTATATGCTGGAACTGTTCAGGTCGACCATATAGAGCGTAAACTCGAATTCCTGCGATACTTTTACCGGCGGGCCGGGCAATACGCTCTTGCTTATCGCCACTATCTTGGGTACTATAACCAGGTTGCTCCCGTCTATCATCATTATGTCGGCATCGGAAGTGAGCTGTCCTACACGCGACGAGAAGAGCTCGGCGGCTGCCGGGGTAAGGTTGCTCTCCCGGGGTATGGACAGACTGGCCCCTATCTCGCACTTCTGGGCTTCTGCCGGCATGGCCGCCATTATGACGGCCGCTGCGGCTATTGAGAGTATCTTTTTCATTGTTATCGGTTTTTTATTTGTCCCCTAATATCAGTATTGCTTCTCCTAACCCGCGCATTACTACCTTCGACGGGATGTTATACGGCTCCTGCCGCAGATAGCGGGCAAGGTTGCGCACGAACATTTCGGTATCCATTGCACGCCCTTTTTCGTTGTAAAGCGGGATGCGCACCTGGTTGTAGGCGATATAGTTTTCCGTTGCGTCGCTTTTACCAAAACGGCTGTTCACGGTATTGTCGGCCATCCATTCGTCTATTATCTCGCTCAACAGGTATCCGTCGTCATACTCGCTGTCGAGATCGATACCCGCACTGTTTTCAAAAACGCGCACCGTTACGGCTACTTCACGCCCGTTAGCGAAAAGGTCGTCGAAATAATCCTGCAGACGGGCGGTGAAGTTGTCCATGTTCGACACCACGGCTTCTTCGAGCAGTACGGCCGTCTCGGCCGTCAGCGACGGATTGCCGGTTCCCTGTACCCCCGCTATTATTTTGTTGGTATAGGAATCTATCCCCTGGAGGTTGTATGTTACGCTGCGCTTGGGCCCGTTTTCGTTCACTGTCCAGTCGAGCGACAGTATTATGTCGGCCCTTGCCGTACGCCGCAACTGGTCGAGCGGGCTTTCGGCTATTGCGGCCCCCTGCCGGGACGAAATAAGTTCGTCTTCCGCCTGGCGGCGTTCTATGGAGCTTATGGTTGCCGAAAGGTCTACCAGCGGGAATCCGCGGTCGGCCATCATGTTGGATATTTTCCCTATCATGTTGGAGAGTTCCTTGTCGGTTTTCACCGCTTTCCTGTAATCGGGTATCTGCTCTTCAAGCCCCTGGTTGTCATACGTCTGGACATACCCTTTGGCATTACACCATACGTCGCTGGGTACTACCATTATCTGAGGCTTGCGCGCCTGTCCGTACATGCTTGCCGCAACTATTGCAAATGAAAATATCAATGCCAACTTTTTCATATCGTACTTTTTTCTTGTATTTGTACTTGAGCTGTTCCTTATTTTATTATCCCGTCCGATTTCAAGTGTTCGCGGAGGGCTGTACGCTGAACTACCACTACTACCCCGAAGCGGCGTCCCGTGGAGTTGAATTCCTTTACCCTGCTGCGCAGCGGCGCGCCTTTAAGCGTCATATATCTGGTATAATCGCCGTTGTCGCTGAAGAACCGGTTGAAATAATCTTCATACTTGTCGCGTGCGTTTGCCGCGTACACCAAAGGTTTCACGTCGCATCCTCCGCTACCGCCGCGTATTCCCTTGAATATTACATCGGATATGGCGTTCTTGGCTGCCTGTTGCATGGCCTGTTGCCTGTGCCGCCCTTGCCCCCAGGCGCGCAACTTCTGCGAACCGTCCAGTTCTATTCCCAAACATTCGGTTTCATAACCCGCATATGACGAAGTGCTTGTCTGACACCCCGAGAACAGCAGCGCCGCTGCCGCCATTATGGTAACAAATGTCTTTTTCATGTCTGTCTCCTTTTTAGAATCCTGTTGATAATCCGCGTATTATTCCGGCATTTTCAAGGTCGCGCCGCAACTGGTCCTTCGCAACCATGACTTTTGCGCCTATCCTGTAATTTTTCTTTTTCAGTTTCTCGATTTCGTAACTGCCCGAAATTATGGATGCATACGATTGGAATTTCTTCTCGGTATTGAAAAATGCGTTGAAATAATCGGCATGCTGGTCTTCGCTTGTCTGACTGCCTGCTATGGGACGGAGCGACTGGCATCCTTCGGACGGGGCTACCCCGCGGAACAGCACTCCGCGAACGGCCGCCTCGCGTATGGCCATGTCGTTGGGGGCCTTCTTTGAGGAATGAACCCATACTTTTACCAGATAATAACCTTCTTTGGCCGTTACTCCGCCGCATTCAATGTCGTATTGGGGGGAACCTGCCACGGCCGTGCCTGCTGCAAGGGCCAACGATAATATCAGTACTGAAATCTTTCTGTTCATCGCTTTATTGTTTTATATGGTTTCTGCTATTTTCCTATGGGGAGCGGTGTACGGTTCCGATGCATGCCGCCGCTCCTGCCGGGTGTTACCGTTTCCGGCACACAGGTGAGGCGCGGGGTAGTGCCGGCTGTCATATACCGTTCTTTGCAGGGGGACGCTACCCGTGAGGTATTGCCGGGGAAGGCATACGGCGCGGCATCTTTCCGCAGCATCCGGGTAACGGGAGCGCCCTTATCGCAACTCGCCTGCCAGTTGCTGTATTATGGAGTATACGGGCATCCTGTTATACAGAATGTTGTATACGGCATCGAGTATCGGCATGTTTACGTGAAACCGCTGCTCGTTAATCTCTTTCATGCATTTAGTTCCGTAATACCCTTCGGCTATCATATCCATTTCTATCTGTGCCGTCTTCACCGAATACCCTTTGCCTATCATCGTACCGAACGTATGGTTGCGGCTGAATCGGGAATAGGCCGTTACAAGCAGGTCGCCGACATATACGGAATTGCATATTTCGCGTTCCATAGGGCTTGCCGCCGTAAGGAAACGCTTCAGCTCCTGTGCGGCGTTGGACATGAGTACCGCCTGGAAATTGTCGCCGAATTTCAAGCCGTTGCATATCCCGGCGGCTATGGCATATACATTCTTCAGCACTGCGCTGTATTCTATCCCCGCCACATCGGGGGAGGTACATGCTATCAGGAACCGGTTGCTGAGAAGGTGCGCCACTTTCTCGGCATTGTCGGGGTTGGCACACCCCACTGTAAGGTACGAGAGGCGTTCAAGTGCCACCTCCTCGGCATGGCAAGGGCCGCTTACAACTGCCATTTGCTCGTCCGGTACAGAATAGGTGTTTTTAAGATATTCCGTTACTATTATGTTGTCGTCCGGGACAATTCCCTTTATGGCCGATATTATGAACTTCCCGGAAAGCGGGGTACGCAACTTCTTGAGATGCTGCTTGAGAAACGGCGACGGGGTTACGAATATCAGCGTATCGGAACGTTTTACGATATCGTTCAGGTTGCTGCTGAAATAAATCCGGTTTATATCGAATTTGACGCTTGACAGATACACCGGATTCCGGCCCAATCTCTTGAAGTCGTCTATGCGGTCTTTCCTCCGCATATACCAGTTTATCTCTTCTACGTTGGTCAGCACCAGCTTTGCTATTGCGGTAGCCCATGTACCGCCTCCTATTATCGCTACTTTTCCGGGCATCTCCATCTCTTTCTTTTACTTGTTTGATATAAAAACGCCTATTTCCCTTCCGTTTCCTTGTTTTCTTCTTCTTTCCGGGCTTTCTTCTCGGGCCGCATCTGCGGGAAGAATATGACTTCCTGTATTGTAGTCTGCCCTGTCATCAGCATCACCAGACGGTCCATGCCTATTCCCATTCCCGATGTGGGTGGCATGCCGTATTCCAGGGCGCGGAGGAAGTCGTTGTCGATGAACATCGCTTCGTCATCCCCTTTTTCCGAGAGGCGCAACTGTTCTTCAAAGCGAAGCCGCTGGTCTATCGGGTCGTTAAGTTCGGAGTATGCGTTGCAAAGTTCTTTTCCGTTTACCATAAGTTCAAAACGCTCGGTCAGCCGGGGATTGTTGCGGTGGCGTTTGGTCAACGGCGACATCTCTATGGGATAGTCGGTTATGAATGTGGGCTGGATATATGTGCCTTCGCACTTTTCGCCGAATATTTCGTCTATAAGTTTCCCTTTCCCCATCGATTTGTCTGTGGGTATGCCGAACTTCTTGCAAACGTCGCGCAAGGCATCCTCGTCCATCCCCGTTATATCTATGCCGGTATGCTCCTTTATCGCATCGGTCATCGTTACCCTGCGGAACGGGGCCTTGAAACTTATCGTATTGCCGCCGACCTTGAGCTCGGTGGTCCCGTTTACGTCGAGCGCTATCTTTTCGAGCATCTTCTCGGTAAATTCCATCATCCAGTTGTAGTCCTTGTACGATACGTATATCTCCATACATGTGAATTCCGGATTATGGTTGCGGTCCATCCCTTCGTTGCGGAAATTCTTGGAGAACTCGTACACCCCTTCAAACCCTCCTACTATGAGGCGTTTAAGATAAAGTTCGTCTGCTATGCGGAGGTACAGGGGGATGTCAAGCGCATTGTGGTGGGTAATGAACGGCCTTGCCGCCGCTCCGCCCGGTATGCTTTGCAGAATAGGGGTCTCCACCTCCATATACCCTTTGCCGTTGAAATACCCGCGCATCGATTCGTAAACCTTGTTGCGCTTTACGAATATCTCCTTTACCCCTTCGTTGACTATCAAATCGACGTAACGGCGGCGGTAACGGAGCTCGGGGTCGTCAAACGCATCGTATGCCACGCCGTCTTTCATCTTCACTATCGGCAGCGGGCGCAGAGACTTGGAAAGAAGCGTAAGGGTCTTGGCATGCACGGTTATTTCGCCCATCTGCGTACGGAAAACGAATCCTGTTACGCCTATTATGTCGCCTATATCGAGCAGTTTCTTGAAAACTACGTTGTAAAGATCCTTGTTCTCGCCGGGGCAGATATCGTCGCGCGATATGTATATCTGTATCCTTCCGGTAGAATCCTTCAGTTCTATAAATGAGGCCTTCCCCATTATCCTGCGGCTCATTATCCTGCCGGCGACCGATACGTTGCGTATTTCGGCGGCATCGTCCGCAAAATTTTCCTTTATCTCTTTTGCGTAAGCATCTACCTTATATTCTTGTGCCGGATATGGGTCTACTCCTATGCGCCTTAATTCTTCGAGCGAATTGCGCCGCACTACTTCCTGCTCACTCAATTCAATGTTACTCATATCTGTTTCCGTATTTTATTCGGGGGCACGGATTTGCCATGCGCGCAATCCGGCCTTTAACTTCCCCAAAATTACATATTTTATTCCGATTTACATGTTCATGCGGCTAAAAAAAGAAAGCCTCCGCGTTTTTGCGTTTTCGGGAGGCCCGCACCTTGCCGGGATTTATTGCTTGCGGTAATATTCGCTCAGCATCCTGCTGACATTGAAATAATAGCCCTCTTCCTTTTTACCCGACCCGGGCTTTATATCGATAAAGTCGTACATCGGTTCTACGAACGTGTACCCTGCAGGAAGCAGGCCGAGACAATATATTATGTCGTACTCGTGTACCGACGATATTACGTACCATGCCGTTTCGGGATTCAGGCCGTCTCCGGTGCGGAGTATTACGTTCAGCAACCGCCGCATACGGGTGTTCCAGAACGCGGACTTCTGCATATCCCCTTTCTGGGCGTATGCATAGGAGAGCATGTTCATTTGCCTGAACTCGAAGGGGAAATCGTCCAGTACGAGCCGGGCGTATTTTATTATGGTATCGCACTCGGCCGGGGTATGTCCGTCCTTGTTGTATATGCCGTCCACCTCGCTGGTATGGTACTTGACGTCGCGATAAGGGTCGTAATCCTCCTGATAGGTATATCCGTAATACAGGTACGTCAGTTCCTTGTCGGTAAAGGCCGTATCGCCACCGAGATAGCGGTCCATCATTCTCGGGTAGTAGTATTGCGAATCGAAATCCCTTGTCTCCCTTTCTATCGCATCGAAATCGGGGACGGCAAATTCAGCCCCGCCGGCCTGTACCGATACCGCCGTTACCGCGAGCAGCAGGATTATGATGTCTTTTATTCGCCGCATTTCCTCTTTGTGTTTGCAGGATCTGTTTTTTCGCGAAGATACAGGTTTTCGATACCGGGTCAAAGCCCGCCTCCGTTTTTTAACTTTTTATAAACCCCCTCGCAGGCATCTTCCAGGAGATTGAGCACATTCTCGAATCCCGACGCGCCGCCATAATAAGGATCCGGGATAGAGTCGGAAACGTAATGTTGCAGAAATTCCGACATGCGGCGCACTTTCCGTACGTCCTCCACCGTAGGGGCCATACGCCGCAACGCGTCGTAATTGGAGTCGTCCATGGCGAAGATATAATCGAACCTGTCAAAATCCTTTTCTTCCACCCTGCGCGCCTTGTGCCGGAGCAGATAACCGCGGCGGGCGGCATGCGCCCGCATCCTGGAATCGGGCGAAGCTCCCGCATGGCCGCCGTAAAGGCCGGCCGAATCGAGCGCATATTCCGATTCGTCCCCGCCGCGCATGACTGCCTGTCGCATTATTTCCTCTGCTGCCGGCGAACGGCAGATATTCCCGAGACAGACAAACAGCAATCTGTATTTCCTCTGTTGTTCTTCCATATGCAGGTTTGTTTTGTATGTTTGCTTTTTCAGGGCAATACTCCCTGTTCTAAAAACCGAAAGCAAGGCCGCCCTTTTCTGTCCGACCTTGCTTTTGGTGCATTCTGTTTGCCGGGTATCCGCACCCGGACGCTTTTATGTCTGTCGTCTCCTTATCAGTTCTGCCCGGCTGTTTCTGCGGGCTGAACGGATACGTACGAGCGGTCTTCTTTCTTTTTGCTGAAAACTACCGTGCCATCCACAAGGGCGAAAAGAGTGTGGTCTTTTCCCATTCCGACGTTTTCTCCGGGATGGTGTACGGTACCCCTCTGACGTACTATTATATTGCCTGCTTTGGCGAACTGTCCGCCGAACACTTTTACTCCAAGCCTTTTGCTTTCTGATTCACGGCCGTTCTTTGAACTGCCGACACCTTTCTTATGAGCCATTTCTTTATTGTTTTAACGGTTAGGCAACAATCTCTTTAATTAACACTTGCGAGAAACACTGACGGTGTCCGTTGCGTTTGCGGTATCCTTTTCTGCGCTTTTTCTTGAACACGATTATCCTCTCCCCTTTCAGGTGGTCGAGAACCTCGCATACCACTTTTGCTCCGCTTACCGTGGGCTCGCCTATTTTCACATCGCCGTCGTTGTCTATCAACAGCACCTTGTCCATCTCCACTACCGAACCCTTATCGGCGTTAAGACGGTGTACATACAGTTTTTTGCCGGCCTCGGCACGGAACTGCTGTCCTTGGATTTCTACAATTGCGTACATTAGTTATATGGTTTTTAACTGTACCTCCAGCGGGTGAACGGACACATGCCCGTTTCTTGTCTTACCCTGCAAGGAATTTTGAGCGTGCAAATGTAATACTTTTTTCCGATTTGTCAAAATTTTATTATCGCTGTTTTTCAGGTGTGCCCATGTTTCCGCCCGTTCTCCTTATGCAGGGAATGGGAAGACGCCGCTTGCAAGGCCTGTGCCACTTTTTTATACCGGAAGTTCGGGCTGCATCTTTGCCGGAACGTGTATTGCCTGCCGGAGGCCCGCCCCGACACCCTCCTGTGCGGACATCTCGCTCCTGTTTTTTTCGAGACTTTGCAACAGTTTGTCGGAGAACGGGAACGAACCGTTTTCAAGCAGCATTTCAAGCGTTATCTGCCCCATCCGGAAGAGTTCGAGCAGGAATTCGTTCGATACGGAACGGTACACCTGCGACGATGACGACTCGGTTATGGATATGTCGAAATCGGCATTGCATACCGCTTCCTTCGTAATGTTCTCCAACCGCTCCTCGTCGCTTGCCCCGACTATTTGCAGATATTTTTCCTTATCGAAGAACTGCTGTATGGTTTTCATCAGTTTCGTATCCCTGTCCTGACGGAAGTTCTTGTAGCTTTCAAATACGTCCACAAGGTTAAGCGAAGAGTTCTGTATCTGCTGCGCATACAGGGCATACGATGTTCCAGGGGCTGTCCCTTTTCCCTGCATCGCCCCGTGTACGCCCGAAATGTCTTCAAAGAGTTTCATTTGCAGGTTCAGCAGTTCGTATGCCCCAACATTGGTGGCGTTCACGGCTATCTGCTGCGGCAGCGGAGAACCGGGTTTGGGGCGGAACAGTATTACGCCGTTGTAGCGCGTCCATTCGTCGGCTACGTCCTCTATGGTCATCCCGTCAGGTATCTGGTCTTCGGGAAAGAGCAGCACTCCCTTGGCGCTTGAGCCCATTATGAAGTCGACCATGGTTATCAGGCGGTTTATATACCGCTGCTGGTCTATCACATCCTCGACAAACGAGTGTATCTCCCCGTCGACAAGGGGGTACAGTTTGAATGCATACGGATGCGAACCGTGCCAGTACGGGGTCTCGCCCTCGGCAAGTATATGGCCGAGCGGCGACAGAAAACGGTAGTACCATACCGTATCGATGAACCATTCGGTTTTTATCAACGGGACCTGTGAAGGGGGTATGCCGTTTTTTGCCGCCTCCTTTATGCGTCTGCGGTTTTCTTTTTCTATTGCCCCGGCCGCCGGAAGTGCAGCCTTGTAACTTATGCCTTTAAGCGTATCGTGGCACTGCAGCCGTTCGCGGCTTTCGTAACGCCATACCTCTATTACGCGGCACATGTTGCCGTCGGACGGCCGGAAAAAGTCGAGGTTGTCTATTCTCTCGTCGGTTATCGTATCGTATTGCCGGGCAAAGTCCGTATCGCGGACATCGGAATATATGTTGCGCAACTCTATCGCCCTGCTGCGGTCGCCCCCGGCAAAGCGCGAAAGGAGCGTGGAGACGGGGACGTCGTGTATCTCGCCTATAAGCGTGCAGTCCCAGTGCCGCGGGTCTTCCATTACATTGAAAAAGACCCTTGCCGGGTTTACTTCATCTATCCATACGTCGGTCTTCTCCCCGCGCTTTCCGTAAAGGACCTTATGGAAACAGCTGCCCGATATGAGAAATTCCTCGAGCGTCCTCCCGTCGAGTTCCCACACCCTGTTGTGCTGGTACACGTACTCCATTGCGCTGCTTAGAATCTCGCCGAGGGGTTGTTCCCGCCTGTCGCGCGCCACGCATACGGGCTGCGTCTGCGTGCTGCGGAACTGTCCCACCACGTTTTTTACCAGCTGCCTTATGAGGTTGTTCTTCAACGGCACTTTGCCCTGCTCCTTAAGGTACTGTTCCTCCGTAACAGTACGTCCGTCGGCAAGGGTTATGCTGTCGTTCCACTGTTTGCCGAATGTATAGTCGCGGTTGCGCGACCTCCCCCTGCGGTGCGATTCGAGTTCTTCCCACGCACGTCGGGCCATGTCCAGCGTACCGGAGTTGTCCATTTCGATTTTCCCTTTCTCTACTTTCCCGGTTCTCCTCCGTTTTTGCGGAAGCAGCGTTGCATTGTTGAACCGCCTGTAATCGGTCCTTCTCCTTTTTTCCATATCTGTTTCGGTTTTGCTTTGCGCAAATGAAACACTTTACGCAGGGCAGAATGCGGTAAATTTATATGTTCTCCCACCCCTCCTTTGCCGATTTGATATTTTTACCTGCCGGAACGCTACTCCATGCGATATATTCGCCCTGCATTTTCAATTTAAATTTCGTTTTTATGGGAAAAGAACTGAAGGAGTTAAGGCTGGCGGGCATATCGGCTGCGCTCCCGCCGGGCGTCTCGCCCGACGGGGAGTGCTGCGACTTGGTGAACATGCGGAACGAAAACGGCGTATGGCATGTTTCGGGGTCGCCGCGGAAATTAATAGAATCGGACAGCAGCAGAATGCAGCTTACCATGGTGCATTCAAACATGGGATACAAACATATAATCTGCTATGACGGCAAGTCGGTTTTCTGGGAGGCCGACATGAGCGGCGGCGGAGTTAAGGGGATAGGGAAAAAGATAGCCGATATAGAAAACGTTAAATCGCTCGCCCAGAACGGGAATTTCATAGTCGCCGTAACGGGATGCGAATGCAGATACCTGCTCTTTACCGACAACGATTATATTTACCTCGGGGGGTTGCATATGCCGGAACTGATGTTCAACCTGAAATATGAAGGGGATATAAAGTACGAGAACAAACTGTTTTTCTTTCCGGAAAGGGTATATAAGGACGACCTTGCGCTCTCGACAAACAACAACACTTACCTCACAGGGGTGATAAAGGCGTTGATAGACCAGGCTAAAAGCGATTTCAGAAACGACAACTGCTTTTTGCACCCCTTTCTTGTCCGCTATGCCATAAGGCTGTTCGACGGCTCGCACATATTCCCCTCTCCGGCCATTCTGATGATGCCGATAAACAATTACGTTATCGGATACTACGAGGCTTTATTAAGCTATTCCGACAACAACACCTACGGTTCCCTTCTGTTGGGGCTGGACAAGTATTCCCTGCAGTTTTCCTGCTGCAATATACCGTTTGGAGAGTGGGACGAGATAATAGACGGGGTAGACGTTTTCATCTCCGACCAGAAGAGTTTCCTGCGGGACTCCTCCACATTTACATACTGGCTCGAGACTGCCGGCACCGACGGCGACAACTTCAGCAAGAACATATATTTCGGCTACGATTTCCTGACTCAGGAAGAAAGAATCGCATGGGTCAGGGAAGAGTCGCTGTTTTTCAAGATAGCCTCCTACTCTCTTGCCGAACTCAGGGAGATGGAAGAAAACAACGGAGGCGCAGCCGTAAACATAAGAATCGACACCAGACTGGAGCATCTTGTCCAGCAAGAACACCTGGAGGTGGACAACTTCACGTTTTTCGACAACGGCGCAGATACTTCGTTCATATACAACTCGCACCTTCACCTCGGGGGAATATACCAATACTTTCCCAAGCCTTTTCCCTTGTACATATACGGCATCAGGCAGGCTCTTTTCGGCGGGAATACGGGAGACACGGTTCCCGGGGGATGTTCTTGTTTCATAGATGTTACGCTCAAATGCAACGACGGGCTGAAAAAGGTTTCATCGGAAGTAAACGTTCCGGCCGGCTTCATGTTGTCGCCTTTCATTTCCTACCCCGACAGCAGGGCAACCGAAATGGAAATCAGGATGATCCGCGACGGAAAGGAAAGATGCATACATCTGCCGCTGGTTGCTTCGGATATGGAGAATTCCGCCATTTATGTAAACGAATCGTTGAAACCTCTTGCTTTCGGTGCGGAAACGGAGAGCAGCTATGTTTTTGAAGAAAAACGCGCATACGAATACTTCCCGAACAGGATAAAGGTCTCGGAAACGGACAATGTGCTGTTCTTTCCACAGGAACAGACCTATACGGTTTCGGAGGGGAAAATACTGAAACTGGCGGCCGCTACCAAAGAAGTGTCGCAGGGACAATACGGGGAATACCCCCTTTATGTGTTTACCGATGAGGGGATATGGGCCATGCAACAGGGCGAAGGGGATATCCTGTACGCCTCGCAACACCCTGTAAACAGAGATGTCCCGCTGTCGGGCAATGTTATTTGCGGTATCGACAATGCGGTAGCTTACATATCGGAGCACGGACTTACTGTCCTGTCCGGTTCGGAAAGCAGGGTTATAAGCAACTCGCATGACGGCAGAATGGAAGAGTTCGATGAAGTACAGGTTGAAGGGGAGGATTTCGATGCGGTCTGCAACAGCGATATCGCGAGAAATTTCAAAAGCTATCTGTCGGGGTCTTCAGCCGGATACGATTATGTAAACAACGAACTGCTGTTCCTGCTCGGAGGCGAAAGCTACTATTACGCCTACAACATGGCCTCCGACACATGGGGCAGGAGGATTATCGGCCACTCCCCGCTAAAGAGTTTCATCAATGTCTACCCGAATATATGGATTTGCGACGGGGCAGGGTCGGTTTTCAACCTGTCGGACGAAGACGAAGACCAGGTAAGGCCTTTCGCCTTTATTTCAAGGAGTATCAAGGGAATTCCGTATTGCAGCAAGCAACTCAACGGGGCAGTACTGACTATCGGGAACTTTTCAGCGTCGGGGTGTTCCCTGCATCTGGAAATATCGGCCTCTGAACTTCCGGACTCGGGATTCCGGAATATCCTCGCGGCGAACATCCCGGCCTCTCCGCGCGACACATTGCGGTTTCCCGTCCATACGCGCCCGTTCAAATTTTTCCGGCTGACGGTTTATGGCAACGGTAACCGGATGTGCTGTTTCAACAATATCTGCATGGAACTTACGCCCAAATACACCGGGAAGCTGCGCTGATATTCCTGACGGGCTGCCTTAACGGCGAAGCATCTCAACGCTCTTTTTAAGTGCGGCTATATACGCATCGCACTCCTCCAGGGTATTGTACATGCCGAACGATACGCGGGCAACGCCCGGGACTCCGAGAATATCCATAAGCGGCTGTGCGCACAAATGTCCCGTGCGCACGGCCACTCCCTGTTTATCGAGAAGCATTCCCACATCGTAGGGGTGCGTCCCTTCTGCTACAAAAGAGATTACCCCTCCCTTTTCCGGGGCAGAGCCGAATATTTTCATCCCGGGTATCCCGTTCATCTTTTCCGTAGTATATTTCAACAGTTCTTCCTCGTGCCGACGGATATTGTCCAGGCCTACGGCATCGACGTAATCGAGGGCCGCAATCGTGGCTATGACTCCTATGTAGTCGGGAGTACCGGCCTCGAACTTGAACGGAAGTTCATTGAACGTGGTCTTCTGGAACGTAACATGCCCTATCATCTCCCCGCCGCCTTGATACGGAGGCATGGCATTGAGGTACTTTTCCTTGCCGTACAGTATCCCTATCCCTGTCGGACCGTATATTTTGTGGGCCGAGAAGGCATAGAAATCGGCATCCAGGTCGAGCACGTCGACCTTCCTGTGGGGAACACCCTGCGCACCGTCTACCAATACTGGAATGCCGCGGCCGTGCGCCTCCGCTATTATCTCCTTTACGGGGTTTACCGTCCCGAGCACGTTTGAAACGTGCGCAACCGAAACGAGTTTGGTCTTTCCGTCCAACAGACCCTTGAACGCCTCCATATCCATTCCGCCCGACGGGGTGAGCGGCACGACCCTTATCTCTATCTCCTTGCGCATGGAGAGCAACTGCCACGGTACTATGTTGGCATGGTGCTCCATGGCGGTTATTACTATATTGTCGCCCGGGGCGATAAAAGCCTCGCCGAAAGACGAAGCCACAAGATTTATCGATTCGGTCGTTCCCCGGGTAAATATTATCTCGCTGCTCTTGCCCGCGTTTATAAACCTGCGCACCCGTTCGCGGCCTGCTTCGTGCCCTTCGGTGGAGAGCTGGCTGAGACGGTGCACGCCGCGGTGTACGTTGGCGTTTATTTTTTTATACGAATCGGATATGGCTTCGATTACAGCGACAGGCTTCTGCGTAGTGGCTGCATTATCGAAGTATATCAGGTCTTTTCCGTATACCTTGGAAGCAAGTATGGGAAAATCTTTCCGGATGGAGAGTATATCGGACTTTTGCATGGTTTTCTCTATTTACACATTGCACACCCCTCGCAGCGGTCTATACCGCCGCGCAACCGGTTGTCGACAAGGCAGGCAAGGCGTTCCTTGAGCGGGAGGATGCGGACCTTGTCTATTATGTCGCCTGTAAAGGCTAACATCAGCATCATGCGCGCCTCTGCCTCGGGGATACCGCGCTGGCGGAGATAAAAGAGAGCCGACTCGTCAAGTTGCCCCACGGTTGCCCCGTGGCCGCACTTCACATCGTCGGCGTATATCTCAAGTTGCGGCTCGGTATATATGTGCGACTCGGGAGAGAGACTTATGTTCTTGTTGGTCTGACGCGCCACGCTCTTGTCGGCCCGGTTTTCCACAACTATGCACCCTTTGAATGAAGCCGTAGCCTCACCGTCGAGGATGTATTTGAAGAGTTCGTTGCTCGTACAGCGCGGTGCTATGTGCCTTATGCGCGTGTAATTGTCTATCTGCTGGGTCTTGTCGGCTATCCCCATTCCCACGAGTTCTATTTCCGCCCCTTCGCCGGCAAGGGCAATATCGTAGTTGTTCCGCGTCGTACCGTTGTGCAGGGTTATGGTGTCGAGCAGAAGCCGGGACGCCGCCTGTTGCATGGCAAAAAGGGATGACACGCGGGCCGAGTCGGGCGTGGTTTCTTCCACTTCGTAGTACTGCAACGACGCTCCTTCGCCAGCGTATATCTCCGTTACCTGCGAAGAGAGGGTGGTGGCTGCGGAAAAGTTATGGTCGCATACCAGTATTTCACCTTCCGCCCCCCGTCCGGCCACAATCAGCAGCCTTCTGTTGGACATTATCGACTCGGGACTCTGCATTACATTGACTATCTGCAAGGGGACGGGCATCTTCACTCCGTCGGGGATGTATATGAAAATCCCGTCCTGGGCAAGTGCCGTATTCAAGGCCACTGTCCCGTCGGCGGATTCGGACGACAGACGCCCGTAGTAGCGGGAAACTATCTCGGGATGCGTCCTGCTTGCCTCGCGGATTGTGGTTATTACCGCCTCGCCGCACCGTCCGGACACCTGCAATGACGGGACATCGCCCGTTACGCAGATTGTTGCGGACTTCATTCCCGGTACGCTGCACCGGTACATATCGCCCGACACCCGCAGAGAAAGGCGTTTCAGGTTAAGCCCGTAATCGGGCGCATACAGCGACGGCAGGTCTATGTGCCTGAAATCTTCCAGTCGGCGCGAAGGTATACCGTTCTGCCTCAGGTTCTCTATCGCGGCATCCCTTACGGCGTTCATCTGCTCCGACGAGTTCTCGTCTATCAGCGCACGGTTTGCCGCAAGCAACTCCATGTATTGTTTTTCGACTCCCATTTATTTTTCGTCTATTTCGCGTTTTATCCAGTCGTATCCGTTTTTCTCAAGTTCGAGCGCGAGTTCGGGCCCGCCCGATTTTACGATGCGCCCCTTGTAGAGCACATGTACATAGTCGGGGGCTATGTAGTCGAGCAACCGCTGGTAATGGGTTATTACTATTGTGGCGTTCTTGTCTGTACGCAGTTTGTTTACTCCTCCGGACACTATGCGGAGTGCGTCAATGTCGAGGCCGCTGTCGGTTTCGTCAAGTATCGACAACCGGGGTTGGAGCATGGCCATCTGGAATATTTCATTGCGCTTCTTTTCGCCCCCCGAGAACCCTTCGTTTACGGAACGTCCGGCAAGTTTGTTGTCGAGTTCGACATATTCGCGTTTCTCTCGCATTATCCTCAAAAAGTCCGTTGCCGACAAAGGTTCTTCTCCGCGATATTTACGCTGCTCGTTAAGTGCGGCGCGCATGAAATTTACCATGCTGACACCGGGTATCTCAACAGGATACTGGAAACTCAGGAAAAGCCCTTCGTGCGAACGGTCCTCCGGCGAAAGGGCAAGCAGGTCCTTTCCGCAAAATTTTACTTCTCCGCCGGTATGGGTATAAAGGGGATTGCCTGCCAGCACCGAGGCGAACGTGCTTTTGCCTGACCCGTTCGGGCCCATTATAGCATGCACTTCCCCCTCGTTTACTTCCAGATCTATCCCTTTCAGTATCTCCTTGTCTCCTATCTTGGCTCGCAGATTCTTTACTTCTAACAACATGGCGTTTATATTGATGTTTGTATTTTTCTGTTTTTTGCTATCGGCTTTTATTCTCTCCGTCGCCGACGGGTCGGGAATCCGCCCCCCCGGGATTGCGCACCCGGTCTCTACCCTACTCCCCCTTCAAGCGATATTTGCAGCAGTTTTTGTGCTTCTACGGCAAACTCCATAGGGAGTTTGTTCATTACTTCCTTTGCATACCCGTTTACAATCAGGGCTATCGCCTCTTCCGTGGGGATACCCCTCTGGTTGCAGTAGAATATCTGCTCTTCGTTTATCTTGGATGTGGTAGCTTCGTGCTCCACCACCGCCGTCTTGTTCTTTATATCGATATACGGGAATGTATGCGCACCGCAGTCGGGCGACAGGAGAAGGCTGTCGCACTGGGTGTAGTTGCGCGCGTTCTCCGCCGTAGGGGCTACGCGTATCAGCCCCCGGTAGCTGTTCTGGCTGCGCCCCGAGGAGATACCCTTGGAGACGACAGTACTGCGGGTATTGCGCCCGATGTGTATCATTTTGGTCCCGGTGTCGGCCTGCTGGAAGTTATTGGTTACGGCCACTGAATAAAACTCCCCTACGGCATTGTCGCCAGCAAGGATGCAACTCGGGTACTTCCACGTTATTGCCGACCCCGTTTCCACCTGCGTCCATGACAGTTTTGCATTGTCGCGGCATATCCCGCGCTTGGTTACGAAATTGTATACCCCGCCTTTACCTTCTTTATCGCCGGGAAACCAGTTCTGCACTGTCGAATATTTCACTTCGGCACGGTCGTTCACAACTATCTCCACTATTGCCGCATGCAACTGGTTTTCATCTCGCATGGGGGCCGTACACCCTTCGAGGTAACTTACGTAGCTCTCTTCGTCGGCAACTATCAGCGTGCGCTCGAACTGCCCTGTCCCCATTGCGTTGATGCGGAAATAAGTGGAGAGTTCCATAGGGCAACGCACGCCCTTCGGTATATAGACGAACGAACCGTCGCTGAATACTGCCGAATTGAGAGCGGCAAAGAAATTGTCGCGGTACGGGACCACACTGCCCAAATAGCGTCTTACCAAATCGGGATACTCTTTTACGGCTTCATTGAATGAGCAGAATATTACGCCCAGTTCGGCAAGTTTTTCACGGTACGTGGTGCGCACCGACACGCTGTCCATTACGGCATCGACGGCCACGCCGGTAAGTTTCAGGCGCTCTTCAAGCGGTATTCCAAGCTTGTCGAAGGTCTTTATTATTTCGGGGTCTACTTCATCGAGGCTTTTGGGTGCGTTCTTCGTCTTCGGCGCCGCATAGTAACTTATCGCCTGATAGTCTATATCGGGTATATCGAGGTGCGCCCACCGGGGCATTTCCATCTTTTTCCAGTATTCATAGGCCTTCAGCCTGAACCCCAGCAGCCATTCCGGTTCACCTTTTTTACGGGATATTTCCTCTATTACTTTCTCGTTCAGCCCTACGGGCAATATTTCGGTGTCGATCTGCGTGGTGAACCCGTACCGGTATTCCCCCGTGGTTACATCGCTAATTATATCTTTTTCCTTATTGTTCTTTTCCATAACCGTATTGGCGTTTAACAATGCCGGATACAAAAAACGCCCTGCCCGAGCATTTGGTTTCAGCCCTATTCGGGAAACCGGATATCCGTTTCATCGGCATATCCCACTACGAGCGGGGCAAAACGGACTATTTTTGCATATGTTACCCCTGCCGGCGCAGGGGCTGCCTTGTCGCATACAAATTCGTACCCTATTTTGTATATGTTCAGAAGCAGGCTTATTATCAACAGATATTTTGCCACGCTGAAGAGCGTGCCGCAGAGCCTGTCGAGCCAGCCGACCTTGAGTGCTGATGCAGTTTTGTGGATGAGATGCCCTATGACGTATGTCAGCAGGAATATCACGACAAACGCCAGTATTGTGGCCGTGCGGAGACCTGCAACCCAGTTCCCTCCCGATATGAATGAGAGGAAATCGACAAGCAGCGGGGCAAGCATGGACGAAAATACTATACCGAGTACTATTCCCAACAACACCCCCAACTGCCGTACCAGCCCGGTAATGTATCCGCGCACTGCCGCAAAGAGCAGTATTGCAACCATTATTATATCGAATACGCTCATGTCGTGTCCGAAACAGATATTCCCTTTCCCGCCCGTCCCGACTTCCGGGCCGTGCCGGCACGGTTACAGGGTCTGTTTTACTTCTACTTCTTCGTACGACTCTATTATGTCCCCTACCTTTATGTCGTTGTAGTTGGCAATGCTCAAACCGCACTCGTATCCGGTGGAGACCTCCTTTACGTCGTCCTTCATCCTCTTCAGCGAAGCCAGTTCGCCGGTATATATCACTATTCCGTCGCGTATCAGGCGGACCTTGTTGCCCCGCCTTATCTTTCCCTCCTTAACGGCACACCCGGCTACCGTCCCTACTTTGGATATGTGGAACGTTTCGCGTACTTCTACCGTAGAGGTTATTTCTTCTTTTATTTCGGGCGACAACATACCTTCCATTGCCGCCTTTACTTCTTCTATCGCATCGTATATTACGGAATAGAGCCTGATGTCGACACCTTCCCGTTCGGCATCCTTGCGCGCAGCCATGGAGGGACGCACCTGGAATCCGATTATTATGGCATCGGATGCCGCCGCAAGCGTTACGTCCGACTCGGATATCTGCCCCACGCCCTGGTGTATTACGTTTACCTGTATATTCTCGGTAGAGAGACGTATGAGCGAATCGCTGAGCGCTTCTACCGAACCGTCTACATCGGCTTTTACCACCACGTTCAACTGTTGGAAATTGCCTATCGCTATCCGGCGGCCTATATCGTCGAGCGTAAGGCGCTTATGTGTACGGAGACCCAGTTCACGCTGCAACTGCTCGCGTCTGTTTGCAAGTTCGCGCGCTTCCTGTTCGGTATCCAGCACATTGAACTCGTCGCCGGCCTGCGGGGCGCCGTTGAAACCGAGAACAAGCGCAGGGGCTGCCGGCCCGGCCTCGGTTATCTTGGTGTTGCGCTCGTTGAACATGGCCCTTACCCTACCATAATGACGTCCGGCAAGGACTATGTCGCCTACGTGCAGCGTTCCGTTCTCCACAAGTACAGTGGCAACGTATCCGCGCCCCTTGTCGAGAGTGGACTCGATTATGGACCCCCGGGCCTTGCAGTCGGGGTTGGCCTTCAGGTCAAGCATCTCTGCTTCGAGCAGGACTTTTTCCATAAGCTCGTTTACGCCCGTTCCTTTCTTGGCCGATATATCCTGCGACTGGTATTTCCCTCCCCAGTCCTCTACAAGATAGTTCATGTTTGCCAGCTCCTCCTTTATCTTTTCGGGATTGGCATTGGGTTTGTCTATCTTGTTTATTGCAAAGACTATGGGCACGCCCGCCGCGGCAGCATGGTTTATTGCTTCTACGGTCTGCGGCATGACGTTGTCATCGGCCGCAACTATTATTATGGCTATGTCCGTTACTTTCGCCCCGCGGGCGCGCATTGCGGTAAACGCTTCGTGTCCCGGGGTATCGAGGAAAGTAATGCGGCGTCCGTCTTCAAGTTCGACGTTGTATGCGCCTATATGCTGTGTTATACCGCCCGCTTCTCCCGCTATCACGTTGGAGTTGCGGATATAGTCCAGCAACGAGGTCTTTCCGTGGTCTACATGCCCCATGACTGTTACGATTGGCGGACGGGGAAGGAGGTTCCTGGTGTCGTCTTCCGACCGTTCTATCGACGATACGACATCGGCGCTTACGTACTCGGTCTTGAAGCCGAATTCGTCGGCTACTATGTTTATCGTCTCCGCATCCAGCCTCTGGTTTATGGAAACCATAATACCTATGCTCATGCACGTGGATATAACCTTGTTCACTTCCACGCCCATCATCACGGCCAAATCGTGAGCAGTAACGAACTCTGTAATCTTCAGTATCTTGCTCTCCAGACGTTCCTGTTCGGCAAGTTCCTGTTCCTTGATATTGTATGCCTCGCGTTTCTCCTTACGCCACTTGGCGCTTTTCTTCTGCGCGTTTCCCTTTGATGTGAGCCTGGCGAGCGTCTCTTTTACCTGACGCTGTACGTCTTCTTCCGACACTTCCACTTTCAGCGGGCGCTGCGGTTTCCCCTTCTGCTGTTTGGCGAAGCGTTGCCGCCCGTCGCCCGACACTATGTTGGGATTGGTTATGTCTATCTTGTCTTTCTGTATACGCTTGCGTTTTTTGCGTTCTCCGTCGGGAGCGGTATTTATGCCTGCCGGGCGTTTGAACATTTCATTACGCTGTTTCTCTTTTTCCTCCCGCTCCTTTTGCCGCTCTTCCTTGCTCTTTTTTTGCGGGCGCGTTTTCTGGTTTATCGAATCGAGGTCTATCTTGCCGACAATATTGAAAGATGTTGCGGGCGAAGGTTTCCCGAGATTGAATACTTCTTCGGAGGTTTCTTTCGATTGTTCTCCGTCCGGTTGTCCTTTCTCCTCTTCCGCCTTGCCTGCCGCTTCGGGCTGACCGCCGTTTTCCGAAACGGCTGCTTCTCCCGTCCGGGATTCCTCACGGATTTCCGGCTCTGCCTGCAGGACAACGGGTTCTTTTTCTTCAACCTGCTGCACCGCCGCGGCTTTTTCCGGCGATGCGGAAGCCGCAGGTTTCTCTTCAACAGGTTTGGCCGTTTTTTTGTTTCCAAGGGCATCGAGGTCTATCTTGCCAACGGTCTTGAACTGCAGTTTTACCGTATCTCCAGCCGTAGTTATTCCCTTTTCACCTTCATCCCCGGACGCCTTTGCCTGCTGTTCTTTAGCCGACTGCTCGCGCGAGGCGGATACACCCCTGTCCTTGTTATGACGGTCCTGGAATATCTTTTCCGACTCGAGTTTCAGGTTCTTGTCCGTACTGAATTCCGTTACCAGCAGATTGTATTGCTCCTCGGTTATCTTGGTATTGGGACCGAAATCGTCGGTATTGTAGCCTTTTTTTTGCAAAAAGGCCACCAATGTCTGTATTCCTACGTTTAAATCGCGTGTTACTTTATTTAGTCTTATCATACTTTATTGTTTTTATTGAGGGAAAGAGGGGGTATCCGGTATTACTGCCCCGTTATTCAAACTCGGACGACAGTATTCTTATTACTTCGTCTACCGTATCCTCTTCCAAATCGGTCTTTTCGAGCAATTCCTCGCGCGACATGGCCAATACTTCCTTTGCCGTGTTGCATCCAATCTCCTTGAACGCGTCTATTATCCATGTCTCTATTTCGTCATCGAACTCGTCGAGGTATATATCTTCTTCGCCGGCTTCTTCCGTATCGCGGAATACGTCTATGTTATAACCGGTAAGCATGTTTGCCAGACGGATATTGAAACCTTCCTTCCCTATCGCCAACGACATCTCTTCGGGGCGCAGCAGTACTTCGGCACGTTTCTCCTCTTCGTCTATGCGTATTGCGGAGGCTGCCACTTTCGCCGGGCTCAGTGCCCTTTGTATAAAGAGTATGGTGTTGTTCGTATAGCTTATGACATCGATATTTTCATTGCACAATTCGCGGACTACACCGTGTATGCGGGAGCCCTTGACCCCCACGCACGCCCCTACCGGGTCGATCCGCTCGTCGTACGACTCTACTGCTATCTTTGCCCGTTCGCCCGGTATGCGGGCCACGCGGCGAATGGTTATCAAACCGTCGTGTATCTCCGGCACTTCAAGTTCAAACAGGCGTTTGAGGAACTCTTCCGACGTGCGCGACACGATTATCTTGGGCGTGTTGTTTATGTTTTCCACACGCGCCACGACGGCCCTCACCGTATCGCCCTTGTGAAAACGGTCGTTGGGTATCTGCTCCTCGCGCGGGAGGATAAGCTCTGTCCCTTCATCGTCTATCAGGAGTATCTCCTTCTTCCACTTCTGATATACTTCGCCGCTTACTATATCGCCTATCTTGTCTTTATAGAGGTTGTATATGGCGTCTTTCTGCAGTTCAAGTATCTTGGACGACAGAGTCTGACGCAGGTTGAGAATGGTGCGGCGGTCAAAATCGGAGAAGAGCACCTCTTCAGCCACTTCCTCTCCCACTTCATAGTCGGCGTCTATCTTCTTCGCATCGGAAAGGGATATCTGAAGGCTCGGGTCCGTTACCTCGCCGTCCGGTACCACCTCGCGGTTGCGCCATATTTCGCAGTCGCCCTTGTCGGGGTTCACTATGACATCCAGGTTTTCATCGGTCCCATACATCTTGGCCAACACATTCCTGAACGACTCTTCGAGTACGCTTACGAGAGTTGTACGGTCTATGTTCTTCAACTCCTTGAACTCGGAGAAAGTCTCTATCATGCTGTTTATTGACTCTTTTTTTGCCATTGCTACTTGAATATTATTGATTTTTTTACATATTTTACCTGACTGTATCCGTACGGCAACTCTTCTGTTACCTCTATCTTGCGCTTTGCCCCTTCCGGCTTTTCCTTGCGGGTTACCGATACCACAAAGCCTTCGTCGGTCGCCGACACGAGGTTTCCCCGGAATTTTTTTCCGTCCGCCGTAAGGACTTCCACCTCCTCACCTATATTTTTGCGGTACTGCCGCGGCAGCACAAACGGGGCGGTTATCCCGGCAGAACCCACTTCGAGGGAATAGTCCTCTTCGTCCCGGTTGAATCGCGATTCAATATAGCGGTGAAGTTTTTCGCACATCTCCACATCTACGTATTCATCGTCATCCACCGTTACGACTATATCGTTTCCCGGCGTTACCTTTACATCTACAAGGTAAGTGCTCCCTTGCCCCAGGAACTCCTCTACCGTTTCTTTTACTTTTACCGCTTCTATCATATTTGCCTGTTCCGGAGAAGTCTGAATTTTTGCACAAGCTGCTCCGGCTGCATGGGATAACCTTCAAGGTTTTCCGCCGTTTCGACTTTTACAGCCGGAGAAAAAACAAGGGGGCTCGCTGCCCCCTCCTCCTTTAATCTACGTGCAAAGATAGTGATTATATCCTATATATACAACATATAGGCATTTTTTTATTTCTGCCGATATTGTTTAAGACGCATTTCCAGCCGATGCTAAGACATCTGCCGCAACCGGTTTCCGCACGGCAAACGATAAGACGGCCTTATCGTTTGCCGTGTCTGTTATAACAAAATGTTATCTTGGATAATATTTGCTATTTCAGAAATACGGATTTTTAATTGTTCCTTTGCAGCCTGAAACCAAACTTGTTTAAAGACAAATGCCATGAGATTGAGCGAAAAAAGAGGGAGCATGCTTCACGGGGTCCTCCTTATTACATTGTTTTCGTGCGCTGCATTTTATATCGGCGACACGGCCGTCATGAAAAAACTGTCGTTAAGTCCCCTTATAATAGGGGTGTTCCTCGGTATGTTATATGCGAACAGCCTTCGGAACAGGCTTCCTGAGACATGGGTGCCGGGAATAAAGTTCTGTACCAAACAGATTCTGCGCGCCGGTATAGTGCTCTACGGATTCAGGCTTACACTTACCGAAGTTGCAGAAGTGGGCGCTCCCGCGGTCATGGTGGATGCAATTATAGTTACCGGTACGATTCTGCTCGGCATATGGCTGGGCAGAGTTCTAAGAATGGACAGGGACACGGCCATAATGACCTCTACCGGAAGCGCGATATGCGGCGCGGCAGCTGTTCTCGGGGCTGAACCTGTTGTCAAATGCGAAGGGCACAAGACCGCCATTGCCGTATCGACCGTAGTAATTTTCGGGACGGTGTCGATGTTCCTTTACCCGGTTATGTACCGCCTTGGCCTGCTGGACGGGCTGAGCAATACCGGCATTGCCATATATACCGGCAGCACCCTGCATGAAGTTGCCCATGTGGCCGGGGCAGGGAACGCCATGAACCCTACCGACACCCTCGGCATAGCAGGGAAAGCCACCATAACCAAAATGATACGGGTCATGATGCTTGCCCCGGTACTGGTTATAATGAGTTTTGCTTTGGCCAAAGGCCCGGAAAAGGGGAAAAAGAATAAAAAGGGTAAAATCACCATTCCGTGGTTTGCTTTCGGCTTCATAGGGATTATATGCCTCAACTCCCTGCTACAATATCTGCTTGGCGCAGACAGCGTAAAGGAGATTCCCCTTAACGGGACGATAGAGTATATCGATACTTTCATGCTCACCATGGCAATGACGGCTCTCGGTGCGGACACAAGCATAGAAAAATTCCGGCAGGTCGGGGCAAAGCCTTTTGTTTTGGCCGGTTTGTTGTACATTTGGCTTGTCGTAGGCGGCTATCTGATTACCGATTATTTTACCGCCGCCATGTAAAACAATTTGACAAACCACATGACCGAACTGTATGATTTCCGCCTTAGGGTTTTCCAAAGCGTTGCATGGAACTTGAGCTTTACCAAAGCGGCTGACGAACTGAACATATCGCAGCCCGCCGTTACCCGCCATATCAAGGAACTGGAAGCGGCATACGCAACCAAGCTTTTCAACCGCACGGGGAACAAGATAACCCTTACGTCGGCCGGCAAAACCCTGCTGGGCGAATGCGGGGCTCTTCTTGAAGGGTACGAAAGGCTGAACTACAAGATGAATCTGCTCAACGGCAGACGCACCGGGCACATCAGGATAGGGGCAAGCCTGACAATAGCCCAATATATACTGCCGGAGCTCCTTGCCTTGTTCTGCAAGGAGTATCCCGACATTTCAACCGAACTTGCAATGCACAACACGGTTGAGATTGAGGAAATGATGCTTGCCCAGAAAATAGACATAGCCCTCGTTGAAGGGGTAACGAGAAGGCCAGAGTTGAAATACTCCCCGTTCCTGAAAGACGAGATTGTTGCCATAGCGCGCCCGGGACTGGCTACAGGGGAGGGAATCTTCCCTGTATGCAAGATAAAGGAGTACGACCTTATCCTGAGGGAGCGCACGTCGGGGACCACGCAATTCGTCCTCGACGCCCTGAAAAGGGCTGGCATAGGGTATGCCGACCTGAAAATAAAGATGCACATGGGATCGACCGAAGGGATAAAGTCGTTTGTGGAACACTCCGACACAATAGGGCTGCTGTCGGTTTACTCCGTAGGGAAAGAACTGCTTGACGGGAGACTGAAGATTGTCGAATTCGGCACATTCTCTATCGACAGGGATTTCTGCATAGCCCGCGGCCAGGGGGACACATCGGAACTCAACAGGCTGTTTCACGATTTCATAATCAGAAAGTCGGTTGAAAAATACGGGGCCAACGCCTGCTCCGGGAAATAGCCGTACTCCGGGACCGGGGTGGTTTTCAGGCAACTCCGTTTACAGGGGCAGCGGAAATGCGCGCAAACGCCTGCGCAGTTCGGCTTCACGTCCGCCGCAGTACCTGTTGCAAAGTTCGTGGAATGCAGCCCCGTGATTCATGACGGCAAGGTGCGCCAGTTCGTGGCATATGACATAGTCTATCAGTTCTTCGGGATAAAAAAGCAGGTAGCTGGAGAGTTTTATGTTGCGGCGAGAATCGCATTTCCCCAATATCCTCCGGCCGGACGACACCGAAAACGACCTGTACTCCGCACCCAACCGGCATGCCGCCATATCGAGCCGACTTTTCAGATAGGCTGGCGCACTCCTCCCCACAAAACGCATTATCCCCTTTTTAATCCGTTCCGACAACTGCGGATCGGCCATATCGGCATCGGCCGGGACAAATACGTCCAGACAGGCGGCTTTCAGCCTGTAAAGGAGTTTTTCTCCGCCATAAGAGTTCACATTTATTGTAAAACAGCGGGTTTCTATTATGCTGCCGACAGTGATCCGACTCTCGTGCCGGTGTTGAAAAAGCCGGCGCAAAGCGGTCCTTTTCGCCTCTATTACCGAAAGCAGTTCCTTACGGGAGACTCCTGGCGGGAGGGTTGCTTGAAGCCGGCCGTCCTTTATCCTGAAGATGCAGCGTACAGCACGCGAATCGTACCGCACTCCTATTTCCCCGAATTCACCGTCTGCGATTGGTTCTCCAAGCATTTCAGTTTCTCTTGTCAGCGCCCCACATCAGTTTGTTGCGGAGCGTATCGAGGAAATTGTGGGTATGCCGTTTGAGCAATATGGTAGAGAACGGGGCTTTGCGGAGTTTTATCTCAACCTTGCACGGCATTACGATGGAACGTCCGTCCAGACTCAACAGGAAATTACCGGTCCGGCTGCTCACGGAAAGCCTTATCTCTTCACTGTCGGAAACGACAAGCGGCCTTACGTTAAGCGAATGCGGGGCTACCGGCGATATGACGAAATTGGATGTCCGCGGCATTAATACCGGACCGCCCACGCTTAACGAATATCCCGTAGAACCGGTGGGGGTGGATATTATCAGTCCGTCGGCCTGATAAGAGTTCAGGAATTCATCCCCGAGGCGGGTATTTATGGTTATCATGGACGAACTCTCCTGCTTCAGTACGGCGACCTCGTTCAACGCATAGGGCCAGTACCCTTCGGGCAACGGCGCACCGACAACTTCAAGCATGGAACGCGCCTCCTTCCGGTAATCGCCCGAGAAGAGTTCGGCGGCAAGGTCCGGAAGTTCGTCTTCCGATATATCGGCCAGGAAGCCCAGACGTCCCGCATTTATGCCTACTACAGGAATATCGCGCCCGTTTATCCGTTCGGCCGTTTTCAGGAATGTGCCGTCGCCCCCTATGCTTACTGCAATATCGGCATCGAAATCATTGCCGTCTATACGCCGGGCCCCGACGGGCAACACATGCTGGGAACGCAAAAAATCCATAAATTCCCCGTCTATGTATATTTCCGCCCCGTGCTGACGTATCACCTCGAAGAACCTCCTGGCGGATACGCTCTTGCTGCTCTGATATATATTGCCGAATACTGCTATCTTCATTATATTTGAATTTTTACTGCAAATATCAACGGTTTAATCTGTGAAATCCCGCAAAAGATATTATTTTTGCACCGTGTTTTGCGGGGGTTTTTCCAACCCCGCGTTACGAATATTTTGATACGGATTACATTCTCGACACTAAATCTTTCATGTTTAACACGTTCATCTTGTAACGGGGACAAAGATACTTATTTTCCCAATATATCCGTTGAACATTAATCCTCAATAGAAAACGACAGTCTAAATCATCATATCGGAGTATGACAAAATTAAGCGTAAACATAAACAAGGTTGCCACTATCCGTAATGCCCGCGGCGGAAACCGCCCGGACATATTAAAAGTGGCGCTGGATTGCGAATCGTTCGGGGCTGACGGCATAACCGTCCACCCGAGACCGGATGAACGCCACATACGGTACGCCGACCTCGACGTGCTGCGGCCGCAGCTGAAGACGGAATTCAATGTGGAAGGGAATCCGTCGCCCAGATTCGTGGAGAAAGTATTGCAGATACGCCCTACCCAGGTTACTCTGGTCCCGGACGCCCCGGACGCCATAACGTCCAATGCCGGCTGGAACACGAGGGACAACGCGGAATTCCTTACCGAAGTGGTAAACAGTTTCAAGGAAGCTGGAATAAGGACCTCGATATTCGTGGATGCCGTTCCCGAAATGGTGGAATGGGCAGCAAAATGCGGAACAGACAGGGTTGAACTCTATACCGAGCCGTACGCTTCGGGTTACGAGAAAGACAGGGAAAAGGCCATTGCCCCGTTTGTAGTCGCAGCCCAGAAAGCCCGTTCGCTGGGACTGGGGCTTAATGCCGGGCATGACCTCAGCCTTGAGAACCTGAAATATTTCATAGAGACCATCCCCTGGGTAAACGAAGTTTCGATTGGCCATGCCCTTATCTGCGACGCCCTTTACCTGGGACTCAGGAGCACGATAGAAAAATATAAAGAGTGTCTGAAACATAAATAAAAACCGTATTGACCATGTATCCGTTATCGACTATTCTTGCCGATGCCTCGATGATAGCCCCTGCAAGTGCGGCAACCGCAAGTGCTGCGACCCAAACCGCCAATGAAATGGACCTGTTGAGCCTTTCCATGAAAGGGGGTATTATAATGATACCGCTGCTGTTGTTATCGGTAATAGCCGTTTATGTATTCATAGAGAGGTATTTTGCTATCCGCAAGGCTGCCCGGCAGGACGACACCTTCATGCTCAGGATAAAAGACTATATCCATGAAGGGGATATAGACTCCGCAAAATCGCTCTGCAAAAAGAGCAACACCCCGTATGCACGCCTTATAGAGAAGGGCATATCCCGCCTCGGACGCCCGATGAACGATGTTCTCGTTGCAATAGAGAACACGGGCAACCTCGAAGTCGCCAAACTTGAACGCGGGTTTCCGTGGTTGGCTACGACGGCAGCCGGAGCTCCCATGTTGGGATTCCTCGGTACGGTAACAGGCATGGTAAGGGCTTTCTACAACATGTCCGAAGCAGGGACAAGCGCCAACATAACGGTTTTGTCGGCAGGCATATACGAAGCGTTGGTTACTACCGTTGCAGGCCTTGTAGTAGGCATCATAGCCCTGTTTGCCTACAACTACCTCGTTGCAAGAGTGGACGGCGTTGTCAACAGCCTCGAGGCCAAGACCATGGAGTTTATGGATTTGTTGAACGAACCCGCAGGATAACCAACGATGTCGCTTAAAAGGAAAACTCAAATAAACGCTTCGTTCAGCATGGCGTCGATGACGGATGTCATATTCCTGCTGCTGATTTTCTTCATGGTTACATCAACGGTAGTTTTTCCGAACGCCATAAAGGTATTGCTGCCCCAAAGCAGCAATCAGGTTGCAGAAACCCCTACGGCGCGGATAACAATCGACGCGTCGCTCAACTACTATATCTCGTCTGCCGACGGAAAAGCCACCCCTGTAAGCCTGGACCAGTTGAATGCGGCAATAAGGGCATTGGCCGGCAACAACGGGAATGAGCCCTTTGTCGCACTGTACGCCGACGAATCCATTCCGTACGGAGAAGTAGTAAAGGTACTGAACATTGGCGTAGAGAACAATATCAGAATGGTGCTTGCCACAAGACCGGCAAATAACTGAACCAAACCCACCGACCGATGCCCTCGACCAAAGAAATACGCAGCAAAGTATACGGCATAACAGGGACCGTTATGCTGCATGCAGCTGTCATAGCCATGCTTTGGTTCGTAAGGATAGGTGCGGTTGAAACTCCGGAAAACGAGGAAGGCGGCGGCATATATGTAATATCGGGAGCAGGGAGTGCCGAGTGGAACTATACCGAAAGTATGCCGGCGGAAGCTCTGGAAGGAGGTACGGAAGAAAACATAACGCAAGACCTGGACGAAAGCATCAGCCTGGACGATTCAGACAAGGAACAACAACAGGAAGAGGCACGCAGGGCGGCAGAAAGGAAACGGGCCGAAGAGCTTCGCGAGATTGACAACCTGATATCGGGTGCCCTCGGCAAAACAAACGGACAGGACGGCAACCGTGGGAAGGAGGAAGGCGGTGTCGGGAACTCCGATAACGGAGCGGCATCGGGAAATCCCGGAAGAGGAAACTACGATTTGGGCGGAAGAGGCCTGAGACAGGGAGAGAGTCTCCCTGTCCCCCGATACGACAACAGCAACGATGAAGGGGTAATTGTGGTTGCCATAACAGTCGACTCCTACGGCAAGGTTATAAAAGCCCAGGCTTCACCCATAGGGAGCAGCGGGGCGGCATATTCAAACAGCACGCTGAGAAGACGAGCAGTAGAGAGTGCAAAAAAGGCTCTGTTTGAAAAATCGGACAGCAAAAGCAACCAGCAGGGGACAATTACCTACCGGTTTGTACAAAGGAATTAGGAGGAATATATGCCGCAAGATACATTGCCTTGTTGCCGAACCCGGCAACAAGGCAATGACAGAGACACAGGAAAAGAGACGGCCGCACAGCAATTCATCAGCAACAGCCATAATGCCGGTATAAGCCGGAAGGCTGCACAGCAAGTAAACGACCGGGGCCAAAACTTAAAACAGTACGGCAGACACCCCATTATTCAGTCTCTTTTCGTATATTTGCACAGATGCAACATATATACCGTTTGCCGATATAAGCAGCGTCGCCAAACTACCACACAAAAGGTTAAACAGGTATTGTTCTGCACCGTTTTTTATCCGACTATGCAAACAGACAAACGGCCCGGTTCTTACTGTTGGGCCGCACATGTTGCCGGGCAGGTCGGCCTATGGTGCATATGACGACGCAGGACGGCGGTTCTGCGCTTTTTTTGTCGGCAAGCTCTATCCGGAGCGTGTTTCCGTACAGAACAGCAACAGGTATCCATGCCGCAAGCAGATTCTGTTCCGGGCGGAAACGGCATTTGCGGAAACAGGAAAGGGGAACCGACATGAAAAGGGAAAAACACAAGAAACTGTATCATCAGGAACGTGAAAAACTGATGTCCGATATTGCAATAATGAGCCTCACGGAGTTTCTGGAGTCGTACGGATGTTCTGAAAAAGAGTATTGGTCGGTTTTCCGGCGTTTTGACATAAAAGAACTTATAGCCTGCCTGAAAGAGAGTATAAAACAGGCGGTATCGTATCGGGGGAGCGTTTCGGACGAGCTTTACGACTTTACCGTTTCGCGTTTCAGGAAAAGGATAATTTCACTGCTTATGCTCGATATGGGCTATGACGAAGATGCCTGTATCTATTTAGACGACTCCGCCATATGCTGACAGCGGAAACCGCTCTCGCCTGTACCCGTAAAAAAAGGAGGGATTTAATTTTGTATTTATTCCGCTTTTTACATACTTTTGCTGCGGAAATAATTTTATCCGAAGAAATATGAGACGTAATTCGTTCAGATTCTTTTTCTTTTTTGCATTCTTCTTTTGCAACGGGAGGAACGGGGTTTCGTATTTGTATTGAAAAATCATGTAATGTTTAATAACGAATCCCGTTCCGGAAATTCCGAAACGGGATTCTTCTTTTTCAACTACAAGCATCAAGATGAAAAGAGTTACTATTCAAGGCGTAACGGGCTGCTTCCACGAAGCTGCCGCCAGGAATTATTTTAAGGGTGAAGAGATAGAGACTATTCCTTGCATGAGTTTTGCCGACCTCTTCAGCACCATGGCTAAAGAGAGCGACCTGTACGGCATTATGGCCATAGAAAACACAATAGCAGGTTCGCTGTTGCAGAACCACGAACTTCTGCGCTCAAGCGATTTGCAGATAATCGGGGAATACAAACTCAGGATTTCGCACGTCCTTGCCGTATTGCCGGGCCAGACAATGGACGATATAACGGAAGTCAACTCGCACCCCATAGCCCTTATGCAGTGCGGCGATTTCCTGAAACAGCATCCGTCGCTGAAAGTCGTCGAGAAGGACGATACGGCAGGTTCGGCAAAAGAGATTGCCGAAAAATCACTTACGGGACACGCGGCCATTTGCGGCGAACTTGCGGCGAAACTTTACGGTCTGGATATTCTGTACAAGGGAATAGAGACCAACAAAAGGAACTCCACGCGTTTCCTTGTGCTCTGCGACGGCAACAGGATAGAAGGCGGCAGCCATATGAAAGACGTGAATAAAGCATCCCTTGTGTTGAGCCTTCCGCATACTCACGGAAGCCTGTCGAAGATTCTCACCATATTCTCGTTCTACGATATCAATCTTACAAAAATCCAGTCCATGCCGATTATAGGGTGCGAATGGGAGTACCGCTTCTACATCGATGTTACGTTCGACGATTACATCAGGTACAAACAGTCGCTTACGGCAATAATGCCGCTTACCAAATCGTTCAAGATACTCGGAGAATACAAGGAGTATATCCCGGAAGAAAAATAGCCGGCTGCACGAAAGTTGTACCGGATACCGCAAGGGCAATGCATCTGCGACATCGGATACTCCATAATAATATACACGAGGCAAGCGCATTCCGGTTTTTCCAATGCGCTTGCCTGATTTTTGTTTCGGGTTGTACGGGCATCCCCCTTTATCGCCGGACGCGGAGAGAAAATACAGCCAAATATTCCGCTCCCTGCATAACCGTACCTGCCGTAGGGGACGGATGAACCTGTTTGCGGCGGCAGCAAGAGTTCACCGTCTTTTAAGAACCCTTGCCGTAAAATAGATCCCCACCAGGAACATGGCCATTGCAACCGCCCCGGCAAGGAAATACCGCCAGCGGGAGAAATTCTGCTGCTCCACGACTTCGGTATATTGTCCCTTCATGTCGGCCGATGCAGTTGATACTGTCGCTTCGGTTTCCGTTTCCGCTGAAAGACGCACGGCTACATCTTTTCCCTCGGTAACGCTGCGGCGGGCGGGTATCCAGTTCCCGGCCGTGTCGGGATAATATTCGGTTACGACCCGCTCGATAATCAGCGTGTCGCGGCCGTACTTGCCCGTTTGGACTGAGCGTTCGACATATACCGTGTCCTTTACCGCAACGGAAACATTCTGTTCCGTCCGTTTCTTTACGGCGCACGAAGAGGCGGTTGCCGTAATCAGTATAAGCTGGAGTATGACAAATGGTTTCATTTTGCTGTTTCGTTGAATCGCGTTTATAGCTTTCCCGTGTGTCAGGCCGAAAAGAGTGTTACCTTTTCTCCGTTGCCGCTGTCGTACACGTCTATGTGTACCCAGCCGACCCCCTTTTCAAGCCGTATCGGCCACGGCAGCAGGACCTGCGCCTTTATTATCTCGCCGCGCACCTCGTCGGCCGTCATGCCGGAGGCGTTGAAATCCACCCCCTTGCCGAGCACGTGTGCCGAAAGGTAAGGGGCGGTCTTTTCGCGGACTATCTGACAGCGGTTGCAGCGCAACCCGCGCTGGGAATACCCGCCCCCGTCCTTCCACGTGTTGATTATCATCGGTACGCCGAGTATCTTTTCACGCAACAGGTTCAGCGTTTCGATAAGGCTGTCGTCGATGAACATCCACGCCCTGTCGCCGAACTTTTCGTAAACATGCCGGCAGACCAGCTCTTCTATTTTGAAATATTTGCTCTTCATCCTGTCTCTCCTTTCCTACTTGTATTCGGGCAATATGTACTGTATGTTCATCGCGGCCTCGTGCAGTATCTTGTGTGCCTCTTCCTCACTGCTTTTTATCGGGCGGGTGAACTCGCAGAAGATACTCCCCACCCAATCGTAGCGGTTGTCGTTGAGCCGCTTTATTACGGCCTGCTCGCATCCGCACGACGAGAGGATTGCCTTGGCGTATTTATCTTCTACCTGTGCGTCTATATCGGTTATGTACAGGAAGAGCCTCTTGCTCAGCATGGTTGCGAAGTTGGCCACTTCGGACATCCGCAGATTGTGTATCCTCTCCCTCATCCCCTCCACTCCTTTGCGCTTTACTTCGTAGAAGACCGACAGCATACAAGCATCGCCCAAGGGGTGGGGCTGCACTATATACACCCTGTCGGCTTTCAGCCGGTACAGCACGTTCCACAACTCGCCGAACACCACGGCGGAGTTGTAGTTCCGCCGGATGTTCTTTTCCGTCTCTTCCTGTTTGAAGCGTTCTATCTTCAAGTCGGTCAGTTTGTTCTTCGTGTACTGGTTGTATGCGAACCACGCCGCCAGTATCGTCCCTATCGCACTTATTATCGCCGCTATGTATTCCATATTGCCGTCTCCTTTTTTTGTTGTCAGTATTTGGGTATAAGGGTCATTGCCACCGTTTTTGCATCATGGTCTACCTCAAGCCACAGTTCAAAGCAGGAGAGACCGCCAGAAGAAACCCCTCGGTTACCGTATACGTCCGAACTTACCTTTGTCGGAACAAGCGTTATATCCGACCCGCCGTTGATAGAAAATTCGCTTATGGCAGATATTTTTGCACTGAAAGTGTACGATACGCCGTTTAAGATAATCGCAGACGAATCGCTCGGACCTTTCCAGCCGGGGTTTTTGAATATTATATTCTTCTTTAAAAGGACTATGCCACTGCTGCCTTGGGGAATTTTCCCTACTTTCCACTTTGACTTTGTATCCGTTTTAAAGCATATGGTATCAAAGTCCGCGGTAAAATCAAGAGCATAGGTATCGCCCGTTCCGTAGCTTGCATCTGTTATGGTAAGCGTACCGTCTCTTTTACCGACCGGTTTAAGTTCTCCCCATGTTATGGTGTCTGCCCCCATGCCTGTACGCTGGTATATCTCCCCTTCTGTAATCTGCCCGTTTGTGCAGAGCGGTTGTACTATAAAGGTCTGCGTTACCTGCCGCCAACCTGCCAGTACCCCCATTGCCGATGCCGCTGCCGTGGCTGCATAGTTATTCACGACAACCATGGTAAAGGTGCTGTATGCCGACAGTATGCCGCTTTGGGATGCAACGCCGGAATATATCCCGTTATCGATTGCCGCGTTTATATCTGCATCCGTGCAGATTCCGCCGTTGCCGAGCATGGTTTGTGTTACGGCTTCGCGCCAGGCACTCCACGTATATGTGGTTTCTCCGTTCTTCTTGTCGCATATGGCATGGCGCAGATACTGCTTGTTCTCGCTTCCGATACGATTTGCAAGGGTAAGGTTCTGCCCGACAATAGACCTTTCGCTGCTGTCGCTAAAGGTTATCGGTTTCGATGCCGATACAAGCAGCGTAAAGGCCACGTTTACCGTCTCGCCCGTGTTGGTAATCGGCAAATTGGATGTATGATTATTAGTTCCCTTTACAAAGTAGATGCCCTCTTCTGTAAAATCGTTAAGGTCTTTAGAATAATAAGTCATATTATCCCAATCCCATGGATAACGTATAAAATTCGTCCACTCTTTGTTTCCTAACGCCTCGGTTGTATATCCCCTGCGATATGCCACACCTTGTTCACCAAATCTGATTTGTACATATGTGCTGCTTGACGTTGTCGCGCTTATATACATGGTGGCTCCGTAACCGGATTTTACCACATATATGCCAGACGTATTGTTATAGTTGAGATTATTCAAATAGCTTTCATTCTCGATAATTTGTATGGGTTTATTCAACAACTCGTTGTAATCCGAAACGCCGAAATCGAGAGTCTGCCATTCGTTCCATGACGAGGAGCTTCCCGTGTATGACCCGGTTCGGCTTTTTATCGTCCCGTCCTGCAAAAGGTATTGCATAAGACCGCCGTTGCCTGCTGTGGAGAAGGACAACAGACCTTGTGTCAGTCCGCCGTCTGTTACTATGTAAACTCCGTTTTGATAGGACTGGCACAGACTGTCGGCTGCATCGAACGATATACTCCCTTGCAACGGCTTGTTCGACAGACTTTCGTAGTTCCCCGATGTAGCGACGGAACTAAGCGAGGGGCGATTTTTAAGGTCATTGTAACTTCCTGATGTTGCAACTGCAGCCAAAGAGGGGCGGCCTTTAAGGTCGTTGTAGCTGCCCGATGTTGCAACCGCGGCCAATCCGTTGGAAAGGTCTGCCAATACAGTCCACTCACCCCAGCCGTCCGCATCGCGGGTGCGGTATTTCAAAACATTTTCCAAGTACAATGTCTGCCGCTGGGCGTTGTTCCCAGTATTCTCGAATATCAGCATACCTCTTTTCGAGCCGTCTTTTACAATAAACGTCCCGGATGCAGAAACATTCCCGAGAGTATCTATCGTTTCAAGTTCTATATCCGATATGGACGGCAGAGCTGCGGCAATAGTCGTTTCAAGAGTGTCTAACGCTTCCTTATACTCTTGCGTGAAATTCTCCTGCGTCAGCAAGCCCACCTTGCGCCACTTGTATTGGCCGTCCGCTGAATCCTTGTACGATGTGTACACACCGCGCGGGTATGGAGTATCGGCAGGGTTGAGGCATATAAAGGTTTTGCTCTCATTGTCGGCAGACGCCGTAGGCAGATTCCATACAACCTCCGCCTTTGACGTGTCGCCGCCCCAGGTGTACCAGCCTCCGCCCCTTACTGCGAGAGGCGTACCGGCATTATATGTCGCATTTCCTATTGTAGTTGTCTTTAAAGGGATAACAACAGTACCCTCGGGCAAAGATGTGCCTCCGCTCCCAGTTATGCCGTCCGGAGCTATTATATACCCGTTAAGGCTTTCCCACCGGTAACTCCCGTTATAAGCCTTGCAGATATATTTGTTGCCTGTATAAAAAGTTCCCCCGCTGTCTGCACCTCCAGCATACAGGTATATCTTACCCGCGTTGTCGGCAGATGCCGTAGGCATGGTTGCCGTGAACCTTTCCACGCTGTTTCCCGGAATACCGCTGTCCGTAAGGCTGCCTCCCGAATCGAGCCCGGCAAGGTTTCCTGCTACGGCTCCGCCCGCCTTGTCTGCCTTGCCGCTTTCCAAACTGTCTATTTCTTCGGATAGCCGCGTCTCCTGCTCGTAAAGCAACCCGGCAAGGGTCTCGGTATCGGTTATCCCCGACAGAAAACTTTCAAGTTCTTTCCATTTGTTTATTGCCGTATCGGTGGCATCCGCCGATGTCAGGAAATCATCCAACCGGGATACGGCACTGTTCCACGCGCTTTTCTCCGCCTGCGTTACGGCGTATCTCTTAGGGTCGCTTTCCCAAACCCATTTCTCCTGTGCCGCATCCCACTTCCAGTGCAACAGGTAACCGGCATTGTGCGGATAGAGCGTGGCCTGCGTCCACCCCTGTATCAAGAGCCCTCTTATGTCTGAGCCACTTACATGCCATATACCCGCCCCGCCGGCATCGTGCAGCCTGTACTCCTGCTGCCGGGCCTCGTCGGTGTATAACGCAGTACTGTCGGACGAAAGATACAGCGTCCCTTTCAAAAGTTGCGGGGACAAGGCCGTTATGGCGGCCTCACGGGCAACGGTCTCCGATGCAATAGCCTCTGCATTGGCAGCTTCGGCCGCCTCGGCTCGCGACCGCTCTGCGGAAACGGCGGCCTCACGGGCGACGGTCTCCGATGCAATAGCCTCTGCATTGGCAGCTTCGGCCGCCTTTGCCCTCGTTATTTCGGCCTGTAAGGCTGCATCCTTGGCATAGAGCGACAAATCGACATTCATCGGCACTACGCTCGTCTCCCAGTAGTCGCCGTTCCAATACAGTATGATTATGGAGGTTTTCCTGACCTCTACGCTGACGGATACGTTGCCGTTTTTGAAGTGCGTAAACGTTATGTTCCGCGGCGACGCAGCCTCGTCATTGTCGCAATCGGCATTTTCCGCCACATAAAAATACGCCTCCTTTATCCCTACCTCCGGCGACGGCACACAGTCTGCCGGAGAATTGCCGGTCTTGTCCGTCAACATACGCTGAAGCCCGGTATCTACCCGGTTCGTATCTATCCAAACCCTGTTCACGGTGTCCCACATCCACACCGATAGGGTTTCGCCGTTGAGGAACCAGTCGCCTGCACACCCTTCCGGGTTTACGGACAACACCGGCGCAGTACCGTAGTAAAACCCCAAAAACCTTCCTTTGGCGGGGTAATGATTGTGTCTCATATATAACATCTGTTTTTTCGTTAATAATTTATTGTACAACTACCCGCCGGTTCATTACGGAAGCGCGTTCATGCTCTCCCGTTATTTCGTATACCAGCGCCGCCGCACAATATGTAACCGACGGGAGCAGAACTTCATTTATTTCGACAGGGCCGGAAAAATCGGGCAACCTGACGTAAAGAGCCTCTTCTATTTTATGGTTGCGCACTTCGGGCGGCAACGAATAGTAGCGCAGTACCCTGTTCCCCGCACTGCCGTGCGTGATTACCGCAACGGGTTTCGATACGCCGCCCATGGAATATATATTGTTCTGCAACTCCGCAGCCGGATGGTTTTCATCTATAAACCGCGAAACCGGACGCTCCCAGCCTTGCATGCGGAACAACGTCATTTTCAACAGGTCGGATGGAAGCAGCACTTCGCCGCTGCCGTTCTGAAAACGTTTAAGCACCGCCCCGGGACGCATATCCGTTTGTTCGAGCAAATAGGAGGGTGCTGCCATAAAGACTTTTACGACAGCCTCCGGAATCTTCTCCCTTATATAAAAATCTATTCCAACCGAGTCGACTTCGGGTAAAGTGGCGGAGCCGCAAGCCGGGCTGCTCTCCTCCATGTTTATCTTTACCAGTTCTGCAAGTGTATCCAAACTGTATTTCATATCCAGACTCCTTATTCTGCCACGTTAGGAAAACTCAACCCGCACGATTGCGCGGCTTTTTTTATTTTTCCGGGGGTGGAAAGCTGCCGCAGCGGTATGCCGTAAGGTTCTGCTTTCAGCAGTTCTTTTGCCTGCTGCCATGTAGTTACGTTTTTTATTTCGGTATATACCGCCTGCTCGGGTTCGCCTTTATTTTCGGATTCATCCGACAATGAGAATTTGCTGCCGAACCCCCTGTCGTTCTCCAATGCTGCCTGCAAGAGCGCGTCGGAAGTAGTGAAGAATCCTTCTTTGTTGTCGCCCGACACGAATTTTACTCTCGCAGCCTTGCCGTTTATCAGGACATAAGTATTGAGGTTTCCCCTCGTAGTCCTGTATTTTTTCACTTTTCCGGTTTTATCTTCCATATCATGCTACATTATCATAAAATAATAAGGGCGGCAGCGGCGCCGCTGCCGCCCGAAGTGTTCCCTGTAAGACTGCCGCGCGCTACTGCTTGGGAACTATACGCATGTGCGCCGCCGGATATCGGAGCGTAAGGCAGCTCGCTTCGGTCATTACAACCGCATCGGTATTACGGATACCTGCACTCTTCAAATCGAGTTTCTGGTGTCCGAACGGGACATGCGCCCACCTTGTTACGAACTCGGGGTCGAATACGAACCCGTAATCGCTCATGCCGCAATCATCGAATACCTCCGAGTAGAGGACATAGAATTTCCCGAACTTCGAGCGTATCTCGGAGAAATCTATACCCCATTTTACATACTCGTCATCGGCCGCAATAACCTTCGTTACTTCCAGCTTATTTATGCGCCCGATAAAATCGCTGCCGCCTATGAGCACCTTGCGTTTGTTCCCTCCGTTTCCGGTAAATGCCTCTTTCATTATATCGATAAGGTCATCCTGCGTGAGCTCTTTTGCCGGATCGAACTCGTACTCCTTGCCTGCCTGCCACCAGATTCCGCCGGTCAGCAACACGTTCTCCTTCTTGCGCGAGTCGTACAGCGTACGCTTTACTCCGAACATGAACGTCTTTTCCATACCAAGGCGCATATCGTATATGGCAGCCTCCTCCGAGTCGGAAAAATCCCACTGCACCTCTTTGGCGGCAATTTTCTGGAACGTAGACTGCTCTACCTGTATCTTGAATATCTGGCAGTTGTTCTGTTCCTTAACCGGCAATGCCTCGAACTGCGCCGTCTGGACATCCAGTTCGGTTGCCGCACGCCCCATTCTGATAAGCGTTGCAGAACCCGGTATGGAGGGGACGCAGTTTTCTACGCTCCCTATCTTCTTCCCGTTTATTGCATACACGTTAAGGGTTCCGTTCTCTTCCTTGCTCGTAATGTAGAGGACAAGGTCGGACTTGGACCGGGTGGTCCCGTCGGGTTCGTACCCTTTTATACCCTGGACAAGGATGGTTTCGGATACCTCGAAAATATCGTTGTTGGAGGTATCGAGAGTCGCCTTCTGCGCCGCCGTGGTTGCATTGCCCGATTCGGGCTCGGTATAGGCCTTGCTCATGGTGGCTTTTGTCGGCTTTATATCTACCGAATAGTAATCGACCACCATAGAGTTTGCTTTTCTCGCCCCGGCCCAGCGCGACAACTGGTCTATGGGTGTGGACATGGGGCGTATTTTGGTTATTCTGTCGTCAATCTCGTTCTTGATCAGGCCGTCGCTCTCGCGTAAAGCCAAATCGCGCGTAAGGGGTTCGCCCGATATAATCTTGCCTCCGCCGGCCGCAGGTATTACGGCAGCCATTGCGCACGAGGCTTCGCATGAGACGAAACTCAACAATATGGCGATGACAACCAGCGACAATATTATCAAAACGGGATTCTCCTTTATATACTTTACAATTCCATTCATAACTCTGACTTGTTTTTATTGTTTGCTAATCTGTTTTTGCTGATGTGAATTTTGTCGGGACAGATGCGCCATTACATGTCCCAAACGCTTTTACGCCGGCGCAGGCCGAATATCGGCGTCAGGTTGGACGTATCCGACCCGCCTCGCGAGGCAGCCCCTTTCAATCCGGGGACATTGTCGCCTTCGTCCTTCTCCCTGTCGAACATTATCCTCATGTTGCGCCCCTTAACCTCGCCGGCTTCCTGTGCGGAGTCAATATCTTCATCGTAGTTGATTCCTTTATACAGCGTATCGAGAAGCTCGTACGTAAATTCGCTCATGAATACCTGCTCGCATATACGGCAAACCTTGCTCAGGAAGATTTCAAAATCCCCTTCGCTCATACCCTTGCTCTCCTTGAAACGCTCGATGGCCGTTTCGCTGCGTTTCCAGTTTTCATTTATCTCTTTTTCCGTTTCGCGCACCCTGTTCATGCGGGCAAGATATTCATCGTTCTCCTTGCGTATTTCCGCCATGCGCCTTTCGTCTCCGGCACATTCGAGCATATCTTTCCCGAAATAGCGGACACATGCGATAAGGGGGTCTTCTCCCTCGACCACATCCGATATGAAGCCGCCCATTTTAGGGTTCGACATAAACAGCGAAGCCAAAGAACTCTGGTCCTTGCGCAGTTTGTCGTACTTTTCGTCCAGTTTGGCATCGTACTCTGCCAGGATATCGAACAGTTCCTCGTCCGTATCGAAAGACCTCTCGGGAAATAGCCTGGTCAGCCTCTTGATGACAATCTGACGCGAAGGCAACCCGTAACGCTTGTTTTCATTCTCATAATACCCTTTCATAAATAAAGATTTTAAATTAGACATATTGCCATACCGTATGGTGTTTCTACTCCGCAAAGAAAATACGGCAGAAAGGGGGCGGCGTGTTATATTTATAAAAAGAGTAGGACGGATAAGAAATATATTTACTACCTTTGCTGTAAGAGACAAGGGGGTGTCGTGCGGTCGGGTACAACCCGGCCTGCAAGGCCCGGGGACGGCATTTCCAGCCTTCCCGCTGCCCTGCATCGGAACAGGGCAGGATGTGCGTCATGCCGGTTTTATCGGGGAGACCCGAAGGAGAAGAGAATACCAACAAACCATCAAAAAAATAAAAGTTATGGCTACAAAACCTTTTAAATACCAGGAACCGTTTCCGCTGGAAGGAGACAATACCGAGTATTATCTGCTTACGAAAGAACATGTATCGGTGAAGGAATGCGACGGCGAGAAGTTCGTACACGTAACGCCCGAAGGACTGACGCTGCTTGCCAAAACGGCCATGCGCGACGTATCGTTCCTGCTTCGCCGCGAACACAACCTTATGGTCGCCAAAATACTGAATGACCCCGAGGCCAGCGAGAACGACAAGTATGTTGCCCTTACGATGCTCCGCAATGCCGAAGTTGCGGCCAAAGGCCAGCTACCGTTCTGCCAGGATACCGGTACGGCAATAGTTATCGGGAAGAAAGGACAGAACATATACACCGGAGGAGGCGATGCCGAGGCTCTGTCGAAAGGGGTATACCTTACATATACCGAAGAGAACCTGAGATACTCGCAGAATGCGCCGCTGGACATGTACAACGAGGTCAACACGGGGTGCAACCTCCCCGCCCAGATAGACCTTTACGCCACGGACGGGGATGAGTACAAGTTCCTGTTTATCGCCAAAGGCGGCGGTTCGGCAAACAAGACGTATCTCTATCAGGAGACGAAAGCCCTGCTTAACCCTGCAACGCTTGTAAAGTTCCTCGTCGAAAAGATGAAGACCCTCGGTACGGCCGCCTGCCCACCGTACCATATCGCATTCGTTATCGGCGGCACATCGGCCGAAGCCAACTTGAAGGCCGTTAAACTTGCATCGGCAAAATATTACGACAACCTGCCTACGACCGGCAATGAATACGGACGCTCGTTCCGCGACACGGAACTGGAGAAAGAGGTTCTCCGGGCAGCCCAGGAATCGGGTATAGGCGCACAGTTCGGTGGCAAGTATTTCGCACACGATATCCGCATAATAAGGATGTCGCGCCACGGTGCATCGTGCCCCGTAGGGTTGGGCGTATCATGCTCGGCCGACAGGAACATCAAGGCCAAAATAAACAAGGACGGTATATGGATTGAGAAGATGGACGACAACCCGGGTGAACTTATTCCCGAAGAATTGAGGAATGCAGGAGAAGGGAATGCCGTAAAGATAGACCTCAACCGCCCGATGGACGAGATTCTCGCTGAACTGACGAAATACCCCGTTGCCACACGCCTGTCGCTGAACGGGACGATAATCGTGGGTCGCGACATTGCCCACGCAAAACTTAAAGAGAGAATAGACCGCGGCGAAGGGTTGCCCGAATACATAAAGAAACACCCCATATATTATGCCGGCCCGGCAAAGACGCCGGCAGGGATGCCTTCGGGTTCGTTCGGACCGACCACTGCAGGGCGTATGGACTCGTACGTAGACCTTTTCCAGGAAAACGGCGGTTCGATGATAATGATTGCCAAAGGCAACCGCAGCCAGCAGGTTACAGACGCATGCAAGAAGCACGGAGGTTTCTACCTCGGCAGTATAGGCGGGCCGGCTGCAATTCTGGCACAAAACAACATAAAGAGCGTAGAATGCCTCGAATATCCCGAACTCGGCATGGAGGCTATCTGGAAAATAGAAGTAGAGAACTTCCCCGCCTTCATCCTCGTAGATGACAAGGGGAACGATTTCTTCAAACAGATAAAGCCGCTGTGCCTCGGCAGTTGCAAGAAATAAACCCTCACCTTACAAGGAGGCCAAAATAGGTGAAGCCGGTCCGGAGTGCTGTTCCGGACCGGCTTCGCATTTTTCATAAGCGTGCCGCAAGTCGGGGATTGCCGGAAATGCGGCACGCACAATACAAGCAACAATTCCGTGCGTAAGCGTGTTATCTGTTGCATGAAAACTCTTCCTGACTATTTTATCGCCAGGCGTTGGGGCATATGCGGCATTCTGCATGTTGCGGTCCTCGTCCTTTCAATTGTTCTGGTAGTAGCCATTTCGGCCGACACCTTCAAAAGCGGGACGGGTGCGGTAAGCGACACTTACCTGAAGATTCAGTTCGCTATCTGCACCTTTTTCCTCGCGGACTTTTTCATTGAATGGGCCCTGTGCGGAGGCAGGCCATCTTATCTTGCCTCGCATGCCGTTTTCCTGATTATTTCCATACCTTACCTCAACATCTTCAAACTTGCCGGCATCCAGTTCCAGCCCGAAACCGAATACATGCTCCGCTTCATTCCGCTGGCAAGAGGCGGATACGCGCTTGTAATAGTAGTGGGAGGCCTTTTCTACGACAGGGCTTCGAGCCTTTTTGTTACCTATATGACATTGCTCGGAAGTACGGTTTATTTCTCGTCGCTCCTTTTTTACGTACTTGAACGCAATGCCAACCCTATGGTCGGATGCTACGGCGATGCACTATGGTGGGCACTTATGGATGTTACTACGGTAGGGTCGGACATATATGCAGTTACAGTAGTGGGGAAAGGGTTGTCGGTAGCTCTTGCCGCAGTAGGGATGATGATGTTCCCGGTTTTTACGGTCTTCATCACATCCCTTGTTCAGAACAGGGGCAAAGGCAATGGCAACGGCTGTACGGCACCAAAGGCCAGGAAATAATAAAAAAGGAGAGCCGTCCTTCTCCGCCATGCTCCTTTCCGGAGGAAGCCAGACTTCTCTCCTTCGGGAACACACAGGTCCTGACAGTTCTCCTTTTTTAAAACTGCGCCATTCAGACGTCAGAACTCGGCATTGCGCGGCGTACGCGGGAACGGTATTACGTCGCGGATGTTGCTCATACCTGTTACGAAAAGCATCAGCCTCTCGAATCCCAGACCGAAACCCGAATGGGGTGCCGTTCCGAAACGGCGCGTATCGAGATACCACCATATGTCTTTGTGGGGTACATGCATTTCATCGGCTCGGCGCAACAGTTTGCCGTAGTCTTCCTCGCGCTGCGACCCGCCTATTATCTCCCCTATCTTCGGGAAAAGCACATCCATGGCACGGACAGTCTTCCCGTCGTCGTTCTGCTTCATATAGAACGACTTTATCTCCTTGGGGTAGTCCGTGAGTATTACCGGACGCTTGAAGTGTTCTTCTACCAGATAACGTTCATGCTCTGCCGCAAGGTCCGCTCCCCAATATATCGGGAACTCGAATTTGCGCCCGTCCTTTACGGCTTTTTCGAGAATCTCTACACCTTGCGTATATGTCAGCCTGACGAAATCGACTTTTATAACGCTGTTGAGCCGCTCTATCAGTTCCTTGTCGAACATGTCGTTCAGGAACTTCAAATCGTCATAACAGTTATCCAGCGCCCATTTGACGCAATATTTTATAAAGTCCTCGGCAAGTTGCATGTTATCTTCTATCTCGTTGAATGCAACCTCGGGCTCTATCATCCAGAATTCGGCAAGGTGGCGCGGGGTATTGGAGTTTTCCGCCCGGAACGTGGGGCCGAACGTATAAACCGCCCCCAGGGCCATTGCCGCCAGTTCGGCCTCGAGCTGTCCCGAGACCGTGAGCGATGCCTGCTTGCCGAAAAAGTCGTCGTCGTACGATACGGCCCCGTTCCCGTCCTTTTTTATCTCGCCGAGATTCATTGTGGTTACCTGGAACATCTGTCCGGCCCCTTCACAGTCGGAAGCCGTAATTATAGGGGTGTGGAAATAGTAAAACCCTCTTTCGTGGAAGAACTTGTGTATGGCTATGGCCATGTTGTGGCGCAAACGGAACACCGCCCCGAAAGTGTTGGTGCGCGGGCGCAGGTGCGCTATCTCGCGCAGGTACTCCATTGTATGCCCTTTCTTCTGCAACGGATAAGACTGTGGGTCGGCCGTACCGTATACTGTCAGATTCTCGCATTGTATTTCTATCTCCTGCCCTCCTCCCTGCGAAGCGACAAGCTGGCCGGATACAGAAAGGCATGCTCCCGTCGTTACCGGTTTCAATGCCTCCTCTCCGAATCTGGCAATATCTACGACCACCTGCATGTTCTTTATCGTAGAACCGTCATTGACGGCAATAAACCCTACCTGTCTGTTGCCTCTTTTGGTCCTGACCCAGCCTTTTATGTTTACTTTTTCCCCTATCGGCTTGGATGTAAAGAGTTCGGATATTTTGCTTCTTTTTATTTCCATATCTGTTTTATGTTATCCTCTGTTTTATACCTCGTTTATTCAAATGCCCCCATGTGCAGCATGTTTACCTCTTCGCGCGTGAGATAACGCCAGCGGCCGCGCGGCAGGTCCTTTTTGGTCAACCCGGCAAAATAGACGCGGTCCAGTTTCTTGACCTTGTATCCGAGAGCCTCGAACATGCGCCTTATGACCCTGTTCCTGCCGGAATGTATCTCTATCCCCACCTGGTCGCGGTCAGTATCGTTTACATAACTTACGGCATCGGCATGTATCGGGCCGTCGCTGAGTTCAACGCCATCGGCCATACGCTGCATGTCCTCTTCCGTTACATCGCGGTCGGTAAAGACGTGGTATATCTTTTTCTTCACGTACTGCGGGTGCGTAAGTTTCGATGCAAGTTCACCGTCGTTCGTAAGCAGGAGAACCCCGGTTGTGTTACGGTCGAGACGCCCTACGGGAAAAATCCTTTCGTTGCAGGCCCTTTTTATTATATCCATTACCGTAAGCCGCTGCTGGGGGTCCTTGGTTGTAGTAACACAGTTTTTAGGCTTGTTCAGCAACACGTACACCTTGTGCTCGGGCGTTACCACCTTGTCTTTCAGCATGACTTCATCGCCGAACAGTATTTTCGTACCCAACTCCGTTACTACGTTGCCGTTAACCTTGACCTCTCCGCGGACTATGTGTTCGTCAGCTTCGCGCCGCGAGCAGACTCCCGCCGTGGAAAGATATTTGTTGAGCCTTATGCTTTCATCAGCCTCGTACGGGGCCTTGTAAAGTATCGGCTCGGGTATTATGTATTTTTTCTTCTTGTTCTTCTTCTGCGCCGGACGCTGCGGCTTCTGCTGGTTGTACGGCTGCCGGGGATATTGGGGTTGCATGCGTTCGCCGTACTCGCCGGGATAACGCCGTTCGCCCTGCTGATACCTCCCGTACCGGGGCTGGTACTGTCTGGGCTGATCGGCCTGTCCGTATTCGTTACGGTACGGTATCTCCCCCCCGTCGTAATTCCGGTTCTGTCTCGGCACATAATTCTGATGCCGCTGCCTGTTCGCATTTCCTTCGCCCTGCCTGTACGGCTGGTTATAACGCCGCTGGTAATCCTTGTCGGCCCTGTTATAGGCGGCATTGCCTCCCCCGTACTGCTGCATTCCGTCCTGCTCCTGCCGGTTTGCGCGGTATGGCTGACGGCGGTAACCTTCATACTGGCGGTTTGCATCGTACTGACGGTTGCCGCCGTAGTAGTTGCCGCCCCTCCTTTCATTGCGGTAATTGTTTCCGCCTTCTTCCCTGCGGTAATTCATGTTTTCTGAACGCGGAGTCGCAAAGGAGTCTCCCGATTCGTTGCGCCGCTCGCCTATTCTGGGGCGATGTGGTTTCTGTCCTTCTTCCATATTCAAAAATAGTATATATACTCGTATCCTGGCAAGCCTCTCGGTTTGCCGCAATGTATTTCCGTAAATATAATTGCCTTGCACAGGAGATGTGCCTTGCCGGCACTCCGGCCGCAACGGCTGTCCAGGCACGCGCAAAGTTATGCTTTTTTTTTTAGACTTAGCGGCTTTTTTATGCAAGGTTTCAATAAATTAACGCCATATATGTGCAAAGGTTTATCTCTGCGCGTTTTTTTGCCGCATACGCACTTTCCACGACCTTGTTCCGCAGAGGCTTCCTCCTGACCCGGCTGCCGCAGGTTACGGCATTCCTTTCTTGTCCGGCCCTGTAATTCGGGAGAGTTTTTGTACCTTAGCGCAAAATTTTAAAACTACGTGCGTTATGGAGTTCATTAAAGACGGAAAATATGTGGAAGCATGGTATGTGCTGACGGTAGGTGAAGAGGAAGAAATCATGGAGAGCGTTCCGAAAGAACGTCCCCTTGCTTTTGTCTTCGGAAGCGGGCAGATGCTGGAGGCTTTTGAAAAGAACATGAAAGGGCTGAAACCGGGAGAGAGTTTCGATTTTCGCATTCCTTGCGGCGATGCTTTCGGCGAATACGACAAGAACCGCGTGCAGAAAGTGGAAAAGGAGATTTTTTCCGTCAACGGCAAATTCGACGAAGAACATGTATTGCCCGGCAGGACATTCCAGATGGTAAATTCGGAAGGGCAGCATTTCAACGGGTCTGTCCTTGAGGTACTGGACGATTGCGTAATAATGGACTTCAACCACCCACTTGCCGGAGAAGACCTGCATTTTGCCGGAGGAGTGCTGCTGGTTCGCGATGCCACTGCCGAAGAGATGAACCCGCACCATTGCGGGGGATGCTGCAGCGGTTGCCACGACGGGGAATGCGGCAGCCAGCATCACGAACACGAAGGCGGTTGTTGCGGCAGCGGTTGTTGTGAATAATGTGGCTCGACACTTTTTTACCGTTCTTGATGCGTAACGTATATATCCGTTCGCATCAGAACGGATACCCTATGGCGAGGTGCAGTCCGAGGCTCTTCTTGAAACTCGTCATGTTGTAATAACCCGACTTGCCCGTGTCGTAGGGGGCATGTATGCCTATACCCAAATCGAGACGCAACACTATTACAGACAGGTCGTACCTTATTCCGAACCCGGTCCCCAAAGCAATATCCCTGAAGAACGTGCTTCCGCGCAACCGGCCTCCCGGGCGCGCCGGGTCGTCCTGCAACAGCCAGATGTTGCCGGCATCGAGGAATACGGCGCAATGCAGGTTGCCGACAAGCTTGAAGCGCAGTTCAACATTGGCTTCAAGTTTGAAGTTTGCAGTCTGGTCGAAATAATAGTTCGGGTTGTCGAAATCGGGACGGTAGCTTCCCGGCCCGAGCGAACGTACCGTAAACGCCCTTATACTGTTGGCCCCCCCTATGTAGAACTGCTCGCTGTACGGGATTACGGACGAGTTGCCGTAGGCATGGCCTGCCCCTACAAGGAAACGCGATGCAAGCCAGTTATCCCCCCAGAGGCATCGGAAGTACTTGAACTCGGCCTCCCCTTTTACAAACTGCGAGAACTGGTTGCCCAAGAACTTGTAGGGCCCCTTCTTGTTGAACGCGGCCATTATCCCGTCCAGCAAATTTCCGGCCTGGGTAGCCTCTACCTTGAATGATATGCGGTTATAGGCATCGCGCCCTACAAACTTGTTGAAGTTGTAGGTATACTTCATCATGGGTATGAACTGGTCGCGGAAACTGAGGGCTATCGCCGGATTATCGGCCAACGTCGCATCGAACGACGATGTCGTATTCAACAATCTGTTATATACCAGCTTGAACGGGTTCAGCACATGTGAAGAGTAACGCGAAGTTGAGAAATTATACTCCATGGCTGCGCTGAACGACACGATTCGGAAATAGTTGGGACGGTTCATCAGGTCCGCCCCTATTTTAAAGTCGGTGGTCCGCGTATAGCGGCGCGGCTCTTTTATGAAATGGGGAATCAGCAACCTCGGGAAAGTAAGGGCAACGGTTGCCCCGAACTCATACGAGTTCATCAGCGATGAACCCGAAGCGCGGTTGGCACCCGTCTGCCACTCGTACGAACCGTTCATCTGCAACGACAGTTTTTCTCCCCCGCCCAGTATGTTGTTGTGCGATATCGAAAACAGCATGTTGGGCCCGAGAAAACTGTTCGACTTTGAATTAAGGTCTATCTCGAACGAGGCTTCTATCGGTTTGGCCATGGCCAGGTCGAAGCGCACGTTCAGCAACCCGGGATTGAGCGTGTCCACCCGTGCAGAAGTGTTGACGTAACTGAACACCCCGGTTCTGTTGAGGTTCGACTGCGACAGATTCTGCAGGTCAAGAGAGTACAGGCGCCCCGCCCTTACCAGTATGCTGCGCCTTATCAAAGGCCATTTTACCTTGGCCGGCTTCTGGTACGTTACGGTAAACCCGGCACGGGCGCTGCGCCTGCGCCGCTTGCTTGTTACACGCATGGTATCTATATCGCCTTTCCCGTTTGCGCTTGCTATATATACGTCTATCTTCCCTATGCGGTATTGTCGGGTGGCGTTGCGCGGAAGGGGGTCCTGCAATACCACCTTCATCATGACCTTGTATTCGACCTGTGTTGTATCGGCAAGGAAACGGATATATTCCGGGCGAAAAAAATAATACCCGTGATTGCGCAGATAAGTCGCTATCCGCACCCGTTCGGCCTGCAGCGTGTCGGTATCGTATCGGAGACCCGGCCTTAACAGCGATGCATCCTTTATCTTGTCTATCATTGCCGTAAGCGAATCGGTTACTTCGGGGAACGCTATCTCGCCATACACCCATGGCTTGGCCACATCGACCCTATACGACAGGCGGGCCTTTTTGTCGTTGCGCTTTTTATACAGCAGTTCGTACGAAGCATTGGAATTGAAGTACCCGGCATTGTCGAGCATCGATTCCACAAGTTTCATGCGGAGATCGGGGGCTACGGTCGACACAAGTACCGGTTCGCGGGAGAACGTGTTGTAGAACCAGTATTTGAAACCTTTGTCCTTCGTGGGTTCGCAGTAGTTGTAAACCAGCAGCCCCAGAGGGAACGGGGTACGCCAGTATGGCGATATAAGGGCATTGTTCGGTTTTACCGAGAGTTCGGCCTTCACCTCGCTTTTTGTGGCAGGATCGATTTCGCTTTCCGGCTCGGCCTCTATTTTCATGCTTTTCACACCTACGTACAACACCTCGTCTTCGCCGAGCCGCTTCGTAGTGGAGCAACCCGCCATAACCGCAAGGCAGAGCAACATAGATATTTTAATCGCCAACTTCTTCATCACTAGCGTTTCCGGCCTTTTTAAGTTTTCTTGCTTCAACTTTCAACTTGCGCCCCGTTATATTGAAAAGTTCCTTAAGCTTTATAACCTGCTTCCTTACGGCGAACCCCACACCGTACTCGGTGATGTTGCCTTCGAGAATATCGTTCTGCATGTTGCGGAACACCTTTATCAGCATATTGTCGCGTTCGTCCAGCTGATATTCGAGGGTTACGTCGCCTATTATGTTCTGCGCCACCTCGGTCGGGGATATATCGGGATTGTACGAGCCGCCCACCACAACCTTGAAGCGGTCATTGAAGAGCGACTTTGAGAGCTGGTACGAATAATCGGTAACATCCTCGCCGCTGGCATTCTTGTAGCTGTCCACGCCGAACGACAGGTCGACGTTCTTCAGGCTGTTCCGCGCCCACTGGTTCAGCTCCTTTTGCAGGAATGCGTCCAGGGCCGCATTATCGTCGAAGCCGCCTTCGGTATTTGACCCCCCGGTATAGGTATTGTACAGCAGCATTGAAAGGGCCTGCTCGGCACGTTGCTCCTCGGTCATCGCAGCCAGTTCGTTGGTTATCGCCATATCCTCCGGCGCGGTCAGATTGAAGCCGATAGCCATTTTGTCGAGCGTGTTTTTTATGCTTATCGTTACGTAAAACGTTACCTGACGGCTCGCCCCCCCTTCGTTTACGCTGGTCTTGATTTTATGTGAGGCGGTAATATTGAACGAAGGGTCGGCTATATTTCCTGTCCAGTCGACGAAACTTCCATGGTTTATGTCGAAATCCTTGGTCGATATTACGGGAGGCGTATAGCGAACCGTTCCGCCGGCAATATTATACCGTCCCGAAAACTGCGTGTCGCCCAGCATGTTCATGGTGTAAAGCAAATCGCCGCCACCTTGCAGGTTGATTCCGGTCTTGCCGTCGGGGGTAAGGTTTACGGCGAGTTTCACAGCCTGTCCTATCGATACGTTTACCGACATGTTCATTCCCCACGGGGGAGGCGGTACGGGCTTTACAAAATCATAATCGAGTGTGTCGGCGAACGACTCGAACTTTACAAGGTCCGACACGTCCTTCTCCTCGCCCAAAGCGTTGCTTTCGCGCATGGTATAGGTTATCTCCGTCCCGTTGAGCAGGGAAAGGTTGCCGCTTACGTTCAGGAAATTTACCGGACCGCGCAGCCTAAGCCCCATATTTGCATATGCCTTGCCGTATACGGTAGACTTGTTGTTTTTCTTGACGTTTACAAGCTGGAAATTATTCGCCGTAACAGAAAGGTCGGCCCGCATGAGAAACGGATTCGAGAGCGACCGCGGCATATCTCCGAGCGATACTGTACCGTCAACCGAAAGCGGCGCACCGTTAGGCCCGGTCATTCCGAACTTGTTGAACGTTATGACATTGTCCTCTATGGAAATTTTCCACGGCGACAGGGCGAAAGTCGTTCCTACCGTCGCAGCCGTAAGCGCGGCCTTATTGAACTGCATGTAACCGTTCATTTTTATACTCTCCGACCTGCCCGTCAACGACAAGTCTGCGCTCAGCCCCCCGGTCAGGGTTGCATATTCGTCGGGAATAAACGGGCTTACCGATGCAAGCGGCACGGAATCCATTTCAAGATAGACGTTCATGGGCCTGCGTCCGGCAGTATCGAACTTTCCGGAAAGCATAACGCAAGTCCTGCCGTCGATATCCATATCCAGGCCTATCTTTTCCATTCCCCCTTGCAGGACGGAATAGTCCATATCGAAAGCCACATCGCCCACAAGGCGTTTGTCGTACGTAAACCCGTCGACCGAGAGGGTCCCGTCGGCAAATATGCGCCGCCCTCCGAAACTCAACTGCAAATCGGACGACAGCAATCCGCCTACCGGCGGGGCAAGAGGCCAAATATCCAGAAGCGAAGAGATATCGAGCGAAGCCAGCTTTATGCCGAGGTAATCCGATGCCTCCCCGTTGTATGTATATATATTGAAGAGTTTCTCTCCGGAAGTGATTTTAAGGTTCGCCGCAATGCTGCCGTCCTTGAAATATTCCACATAATTTCCGGGATTCACGTTGCATACGGAATACCCTATCGTGGGGTTCAATGGGTCTATCACCAGGCGGACCGATGCCGTATCGAGCGAAATACGCCCGCCAAGCCTGAATCCGGTTTCGCCTGTCTTAAGCTGTTGCCACAGATTCAGCCCGACGCTCCGTCCAGCAATATCGCCATATATCTTTATATCGCCGGTCTGGCCCGTCTCTACCGGAGTGTTGCTTATATACATGCCGTATTTTATTTTGGCCGTATCCTGCCGCAGAAATACCCCTACGGTATCAATCGCCATATTGCCCGACGTAAAGCCGAAAGCTCCGGCAAGGAAACCGAACGGCTTCCCTTCCCCGGCCCTGAAATCGATATTCAGGCCTTTCATCTCCATATCGTTCCGCATCAGGTATGTACGCAATATGGGGTTCTCTCCTATACGTGCCGACAGGCGGAACGGGGGGAGTGCCCGGTTCAGCTGTTCTGCATCGAGTGTCATTGATGCCAGTTGCGAATCGATACACGACATTACGGAATCGACTCCCGCCAAGAGACCCATAAGAGGTGCTGGCGAAGTAAAGTCGACCGATATCTGTTCGGCGGTTATCTTCCCCCTTGTAGAGGCAGAATCGGAAACGAACTCTATACCCAGTTCGGGAAGCGACCTGTTCACCCCGAACATCCTTATCTGCGCCTGGCTCACCCCGCCTTTCAACGAGTAATATGCGTCTCCGGCCATTACTGCACTCAGGTCTATCTGCGAACTCACGGCAGTGCTGTCCTTCGTCAGTCCGAGCGCACCGAGATTAAGTGTTCCCACTCGGCCTGCAAGCCGAAGGGTCTTTACCGTATCGGACAGAAGCCCCCTGTATTCCAAATCGAACGGAGCGATACTGTCCCTGCTGGTCAGTTTCCCGTGGCATGCCCTGCCGACATCGTTGAACGTTATCTCCATGTCGCGGTAAGTATTGCCGCCATAACCTATTTCATCGACAAAAAGCGAAACATCGGCAAAGGCATTTTCATCCATTATGTTGAACGTTTCTCCCACGGCCGACATCCGCATCGACAGATTCCCCAACCCGCTCCCGGGCAAAATCTTGCCCAAAGGCAGGTTGCGTATCCCGGCATTAAACTCGTACGACTGGCTTTTGTAACCGGCAAGCCCCGTCAGGCGGATATTCCCGCCTTCGGCCGAACGGAGATTGAACGTGGTGGCAATGCTGTCGTTCCGAAGAGCGAACCGCCCGGCTATTCCTATACTGTCGGGGATTACGAAACTCTGTTTCCCGATAGAGTCTTCCGCGCTTGCCAAAAACACGGAAGGTGAAGTTATCCCGCCCGACACTATTATATCCCCCTCCGGTCTTTTCCCGGTTAAGTTGTACAACTTCCCGGTCATAGCCACAGCCATGAAACCGGGCATTCCGGCACTTACCCGGCGGACATTGACGCTTGAAAGCGTACCGTATACGTCGGCTTCCGCCTCAAGGCGGTTTACAGGCAGGACACCCAACGATGAAGAAACGGCAGGAAGTATCTTTTCGGCATCGGAAAGCGCTATTCCGGTTTTCACATCGACGGAAAACGATGCTGCGGGGTCCATCGACAATATCGAAGCATCGGCTTCCATATCGGCCCGTATATCGGAAAGACGCGTTGTAAAAACCAGCCCGCGGGCCGATATAAGCGCGGAATCCATGCTCAGGCGTCCCGCCGCATCGGCAAGCTTGAACCCGCAACGCTCCCTGAAAGACAAATGCCGCAACGCGACTCTAATGTCGGAAGCCCTGTTGTAAAGCGAGTCGGCTTTCAGATCAAGCCCTGTAACGGATATATACTGAGGATCGAACCCCAACTTCGGCACATAGCCGGAAAGGCCGTATGTGGCCGACACATCGGTCAAAGAAAGAGAATCGGCATTTATGGTCCAGGGAAGAGATACCGTACCTGCGGTATCGGCCGCCTGTACAACAGGTTCTTCTGCGTCCGGCTGCACAAGGGAATAAAGATAACTGCACTGAACGCGGTCCACCCCTACATACCCGACGGAAACCTCCTGCCGGCCTATATCGACCAAAGCCTCCTTTATACTGCCCTCACCCAGGCCGCAGTTCAGAGCCACGGTATCGGGCAGCATCAGCATACTGTAATTTATATCCTCAAGCAACAGATTCTCAACCTTGAAAGCCCAGGAAAAAGGCGCCGATGCAGCAGCCGTATCGGGTGCAGACGGGGGAAGCGTCAGCGAAACATCGCCTCCGCGCAATGTTATATCGGGAAGTATCGCCGTCTCGCCTATTATATCGACAGGGCGTGCCTGTAGCCGCAGTTCGTCCACCTCGGCACGGATATCGAAGTCCGATACGGAATCGGCATAGTGGAATTTTGTGGACTCGAACCGCAACTCCTTTATCTGGACCTCGCTTTTGAATATCTTCCTGAGGCCCAAATCGAGTACAAGGGCATCGCTCTTCAAGAGTGTATCGCTTGCCGACGTAACGACAAGAGCATTGCGCAACTCCAGCGAAAAGGGAAAACGGAGGCGGACGCTCTGCAGCGACACATCCATATCGAGCTGTTCCGATGCAAGCCGCGTTATATACCCCTTTGCCATATCCTGGACGGCAGGGGCGTATATCAGCAGCGGGAGCAGCAACAGAACAAACAGCAGTACGGCTACCGTTGTCGCAATATATCGCAGTATATATATCATAAGTTATCGGCGTAAAATTAAAAATTAAACGGCAAAATAGTTTGCCCTACGGCATATTATCGCAAAAAAAACGGTTCTCTTCAGGCAAAAACCGAAACAAACTCCCGGCTCGGATGTTTTTACTTCAAACAAAATAAGAAAAGCCATGAAAAAATCGTTCCACAACAGAATTACCGCAACGGCAGCATGCATTGTGCTGACAGCGGTTGCCGCCACCTGCGGCATTGCAGGAGAAAAAGAGACAAAGCACATTGTCGTCCCATCTGAAATCAGGGAATTCGCCGCAGAATATCTCAACGGAGAAAAAATAGTAAAAGGGAAAAACGATGATGGCAAATATAAGATTGAATGCACGTCGGGAACAAAAGCAAAATTCGACAATAAGGGAGAATGGGTTGAAATAAAGAACGGCGGGCGGGGTATTCCGGCATCGGCGATAAAGCTCCTGCCCGAAGCAGCCATACTCTATCTGCGTAACAACTATAACGGAATTGCCGTAAAAAAGATTGAAAAGAAAGCGGAAGGGTATACGGCAGAACTCGCCACAGAGCCCGAAGAGACTAAAATAACATTTGCCGAAGAAGGTAACGTAAAAAAAATATCACACAACAATTGATTTATTATTCTGATAGACAGAACAAAGAGAACCCCAACAAAAAAATAAGGCATATTTTTTAGCGCAGCGCTATTGCCGTATTGATTTTTTTACCTATCTTTGTCGCGCATTTGAGAGGAACGAGCGAGTTCCCGAATACAAAACAAGGTCTGGTGCGGTAGTTCAGCTGGTTAGAATACATGCCTGTCACGCATGGGGTCGCGGGTTCGAGTCCCGTCCGCACCGCAGACAAACGGATAACTTCAAACAGTTGTCCGTTTTTTTTGTCCTAAACGAGAACCCGCGACCCCGACGCCCTCCCAAGGAGGGTCGGGGTGGGTATACAAATCCCGCTACTGCTTGCGCGCATGAAGCGCGCGAGCTCGAGTCCCGTCCGCACCGCAGACAAACGGATAACTTCAAAAAAGTTGTCCGTTTTTTTCAAAAACCACAGACCCGGCCTTGCAGCTTGTCCGTTTTACCACGTAACTTTGCAGAAAAGTAAATGTGAGGCTTTACGATATTACCTATATATAAATACTGTTAGAGGCCAAAACTGCGACAACTGTCGCAGTACTAAGATTCAAGTATCTCTCCATTAGTCTTTTGCATATAGCCGTGGTAGAAAAATGCCTATGATGACGACAGAAAAAAGTCTTTGTTTTTAGCGATTATATATTAGTTGTAATCAACTTTTTTGCGGATTTGCAAAAGAATGCATATCTTTGCAATCAAATAATACACGATGATTGTTGCGTTTGAAAAAGACTACTTGCGGAAACTGTATGAGACGGGGAAAAGCGATAAGAAACATAGTTTCCAGCCGGATATAGTCAAAAGATATAAGAGAGGTGTCGATTATCTGAAACAGGCCCGTAATATAGAGGAGTTGTTTTTACTGCCATCGTTGCATTACGAAGTTTTGAAAGGAGACAAGGCAGGTGTCTCTTCAATCCGGGTAAATGATCAGTACCGTATTGAATTTATCGTAGAGCAAGTTTCAGAACCGATTGTAGCCACCATATGCAACATCATAGAATTGTCCAACCATTATAAATGATACGAACCATGATTGAAATCAAAGGGATAGACCCGAAAATGATAGCAAACAATACCGAGCCGTTCGAGCCGACACATCCTGGAGAACTTTTGCGGGATGAGATTGAGTGCAGGCATATATCCCAGAAACAGCTTGCTGCCGATATGGGAGTCTCATATACCGTCCTGAATGATATAGTAAATTGCAAACGTCCTGTAAATACCAAATTCGCACTTTTGTGCGAGGCTGCGTTGGGTATTCCGGCGCATATCCTTCTCGGCCTTCAGTCGGACTATGATATGCAGACTACGAAACATGATAAGTCGTTTGCTGACAGGCTCAAGAGTGTTCGTAAACTTGTGGCTGCACTTTGATCGGGACATGATGGATTTTTATTACAACAGTGAAATCCATCAGGAGGTCTATTAGGAGAACTTAAAGAATTTGTGCCACCAAGATATTGAGGACGAAGTGATTGACTATAAGGTTCATTTTCCGTCCGCACCGCAGACAAACGGATAACTTCAAAAAAGTTGTCCGTTTTTTTGTCCTAAACGAGAACCCGCGACCACGAACCTCTTTCTTTTGACAGGAAAAACATTTCACTTATACCCGTTCTACAGCGCAATTCGCAAACGGTTCTAGCATTGAGTCCTGGTGTGAATGACCAGAATTGATCTGACCGACAAAAACGTCCCACCTTGTGCAACTTTTTCGCACATCCACCCCCGTACATTTGTATAGACAATTCAGGAAAGAGAGCAGTTTGTCCTCAAAGTTTTTTTGAAAGAGGCGTATGGATAGCCGGAGAAAAGACAAGTTGGAACAATCCGGCTTCTTGTTTCTCACATACACAAGACCGCCTCCGATTTACCGGGTCAGTCCGGACATGGAAACAGGACACGTATTGACGGTAGCAGGATACGTATCTTTCAGGGGAAGGCGTATTCAGGCATTAATACAAGAGATTTCAGTTATTGCCATACACACCATGCCTCCGTTTCGCGTATTTGCAGCAACCGAAAGACACAGATGAGCAGAATAACCGATAACAACAAAATACGACAAGGGTATGAAACTGATTATTTACTATTTGACATTGATTGCTTTGGGATGCGGCTGCATAGGTTTATTCGCCTTCATAAACCTAATAACAGAAGAATTCTTTGAAGCATTGACACGCAACGTCTTTTTGTGGTCTTTTTTGCGTGTCGTTATTTGCGGCGGAATAATATCGCTATTTACCGCATTAAAGGTCATTATACACAGTTCATTCAAGTTTGAAGAAGATAATGATACGCAGCAAGAATAATGCTAGCGAGGGGCATAGCCTAACCTTACGGTTCGTCTATGCCGAGTGAAGCCTATTTTCGCTGTTTCACAGCAAAGATAATGCAAACAGGAGAGTTTGTTCTCTCCGTTAATTTAACGGCAATGACAATTGGATCAAAAAACATTAAAGAGATGAAAGGAAGAAAGATTAGATGCTTTACGCTCTGCATGGCGTTCATATTGGGGTTTACATCGGGACTCGCGCAAGAAAGTCAGGAAGACGTTACGGGAGCTGACGGATTTGAACTTTGGGTTGACAGCAAAGAAGATGTAATAAAGAAACTGCAGGAAAAAGGATTCACATTTAAAAATACGCCAACATACAGACCGGGGACTTTCCATTTTCACGATGAAAACAATATTGCAGTAATCAATTATAGTTATGTCGGTTATGACTGTCTTGCCATATTCAGCATACTCGACGGCTTGTTGCGCCAAATAGTATTCATAACGGAACCTAAATCTAAAGAACTTGCATCACGGGATCTCGACAAGGTAAAAGATATTTTCGCCCGCAAATATCCTGCTTTGGAACATTTTAAAGACGAATACGGGTTGGACGGATACGGTTATTACGACAAACGCCTCAGGAGCATAGAAATAATGCTGACCGAAACCGCACCGTATTACCAAGTAACAATAAAATATTATGATTTCATCAAAGAGTTTGTAATTGCCACTATGCGTCAATAACTACTGACAAGAATAACGACCAAACCATTAAAATAAATTATCATGAAAAAGGAAGATGCAGAACTAAACAGACTTGTACCCATTGTTACAGCATTTTGGATGCTCACGAACTTTACGCGTTTTGTCAGAGAACTGGGCATCATGTATTCAACCATCGGTTCCCCGTTATACAGCAGCTACATATCATGGGGTGAAACCATCTTTAATGCGACATCGAGCGCGCTCACAATCCTTTTACTATATCTTACGGTATGGAAGAAAAACAGAATCGCCCTGTTTTCACTGTTGGGCTTACTGGCTGCATACACGGTTTTTTGCATTGTCGCAACCGATATGTACGCTGCTATCTATACGTTCTTTATGATTCTGCTTTTAAGCCTGCTTTTATTATTGAGAAAAGACGGGGTATCGGCTTGGAAAGTAATATGCAGCAAAAACGATATTGAAGAAACGGAGTAAGGATTAAGGAGAAGCCTGCCGGGCAGTACCCCGCCCGTTGCCGCAGGGATTTATCACGCCGGAGAGTGTGGTACATACTTGCAAAAGGCAGATAAAACATAAATAGTGCGTTCCATTATCTATAAGTATAAGGGTAATCAAAATTCGGATATGTGTTTCCCATTATGGATATTGAACAAGAGAATAATCATTAGACATCAATGAAAAATTCCGTATCTTCGCATACACAAGGCAATTCCCCTGGAGAACTCTTTGAGGAAGAAAGCGAGCCTGTAAACGAGCCGCACAAGTTCAGCAAAGGGGAAAAGGTTCTCTACAAGGGACAGCCTGCCACCGTATTTGACATTGAGGCAGACGGCAGACCCGTACTTGATACAGGACTTGCCCCTATGATGTACGAGGTGGCGGAACTATCAGATGTAAAACGAATAAATGACAACGAAAATGGATTACAGGGAATTTATGCAGTTCGCTCCGAAAGATTGCCAGCCGACAGTGGTAGACATGAAGAAACACTATCAGGAGGCTCTGAAAGCGGTAGCGAAATCCAAACAGAAGAAAGTCGAGGAACTGACAGCATCGGAGAGAGAGGAGGCACTGAATTCGATAGGACTGTGCGACCTCGACCTACAGATACCGTAACAGCACCGAAGAATACACGCAACAACCATTCGGAGCGTGGCGCAAACCATGCTCCGATATCGGTTGATGCCCGAATTGAAGCTAACATCAAGGCAATAGAACTGGCACAGCAGCTTCTGCAAAGCGGCGAGACCGCCACTGCGGAGCAGATGAAAGTGCTGCGCAAATTCAGCGGCTGGGGCGGTCTGGGCAAGGCGTTCAGCGATGCTAATATTTCGCAGAGACTCCAAGAAATCCTTGGAACAGAAGGGCTGGAGCAAGCTGTAATGAGTGCCAACAGTGCTTATTATACCCCTGCTTATGTAGTTGATACTCTTTGGGACATTGCGGAGCAAATGGGATTCAAGGGCGGAAATATCCTTGAAGGCTCTGCCGGTATCGGAAATATCTTGGGGCAGATGTCGTAACCAATCTCAGGAATACACGAAACGGCCATTCGGAGCGTGGTGCAAACCATGCTCCGAATGCAAAAGAGTATACATACAAGAAATTCCGTGAGCACCTGATTATACGGTTGAAAGAGATTGGAGAGGAACCCGGAGCTGTCCTTGATTTGTATACCTGTGCATTCCGCCACATTGCAGTTACGGTTGCAATCAATAACGGGCTTCCAATATCGTACATGGCCAATGCAGCAGGAAGCGGCTCGGATATGATTCAAGCACTATTACAATGGAGGGTGTGCCAAGAACCGTAAAATGCTTACCTCTGTGTTTATGAGGGCTGGAGTTTAGATTTATATACCACCGCAAAAGGTGGTATATAAATTTGCAAGTGGTATATAAAATGTATAACTTTGCACCAAAACAAGAAAATATGAAGCAACATACTATAGACATATTAAATAAATGGCTGGAATTGAAACCAAAGCGTGATGCGGTTAAAAGCCAATTAGCCAGAAAATTTGCCATTGAGTTCAACTATAATTCAAACCACATAGAGGGCAATACACTGACTTATGGCCAGACTGAAATATTGCTCCTATTTGGAAGAGTAATAGGTGAGGCAAAGATGTTTGACTTGGAGGAAATGAAAGCTCATAACATAGCACTCAAAATGGTCCTCGAAGAAGCGGCTACAGACAATCCGCTTACAGAGACATTCATCCGACAAGTACATAAAACACTGTTGCGTGAAGACTATGAGGTGTATCGTAATCTGCCAGGAGGCATCACAACTTCATATACCGTTCATGCTGGATGTTATAAGACCAGGCCGAACTCAGTTATCACACCGTCTGGAGAACGGTTTGAATACGCAAGTCCAGAAGAAACCCCGATGCTGATGGCTGATTTGATGGAGTGGTATCATAACGAGGAAGCCAAGAATGAGCTTTCTCCGATTGAACTTTCCGCAATGTTTCATTATCGGTATATCAGGATTCACCCATTCGAGGACGGAAACGGAAGAATCGCCAGACTAATGATGAATTTCATTTTAGCAAGACACAACTATCCGCTTGTTGTCGTACCTAC